>JAQBEY010000123.1:0-28260 GCA_032123655.1 Betaproteobacteria bacterium
GGCTGCCTGCGAGGGTGCGCTGCTGGTCGTCGACGCATCGCAGGGCGTCGAGGCACAGACTGTGGCCAACTGCTACACGGCGATCGAACAGGGCGTCGAGGTGATTCCGGTGCTCAACAAGGTCGACCTCCCTTCGGCCGAGCCGGAGCGGGTGATCGACGAGATTGAGGACATCATCGGCATCGATGCCACCGACGCCGTGCGGGCGAGCGCCAAGAACGGCGTCGGCATCGACGACATCCTCGAAATGGTGATCGTCAGGGTGCCGCCGCCCACCGGAGATGCGGATGCGCCGCTATCGGCGCTGATCATCGACTCGTGGTTCGACAACTACGTCGGTGTCGTGATGCTGGTACGGGTCATTGACGGCACGCTGCGGCCCAAGGACAAGATCCTGCTGATGGCCGCCGGTGCGACCTACGGCTGCGAGCAGGTCGGCGTCTTCACCCCAAAGGCCGTCGAGCGGGCAACCCTGTCGGCCGGCGATGTCGGCTTCATCATTGCCGGCATCAAGGAGATCGATGCAGCGAAGGTCGGCGATACCGTGACGCTGGCCGCCCGGCCCGCGGCGACTGCGCTGCCTGGATTCAAGGACGTCAAGCCGCAGGTTTTCGCCGGTCTCTACCCGGTCGAGTCGAACCAGTACGAGGCACTGCGCGACGCGCTGAACAAGCTCAAGCTCAACGATGCCTCGCTGCATTTCGAGCCCGAAGTGTCGCAGGCGCTGGGCTTCGGCTTCCGCTGCGGCTTCCTCGGCCTCCTGCACATGGACATCGTGCAGGAACGCCTCGAGCGCGAGTACGACATGGAACTCATCACGACGGCGCCCACGGTCATCTACCAGGTGTTGATGCGCGACGGGACGCTGCTCGAGATCGAGAACCCGTCGAAGCTGCCGGACCTGTCGAGAGTCGAGGAAATCCGTGAGCCCATCATCACGGCGACCATCCTGATGCCGCAGGAGTACGTCGGCCCGGTGATCACGCTTTGCACCGAGAAGCGAGGCGTCCAGAAGAACATGCAATACCTCGGACGGCAGGTGATGCTGACCTACGAACTGCCGATGGCCGAAGTGGTGATGGATTTTTTCGACAAGCTGAAGTCGGTTTCACGCGGCTACGCATCGCTGGACTACGATTTCAAGGACTTCCGTGCCGCGGACGTCGTCAAGCTCGACATCCTGATCAACGGCGAGCGAGTCGACGCGCTTTCGGTGATGGTGCACCGGTCGGTGTCACTCTACCGCGGCCGTCAGGTCGCCGCGAAGATGCGCTCGCTGATCCCCCGGCAGATGTTCGATGTTGCCGTGCAGGCTTCGATCGGGGCGCAGATCATCGCCCGCGAGACCATCAAGGCAATGCGCAAGAACGTTCTGGCGAAGTGTTACGGGGGCGACATCTCCCGCAAGAAGAAGCTCCTGGAAAAGCAGAAGGCCGGCAAGAAGCGGATGAAATCCGTGGGCAGCGTTGAAATCCCCCAGGAAGCGTTCCTGGCCATTCTGCAGGTGGGCGAAAAATAGACCAAATGCCGAAATCGCTGTCCGGGCTGCGTCCGGATGGGCGCCGGCGCATGGCACAATCCGTCGGCCCTTCGACCCGACACTGACCTCGATCCACCGAATATCATGAATTTTGCACTGATACTGTTCCTGCTGACGCTGGCCACCGGCATTCTGTGGGGCGTCGACCGTGCCTACTTCGCCCGGCGTCGCGCTCCGGGTACGCCGGAACCCGCCTGGGTCGAGTACGCGGCGAGTTTCTTTCCGGTGCTGCTGGCCGTGTTCCTGCTGCGGTCCTTCGTGGTCGAGCCGTTCAAGATTCCCTCGTCGTCGATGCGGCCGACGCTCGAGGTCGGCGACTTCATCCTGGTCAACAAATACACCTACGGCCTGCGGTTGCCGATCATCGAAAAGAAAATCGTGTCGTTCGGTGATCCACAGCGCGGCGACGTGGTCGTGTTCCGCTACCCGGTCAATCCCAGCCAGGATTTCATCAAGCGCATCGTCGGAGTGGGCGGCGATACCGTGACCTACCGCGACAAGGAACTGACGGTCAACGGCGAGCCGCTGCCACAAAGACCCGACGGCTCGTACAGCTACGTGGACGATGGCCTGCGTTTCGAGACGCTGGAAAGACTTCTCGAGACCGCCCACCCCTCCGGGCCTCCGCACACCTACACGATCGGGCTGAATCCGAAATCGGCGCCGGTGTATCCCCAGAACGTGCGCTCGTTTCCGAAGCGTGAGAATTGCGAATACAATGAACGTGGATTTACCTGCAGGGTACCGGCAGGCAACTACTTCGTGATGGGCGACAATCGTGACAACAGCGACGATGGCCGCTATTGGGGATTTGTCCCGGACGATCACCTTCGCGGCCGGGCATTCTTCATCTGGTTCAATTGGGACGACATTTCGAACTTCCTGTTCAAGCGGGTAGGCAGCGGTATCCGCTAGTGGCAGGAAGGGTCGGGGAGAGTGGCATGGGTATGCGGTCTAGGCAAAGCGGGCTTTCGATGATCGGGTTCTTGTTCGTGTCCGCGGTCGTGCTGGTCGTGGCGCTTCTGACTTTCCGCATGGCGCCCGCGTACATCGAGCACTACACGATCCAGAAGGCGCTCGAAGGCGCGCTCGCCGATTCGAACGACCTGTCGGTTCCGACGATCCGCCGCGCGATGGATCGGCGGCTTGCGGCCGACTACGCCGACGCTGTCGCGGGCAAGGACGTCGAGGTCTCGAAGATCGGCAACACGATCACCGCCAGCGTGGCCTGGGAAAAACGCCTCCCGGTGGCGGGCAACGTGAGTCTGCTGCTGGAGTTCGAGGCCGAGGCGTCGCGCTAGCAGGCGCGCATCTCCGATCCGAATGGCCGCGCCGTTGCGGGAGCGACTTGGATACGCGTTTCGCGAACCGGAACTTCTGCGCCAGGCGCTGACGCACCGAAGCTTCGGCGCGTATCACAATGAGCGCCTTGAATTCGTTGGCGACGCCGTCCTCAACTGCGCGATCGGACTGACGCTGTACGAACGATTTCCGGCGGTCGACGAAGGCGATCTGTCACGGATTCGTGCGAGCCTCGTGAATCAGCAGACGCTGGCGGGCGTGGCACGTCGTCTGGGTGTCGCCGAGGCTCTTCGGCTCGGCGACGGCGAAATGCGCAGCGGCGGTTTCGAACGGCCATCCATTCTTGCGGACGCGCTCGAAGCCGTGTTCGGCGCGGTCTTCCTCGATGGCGGATTCGAGGCTGCGCGTGCGGTAGTCGCCACGTGCTACGGCGACGCGCTCAGCAACATCGACCCGGCGACCCACGGCAGGGACCCCAAGACCCGGCTGCAGGAGTGGCTGCAGGCGCGGCGGCTGCCGGTGCCCGAGTACGAGGTTCGGGCAGTATCGGGCGAGGCGCATGCGCAGTCGTTCGACGTCGAGTGCCGGATTCCGTCACTGGCGATCGCCACGCGTGGTACAGGGACCAGCCGGCGCGCGGCCGAGCAGTCGGCGGCGGCCGCCGCCGAGCGACTGGCGACGGAGAATTCCGACGGGGCGGTCCGTGGCCAGGGCTGACGTCGACGCCGTGCCGGAATTTCGCTGCGGTCATGTGGCAATTGTCGGCCGGCCGAGCGTAGGCAAGTCGACGCTGCTCAATGCGCTGATCGGACAGAAAATCAGCATTACCTCGAAGAAACCGCAGACCACGCGGCATCGAATTGCCGGGATCGCCAGCGCTCCCGATGCGCAGTGCATCTTCGTTGATACGCCGGGATTCCAGACACGTCACCGCTCCCGGCTCAACGACCGGCTCAACCGGTCGGTGCGTGAAAGCCTCACCGGCATCGACGCCGTCATGCTGGTTCTCGACGGCACCCGAATCACCGGCCCGGATCGCGACGTCGTTGCGCTTCTTCCGTCGGGGATTCCGGCGGTGGCTGCCGTCAACAAGGTCGATCTGCTGGCCGACAAGTCGGCGCTCCTGCCGAGACTTGCCGAGATTGCCGCGTTGCACGCGTTCGCGGCCATTGTTCCGGTGTCGGCCGAACGCGGCACGCAACTCCCCCAGCTGATGGCGGCAGTCGTCGCTCTGCTGCCTCCGGGCGTCGCCCTGTATCCGGCGGACGATCTGACCGATCGTGATGAGCGTTTTCTGGCGGCCGAATTCATTCGGGAGAAGATCTTCCGAATGCTGGGCAACGAAGTCCCGTACGCGACGACAGTGGGTATCGACAGCTTCACGCAGGAAGGAACGCTTCGGCGCATTCTGGCCACCGTGTACGTCGACCGGCCCGGACAGCGGGCGATCCTGCTCGGCGAAGGCGGCGCGAAGATGAAATCGATCGCGACCCAGGCGCGGATCGACATGGAGCGCCTGTTCGGCGACAAGGTCTACCTGGAGGTCTGGGTGCGCGTGAAGAGCGGCTGGGCCGATACCGACGTGTCGCTCGCCCGCTTCGGCTACTGAGGCGATGGCCGCCCGGGCAATCGCGCAGCCACGCGATGACGTGGCGGCGTTCGTGCTGCACAGCTACCCCTATCGGGAAACCAGCCTGATCGTCGAGGCGCTTACCGCGCAATACGGGCGAGTGGCGATGGTGGCGCGGGGCGCCAGACGCCCGCGCTCGGAGCTGCGGGGTCTGCTGCAGGCGTTCCAGCCGCTCTCGCTCTCATTCTCCGGTATGGGCGAACTCAAGACGCTGCAGCGCGCGCAGTGGCGCGGCGGGCAGGCGCCACCCGCGGGGTCGGCGCTGCTGTGCGGGTTCTATCTGAACGAACTGCTGCTCAAGCTATTGCCGCGCGAGGATCCGCATCCGGCGTTGTTCGGCGCCTACGAGGCGGCGTTGCAGGCGCTGGCGGGGACGCGTGCCGCGGCGGAGCAGGGGGTGGTGCTGCGCCAGTTCGAGGTGGCGCTGCTGGCCGAGCTGGGCTACGCCCTGCCGCTTTCATGCGAGGTGGACACCGGCGAGCCGATCACGGCGGCGGCACGGTACCATTACCACTTCGACCGTGGGCCTCGGCGCGTGAAGGCGCAGGCGGTGCACGAGCCGGGAATGCATCGAGCGCCGGTGCGCGGCGCGACCCTGATCGCGCTCGCCAGCCAGACGTATCCGGACGCGGAAACCGCTATCGAGGCCAAGCGTTTGATGCGCGAGGTCCTGGACCATTATCTCGAGGAGCGGCGCATCTTCAGCCGGCGCATCGTGCGCGACCTGCAGGCGCTGGACGAAGAAGGATGAGCAACTTGATAGAACTCGGAGTCAACATCGATCACGTGGCCACCTTGCGGCAGGCGCGGCAGACCTACGAGCCGGACCCGGTCTGGGCGGCGGTCGAGGCACATCTGGGCGGTGCGGACGGCATTACCGTGCACCTGCGCGAGGACCGTCGTCACATCCAGGACGAGGACGTGCGGCGCCTGCGCGAGCTTACCCACATCAAGCTCAATCTGGAGATGGCGGCGACGGATGAAATGATCGAAATCGCCTGCCGGCTGAAACCCGAGATGGCAATGCTGGTACCCGAGGGGCGCCACGAAATCACCACGGAGGGTGGACTCGACGTGGCCGGCCAGGAGCGTTCGCTGGCCACCGTGGTCGCGCGCCTCGCCGATGCCGGCATTGTCTCCTCGGTATTCATCGACGCCGAAATAGCGCAGGTCGAGGCGGCAGCGCGTATCGGCGCCAGAGTCTGCGAAGTGCACACCGGTCCGTATGCGCATGCATTCCACGCCAAGGGCCGCGACCCGGAGGCCGCCGCAGTGGTCGCCGAACTTGCCCGCATTCGCGCCGCGGGCGAGGCCATACGCGGACTCGGCATGCGTTTCAACGCGGGACATGCGCTCAATTACTTCAACGTCCAGCCGGTCGCTGCGCTGCCTGGAGTGCGCGAGTTGCACATCGGCCACGCCATCGTCGCGCGCAGCATCTTCGCCGGCCTGCGCGAAGCGGTGCGGCAGATGAAGTCGCTGCTGCGCGAAGCGGCGCGACCATGAGACCTTGACCTGGAGAGAAGCCATGAATGCCACGCCTCTTGCCCGCGGACCTGTTTTTCTCGGGGTCGGCGGCTGTACGCTCGACGCCATGGATCGGGAAAGACTTGGACATCCGCTGGTCGGCGGGGTGATCCTGTTCGGTCGTAATTTCGCCGATTGCGCGCAGCTCGCCGAATTGACGGCACAGATCCACGCGCTGCGGACGCCGCTGTTGTTGATCGCGGTGGATCACGAGGGCGGGCGGGTCCAGCGTTTTCGCGACGGGTTCACGATCATTCCGCCGATGCGGACGCTCGGCGAATTGTGGGACCGGGACGTTGCCGCCGCGGCCGCCGAAGCGCGGCGGCTGGGTGAGGTGATGGCGCGTGAGCTGCGCGCGCACGGCGTGGATTTCAGCTTCGCGCCGGTGCTCGATCTCGACTTTGGTTCGAGCACGGTGATCGGCGACCGCGCGTTTCACTCGAATCCGAATGCCGCCGCGCACCTTGCGGCGGCCCTGCGGCAGGGGCTGAGGGATGGCGGCTGTGCCGCGGTCGGCAAGCATTTCCCCGGGCATGGGCACGTCGCCGCTGATTCCCACGTTGATGTTCCGGTCGACGAACGCACGTTCGATGCACTGGTCGCGGCCGACCTGGTGCCGTTTGCGGTGATGGCGCGCGACGGCCTGGAGGCGGTAATGCCGGCGCATGTCATCTATCCGGCGGTCGACGCAGCGCCGGCCGGCTACTCGCGCATCTGGCTGCAGGACATCCTGCGCGGGCGCCTTGGCTTCGACGGCATCGTGTTCTCCGACGACCTTGGCATGGTCGGCGCCCATACGGCCGGGGACATGGTGGCGCGCGCCGAGGCCGCGGTTGAAGCAGGCTGCGACATGGTCCTCACCTGCAACGAGCCGGAGGCAGCGGACCTTCTGCTGTCGCGCTGGCTGCCGCCGGCGTCGCCGCAACTCGCCGAGCGTACGGCGCGCATGCAGGGACGCTGAGCGCCGGCGCTGGAAACTCCCGCCGACCCGCCGGTCGGCAAAGCCGGCGGCTTCGCATCGCCAGCCCCGTCGGCACCAGGCCGAAAATGCCGTTCGTCGCCTGGAGAGACGCGTCCCCCGAGGCAAGGAACGTGTCTTGCTTGCCAAGCGATTACCGGCGCGTTCTGACCGTCGGATCGTGCCGCCGGCCAGGGGAATACCGGGTCCGGGGATGGTTCGAGTCGGGCAGCAGCGTAACGTTGTGACGCAGGCCGGCAAATCCTTCACATTGGGAGCGACAAATGCTGGTTTCCATCTGGTGGGTAGTGGCGGCGTTGATCCTCGGCGGTTCAGGCGGCGTGCTGGTATTGGCGATGTTTTCCGGCAGGCCGGATGCAGACACCTTCGACGACCTGAGATTCGAAATTCAGAATCGGACGCAGACACCTACGATGACCTGAGTTTCGAAATTCCGAATCGGACGCAGTAGGCTTCGCCCGCTCAGCGGCCGTGCGGCCAGCGCCCGCCCAGGCGGTGCGTGAGTTCCTCGGCCGTGTGTGCGACCAACTGTCCCAGGTGACGGATGCGGTCGTCGGGCAGGCGCGATGACGGCCCAGCCACTGAAATCGCGCCAAGCACTTCGGCATGTTCGTCGTAGATCGGCGCGGCCACGCAGCGGGTTCCGAGCGCGTGCTCTTCGTCGTCAAACGACCAGCCGCGCTGGCGGATGACGCGCACGGTTGACCACATGGTCTCCGGCGACGTGACGGTATTTCCGGTGATTCGCGGCAGCCCCTTCACCTTGAGAATCGCGTCGATCTGTTCGTCGGGAAGCGCGGCAAATATCGCCTTGCCCACGCCTGACGCATGCAGGGGAACACGGCTGCCCAGCTTGACGATGGTGCGCATCATCTCGCGGCACTGCACCTGGTCGATGAATACCGCCTCGGTGCCGTCTAGGATGCCGAGGTTCGCCGTTTCGCCCGATTGCTCCATAAGTCGGCGCAGGTAGGGGTGGCTCTGCTCGACGAAGTCTCGATTGGCGAGAAAGCTCGAGCCGACGGCGAAGGCTTGCAACCCTATGTACCAGCGGCCAAGTTCGCCGCCCTGGTAGACATAACCCAATTTTTCCAGAGTGGCCAACAGCCGGTGCGCGGTTGACGGCGCGAGCGTCACCCGTTGCGCGAGGTCGGTGAGCGTCAGGCCGCCTGCGGCCTTGGCGAGCGCCTCAAGCAGGTTGAGTCCACGAGTCAGGCTTTGGACCTGGCCGGTGGTCGTGCCGTCCTTGCCGGGCGTGCGGCCGCGCTTTGGCGGCGGGTTGGATAGGCGGTTGGGCATGGGCAGCGAAGTTGATGGTGGAGAGCGCTTCGGGCCACGGCGCTGCCGGGGTCGGCAGATGCGACCTTGCGCGGCGCGCTCGGGAAAGGGTTCAGCGTAACTTCAAGTGCGGGGTGACTGCAAACATCGTTCCGGCGATGTCCACCCGGTAGCGTGCGCCGGTCAGCATCGCGTCGGACAACGGCGGCGCATCGGGCGCGCTGCGCGCGTAGCCCATCGCGACCGCGCGGCCATGCTGGCGGCTGTATCCGGCGGAGGTGATTTCGCCGACATTGACCCCGTCCATCAGAATGGGCTCACCGCCCCAGGGGAATGCCGCCGGGTCGTCGAAGGTCAGCAGCACCAGTCGCTTGCGCACCCCGGCGGCCTGCTGCTCGACCAGCGCATCGCGGCCGATGAAGGCCGTGGCCTTGTCGAGTTTTACCGCATAGGCCAGTCCGGCCTCCCACGGTGTCTCATCGGGCGAGAGTTCTGCCCCCCAGGCGCGTCGACCGGCCTCGATGCGCAGTGCATCGATCGTGTAATAGCCGGCGTCGCGCAATCCATGCGCGGCGCCTTCACGCCGCAGCGCGTCGTAGAGCGTCACGCACTGGTCGGTCGCGACCACCATTTCGTAACCGGGTCCGCCGACGTAGCTCATGCGTGCCGCGCGGACGCGGGCGTGGCCGACATCGATCTCCGCGGTCATTGAAAAGGGAAGGCCGGCCTTGCCGAGGTCGTCGGGAGACAGCGTGCGCAATAACGCCTCCGCCTTCGGTCCCATCAGCGAAATGACGCTGTATGCGCTGGTGACGTCGACCAGCGCGGCGAACGTGTCCGGGGGGATATGCCGCTCTATCCATGCGGCGTCGCGCGTGGTCTGCGCGGACCCGGTGAGGATGAAGAACGTGTCGTCGGCGAGTCGCGTGATGGTGAGATCGCTCTCGAAACCACCGCGTCCGTTGAGCATCGCCGTATACACCATCCGGCCGATGGGCACGTCGATGTCGTTGGCGCAAAGCCTTTGCAGCACTGCCAGTGCGTCGCGGCCCTTGAGCGCGAATTTGGAAAACGACGTCTGGTCGAAGACCACGACGTCCTCGCGACAGGCCCGCTGTTCCTCGAGCACCCACGGCAGCCAGCCCGGGCTGTCCAGTGTCGGTGGCGGTGGGGTGGCGCCTTCGGGAAGGAAGTAGTTCGCGCGCTCCCAGTTCAGCTTGGTTCCGAACACGGCCCCCTTGGCCGACAGCCTGTCGTAGAGCGGCGATCGGCGCAGTGGCCGGACGGTGACCAGCTCCTCGCGCGGCCAGCGCATCGCGTAGTGCAGGCCGAGCGACTCGACGGTGCGGTCGGCCAGATGGCGTCGGTTGGCATGGAATCCGGCAAAGCGGCGAATATCGACGTCCCACAGGTCGATCGGCGCCTCGCCCCCGACGATCCACTCGGCGACCAGCCGGCCAGCGCCGCCGGAATTGGCGATTCCCGCCGAATTGAATCCCGCGCAGACGTAATAACCGTCGATTTCCGGTGCTTCGCCAAGGATGAAATTGCCGTCCGGCGTGAAGCTCTCCGGTCCGTTCAACAGCATCTTGATCTGCGCAGTCTCCAGACACGGTGTGCGATGGATGGCATTGGTCATCAGGATTTCGAACTGATCCCAGTCTTCCGGAAGCAACTGGAACTCGAAACCGTCGGGGATCGGCGAAACATTCCAGGGCTTGGCCATCGGCTCGAAGCCACCCATCACGAGGCCGCCGACTTCCTCCTTGTAGTAGATATAGCCATCGGGATCGCGGATTACCGGCAACGCCGGCGTGACTCCGGGGATCGGCGTGGTGACAACGTAGAAGTGCTCGGCGGCATACAGTGGAACGTTCACGCCCGCCATGCGCCCGAACGCACGGGCCCACTGTCCCGCGCAGTTGACCAGCGTTTCGCAGCGAATAGTTCCTTCGCCGTCGGCACTGGTCCACGCGACGCCGCAGATTCGGCCTTCGCGCACGTCGACCGATGTGACTTTGACGCCCTCGTGCAGACGCGCGCCGC
Source organism: Betaproteobacteria bacterium (assembly GCA_032123655.1). Lineage (GTDB taxonomy): Bacteria > Pseudomonadota > Gammaproteobacteria > Burkholderiales > Casimicrobiaceae > VBCG01. The sequence goes on from JAQBEY010000123.1 coordinate 10,303, forward strand.
GCTGCCGCGCACCGCGGGCGAGCGATTGGGTCAGGTCGGTCGGATTCACCTTGCCGTCGCCGGGAATCCACACGGCGCCGGCAAGATCGTCGGTGCGCAGGATCGGCGCGATTCGCCCGGCCTCGGCGGGCGAGACGAACTCGAATTCGATGCCGAAGCTCTTGGCGCGCGCCATCTGCCGACGCACGAGTTGAAGGCGTTCGGGAGTCTTCGCGACGTTGAGGCTGCCGCAGGCCTTCCAGCCGGTGGCGAGTCCTGTTTCCGCTTCGAGCGACGAGTAGAGCTCGATGCCATAGCGGCTCATCCGCGTGGCATTGCGCGTCGCCCGCGTCTGGCCGACCAGCCCGGCGGCGTGCCACGTGGTGCCGCAGGTCAGCTGGCCCTGTTCGAGCAGCACGACGTCGGTGATACCGAGCTTGGCGAGGTGGTAGGCCGTGGACACGCCGGCGATGCCGCCGCCGACGATGACCACCTGGGCATGGGTCGGAAGGATACTCATATCGTCATTCTGCCTATGGTCGTTGCACCAGGTCGACTCACAGCTTGAGCGCCGCCACGCCGACCACGACGCTCGCCGCGCCGGCGAGGCGCGCCAGACCGAAGCCTTCCTTGAGGAGGACAGTGCCGATGATCGCTGCGAACAGCACCGATGTCTCGCGCAGCGCAGCCACGGCAGCGACGGGCGCGAGCGTCATTGCCCAGAGGACGATCGCATACGCGGCAACACTGCAGAATCCGCCGAGGAGGCCGCGCCGCCATTGTCTGCCGATGTAGTCGACTGCACGTCGGCGGTGAAGGGCGCCTATCCACCCCAGGAAGACCACGCCCTCGACGAAGGACAGCCACAATACATACGAAAGTGCGTTGCCGGAGGCACGTGCGCCGCTGCCGTCGACCAAGGTGTAGGTGGCGATGATGGTGGCGTTGGCCAGCGCCCAGAGCGTCGCCGCGCGCGGGTGCCGATGACGCTGGGCGAAGGCGATGAAGACAATGCCGGCACTGATGAGCAAGATGCCCAGCGTCACCTGCGCCGAGGGCAGCTCGCGCAGGAAAATCACCCCGAGCAGCGTCACCAGCAGCGGGGCCGTGCCGCGCATCAGAGGGTAGGCGAACGACAGGTCGCCGGTACGGTAGGCCTGCGCGAGGGTCAGGTAGTACGCGAAGTGGATGAACACCGATGCCGCGGCGAACGGCCAGGCAGCCGCATCCGGCGGCGCGACGAAGGGCAGGGCCAGCAGGGAGATCGCCGTCGCACCGGCGACCACCGTGGCCGTGTCGAGCAGCGGATCGCCACCGCCGGCGGATTTCAGCAAAGCGTTCCAGCCGGCGTGCAGCAGGCCCGCGCCGAGAACGGCGAAGGTGACGCCAAGGGAAAGCTCCACCGCTGGCGTTCAGGCGTCCGGGGCGCTGGTCCGCGCGTGGCGTCGCGCGGCCTCTTCCAGCGTCACCACGAAATGGGCAAGCGTGGGTGTGGTCGCGCCGGCAGTCTTGGCCAGATCGTCCCACAGGCGCACGCTTACGGCGTCCGCAGCGTGGGGTTTGGCGATGAACGTGGCCGCCTGCGCGGGCGAGAAGACGCCTCCCTGCAGCGCAAGACTGCGCTTGGAATCGATGGAAAGCGCTTCCTGGTAGCCGGGGCGCGTTGCGCACAGGTAGCGCTTGGCGTCCACGTGGAGACGAATGGGCGCCAGCACGTCGTCCCCGAACAGCGGTCGCAGAAACGGCAGGGCAGCAAATTGGTGCAGGTCGTCAACGCCGCGCAGCGTGGGTGTCTCTCCATGGTCGTTCAGCAGGTGGCCAAGGTCATGCAGCAGCGCCGCGGAGACGAGCGAAGCCGACGCGCCGTCGTCGACCGCCAGCGCCGCGGATTGCAGCGCGTGTTCGAGCTGGGTGACTGGCTCGCCGTCGTAGGCGCGGCCGCCCTTGCGGGAAAAGAGTAGACAGATATCGGAAATGGACATGACAGAAAATGTTCGAAAGGGTCAGGCGGTTCGAGGCTTGCGTTTCTGCCAATTCGCGCGACCGCTGCGCCCGCCGGGTACCGACGTGGAGTCTTCGGGGGGTGGCGAGTCCGGTTCCTTCAACCTGGTACGAGCGAGCACGCCGGCCTGCTCCAGGATCGGGTAGGCAATCGAGCAGATGTGCGAGTTGATCCGCTTGAAGTCGGAAATGAGGTCGAGGTGCAGCGACGAGGTCTCGATGCTTTCCAGCGTGTTGCCGGCGAGACGGCCGAGGTGCGAATCCGCGTAGGCGCGCTCGAGGTCGCGGAACAGCACCTTCTGCGCGAGCAGTTCCTGCGCGCTCTTCAGGTCGCTGTTAAGGAATACGCTCATGCCCAGCCGCAGGTTGGCGACCAGCCGCGCATGCAGATCGCAGATTTCGGCCATGCCGGCGTCCGAGAAATTGCGCTTCTTGCCGATTTTCTTGTCCTCGATGTCGGTGATGACCCGCTCGATGATGTCGCCGACCTGTTCGAGGTTGATGGTGAAGGAAATGATGTCCGCCCAGCGCTTGCCTTCATCGTCGTCGAGTGCCTCCCTCGATACCTGGGTCAGGTAGAGCTTCACCGCGGTGTAGAGCTCGTCGACGACGTCGTCCTTCTCGCGCAGCACCTGCGCGAGCGTCCGGTCGTTGGTGCGGATCACGGCAAGCATGCCGTTCAGCATGTCCTCGACCACATCGCCGATGCGCAATGCCTCGCGGGCCGCGTTGGCAATGGCCAGCGTCGGCGTGGCGAGCGCGGATGGGTCAAGGTGGCGCGGCTTGGACGGGTCGTCGGCGATCGGTTTGTCGGGCAGCAGACGTTCGGCGACCTGCGCGATCTTCTCGGTCCAGAAGATGAACAGCAGCGCCAGCGCAACGTTGAAGAAAAAGTGGAACAGAACCACTTCGCGCGCCGGGTCGAGTTGCAGTCCTTCGATCCAGCCGTCGACGTGGCCCAGGATGGGGATCGCCAGCACGCAGCCAATCAACTTGAACAGGAAATTGCCCAGCGTCACGCGGCGCGCCTCCGGCGGCGAGCGCAGGGTCGACAGCATGCCGAGCAGGCCGCTGCCCAGATTGGCGCCGAGCACCAGGCCCAAGGCGATCGGCAGGGGAATCATCGACAGCGAGGCCAGCGTGGCGATCAGCAGCACCACCGCGAGGCTTGAGTAGCAGAGAATGGTGAACAGGGCGGCGACCAGCATGTCGAGCAGCACATCGCCGGTCAGCGAGGCGAAAATCACCTTGACGCCGGCGGCCTGGACGAAGGGCTTGGCGGCCACCGAGATCCACTGCAGCGCGAAGATGATCAGGCCGAGACCGATGAGAATGCGACCGAAGCGGCCGACGTTGGTCGACTGCCGGGCGAGGAACAGGGTGACGCCGACGAAGATCAGCAGCGGCGCCAGCCAGGACAGGTCGAACGACAGGATGACGGTGACCAACGACGTGCCGACGTCGGCGCCGAGCATGACGGCCAGCGCCGGTGCCGTGCTGATCAGACCTTGTCCGGCGAAGGCGGCGACGATCAGCGCCGTTGCGGTGGAACTCTGGATCAACCCGGTCACGCCCAGACCGGCCGCGAAGGCGGTGAAGCGTTGGCTCACGCAGCGGCGCAGGAATCGTCGCAGGTCGCCGCCGTACAGGCGCAGGATGCCGGTGCGCACGATGTGCGTCCCCCATACCAGGAGAGATACGCCGGCCAGCAGGTTGAGCAGTATTTGCAAGTCGTCGGTGCGCTACCAGGGCAGCGAGTAGGTCTTGGTGTTGGTGAAACTCTTCATCGCTTCCTGTACGCCTTCCTTGTAGCCCAGGCCCGAATCCTTGATGCCACCGAAGGGCGTCAGTTCCAGACGGTAGCCGGGGACCTCGCGGATGTTGACGGTGCCGACGTGCAACTCGGATACGAAGCGGGTGATGTAGTCGAGGCGATTGGTGCACACCGCTGACGACAATCCGTAGGCGGTGCCGTTGACAATGCCGATGGCCTCGTCGATGCCGCGGAAGCGGATCACCGGCGAGACCGGGCCGAAGGTCTCGGTGTGCACGACATTCATTTCCGGTCGCACGTGGTCGATCAGCGTCGGCGAATAAAGTGCGCCGCGACGGACGTTGCCGACCAGCAGCGTCGCGCCCTGTGCCACGGCGTCGTTGACCCGCGACTCGCAGTTGATCGCCGATTCCTCATCGATCACCGTGCCCATGTCCAGTTTCGGATCGGCTGGGTCGCCATAGGACCACGCCCTGGTGTTCGCAGTGAGTCGCGCGACGAAGTCGTCGGCCACGCGCTCGTGGACCAGGATGCGCTTGACCGCCGTACAGCGCTGGCCGGAATTCTTGTACGAGCCCGCGGCGGCAAGTGATGCAGCCTCGGCGAGGTCGGCATCCTCCATGACAATGATCGGATCATTGCCGCCCAACTCCAATACCTGGCGCTTGTAGACGGCTTTGGAAGCGATGTACTTGCCGATGGGAACTCCGCCGGTGAAGGTGACCAGATCGACGTCCGGGTTCACCAGCATCTCGTCGGCGATTTCGCGCGGGTCGCCGGTGACCACCGAAAACATCGGCGGCGGCAGACCTGCCTCGTACAGGATGTCGGCGAGCAGCAAAGCCGACAGTGGGGTCTTTTCGGTGGGTTTGAGCACCATGCGATTGTTGGTCGCGATCGACGGCGCGATCTTGTGTGCGACCTGGTTCAGCGGATGATTGAACGGCGTGATCGCCGAGATCACACCCAGCAAGGGCTCACGCAGCGTGTAGACCTTGCGCGATTTGCCGTGGGGCGTGAGGTCGCAGGAGAAAACCTGCCCATCGTCCTGCAGCGCCGCGTTGCCGGCGAAGACGAAAACGTCGCAGGCGCGGCCGACCTCGTACATTGAATCCTTCTTGCAGATGCCGCACTCGGCGGTGATGAGGTCCGAAATCGCGTCGGCCCGCTCGCGCATCAGCGCCGCTGCCCGGCCCATGATTTCGTAGCGCTGGTAGCGGGTCAGCGTCGGCCGGTAGGCGCGCGCCGCCGTGAAGGCGTGGCGAATGTCGTCGACGCTGGCCTTGGGCACCGTGCCGACCACCACGCCCGTGAAGGGGTTTAGCACGTCGATGACGCGGTCACCGCCGACCAGCTTGCCGGCGATACGCATGCTGGCGTTGATCGGGGCGCCGTGTTTCACCTGCGCGAGTTCGGTCATCATGTTCATGGACGGCAGGCTCTCACTGGAGATGGTTAAGCGCCAGGTCAAAGGCGTCGAAGTTGCGCCAGCGGCGTTCCGGTAGCTTCTCGGCGATCCGATTGGCGATCAGCGGCACGCGTTGCTCCGAAATGCCGCCGTGCGAGCGCAGCGGGACGTCGAGGCCGGACAGGTCGTGCCGGTCCGGCGTCGTGCCGACCACGGTGAGCCGCTCGGTGACCACCACCAGGTCGCCGACGCGATCAGGCGGGAGCTCGAACTCCCGGCAGGCCTCCTCACGGGTATAGACACGCTCGACCCCCGGAAGGTTCGCGATACGGGACGCCGCATCAGCGCGGCGCGCGGCGTCACCGATGTACACCGTCGCATACGATCCGAGCGCGCCATGATGAACGACGTAGGGATCGGTGATCGGCAGGATGACCCGCGTCGTCCCGGTGCCGAACCATCCGTCGAGCCGCTGCTGGAGGAAGACGATGTTCGGCCGGCCCAACGCGTCGGTCTTGGCATTCATGCCGTGATCCGCGGTCAGCACCACCGTGGCGCCGAGCGCATCCAGTTTCCCCAGGTAGCGGTCGAGCATCGCGGTGAACTCGTTGGCGGCGGGCGTTCCGGGCGCAGCCTTGTGCTGGACGTAATCGGTCGTCGACAGGTACATGACGTCCGGCCGGTCGCGTTCCAGCAACGCCACGCCGGCGGCGAACACGAATTCGGACAGCGCCGCACTGTAGACGGACGGAACCGGCATGCCGGTGAGCGACAGGACGTCGGCGATGCCGTTGGATTGCATCGTCACTTCCGCGGATTTTTCGGACGAAAAACAGATGCCCGTGAGCTTGTGTCCGAGCAGTGAGCGCAGTTTGTCCTTGGCCGTCACGACAACGACCTTGGCCCCGGCGTCGGCGAGCGCGGCCAGGATGGTACCGGCGCGCAGGTATTTGGCGTCGTTCATCATGACTTCAGCGCCAGCGTCGGCATCCCAGAAAAAATTACCGCAAATTCCGTGCACAGCCGGTGGCACTCCGGTGACGATCGACAGGTTGTTGGGATTGGTGAACGATGGAACGACGCAGTCCGCGGTCAGGCAGGTCCCGCGTGTCTTGAGCGAGGCGAGGAACGGCGCCTTTCCGGCTTCGATGGCCTGGTTGATGTAATCGGGTTCGCAGCCATCCACGCAGACAACGACGACCGGTCGCTGTGGCCAGCGGTAGTCCCGTTCGTTTACGTTGATCGAGCGGGGGGTGTCCTTCGTCATGCCTTTCTCCTGGTGCGCGGCGGCGGCGCGACTTCGCGCGCTGCCGGAAGGTGGTGATGCATGCGCGCACGGCTGCCGAGCGCATGGTCGAGCAGCGCCTGACCCGCCGCGGCGGCGTCGCCGGCCGCGATCTTGTCCAGAATGTAGTGATGCTCCCGTGCGGATCGCGGCAGCGTCCCGTCCTGTTCCAGCGTGGCGCGGCGGTACAGATGCAACTCGTTGACCAGTCGGCGATAGGTGAACAGGAGCTTGGCGTTGCCGGCCAGTTCGATCAGGCGGTCGTGAAAAGCCACATTGGCCTGGAAATAGCGGTCGACGTCCTCGTGCAATGCCGCCTCGTCCATCTGGTCGACGAACTGACGCAACTCAGCAACTGCCGTGGCGTCGGCGGTCTGGGCGATGCGGCGTCCAGCGAACTCCTCCAGCAGCGCGCGCAGTTCGAAGATTTCGTCGGCCTCGTCGATGCTGATCTGCCGGACGAACACGCCACGATTTTTTTCCATGCGCACTAATCCGGACGCCTCAAGCGCCCGGAAGGCCTCGCGGACCGGCCCGCGAGAAACGCCAAGTTGCAGCGCGATGTCGGCCTCGGTGATCTTGGCGCCCGCGGGCAGGTCGCCGGCAAGGATCATCCGCTCCAGTTCGCGCTGAACAAGGGTCGGCAGCGAATTCGACTGCAGAACCGCGATGGTGTCGTTGGCGCGGGTCACCGGGGCGTGGTGATTCGCCGTGGTCGCAATGGCTGCGCCGTCATCGATTTTTAGCACATTGCCATTAGACGGCTGAAGTTGTAGATTGTCAACAATCTGCAATCGTCGGCGTCGTGTCGCACGGCTGCGTGTGGTCCCTGACCGGTGCCACTACGCAAGCTCGTTGCCGGTGACCGTCGCCACGCGTAGCATCGCCGGATGCGCAGCCGGGCGATTGTTCCGGATGTCGCATTTTTTCGCGTCGCCGCAGTTCGTCCAAGTCCACCAGGAGCACATGATGAGAGTCGCAGCAGGAATCCGCTTGTTGACAAGGGCGGCGTGCGTCGCCGCGCTGGCTTTCTCCGGCGCCACAGCCGCGCAAAAAACGCAGCTCACGGTCTACACAGCGCTGGAAACCGACCAGTTGAAGGCGTACCAGGAAGGCTTCAACAAGGCGCAGCCGAATATCGAAATCGTCTGGGTTCGCGATTCGACCGGCGTCATCACCGCCAAGATCCTGGCCGAGAAGGCCGCGCCCAAGGCGGACGTGATCATGGGTGTAGCCGCCACCAGCCTGGCCATTTTCGGCAACGAGGGCATGTTGATGCCGTATGCGCCGGCCGGCCTGTCGCGGATTGCGGCACAGTACCGTGATCCCAAGAATCCGCCGAGCTGGGTTGGCATGGACGTATGGGGTGCCACCATCTGCTTCAACACGGTCGAGGCGGCCAAGCGCAACATTCCCAAGCCGGAATCCTGGCAGGATCTGACCAAGCCGGTCTACAAGGGACAGATCGTGATGCCGCACCCGGCCTCGTCCGGCACCGGTTTCTTCGACGTCTCCGCCTGGCTCCAGATGTTCGGCGACGCCAATGGCTGGAAATTCATGGACGGGCTGCACCAGAACATCGCCCAGTACATGCATTCAGGTTCGCGACCATGCGCGGCTGCCGCTGCCGGAGAATTCGTGGTCGGCATTTCCTTCGAGTACCGCGCCAACAAGGAAAAGGCGAAGGGCGCGCCGATCGAGCTGGTGTTCCCGAAGGAAGGCCTCGGTTGGGACCTCGAGGCGATCGCCATCGTCAAGACCACGACCAAGGCGGACGCCGCCAAGAAGCTCGCGGATTGGGCGGTTTCCGATGCGGCCATGGCGCTGTATGCGGCCAACTTCGCGATCGTCGCGGTGCCGTCGATGTCCAAGCCGCTGCCCAACGTGCCGGCCGACTACGGCAGCCGTCTGGCGAAGAATGATTTCGCGTGGGCGGCGGCCAACCGGGAAAAAATCCTGGCCGAGTGGACCAAGCGTTACGAATCCAAGGCGGCGCCCAAGAAAAAGTAGCAGATCGCATCCCCGCGGACGCAGGCGCATGGCGCCGCGTCCGCGTTCTTTCTGCGCTTCGTTCCGCCAGGACCCCGCGCAGGTCAACGACTCAATCGCCCGGGATCCTCCATGCCGTCCGACGCCGCGCCCTTGTCCGCGGAAGCACTGCGCATCGAAGGTGTATACAAGAATTTCGGCGATTTCGTCGCGCTGCGCGAGATCGACCTGTCCATCGCCCAGGGAGAAATGGTCTGCTTCGTCGGCCCGTCCGGTTGCGGAAAGACGACGCTGCTGCGGATCATCGCCGGGCTGGAATCGCAGACCCGCGGCCGGGTCATCCAAAACGGGCGCGACGTCTCGCATGCGCCACCGGCGGCGCGCGATTACGGGATCGTATTCCAATCCTACGCGCTGTTTCCCAACCTGACTATCGCCGCCAATGTGGCCTATGGCCTGGTCAATCGGCGCCGGGCGCGGGTCGAGATCGCGACGCGGGTGGCCGAATTGCTCGAACTGGTCGGACTGCCGGACTCCGGCGCAAAATATCCGGGACAACTCTCCGGGGGGCAGCAGCAGCGTGTCGCCCTGGCCCGTGCGCTGGCAACCTCGCCGTCGTTGCTGCTGCTCGATGAACCGCTGTCCGCGCTTGACGCCAAGGTCCGCGAGCACCTGCGCGGCGAGATCCGCATGCTCCAACGGCGCCTGAACGTGACGACGGTGATGGTGACCCATGATCAGGAGGAAGCGCTGTCGATGTCCGACCGCGTCGTGGTCATGAATCGTGGTGGCATCGAGCAGATTGGCACGCCTCAGGATGTCTACGAACGTCCGGACACACCCTTCGTCGCGGATTTCCTGGGCACGGCCAGCGTCCTGTCCGGTACCAGTCTTGGCGGCGGGCGCTTTCGGGTAGGCGCCACCGAAATTTCCCTGCCCGCAGCGCAGTTTGCCAGCGGGGCAGAGGTGCATATCTACATGCGTCCCGAGGATCGTCACGTCGAAGGCGATCTGTCCGCGTTGCCCAATCGCCTGTCCGGTACGGTTCGGCGCATCGAATACCTCGGCACCGTATGCCATGCGGAAGTGCAGTGCGAGGGATTGGCGCAGACGGTGCTCATCTCGCTGTCGCTCAACCAGCTGCACGACCTCAAGGTCCGCGAGGGCGCGCAACTTGCGTTCGCGCTGCGTCCGGATCGCGTGCGGGTGTTCCCGGCGGTGACGCAGGCATGACCGCTGCCTTGGCGCCGCCGGTCGGCGTGACCCGCAAAGTCTTCGCCGAAAGCCTGGCGACGCATGGTGGATTGTGGCTGCTCGGCGCGGCGCTGGTCGTGTTCCTGGCATTGCCGCTGGCGACGCTGCTGGTGCGCAGTTTCGAGGACCGCAGCGGGGCATTCATCGGCCTCGCCAACTTCGTCCAATACGTCCAGACGCCCGCGCTTGCGTACTCGACCTGGAACACCCTGACCTTCGCCGCGCTCACCACGCTCATCACCGTGCCGATGGCCTTCATTTTCGCCTACGCGATCCAGCGCAGCTGTATTCCGGCGAAGGGGCTTTGGCGCAGCATCGCGCTCATTCCCATTCTCGCGCCGTCACTGATGGCCGCGCTGTCGTTCATCTACCTGTTCGGCAATCAGGGTGCGTTCAAGGTTGTGCTTTCCTGGTTCGGGGTGGCGACCATCTACGGCTTGCCGGGCATGGTGCTGTCGATGAGTTTTGCGTCGTTTCCGCACGCGGTGATGATCCTGCTGGCGGGGCTGGCGCTGTCCGACGCGCGCCTCTACGAAGCGGCCGAGTCGCTCGGCACGCGGCCGTGGCGGAGCTTTCTGACCATTACCTTGCCCGGCGCCAAGTACGGTCTGGTCTCGGCAGCCATGGTCGTATTCACCATGGCGGTTTCCGAGTTCGGCGTGCCCAAGGTCATCGGCGGCAACTACTCGGTGCTGGCCATCGACATCTACAAGCAGGTGATCGGTCAGCAGAACTTCCAGATGGGCGCGGTCGTCGGCCTGGTGCTGCTGCTGCCCGCGGTTGTGGCCTTCGTCATCGACCGCCAGGTTCGCATGCGACAAAAGGCGTTGCTGACCGCGCGCAGCATCCCCTATGCCCCGCGGCCGGCGCGATGGCGCGACGCGCTGTGCCTGGCGTTTGTCCTGCTCGTTTCGGCCGCGATGCTGCTGGTGATGGGGATGGCGGTGTTCGGCTCGTTCGTGAAATTCTGGCCATACGACCTCTCCTTCACGCTCAACCATTACCTGTACGGCTTCGCCGAAGCAGGCGTCGAGCACGCCTACTGGAACAGTCTGGAGCTGGCGGCATGGTGCGCCGTGCTCGGCGCAGCGGTAACCTTCGCCGGCGCCTATTGGGTGGAAAAGACCAAGGGTGCGGCGTGGCTGCGCCCGGTGATCCGTTTCCAGGCAATGCTGCCGATGGCCGTTCCGGGGATGGTGCTCGGGATCGGCTACATCCTGTTCTTCAACGAACCCGCCAATCCTCTTTCCTTCATGTACGGCACGATGGGGATACTCGTCGCCTGCACGGTTGTGCATTTCTATTCATCGAGCCACCTGACCGCGGTCACCGCGCTGAAGCAGCTTGACGGGGAATTCGAGTCGGTGTCGGCGTCGCTGAAGGTGCCGTTCTACAAGACGTTCTGGCGGGTCACCGTGCCGGTATGCCTGCCGTCCGTGCTGGACATCGGCCGTTACTATTTCGTGAACGCGATGACCACGATCTCGGCGGTCGTGTTTCTCTACTCGCCGAAGACCACCCTTGCGGCGATTTCGATCCTGCAACTCGACGAGGCGGGCGCCATAGGTTCGGCGGCCGCAATGGCGACGCTGATCGTCGTCACTTCCGGGACCGTCACCGTGGCCACGCTTGTCGTCGAGTCATGGCTGCTGGGCCGCACGCAGGGCTGGCGGCGGACCGACCCCGGTTCCTGACTTCGAATCCATCCATCCTCCGGACCTGATCCAACCATGACCCTGCATCCTCGCGATCCGATTCTCCTGACCCCCGGCCCGCTCACCACCTCGCTGCCGACCAAGGCTGCAATGCTGCGCGACTGGGGCTCCTGGGACGATGCCTTCAACGCCGTCACGGCGCACCTGCGCGCCAAGCTGATCGACGTCATCCATGGCGCGGACACCCACGTCTGCGTGCCGCTTCAGGGCAGCGGCACCTTCGCGGTTGAGGCAGCGATCAATACGCTGGTGCCCCGCGACGGGCACCTGCTGGTGCTGATCAACGGCGCCTACGGCAAGCGGCTGGCGCGCCTGGCGAGCATGATGGGCCGGCGGACCAGCATCTTCGAAACCGCGGACGAAGTGCCGACGACGGCTGCCGACGTCGACCGCCTGCTCGGTGCCGATCCGTCGATCACGCATGTCGCGCTGATTCATTGCGAGACCTCCACCGGCATCGAGAATCCACTGGTGCCGATCGCCGAGACGGTTGCCCGGCACGGTCGGCGCCTGATCGTCGACGCCATGAGCTCGTTCGGCGCGTTGCCGATCGATGCGCGCACGATGCCGTTCGAAGCGTTGATCGCCGCGTCGGGCAAGTGCATCGAAGGACCACCCGGCATGGGTTTCGTCTTCGCGCGCCGCGAGGCGCTCGAGGCGAGCGCCGGCAACTGCTCGTCGCTGGTACTCGACCTGCACGACCAGTGGGTGTACATGGAAAAGACGACGCAGTGGCGCTTCACCCCGCCCACGCATATCGTGGTGGCGCTCAACGCCGCGCTCGACCAGTTCATCGCCGAAGGCGGTCAGCCGGGCCGCCTGGCCCGCTACTCGGCCAATTGCGAGACACTCGTCACCGGGATGCGCAATCTCGGCCTCGTGCCGTTCCTGCCGCCGGAAATCCAGGCGCCGATCATCGTCACCTTTCACGCGCCGGCGGATCCGCGTTATGCCTTCCGTTCGTTCTACGAACGAGTGCGGGAAAAGGGATTCATCCTTTACCCGGGAAAGCTGACCCAGGTGGAAACCTTTCGTGTTGGCTGCATCGGCGCGATCGGTCCCGGCGACATGCGCCACGCGGTGAATGCCATTCGCGACACGCTCGCGGAAATGAAGATCGACCCGGTCAAACCCGCGGCGAAGGCGAAGGCGAAGGCGAAGGCGAAGGCGAAGGCGTAGGCGCTGCGGTACCGCGAAGGGCGCGCAGCGCAGGCAGCGGCGGGTCGTCGTCGGCGAACGCGCGCTGCCGCAGCAGGTAATCGACAACCACCAGACTGGCGTCGGCAGTCACCACGTCCGGCCCGGCTTCGATTGCGATCAGCCGTGCCGCCTCCGCAATCTCGACCCGCCGGTGCGCGGTGACCTCGCCATCCTGATTGGCCGGAACGAAAGCCGGCGCGAGGTCGAGATCGTGGACGAAAATGGTCTCGGACTGCAGCCCGTCGGGCTGGTCACGGCGAATCACCAGCGTTCCGACCTGTCGTGCCGTCGCGGCAAGCTCGGCCGTGATACCGGCTTCTTCCCAGGCCTCGGCAATCACGGTCGACGCCACGCTCGCACCCGCCCGGATCCCGCCGCCGACCAGATTGTCGAGCAGCCCGGGATCGATGGCCTTGCCCGGGCTGCGGCGGGCCAGCCACATGCACGGGATGTCGCGGTCACGGGACAGGCCGTTGATGTGCGCGGCATAGGTATGGATGCCGAAATAGCGCGCGGCGGCGCGCTCGAGCAGGAACCACGGCGCGGCCGTGAACGTCGGGCGGACCGCGTAGCGCTCGTCGCGCCAGGCGGAGAGCGCTCCCTCGGCCGCCAGCGCCGCCGTCACCTCCGCCATCGCGGCGGTCCGCGCCTCGACAGAGGTGAGCGCGGGCGCGAAATGAATTCCATTGGCGCGGACGTCGAAGGTTGCGCTGAACGCGGCGAGTCGCGCGACCCGCGGTACAACGACGAATCCCGCCGGCTGTCCGTCGACCCACAGCGTGACGCCGGGACTCGTCGGTGTTGCAAGCAGGCGCGAAAGCCGGGCCAGAATCGCTGCGGAGAGGGCAGAGCCGAGCATCGCGCCGATTCTATCCCGCGGGCGACTGCTAAAATGTCGGATCCCAACTTGCTGCCGTCTGCCATGAGTGCTCGCATCATCGACGGCAAGGCCGTTGCCCAGCGCGTCACCGACGAAGTTCGCGTCGCCGTGGCCGGGCACGTGGCGGCCGGGCACGCAGCGCCTGGTCTCGCCGTCGTCCTGATCGGCGACAACGCCGCTTCGCAGGTTTACGTGCGCAACAAGCGCCGGACCACGGAGGCGGTGGGGATGCGCTCGTTTGCGCACGACCTTCCGGCGACCGTGTCGGAGGCGCAATTGCTTGCGCTGATCGACACGCTGAACGCCGACCCCGCAGTCGATGGCATCCTGGTGCAACTGCCGCTGCCGCAACAGATCGATCCCGAGCGGGTGATCGAGCGCATCGATCCCGCCAAGGATGTCGATGGGTTCCATCCCTACAACGTTGGCCGGCTGGTGCTCAAGATGCCCACGCTGCGTCCGTGCACGCCCTATGGCTGCATGCGGCTGCTTGCCGAGACCGGTGAAGACCTGGTCGGCAAGCACGCGGTGATCATCGGCCAGTCCAACATTGTCGGTCGGCCGATGGCGCTCGAACTGCTGATGGCGCGATGCACGGTCACGATCTGCCACTCGGCGACGCGCGACCTGCCCGGACTCGTGCGCCTGGCCGATATCGTGGTCGCCGGCGTCGGCAAGGCAAAGTTCGTGCAGGGCGCCTGGTTGAAGCCCGGCGCGATGGTGATCGACGTCGGGATCAACAGACTGCCAGACGGAACGCTGTGCGGCGACGTCGACTTCGACGCGGCGCGTGCGGTCGCCGGCTGGATCACGCCGGTGCCGGGCGGGGTGGGTCCCATGACCATCGCCACGCTGCTCGCCAATACGCTGCGCGCCGCGAAACTGCGACTCCAGCCAGCAAATTAGCGCCAGGCAATCAGCGCCAACCGGCCCGCAGATCTACGGTTGCTTGAGGTGCCAGGCCTTCGGTCGAGTGAAGGCCTGGATGCCGTAGGTGGACAGCGTAAGGCCGATGCCCGAGTGCTTGACACCGGACCACGGCAGGCGCGGACTGACTCGGTCGCAGCAATTCCAGTAGACGGTGCCGGCGTTGACCTGCTTCAGGATGCGCCGGGCGCGTTTCTCGTCGGTCGAGTAGACGCCCGCCGTCAGCCCGTACTCGGTGTCGTTCATGAGATCGACCGCCGCCTCGTCGTCGGCGACTGCCTGCAGGCCGATGATCGGTCCGAAGGATTCCTCGCGCATCACCAGCATGGAATGGTCGGCGTCGCCGATCACCGTCGGCGCGAACCAGTTGCCCTTGCCCCTGATCGCGCTGCCGCCCGAGAGCAGCAGACCGCCCTTGCGCCTGGCGTCGGCGACCTGCTTTTGCAGCACGGCGAGTTGCGGCCGGCGGGTGATGGCCCCGATGTACGTCGCCTGGTCCATCGGGTCGCCCAGTTTGAAGCGTTTGACTTCGGCGACGAACGCCGCGACGAAGGCATCGTAGGCGGCTTCCTGCACGTAGATGCGCTCGACCGCACAGCACGACTGCCCGGTGTTGTAGAACGCGCCGTCGGCGATGGCCGCTGCGGCGACATTGATATCGACGTCGTCGCAGACGTAGATCGGATCCTTGCCGCCCAGCTCGAGCTGCGTCTTGATCATGCGGCGCCCCGTGCTGGCAGCGATCTTCACTCCGGTGGCATGCGAGCCGGTGAAAAAGACACCATCGACCGGCTGGCGCAGCAGCGCGGTACCGGTCTTGCCGTCGCCGATCACCGTGATGAAGGCGTCCTCCGGGATGCCGGCCTCGTGCAGCAGATTGGCAATGTGCATCCCTGTCAGTGTGGCGAATTCCGAAGGCTTGTAGAGCACGGTATTGCCGGCGGCCAGCGCCGGCACGATCACGTTTCCGCCCACAAGGTACGGATAATTCCAGGCGGAAATGTTGGCGATCACGCCCAATGGCTCGTGGCCGATGCGCTCTTCGATCGTGCCCTTCGGATCCGCAAAGACCTTCTCGTCGCGCAAACTGTGCTGGGTCTCGGCCAGAAAGAACGCGATCCGGCCGACGACACCGGCGAGTTCGTTGTGCGACTGCCGGATCGGCTTGCCGACTTCCTGCGTCAGCGTCCGCGCCAGTTCGGGGGTCCTCTCGACCAGCAGGTCACGAAAACGTCCGAGCGCGGCAAGCCGTTTGCGTATTGCCACCGCCGCCCATCCGGGTTGCGCCGAGCGGGCGCGGTCGTATTTGGCACGTACCGATTTGCTGTTGTCGGCGACCAGGTCGGCGATGACGGCGCCGGTGGCGGGATTCACGATTTTCATGGCGGCAACTTTCTAGAGGGCGTAGGCGGCGGACCGGTGACGCTGGGCCGTGGCCAGAAAATCGTCGAGCAGCGGCGTGTCGTCGATGAAGGTCGGGTCACCCGGCGGATGGAATTCCGGATGCCATTGGACACCCAGGACATAGGAGGGACCTGTCCAGCGAACCGCCTCGACGATGCGGTCGGGCTCCGACCACGCCTCGATCATGAGGTCATTGCCCAGATCCTTCACCGCCTGATGATGCACCGAGTTGATCTTGAACGGGCCCGGTCGCGGGTACAGCGCAGCGAGTCCGCTGCCCGGCACCAGCGACACCGCATGGCAGTTGCGCGCGTAGAGTTCCTGCAGTCGATGGCGCAGCGCATTCGGCCGCTGGGTGGTGATGTCCTGGTAAAGCGTTCCGCCCATCGCGACGTTGATGACCTGCGCACCCCGGCACAGTCCCAGCACCGGCTTGCCCAGCGCCATGAAGGCGCGCAGCAGCGCTATTTCGTAGTCGTCGCGAATGCGGTCGCCGTTCCAGGCGGGTGCCAGCGGCGTCTCGCCATAGGTCGCGGGACATACGTCGGAGCCGCCCATCAGCACCAGCGCATCGAGCGCAGCGGCGTAATCGGCGACGGTGACGCGGCTCCCTGTCCGGCGGGTAGCGCCATCGGGGGAGGGGACCATCAATGCCAGGACCGCACGCTGCATCAGCCAATGCGCGACATTCTGCTCGATGTACTGCAGCGTCATTCCAGGGAACACGCGTCGCGGTTCCTCACCGTGGAAGAAACTCGCCGAGATGCCGACTTTCAGCATGGCCTGGAAACCGCCTGACGCGCGTCTAGAACGCGGCGGCGAAGAGCTTCTCGAAATCGGCCGCGGTGCACGGGCGCGGATTGGTGTTGTGGCAGATGTCGGCCACGGCGATTTCGACCAGTCGCGGAAGTTCGCTGCGGGCGAGCGGCTGCGGGGCGCAGTGATCCGCAAGTCGGGCCGGGATTTCGAGTCGTGCCTTCAATTGGGTGAGCCAGGCGACGAATGCCTGCGCCCGCGCTTCGGTGGATCCGGCGTCGCCGCCCGGCGCGCGCACCACGTGCGCGAGTTCGGCCATTTTCCCGGTGGCGGCAGGCAGGTTGAAGCGCATCACGTGGTCGATCATGATGCCGTTGGCCAGGCCGTGGTGTAGGTCGTAGACCGTCGACAGCGCATGCGCGCAGGAGTGCACGGCGCCGAGATCCTTCTGGAAGGCGATGGCGCCCATCATCGAACTCATCAGCATGTCGGCACGCGCGGCAAGGTCGTGACCTTGCGCGACCGCGATCGGCAGCGCCCGGGCGGCGATGCGTGCGCCTTCGAGCGCGATGCCGTCGCACAGCGGATGGTAGGCGGGCGACAGGTAGGACTCGACATTGTGCGTCAGCGCGTCCATGCCGGTCGCCGCGGTGATCATCGCCGGCAGACCCAGCGTAAGTTCCGGGTCGGCATAGACGGTCCGGGCGAGCAGCAGCGGCGAGAAGATGATCCGCTTGACGTGAGTGACGTCGTCGCCGATGACCGCCGAGCGTCCGACCTCCGAACCGGTACCGGCAGTGGTCGGCAAGGCGACGAACCAGGGGATGTCCCGGTCCATCGGTCGAACCTGCGGATGATCCCATGCATATTCGAGGATGTCGCCCGGATGCAAAGCCATCAACGCGATCGCCTTGGCAACGTCCAACGCCGCGCCGCCACCCAATCCAATCACGGCGTCGGCCGCATGGGCCTCGTAGGCCTGTGCCCCAGCCATCACCTGGCTGCGCACCGGATTGCCGGCGACGCCGGAAAACACGGCAACTTCGAGTCCATCCAACGCCGCGACGAATGCGCCGAGCAGCGGCAGTCCGGCAATGCCGCGGTCGGTGACCAGCAGGGGGCGGGCGATGCCCTGTGCCTTCAGATCCGCAGCGACGCGCAGGCGCGCACCCGCGCCGAAATGGATGGTGGTGGGAAAGGCAAACTGTTCGATGGCCATGTCGGTCCGGAGATGATTGAAGCAGGGCGCGGCAGTCGCGTCAGATGATTTCGAAATACCGTTTCAATTCCCAGTCGGTCACGGCGTCGAGCCACTGCCGCCTCTGCCATTCCCGGGTCGGTGCATTATGATCGACGTTATCGTCGCCGAAACAATCGCGGGCTAGT
>JAQBEY010000124.1:0-11782 GCA_032123655.1 Betaproteobacteria bacterium
TCCCGCCCTGCTGGGCGCGCGCCCGGCCGAGGCCGTGGTTCCTGCGCCGGCGCAATATCCGCTGCAGATGATCGATGCCCGCGACCTTGCCGCCTGGATGCTGAAGTTGCTCGACGTCGGAGCCGGTGGCGTGTTCAACGCGACGAGTCCAGCCCGGCAATGGACGATGGGAGCGCTGGTCGATGCCTTGATCGCCGCCGGAGGACCGGAGGCGCCACGGCCGGCGTGGACCGACGAAGCACTGCTGCTCGAACACAAGGTCGAGCCCTGGACCGGCCTGCCCCTGTGGATTCCGTCGACCCTCGCGGACATGGGCGGCTTCATGGAGGTCGATTGCACGAAGGCGGCGCGCACCGGACTGGCAACGCGGCCGCTCGCGCGAACCGTCGCCGAAACCACGGCCTGGCTGGCGGAGCGGGACAACGCGGGCGCGTGGAAATCCGTGCTGGATGCCGCCGCCGAGTGCGAAATCCTTGCCGCGCGAGCCGGCGCCACCGGCGTACGATGATGCCGTTCGCTCCCGTCAAATTATTTTCGCGATCCGCCCGATGACGCCGCACGAAGCCAACGAATACGCCGAGTTCGCCTGCCGGATGGCGCAGGCTGCCGGCGCTGCGATCCTGCCGCATTTCCGCGAAATCATCGCCGTGGAGGACAAGCGCAACTTCATGGGTTACGACCCGGTCACCGTCGCCGATCGCGCCGCAGAGGACGTGATTCGCGCGGCGATCCGCGCATCGCACCCGACGCACGGCATTCACGGCGAGGAGCATGGCAAGCAGAGCGGCACGTCGCCGCTCACCTGGGTGATCGATCCGATCGACGGGACCAAGAGCTTCATTCTCGGCCACCACCACTGGGCGACGCTGATCGCGCTGCACGACGGCAGCGCGCCCGTGATCGGCGTCGTGCACCAGCCGTTCGTCGGCGAAACGTTCGTCGGAGTCGCCGGCGGCGAGGCACACTGGCGTCGTGGCGACGAGCGCCGCAGGTTGCGCACCCGGCGTTGCGCGCGCATCGAGGACGCCATCGTCAGCACCACCGATCCGCGGCAGTTTCGTACGCCCGGGGAACGCGCCGCATTGGCGGCGGTGAGTGACCGGGCGCGCCTGCTGCGCTACGGCGGTGACTGCTATTGCTACACGCAACTGGCCATGGGCTTCGTCGACGTGGTGATCGAAAATGGCCTGCAACCGTACGACGTGCAGGCGCTGATACCGATCGTCGTCGCGGCCGGCGGCAGGATCACCGACTGGCAGGGCGGCCCCTGCGATCAGGGCGGTTCGGTGCTCGCCTGCGGCGATCCGGCGCTGCACGAAGCGGCGCTCGGCCTGTTGCGCGAGGCACGCTAGCCGACGTCTCCAGACCGGACGCGCGGCGATCGCGGGCGGTAGAATGGTTCGCTCCTGTATCACTGCCCGGAGTTGTATCCATGAACGCCGCCACTTCCCTCTGGGAAAACCCGCTTGGCACCGACGGATTCGAATTCATCGAGTACGCCGCGCCGGACCCGGCGGCGATGGGGCGCCTGTTCGAATCGATGGGCTTCGCTGCCGTTGCCAGGCACCGCTCCAAGAATGTCCTTCTGTATCGGCAAGGGGACATCAATTTCATCATCAACGCCGAACCCGATTCATTCGCGCAATCGTTCGCTCGCGTGCACGGCCCGTCGATCTGCGCCATCGCCTTTCGTGTGCGCGATGCCGCGTTCGCCTACCAGTCGGCCATCGCACAGGGCGCCTGGGGTGTGGAAAACCGTCCAGGGCCGATGCAACTCAACATCCCGGCGATCAAGGGTATCGGCGACTCGCTGATCTATCTGGTCGACCGGTATCCGGATTCGCCGGCGAATGCGGGCGGGGCGATGACCATCTACGACGTGGATTTCGTGCCTATTCCGGGCGTCGACCAGCGGCCGGCGGGCGCGGGCCTGACCTACCTCGACCACCTGACGCACAACGTGCACCGCGGGCGCATGGATGAGTGGGCCGATTTCTACGCCCGCATTTTCAATTTTCGCGAGCTTCGCTACTTCGATATCGAAGGCAAACTGACGGGACTGAAATCCAAGGCGATGACCAGCCCTTGCGGCCGGATCCGCATCCCGATCAACGAAAGCTCGGACGACAAGAGCCAGATCCAGGAATACCTGGTCGCGTACCGCGGCGAGGGCATTCAGCACGTGGCGCTGGGCACCCGCGACATTTTCGCGACGGTCGAGGCGCTGCGGTCCCGCGACGTGGTCTTCCAGGACACGCCCGATGCCTATTTCGACCTGCTGGCCACCCGACTGCCAGGACATCACGAAGATACCGAGCGCTTGCGCAAGAACCGCATCCTGCTGGACGGCGCCCCCGCCAAGGACGAAATGCTGCTCCAGATCTTCACCTCGACGGTGATCGGGCCGATTTTTTTCGAAATAATCCAGCGCAAGGGCAACGAGGGCTTTGGCGAAGGCAACTTCCAGGCGTTGTTCGAGTCCATTGAATTGGACCAGATTCGCCGTGGCGTCCTGAGCGGCTGATCTGCTCCGGGGGACCGGCATGGGGGCGGGTTGCAAACTGCGACCTTTGGCCGCATATCCATTTGTCCAGGCCAAAAATGGTGCGTAAAACCGTTCAGCATGTTAAAGTGGGCGGTGCAACATAAATAGTGATGTCAGTGCTCACTCCTCTCGGATTCTCGCTCCTGCGCCAACTTTCGGATGGCGCCTTCCACTCCGGCGAAGACCTCGCCGCGACGGTGGGGTTGACGCGTGCCCGGGTCTCGCAACTCCTCAAGCAGGCGGAGACCGCCGGTTTGTCGTTGGAGCGCGTGAGGGGGTTGGGGTACCGGTTGACCGCCGCACCGGATTTTCTGGATGCCGATGCGGTTCGACGCGCGCTGCGCGCAATCGCCGAAAGGGGCCTCAATTTCCCGCTTCTTGACGTCGAGGTGGTCGACCAGATTGGCTCGACCTCGACCGAACTCCTGCGGCGCTCGCAGCGCCGGGACATTCATGGCAGCGTACTTGCCGCCGAGTGGCAATCCTCGGGCCGAGGACGCCGTGGCAAGGCATGGTCCGCGGTGGCCGGTGGCAGCCTGACATTTTCGCTCGGCTGGCGATTCGAACAGGGCGCGGGCTTTCTGGCGGGACTATCGCTTGCCGTCGGCGTTGCGGTGGTGCGCTCGCTGGAGGCCGAGGGCCTGCCCGGGGTCGAATTGAAGTGGCCCAACGATCTCGTCTACCGCCATCTCAAGGTCGGCGGCATCCTGGTCGAATTGAATGGCGACGCACTGGGACCTTCGGTCGTCGTGGTTGGCGTCGGCCTCAACGTCCGGCTCCCGGCGGAGGTTCGCCGCGAGATCGGCCATCCGGTCTCTGACCTCATGACCGTCGCGGGACGCGGCGCGCCGGCCATTGATCGCAACCGACTGCTGGCACGGGTGGCGGCGGATCTCGCCGCGACGCTCGACTCCTATTCCAGAGCCGGATTCCCGGCCTTCGCCGTGGAATGGCAGCGTCGGCACGCCTACCAGGGTAAGCCGGTGAAGCTGCTGCTGCCGGATGGCGGCAGCGTCAAGGGGACTGTCGCTGGTGTGGACAGCACCGGCGCGCTGGTGCTGGCCGACGGCCCGCGCCGCGCCCGCTTCCTTTCCGGCGAAATCTCGCTCCGCCGCGTCTGACCCGTTGCGAGGGCCGCGACCGCCCTCGCGGTGTCAGGGCCGGAATAGCCCAGCTGGATACTGCAAAAACCTGGTCGGCGAGTTGGCACTGTCGAGGTGTTGTCGACCAGGATGATCGCCGCGCACCTTACCGCGGACGCGAAGGTCATGGATAATCGCGGGCACCAGGGCTTTCGCGCCCGCTGGTCGTGACGCCCGCCGCGGCGACCATGACCCGATCAGCGTGAAACCGCCCGCTGCCCGGAGTTTTCCGATTCTCGATCACCATGCGCGTCGTCCTAATTCTCCTACTGCTTGCCAACCTGTCGCTCTATGCCTACACCAGGCTCGACTCCGGCAACGGCGACAGCGTGCTGCTGACCGATCAGGTGCAGCCGGACAAGATCAAGCTGCTCACGCCGCAGCAGGTGGCGGGCCTCGGACCGTCCAAGGTTGCAGCGCTGAACGACGTTTGCGTGGAATGGGGACCGTTCGCCGACCCTGAGCGTACCCGCGCGCTGGTCGAACTCGAGCCACTGGCGCTTGGCCGCCTCCTGACGCAGAAGCGCGTGGAATTCGACGGTGGCTATGGAGTGCTCGCGGGACCCTATCCGAGCCGAGCCGCGGCGGACGCCAGGACCGGAGAAATCAAGCGACAGGGCATCCGCGACGTCGGCGCGGTCGATGCCGGACGCGGCCAGTTCAATGTTTCCCTGGGCGTATTCCGTACCGAGCGCGCGGCGTCTGTCTACCTTGACGAACTCACCCGCAAGGGCGTCGGGCCCGCCAAGGTGGAGCGTTACGCGCAGGCCATTGCGCAAACGCTGCTGGTCGTGCGCTCGCCGCCACAGGCAGTGATGACGCGATTGAAGGACATGCAGACGCTGTTCCCGGGTACCGAAATCAAGATCGCCGGCTGCGAGCGCAGCAGCTGACCCGCGGAACCCCACCCTTCGGTTCCTTCCATGTATCTGCCGCCCCGCGACGCGCAGGCAATCACCGAGCGGGTGCGTGCGCTGGAGGCGGAGTGCGGCGTCGAAATCGTGACGCTGATCGTCGGAAAATCCGACGTCTATCCGGAAACCGTGTGGAAATCTTTCGCGCTGGCGGCTTCGCTTGCCGCGCTCGCGGTTACGCTGGTGGACAGCGTCCGGCCGGTCTGGAACGATTCAGTTGCACTGCTGGTTCAAGCGCTTGCGATCCTCGGCATGGGTGCGCTCGGCGCGCTCGCGGCCGTGGCCGTTCCGCGCTTCGCCCGTCTGTTCCTGCGCGAGTCGCGCGCCACGCTGGAAGTGCGGCAATTCGCCGAGTCCGAATTCCTGGCTCGCGAACTCTTCGACACCCCGGGGCGCAACGCCGTGCTGATTCTGGTCAGCGTGCTGGAGCGACGGGTGATCGTGCGCCCGGACACCGGTTTCCGGGGGCGCATCGACGAGGCGCAGTGGGACGCGCTGGTCTCGACCATGGCGGCCGCGCTGCGCCGGGGTCCACCAGGGCCCGCACTGCTCGCGGGCCTTGACCGACTGCGCGACCTCGTCCTGGCCGCGGGTTTTGTGCCGGCCGCGCCGAACAACCGCTTCCCCGATGTGCCGCATGAGGATCGCGGCGCATGAGTCTGCGCGCGCTGGCAGCCGCGACGCTGACGCTGGCATTGGCGTTTCCAGTCCTCGCCGCCGACGTTCCCTTCCTGTCGGGGCGCGTCGTCGACGGCGCCGAGATCCTGCGGCCGGCGACGCGTGAGCGCATCGGTGCGACGCTGAAGGCACACGAGGAGAAAACCACCAACCAGATCGCGGTCCTGACCGTGCCGACGATCGGCGGCGAAGGCATCGAGGAATATGCGTCGCGAGTGTTCGCCGCCTGGAAGCTTGGCCACAAGGGCAGGGACAACGGGGTGCTGGTCGTCGTCGTGCCAAAGGATCGCAAGATGCGCATCGAGGTTGGCTACGGTCTCGAGGGCACGCTGACCGACGCCTCGGCCAGCCGGATCATCCGCAACAAGATGACCCCGCAGTTCAAGTCCGGCAATTTCGACGGCGGCATCGAGGCTGGCGTCAATGCCGTGATCGCACGTCTGGAAGGGAGCGCCGAGCCGGCGGGCGCCACTTCGGGCGTTGCTGGCGCGAACGATGCCGCCATGGCGTTTTTCGCCGGAGTCGAGGAGCCGGACCTGCCGCCCTGGCCAACGCGAATTCTGCTGGCCGCTTTCATTTTCGGCATCATCGGGCTGTTCACGCTGGTCGGCATCGCGACGCCGGGCCTTGGCTGGTTCATGTATCTGTTCCTGATTCCGTTCTGGGCGATGTTCCCGATCGTCGTGCTCGGCGTGAAGGGTGCGCTGGTGTTGTTCGTCATCTACCTTGTCGGATTTCCGATTGCGAAGCTGATCGTCAGCCGGACCGAGTGGCACCAGAAGGCGCAGGAGCAGCTGAAGACCAAGGGCACGGCCAGCATCGGTGGCTTTACGATGCGTAGCAGCGGCTCGTCCGGCTGGTCGTCGAGTTCGTCGAGCAGCTCCGGCGGATTTTCCGGCGGCGGCGGCAGTTCCGGCGGCGGCGGCAGTTCCGGCAGCTGGTAGCGCGATTACGCGCCGATCAGAGGCGCGCGGCCACCACGAAGGGCTGCGTGTCGGGGTCGTCGCGCGATGATGCTGCGATGGCCACGTCGAGAAAGCCCGCGGCTTCGACCAGCGTCGCGAGTTCCGCGGGCGTGTACCAGGTCATGGTCAGCGTCGCGTGTTCCTCGGCCAGGCGCTGCGCCCCGCGTCGCAGCGTGTAGCGGCTCTCGCTGCGCAGCATGCGGGCGTCGGGCCAGCAGGTCGTCTCCGAGCGCAGCACGATCTGCGTGCCGTCGGGCAGTTGAACCGAACGCACTTCGACCCAGGGCGCGCCTTGGCGTTGCAGCGACTGCGCGGGAGCGTGGCAGTCGAGGATCAGCCGACCTGGCGCCACCAGATGCGCGCGGATGCGTTCCAGAGCCATTGCGGCGGCCGCGGAATCGGTGAGGTACTGGAACGCGCCATCGGCGGCAAACGCGCAACCGTAGCGCAGCGGCAAGTTCATCTGCGCGATATCCTGCCGGAAGATCACGGGCTTGATTCCCGCCTGTTGGAGTCGCGTTTCGCAAACCGAGACCGCCGCGACCGACGCGTCGACGCCATGAACGCTGCGCCCGCGCGTCGCGAGCGGCACCAGGAGTCGGCCGTAGCCGCACATGAGCGCCAGCGTAGTTCCGGCAGCTGGCAGTTGCCCGTCGTACCAGTCGAGTTCGACCGACGACGCGGATGGCTGCGACGCTTCGCGAAAGCGTGTGCCGAGTGGGCCGAAGGCGTGCAGGTCGATGATCCTGGCGATCCGGGTAATGGTGGTGGCGCCCCGGGCGTCCCGCTGCGGCCGGCCGCAGCGTACGGAAGCGTATCGCGTCAGCGCGGCGCTACAACTGCTCCCACGGCAGGCCTTCCATGCGCCAGCCGGATTTGGAACCGCGATGATGCTTGTCGTCGAGAGGACCTTCAAAGCCGTCGAGAACGTTGTAGACGTCGCTGAAGCCGGCCTTCTCGAGGGCGAGTCCGGCGTCGACCGAGCGATGGCCGCTGCGGCAGATCAGCACGATCGGACGATTCATGCTCGCCACCTTCTTCACCTGCCCGACGAAATGCGGATTGATGTCCCAATCGGGACCGTCGTTCCAGGCGACGTGCTGGGTGCCGACCGGATGACCGACAAAGAAGAACTCCATCTCGCTGCGGCAGTCGATGAACACCGCTGACGGATCGTCGGCGAGGAAATCAAACGCCTCTTTGGGCTTCAGATGTTTCATGTGCGAAAGCGTATCACGCAGGTCCACCCGGCGTTATTCCCTCGGGTTCTGCGCATATTCCTGGAATGGCGCGGGCCATGTCCGGAAAGTGCTAATATTCAAGACCTTGTCCGACTTCGGACGCCCGCTGGAGGCACGTCCCGTGCAGCCCGATCGCACTGCCCTGCTGACCCGCCTGCTGCGCGAGCGCATTCTCGTCCTCGATGGGGCGATGGGCACGATGATCCAGCAGTGCAAGCTCGGCGAGGCGGATTTTCGCGGCCATTTTCATGGTCATGCGCACGAGCTCAAGGGCGACAACGACCTGCTGGTGCTGACCCGGCCCGAGGTCGTCGGCGACATCCACGATGAGTATCTTGCCGCCGGCGCTGACCTGATCGAGACCAATACCTTTTCCGCCACGGCCATCGCCCAGGCGGATTACGGAATGGCCCCGCAGGCGCGGGCGATGAACCGCGCCGCCGCGCAGATCGCCCGCGAACGCGCCGACGCATGGACCGCACGCACGCCCGACCGGCCACGTTTTGTCGCCGGCGCGCTGGGGCCGACCAATCGCACCGCGTCGATTTCGCCTGACGTGGACGACCCGGGCGCGCGCAATGTCAGCTTCGACGAACTGGCGGCAACGTATGGCGAGGCCGCCGAAGGTCTGGTGGAGGGTGGCGCCGATTTGCTGATGGTCGAGACCGTGTTCGACACGCTCAACGCCAAGGCCGCGTTGTTTGCGATCGAGGAATTGTTCGAGCGTCTCGGACAGCGGCTGCCGCTGATCGTATCGGGAACAATCACCGATGCGTCCGGCCGCACCCTCTCGGGTCAGACCGCCGAGGCGTTCTGGAATTCGGTGCGGCATGTGCGACCTCTGGCCGTTGGCCTGAATTGCGCGCTCGGCGCCGCATTGATGCGGCCGTACATCGAGGAGATCGCGCGCGTCGCCGACACCTTCGTGTCCTGCTATCCGAATGCGGGCCTGCCCAATCCGATGGCCGAGACCGGCTACGACGAGACGCCGGCGCAGACCTCCGCGATGCTCGGCGAATTCGCGCGCAGCGGTTTCGTGAACATCGTCGGCGGTTGCTGCGGCACCACGCCCGCGCACATCCGCGCGATTGCCGAGGCGGTGAAATCGCTGCCGCCGCGAGTGGTGCCGACGTCCGAATTCGCGGAGGCGGTCGCCTAGATTCCCGCGCACATCGCGATGCGAGGTCCTCTCGTCGCGATGTGCCCCATGCTGTTGCCGCGCGCACCGACACAGCGCGGGAACGCCCCATCGGAACTGAACGCCAGCCCATGTCCCGCGTAATGCAACTCGCCGGCCTCGAGCCACTTGCCATCGGTGACGATTCGTTATTCGTCAACGTCGGCGAGCGGACCAACGTCACCGGTTCGCGTGCCTTTGCGCGGCTCGTTCTTGCCGGGGACTTCGCGGGCGCGGTCGAGGTTGCGCGTCAGCAGGTGGAAAGCGGCGCGCAGATCATCGACGTCAACATGGACGAGGCGATGCTCGATTCGACGGCGGCGATGGCGCGTTTCCTGTCGCTGATCGCGTCGGAGCCGGATATTGCCCGCGTGCCGGTGATGATCGACTCGTCGAAGTGGGAGGTGATCGAGGCGGGGCTTAAATGCGTGCAGGGCAAGCCAATCGTCAACTCGATCTCGCTCAAGGAGGGCGAGGACGCCTTCCTCCGGCAGGCGAGGCTGGTGCGCCGCTACGGCGCCGCAGTGATCGTCATGGCGTTTGACGAAAAAGGCCAGGCCGACACCTTCGAGCGCAAGACCACGATCTGCCGCCGCTGCTACGACCTTCTGGTCGACCGTGTCGGTTTTCCGGCCGAAGACATCGTATTCGACCCGAACGTGTTTGCCATCGCCACTGGCATCGAAGAGCACAATAATTACGCGGTCGATTTCATTGAGGCCACGCGCTGGATCCGCGAGCACCTGCCGCACGCGAAGGTGTCCGGCGGAATTTCCAATGTCAGTTTTTCGTTCCGCGGCAACGACGGGGTGCGCGAGGCGATCCACACGGTGTTCCTCTATCACGCGATTCGCGCAGGATTGACCATGGGCATCGTCAACGCGGGCCAGCTCGGCGTTTACGACGAACTCGACCCGGAACTGCGCGAGCGCGCCGAAGACGTGGTGCGCAACCGCCGGCCGGATGCGACCGAGCGGTTGGTCGCTTTCGCCGAAACCGTGAAAGCGCAGGGCCGGAGCATTACCGAGGACCTCGCCTGGCGCGCCGGCAGCGTCAACGAGCGCCTGGCGCACGCGCTGGTCAAGGGCATCACCACGCACATCATCGAGGACACCGAGGAGGCGCGACTGCAGCATGCCCGGCCGATCCAGGTGATCGAAGGGCCTCTGATGGCCGGCATGAACATCGTCGGCGACCTGTTCGGCGCGGGCAGGATGTTCCTGCCGCAGGTGGTCAAGTCGGCGCGCGTGATGAAGCAGGCGGTCGGCCACCTTGTGCCCTTCATCGAGGAGGAAAAGGCGCGCTCGGGGAACGCCGGCAAGCCGAAGGGCACCATCGTCATGGCCACGGTCAAGGGCGACGTGCACGATATCGGCAAGAACATCGTCGGCGTGGTGCTCCAATGCAACAATTTCGAGGTGATCGACCTGGGCGTGATGGTGCCGGCGCAAAAAATTCTCGAAACGGCGCGCGAGCGCAACGCCGACATTGTCGGGCTGTCCGGGCTGATCACGCCTTCGCTCGAGGAGATGGCGCATGTTGCGCACGAAATGCAGCGCCTCGGAATGCGCCAGCCGCTGCTGATCGGCGGCGCGACGACCTCGCGCGTGCACACGGCGGTGAAGATCGCGCCGAATTTCGGAGGCGTGACCGTCTATGTGCCCGACGCGTCGCGCGCCGTGGGCGTGGCCAGCAACCTGCTGTCCGACGAGTTGAAGGACAGCTACGTCGCCGAAATCGCGGCCGATTACGAGAAGATTCGCGTCCAGCATGCGGGCAAGAAGGGGCCGAAGCTGGTTGCGCTCGCGGTGGCGCGCGCCAATGCCTTGCCTGGCGACTGGAGCGGGCAAACACCGGCAGCGCCCGTTGCGCCCGGCCGGCGCGAGCTGCGCAACGTCGACCTGGCCGAAATCGCGCGCTACATCGACTGGGGTCCGTTCTTCCAGGCCTGGGAGCTGTCCGGACCCTACCCGGCGATCCTCGACGACCCGCTGGTCGGAGACGCGGCGCGCAACGTGTTCGCCGACGGCCAGGCGATGCTGCGCCGGATCGTCGAGGGCCGCTGGTTGACGGCGAGTGGCGTCCTGGCGCTATGGCCGGCCAATGCCGTCGGTGACGACATCGTGGTCTATGCCGACGAGGTGCGCGAGAAGGTCACCCTCACCTGGCACAACCTGCGCCAGCAGAATGAGCGACCGGCCGGCAAACCAAACTACTGCCTGGCGGATTTCGTTGCGCCGCGCGCTTCGGGCGTGTCCGACTGGCTTGGCGCCTTCGCGGTGACCGCTGGCCTGGGCATCGAAAAAAAGCTGGCCGAGTTCGAGCGCGCCCGGGACGACTACGCGGCGATCATGTTGAAGGCGCTGGCCGACCGGTTGGCCGAAGCGTTTGCGGAATGGCTGCACGCCAAGGTACGGCGCGAGCTCTGGGGTTACTCACCGGACGAATTGGCACAGCCGCCGTCGCTCGAGGCGCTGGTGCGCGAGGAGTACCGCGGAATCCGTCCGGCGCCGGGCTATCCTGCCTGCCCGGACCATGCGGTCAAGGCACCGTTGTTCGCGGCGCTGCGCGCGGACACCATCGGCATGTCACTGACCGAAAATTTCGCCATGTTGCCGACCGCGGCGGTTTCGGGATTCTATTTCGCGCATCCGGCGGCGCGCTACTTCGCCGTGGGAAGAATCGGTGACGATCAGCTTGCCGATTTCGCGCAGCGCGCAGGCATCACGCCCGATGCCGCGCGTCGACGCCTGGCGCCGAACCTGGGCTGAAGTAGACCGAATTGCAGCGCCACCCGGCACGGCAAGCCGGTTTCAGGACGCCGGCTTGATTCCCGGCGGATTCCAGTGTCCGTCGATGACCTCTTTTTTCGGCCAGTAGATACGCAGGATCACGTTGAAGCCGCCCTCCTTTGGCGCCGGCAGCCAGTTCGCTTCCTTGTCGTTACCGGGGTCCGCGTGCTGCAAATAGAGATCGAGCGAACCGTCGGCATTTTTTTTCAGACCATCGTTGCTGCCGGCATCAGCGAACAACTCCTGCGGTGGAAAGGTATCGAAGCGACGGAGAAGCTGAGCAGTTCACCCAACACCAAGGTGGTCATCATCGGCGCCGGCAAAGACG
>JAQBEY010000125.1:0-4106 GCA_032123655.1 Betaproteobacteria bacterium
CGGACTCACCACCGAGGCAATCATTTCCTGCCATGATGCGCCAAGCAGCTCGCCGGCCATCGCCTCTCCGACCTCGTGCAGGATCATGGTTTCCATCTCGTTGGCGGCCATACGCTGCAAGGCCGCCTCGGTGTCGGCGGCGAAATCGTAGCTCGCGAGTGCGCGTGCCATGCTGTTGTCCTCCTTGCGCCACTGCCATTCCTCGATTTTTTCCCACAGGTATCGGCGCACGGATTCCAGGCGCACGAATATGGTGCGCCCCTGCAGCATTGCGGGCGGCGCGGCCAGCTCGCGCGCGTGTTCGCAGGAGGAAATCAGAATCGTCAAGCCGGCGCGCTCTTCGACGCGCAGCAGTTCGCCCAGAAAGAACACCGGTTTCCGGAACCGCCCAAAGCCAGCGCCGTAGACGAAGCCCTGCGGAAGAAGTTCGCGATTGGCACGTTCGGCCGCCAGCGGATCCAAATGGCCGCGCGCCAGCGGAAGCGGCTGGAATGCCTCTGCTTCGATCGCGTTCCAATGCTGCTCGCGCGAACTCAGCCAGTCGCCAAGCGCCGCCTTGGACAACGTGCCCGAGAACGGCAACGCATTCTCCCAGCGGTAGTACTCGCGCATCTTGAGCAGGAAGGTGCACAGGCCGTAGTCACCGGCGTGGCGCGCATCGGAGACGTTGCAGTTGTGCTGTACCGCGCTCGCGAGTTGCGGGAGATTTCGCATCATCGTCGGGGTATAGTCGCAGCCTAGTATCGCATCCGCCGCTCGAACGCATGGCAAGAACATCAAAGCCGAAACCGCAGGTCACGCTCGACATGAGGGGCTCGGCCTGCCCGGGGCCGATGCTGGGCGCCAAACGCGTTCTCGATGAACTGCTCGCGGGCGAGGTGATGCTGCTGATTTCCGATTGTCCGGCGTCGAAGGACGACCTCTTCGCCTGGCCAAAATATGCCGACGTCGAGATCGTCAAAACCGAGAAGTTGACGCGCAGCGGGACGGGGTATTACATCCGCAAGGGAAAGGCCCAGCGGGTGTCTCCCAATGCGGTGCTCGACATGCGCGGCACGAGTTGCCCGGGCCCAATTGTCGAGGCGAAGAAGCTGCTCGATGGCATGCGCAAAGGCGAAGTGCTGAAGCTCATAAGCGACTGTCCGGGTATCCGGGCGGACGTGCGCAGTTGGGTAAAGGCGACTGGCATGGACCTGGCCGATGCCCGGGAAAGCGCGCACGGCGAGTACGTGTTCCATATCCGCAAGCGCTGAGGCAGGATCACAGGGTAAAGGTAACGACATGACGAGTCTGATGGATGGGATCCTCAGCGGGGGGAGCGGTGCCGAAAAGGATCCCAAATTTCCTCATGCGCCGGACGGTTGGACGCCGGCGGCCGCAGTCGACGCGGCGGCCAAGGAAGGCCTGGAACTCGGCGCCGAGCACTGGGAAGTGTTGCGCGCCCTGCACGAGTACTACGCCAGGCACGCGTCGAGCGCAGTCAAGCTGCGCGAGCTGCACGATGCGCTCGATGAAAAGTTCCATCGCCGGGGTGGCATCAGGCATCTCTATCTGCTTTTTTCCGGCGGGCCGGTGGCGCAGGGATGCCGCGTGGCCGGGCTCAAGGCGCCAGCGGGTGCGACCGACATGGGTTTCGGCAGCGTGGCCTAGCCGCGCCGCGTAACGTGGACACGGCGAACGAGGCGTATAAGGCGTACAAGGCGTACAAGGCGTAAAAGGCGCAAACGGAGCGATGATCCTCATGATGAAGACGAGATGGATGGCGGTGTTGGCTGGCATGGTCCTGTCGGGCGCAGCGCAGGCGCAGGCGCAGGCGCAGGCAACGTTCAGCATTCGCGCGATGACGCCGGAGACCGCGCTCAAGGCCGCGCAGGCCGCACTGAAGAGTTGCCGCGGCGCGGGTTACCAAGTCGCGGTTGCCGTCGTCGACCGGATGGGCGTCACCCAGGTCATGTTGCGTGACCGCTTTGCCGGCGCGCATACACCACGCATGGCGCGCTCGAAGGCGTGGACCGCGGTGAGCTTTCGAACCAATACGAGTGTGCTCGCTGACTTGACGCAAGCCGGCAAGCCGCAGAGCGGTGTGCGCCAATTACCCGGCGTCGCCGCGGTCGGTGGCGGCCTGCTGATCGAAGCGAGCGGGTCGCTGCTTGGCGCGATCGGCGTATCGGGTGCACCGGGCGGCGAGGCTGACGACACGTGCGCCACGGCGGGCATTGCGGCGATCCGCGAAGACGTCGAGTTCTAGGAGACGGCGCAGCGGTCAAGGCGGGCCGTCGGCGGCCCGGGGCGGGTCAGCCCGCCAGCAACTTGCCGAGATGGTCCTCGATTGTGCGTACGCCGGGTATCCCTTCGACGGCGACGAGGATCGCTTTGCGCTGCTCTTCGGAATCCACCACGCCCCACAGGTAGGCGGTGCCGCCGGTGACCTGTACGTTGATGATCGCGCTGGCCGCCCAGCCTTCTTTGTCGATCGTTTTCAGGATGCGCTCGCGGATGCTGCTGTCGTCCTGCGGCACGCCGTCGGTCGGCATCGCCTCGCGCGCATGCAGCGTGCGCAGCAGATCGCTGCGCGTGACCATGCCTGCCAGCTTGCCCTGTTCGAGCACGACGACGCGCTTGATGCGGCGCGCGGTCATGAGGTTGACGATGTCGGTGAGCGAGGCCTCCGGCGATACGCTCGCGAGGGACCGCGACATGACGTCGCGCGCGTGGAGGCCGTGGGTCTTGACATAGTCCCGCGCGCGATCTCCGTCGGACATGAAAAAGGCGAGCCAGCGCGAGCGCGGCTTGTCGGTATCGAGTTCCGGGCGGCGAATGAGGTCGCCTTCGC
Source organism: Betaproteobacteria bacterium (assembly GCA_032123655.1). Taxonomy (GTDB): domain Bacteria; phylum Pseudomonadota; class Gammaproteobacteria; order Burkholderiales; family Casimicrobiaceae; genus VBCG01. The sequence goes on from JAQBEY010000125.1 coordinate 2,834, forward strand.
TGATGATGCCGAGGACCCGCCCGCTGGCGTCGACCACGGGGACCGCGCTGATGTGCCGGTCCAGCAGGAGTTTGGCGACCTCCCGAACCGCCATGTCGGCGGGTACCGAGACCACATTGGGGGTCATGACGTCGCGAGCTTTCATGGTGTCCTCAGTCTAAAACGCAGCATGTTTAGGACATTGACCGGGATCAAGCAGCCCGCGGGCGACAAGCCGCCCGGCTGACCGCCGATTCCCTTAATGGATGTATAAAAACGGTTGAATGGATAACCCTGTTTAATGCGGGGAGTATCATGCAGCATTTCCGCAAATTCGAATATGCCGCCTGCGAACCGCGCGGCAGACCCCACCGGAGGAGACCACCATGGATCCCGTACCCAACGCCGCCCTGATTGATGATTTGATCAAGCGCCGCCTGGACGAGTTGCTGCCGCAGAAGATCGAGGAGGCCTTCGAAAAGCGCGCTGCGGCGCGCACGCCCTCGATGACGATCATCGCGACCAAGGGTACGCTCGATTGGGCCTACCCGCCGTTCATCCTCGCCTCGACGGCGGCCGCGCTGGGTTGGAACGTCTCGATGTTCTTCACCTTCTACGGTCTGACCCTGCTCCGGAAGGACATCTCGGACCTGCACGTCAGCCCGCTCGGTAACCCGGCGATGCCGATGAAGATGCCGTTCGGCCCGGACTGGTTCCGGTCGGTCGCATGGAACATTCCGAGCGCGGTGCAGGCGGTGCCCGGCTTTGAGGCGGTGGCGACGACCCTGATGAAGCAGACGATCAAGAATAAGGGTGTGGCCGACATCAGCGAATTGCGCAGCCTGTCCATCGAGGCCGGCGTCAAACTCATCGGTTGCCAGATGACCGTCGACCTGTTCGGGTTCAAGCACGAGGACTTCCTGCCGGAGGTGACGGAATACGTCGGCGCCGCGACCTTCCTGCCGATGGCGCGCGACGCGGACGTGAGCCTGTTTATCTGAGGGTAGGCGTTCGAGGTTCACGCGGATCCCCCGCGTTTGCATGGACTAAGCCCCGCTGCGGCGGGGCTTTTTATTTGCGCCACCCGCGCGGAGTGGGAATAATCAACCGCATGGCTAGGACCATCTCGCGAACCGGCGTCGCCACGCAGCGCGATTTCACTCGGACTAAGGTCTTCCGTCCCAGGCAGGACGGCTGATGGCGGGGTCGGCCGCGCGTTGGATTCGGTTGGGGCTCGTCGAGCCGCTCGAACTGCACGCGACCACTGCCGGACTCGCCGCCGCGCAGCCGGCCG
>JAQBEY010000126.1:0-122730 GCA_032123655.1 Betaproteobacteria bacterium
GAACCGTTGTTCGCACGCATCGTCGCCGCCGCGTTCTCGCAACGACGCAAGACGCTGCGCAATGCGGTGTCGGCGCTGTGCTCGTCCGCGATGCTGGAGGCCGCCGGCATCGATCCAGGTGCGCGGGGCGAGACGCTTGCCGTGGCCGATTTCGTGCGGCTCGCCAACCGCGTGGCTTCGGCCTAAGGCGTTTCCCAGCCGCGATCCGGCCGGCACGCAGGCGCATCGACGCGCACGACCTTTTGCCGCGACGCCTCGCCGCGGACCAGACCGACGTTGCGCAAGGGCACGCCGAAGGCGTCGGCCAGGAAGCGCAGCAACTCCGCGTTGGCCTTGCCATCGACCGGCGGCGCCGCGAGGCGAACCTTGAGCGCGCCGCCATGCGTGCCCGCGACCTCCGTGCGCCTGGCCCCCGGCTGCACGTGCAGGGTGAGCACCAGCGCATCCGCGTCCTCGCGCACCCAGGCCGCCACGGATCCGGTCAGATGAACAACCGGGTCAGCGCGCTCTCCAGCCACGGCACCAGCATCATGATCAGCAGCTGCGCGATCACGATCACGACCAGCGGCGAGAGGTCGAGCGTGCCGCCCAGCGGCGGCAGGAACTTCCGGATCGGGCGCAGAAAGGGAAACGTCAGCGCATTGAGCAGCCCCGACAAGGGTCCGTCGGGCGCGACCCAGGACAGCACGGCCTGCACCAGCACCACGATGATCAGCAGCCACAGCGCAGCCTTCAGCAGAGCGACGAAGGTGCCGACGAACAGGAATACGAGACTCGCCCCCACCGCGGTGAAGCCGCCGAAAACGAATGCATAGGCGGCGAGCCAGAGGAACTGCGCGAGGAAGGTCGCGGCCAGCGATGCCCAGTCGAGGCCCTTGAAACCAGGCATTACCCGACGCAGCGGCTTGACCATCCAGTCGGTGAGCGCGATCACCGCCTGACCCAGCGGATTGCGAAACGGTGCGCGCAGCCACTGCATGACAAAGCGCAGCAACAGCGAGTAGGTGAGCAGCCCGAAGACCACATCGAGCAGGTACTTGATCGCCTGGTCGGCCATCTACTTTCCTTCCACTTCGCCAAGTTCCCGCGCCCGCTCGGCAGCGGCCGCCACCGCGGCGACGAACGCCGCCTTGACCCCGTGCTCGTCCAGTACGCGTATCCCGCGTTCGGTCGTCCCGCCCTTCGATGTCACCTGCGCGCGCAGAACGCCCGGCTCCAGGTCCGAGGTGAGCGCGAGTTTCACCGCGCCGGCGAAAGTCAGGTAGGCCAGCTTGCGCGCATCGGGCGCCGCGAACCCGAGTTCGCGCGCCGCCAGCTCCAGACCCTCCAGAAAATAGAACACGTAGGCAGGACCGCTGCCGGATACACCGGTGACCGCATCGATCATCGGTTCGCCGTCGACCCAGAGCACCGATCCGGCGGCCTCGAGCACGCGGCCGGCGAGGCCGCGGCCGACCGGATCGACCTCGGGCGCGGCATAGGCACCGCTGATGGCGGAACCGACCAGCGCCGGCGTGTTCGGCATCGCCCGCACGATTCGGGCATAGCCGGCAAGCCACTTCGACAGTTCGGCAATGCGCGTGCCCGCGGCAATCGACAGTACGACCGGTATCGGCGCGATGTACGGCGCCAGCGCCACTGCTGCAACGCGCATGTGCTGCGGTTTCACCGCCATCACGACGATATCGGCGCCCTCGACCGCCCCGCCCGACACCTCGCCAAAAAGACCGATTCCCGGAAACCGGTCGCCAAGCCGGTCCTGCTGCTCGCGCACTGGCTCGACCACGCGAAACTCTCGCGCATCCGCGCCGCAGCTGATGAGACCGCCGATAAGCGCGGTCGCCATGTTGCCGCCGCCGACAAATGCCACGTTCATTGATCCCGCCACCATTGGTTCATTTCTTCCCTGCCGCGCCCCGCACCGCTGACGGGCCCGCGAATTCGCTCATTCCCGCGTCCCGAAGATCGCGGTACCCACACGCACCTCGGTCGCCCCCTCGGCAATCGCCGCCTCGAGATCGGCCGACATTCCCATCGACAGTGTATCGACCGCGAGCCCTTCGGCGCGGCAGGCGTCGAAACACTCGCGCAACCGACCAAACTGCCGCCGTTGTTGCCCGACGGCGGCGGCGGGCCCCGGAATCCCCATGATGCCGCGCAGCGCAAGTCCGGGAAGTGCGGCCACCGCCTTCGCCAGCGCCACGGCCTCATCGGGCGTCACCCCGCTCTTGGTGGCTTCCCCGCTGACATTCACCTGCACGCAAACCGACAGCGGAACCATCCCCGCAGGTCGCTGCGCCGACAGGCGCTGGGCGATTCTGATCCGGTCCACCGTCTCCACCGCGTCGAACGTGGCCGCCGCCACGGCCGTCTTGTTGCCCTGCAGCGGCCCGATCAGGTGCCACTGGGCGTCAGTCAGGTCCGCCAGCGCCGCGCGCTTGGCAGCAGCCTCCTGGACATAATTCTCCCCGAACGACCGCTGCCCGAGCCCGTACACCGCGCGCACCGCCTCCGCGGAAAACGTTTTCGAGACCGCGAGCAGCCTTACCGAGCCCGGGGCACGTCCCGCCGCGCGCACAGCCGCGTCGATGCGCTGCAACACGGCTTGCCACGCATTCTCGTAGTGGCTCATAATCGTTTCGACTCGGGCCGGTCCAATTTGGCACGCAGCTTGCGTGCCTTGGTCCGTTATCGGCGACCTCCGCGCATGCAGGGATTATAGATGGACATCACCGAGCTTCTGGCCTTTGCGGTCAAGAACAAGGCCTCCGACCTGCACCTGTCGGCGGGGCTGCCGCCCATGATTCGCGTCCACGGCGACATCCGGCGGATCAACCTGCCGCCGATGGAGCACGAGGACGTGCACTCCATGGTGTACGACATCATGAGCGATGCGCAGCGCAAGATGTACGAGGAGAATCTCGAGTGCGACTTCTCCTTCGCCGTGCCCAACCTGGCGCGTTTTCGGGTCAACGCCTTCGTCCAGCAGCGCGGGGCCGCCGCGGCGTTCCGGACGATTCCCGCGAAAGTGCTGTCGCTGGAGGAATTGAACGCGCCCAAGGTCTTCGCCGAACTGACCAATCGGCCACGCGGACTCATCCTGTGCACCGGCCCGACCGGCTCGGGCAAGTCGACCACGCTGGCGGCAATGGTCAACCACGTCAACGAGAACGAATATGGCCATGTGCTGACGATCGAGGACCCGATCGAGTTTCTGCACGAGGCGAAGAAGTGCCTGATCAACCAGCGCGAAGTCGGCCCGCACACCATGTCGTTCTCCAACGCGCTGCGCAGCGCGCTGCGCGAGGACCCGGACTACATCCTGGTCGGTGAAATGCGCGACCTCGAGACGATCCGCCTGGCGCTGACGGCCGCCGAGACCGGCCACCTGGTGTTCGGTACGCTGCACACGAGTTCGGCGGCGAAGACCATCGACCGGATCATCGACGTCTTTCCCGCCGCGGAGAAGGAAATGGTCCGCGCCATGCTCTCGGAGTCGCTGGTATCGGTGATTGCGCAGACGCTGCTCAAGACCAAAGACGGCCAGGGCCGGATCGCGGCGCATGAGATCATGATCGGCACGCCGGCAATCCGGAACCTGATTCGCGAGAACAAGATCGCGCAGATGTACTCGTCGATCCAGACTTCGCAGTCGATGGGCATGCAGACGCTGGACCAGTGCCTGGTGGATCTCGTTCGCCGCAATCAGGTCAACCTTGCCGAGGCGCGCAACCGGGCGGTCAACAAGGATCTGTTCATGGGCGGCTGAGGCCGACTGCCGCAGACGCCGGCGTCCGGTTCGCGCGCCGTCAGCGGCGTCAGACACCAATGCCGCAAAGGAGCTAGCAAAGCATGGAACGCGAACGCGCCACCAAATTCATCCACGAGTTGCTGGACCTGCTGGTCAAGCAGAGCGGCTCCGACCTTTTCATCACCGCGAGTTTTCCGCCGGCAATCAAGGTCGACGGCAAGATCACGCCGGTATCCAAGACGCAGCTCTCCCCGCAGCACACCATCGAACTGGTGCGCAGCGTCATGAACGACAAGCAGGCCGCCGAGTTCGAGGGTACCAAGGAGTGCAACTTCGCGATCAGCCCGCCCGGCATCGGCCGCTTTCGCGTCAATGCCTTCGTCCAGCAGGGACGGGTCGGAATGGTGCTGCGCACGATCTCGACCGACATCCCGAAGTTCGAGGAACTGGGCTTGCCGCCGGTGCTGCGCGACATCATCATGTCCAAGCGCGGCATCATGATGTTCATCGGCGCGACCGGCGCGGGGAAATCCACGTCGATGGCCTCGCTGCTGGGTTATCGCAACGAGAACAGCTTCGGTCACATCATCACCATCGAGGATCCGATCGAGTTCGTGCACGATCACCGGAACTGCATCGTCACCCAGCGCGAGGTCGGCGTGGACTGCGACGGCTGGCACACCGCGCTGAAGAACACGCTGCGCCAGGCGCCCGACGTCATCCTGATCGGCGAGGTCCGCGAGCGCGAGACCATGGACTATGCAATCTCCTTCGCAGAGACCGGCCACCTGTGCCTCGCCACCCTGCATGCCAACAGCACGAATCAGGCGCTTGACCGGATCATCAATTTCTTCCCGGAGGAGCGCCGCGCCCAGCTCCTCATGGACCTCTCGCTCAACACCCGCGCGTTCGTCGCGCAACGGCTGATCCCGCGCCGCGACGGCCGCGGCCGCGTCCCGGCGGTCGAGGTGATGCTCAACTCGCCGCTGATCTCCGACCTGATCTTCAAGGGTGACGTGTCGGGGATCAAGGAGATCATGAAGAAGTCGCGCGAACTCGGCATGCAGACTTTCGACCAGTCGCTGTTCGAACTCTACGAGGCCGGCCTCATCACCTACGAGGATGCGCTGCGCAACGCCGATTCGCTGAACGATCTGCGCCTGGAAATCAAGCTGCACGGCAAGGAAGCGAAGAACCGCAACGTGTTCTCCGGTCTGGGCAACCTCGACATCGTGCCGGATGCGCAGAACAACATGAACATCTGAGCCGCCGCGGGCGCGGGCGTCCGTGTCCGGCTGTGTTAGATTCACCCTCCCGCATTACAGCAATAAGAGGCGCCGGATGTCCGGTCTTGACCGCACCACGCCGCTGCCCACCGAGATCAAGCTGCACCAGACGTCTCGCGTGCTCGAGCTCACCTTCGACGACGGTCGCGTCTTCCGCCTGCCGTACGAATTTCTGCGCGTGTACTCGCCGTCCGCCGAAGTGCGCGGCCACGGGCCGGGGCAGGAAACGCTTCAGGTGGGCAAGAAGGACGTCACCATCAGTGAAGTCGAGCCGGTCGGCCACTACGCGATCCAGCCAAAATTCTCCGACGGCCACGACACCGGCATCTATTCCTGGGATTACCTGCACGATCTCGGCACGCGGCAGGCAGAACTCTGGGACCGCTACCTCAAGCGGCTGGAGGCAGCAGGCGCGCGCCGGGACAGCTGATGGACGAAAAGACCCAATTCGGTTTCGAACAGGTGTCACCTGGCGAGAAGGCCCGTCGTGTACGGGGTGTGTTCGACTCGGTCGCGGGCAAGTACGACGTGATGAACGACCTGATGTCCGCGGGCCTGCACCGGCTATGGAAGCGCTTTGCCGTCAACCTTGCCAACGTGCGTGCGGGGCAACGGGTTCTGGACCTGGCTGGCGGCACCGGCGATCTCGCGCGGCTGTTCGCGGCGCGGGTGGGACCCACCGGCGTCGTCGTGCACACCGACATCAACGGCGCGATGCTCGCCGCGGGCCGCGATCGGCTGATCGACCTCGGGCTGACTTTGCCGACGGCCCAGTGCAACGCCGAGGCCCTGCCTTTCGCCGACCGGTCGTTCGACGCCGTGACCATCGCCTTCGGACTGCGCAACGTCACCCGCAAGGACGTCGCGCTGGCGGAGATGCGCCGGGTGACCCGCCCCGGAGGGATGGCGCTGGTCCTCGAATTTTCCCGCGTCGCCGCGCCGCTGGCGCCCGCCTACGACTGGTACAGCTTCAATGTGTTGCCCAGGCTCGGCAAGCTGATCGCCGGTGACTCGGCGAGTTACCGCTATCTGGCCGAGTCGATCCGCGTCCATCCGGACCAGGAAACATTGAAGCAGATGATGGAACAAGCCGGGTTTGACGCAGTCGAATATCACAACCTGACGGCAGGCGTCGTGGCCTTGCACGTCGGTCGCGTTTATTGAAGAATCAGCGGCCCGGCTTGCCGGTCGCGGAAATCCGAAACCAGGTTCCACCGGCGCAGTTGCCGTCTAATCCAGGAGATTTGCCATGAATCGTTTTTTCGCTGCCGCACTCGCGGTCGTCGCCGCAACGTTTTTCAGCGTTGCCGACATCGCCGAGGCTCGGCGGTTCGGCGGCGGCAAGAGTTTCGGCGCGCAGCGGCAGGCCACGCCGCCGGTCGCCAGGTCCGCCGCGCCGTCCGCGGCCGCCAAGGCGGCTCCGGGCGCAGCCGCGCCTGCCGGCGCTTCGCGCTGGCTGGGACCTCTCGCCGGGCTGGCCGCCGGGATCGGCCTTGCCGCGCTGCTGTCGCACCTGGGGCTGTCCGAAGGTTTCGCCAGTTTTCTCCTGCTGGCACTGATCGTCGTGGCGGGGGTTTTCCTGGTGCGCCTGTTGCTGGCGCGGCGCACATCCGCGACTCCGCCATTGCAATACGCGGGTTCGGGACCCGGGCTCGGCACGACGCCTGGCGGCTACGAGACCTCGCCTGCACCGCATACGGCCGGAGCCGGGGACGGGCGGTTCGAACCGGTACTTGGGAGCGCAACTGCTGCCACGCCGGCGCCCACGACGCAAAGCGATCGATACCCGCCAGGCTTCGATCCCGCCCCATTCGTCGAGCAGGCGAAGCTGCAGTTCAACAAATTGCAGGCCGCCTACGACATCGATGACCGCAAGGCGCTTGCCGATGTCATGACGCCCGAGATGTACGCGCAAGTGACACGCGATCTCGCAGGGCGCGGCGCGCACGTTCCCACCGAAGTCCTGCGCCTCGACGCTGACTTGCTCGAAGTCAAGACCGAGGGTCCGCGATTCTGGGCCAGCGTTCACTTCAAGGGTGTGTTGCGCGAGGATGGCTCCGTACTGCCCACGGATTTCGAGGAAATCTGGAACCTGACCAAGCCGGTCAATGGTTCGAGCGGCTGGCTGCTCGCCGGGATCGAGCAGGTCGCCTCGGCCTGATGAAGTTGCCGGATCCGGACGCGGTCCCGTCGCAACTCGCCAACAGCATCCTCGAGCGTCAGGACTGGGCGCGCGAACGCCTGGCGCCGTTCGCGGGACAGGCGTTTTGTCTGCGAGTCGGGCCATTTTCCAGCGCGTTCGCGATCGACCCGCAGGGTTTGCTCACCGCTGCGCCGACCGACGCCGCCGCGTCATTGACGTTGACCCTGTCGCCGCTGACACTTCCGGCCTTTCTCGCCGACCCGGCGCGCTGGAATGAATTCGTCCACGAAGACGGCGACGCCGAACTGGGCGGGGCGCTGAAGGACCTCGCGCATACGCTGCCATGGTTCGTCGAGGAGGCGTTCGCAAAGGCCCTTGGGCCCCTGTTCGGGCAGCGCGCCGCGGACGCCGGCCGCGGGCTGCTGGCCATGCCGGAATATGCGGTGCACCGGGTCGCCGACAGCGTGATGAGCTACGCCCGGGACGAGGCCGACCTGTTGGCGCACGGTGAGCATCTGCGCACCTTCGCCGATGCCTGCCGTGATCTCGAGACACGAACCAACATCGCTGAAGAGCGGCTCGCCGCGCTGGCATCGCAGGTCGGGCCCAGGCTCGTCTAGACAGGCCGCCGCGCCGGTTGCGAGTCGGGCGCAGGCTCGTGTCGAGAATTGCCGCCGCAATCGCACGAGGACTTCGGCACGAGGGCTTCGGCGCGCGATACGGCGGCGATCCCGAAAGGCAGGCAGCCGCGTGAATTCCGCAGTACGTCATTGCAATGAATTTTTGCAATACAATTCTCCGCCCGGCCCCGGGCCGTCATTGCAATCATCCAGGAGATCAAGCATGTTCGTCGCTCGCTTCGTCCTCGCCGCCACGCTGGTCGGCGCCGTTGTGGTCGGCTTTTCCACCGCGAGCGCAGCGGACGGCAAGGGCGCCGACGCCGCCTCGCTCGCCCGCGGCAAGTATCTGGTCCGCATCGCCGGCTGCAACGACTGCCATACGCCGGGCTACGCTCAGACCGGTGGCAAGGTGCCGGAGAAGGATTGGCTGATCGGCGACGCCCTGGGCTGGCGCGGCGACTGGGGCACGACCTACGCCGTGAATCTGCGCAATTTGATGCCCAACATGACCGAGGCGCAGTGGGTGAAGACCGCCAAGACCGCGCAATATCGGCCACCGATGCCGTGGTTTGCGCTGCATGAGATGACCGAAGCGGACCTGCGCGCGATCTACCGCTTCGTTCGTCACCTGGGTCCTGCCGGTGGGCCGGCGCCGGCCTATGTGCCGCCGGGCAAGGAACCAGCAGGACCATACGTCCAGTTTCCCAAGGCGCCCTGACGAAACGCCCGCGGGCGCGTCGACCGCGGCCCAGCGTCCCGGGCCCGGCGGAAAGTCGTCCCGGCTTGGCGGGAGTCAGGGGCGGGTGCGCATGCACCCTCCCGTAGAATGCCGGAATGCGTATTTTTCGCCTCGCCCGCATTTTTACGGTCTCGCTGCGCTACGGCCTGGACGAGTTCCTGCTCGGGCAGGCGCGTTTCGAGGGACTGCGCGGTGTCGTCGCGCGCGCGCTGTTCTGGCGTGACCTGTCCGAGCCGCGTGCCGTGCGCCTGCGGCTTGCGCTCGAGGCGCTGGGTCCCGTATTCGTCAAGTTCGGGCAGGTGCTCTCGACGCGACGCGACCTGTTGCCGACCGATATCGCCGACGAACTCGCAAAGCTGCAGGATCGCGTTCCGCCGTTCCCCGCGGACGAGGTCGTCGCCTCCCTCGAGCGCGCATATGGCAAGCCCGTGCATGAAGTGTTCCGCGCGTTCGACGTCACGCCGATCGCGAGCGCGTCCGTCGCGCAGGTGCATTTTGCCGAATTGCCCGACGGCACGCCGGTCGCGGTGAAGGTGCTCAGGCCGGGCATTGGCGCCGTCATCGAACACGATATCGCGCTGATGCAGGCCGCGGCGGGAATCATCGAACGCGTCTCCGCGGATGGCCGCCGCCTGCGCCCGCGCGATGTTGTCGCCGAATTCGAGAAGTCGATCCGCGACGAACTCGATCTGACGCGCGAAGCGGCGAACTGTTCACAGCTGCGACGCAACTTCATCAACTCGACTTTGCTGCTGGTCCCCGCCGTGCATTGGGACTGGTGCAACGAACAGGTGATGGTGATGGAACGCATGAGCGGCATACCCGTGTCGCGAATCGACCGGCTGGTCGAAGCCGGCATCGACCTGAAGGCGCTGTCCCGCGCGGGCGTGGAACTCTTTTTCACCCAGGTTTTCCGCGACGGCTTCTTTCACGCGGACATGCACCCGGGCAACATCTTCGTCGCCGTCGACGAAGCGCACAAGGGCAGGTATATCGGTCTGGACTACGGCATCGTCGGCTCGCTGTCGGAGCGCGACAAGAGCTACCTGGCGCAGAATTTCATCGCGTTCTTCCGCCGCGACTACCATCGTGTGGCCACCGCGCACATCGAATCGGGCTGGGTGCCGGCGAATACGCGCGTCGATGAACTGGAACGCGAAGTACGGGTGGTCTGCGAACCGATATTCGATCGCCCGCTGTCGCAGATCTCGCTGGGCAAGGTTCTGCTGCAGCTGTTTCGCGCCTCACGGCGGTTCAGCGTCGAGATCCAGCCACAACTGGTACTGCTGCAGAAGACGCTGCTCAACGTCGAGGGACTGGGTCGGGACCTCGATCCCGAACTCGACCTGTGGACGACCGCGAAGCCATTCCTCGAGAGGTGGATGGAGGACCAGATCGGACCGCTGGCGCTGCAGCGTCGCTTCCTCGCGGAGGCGCCCTACCTCGTCGCCGCGCTGCCGGAACTCCCGCGGCTGCTGCACCAAAGACTGCTGTCACCCCCGTCTGATCCGGCGCTCAAGCTGCTGGTCGCCGCGCAACGCACACGCAACCGCTGGCTGGCGGTCGTCGCGGTGCTGCTGGCGGTGACGATCCTGCTGTTGCTTCGGTAGTTCGAAGGCCGGCGGCGCTCAGGCGCGTACGCTGCGCAGCGGCGAAGGCTCGATGTGGCGGCTGCGCAGCATGGCGATCGGCGCGCGGCGCAGGAAGGTGTTCGCCTCACCGAGCATGAACTTCACCAGGTCCTCGAGGGTGGAGACGTCGAGCTTGCTCGGCTGAAATTCGAGCGTCACCGATTCGAAGCGATCGACGTTGCGCAGCGTCACGTGCACGACCTGCCGCTGGTAGTCGGGTTCGAATCGCACCGACGCCGCGATACCGGTTTCGATCCGGAAAACGCCGTAGCGAACGATGCGTTTCTCGTCATTCTCGGTCTGGTACTTGTATTGAAGCGTGGACCCGCGCAGGCGTTCCTCGACGCCCGACGCAGCGGCCGGGGCCAGGCGAAGGATGATCGGCTCCGGCCCCTCCATCCGGTAGAACATCTCCACGTGATCGATGACCTCGAGGCCGGCCAGGCCACGCCGCCGGAACGACACGAAGCCGCGGTCGAATTTGGGCTGCTCGATGGTCAGGATGCTGCCCAGCCGGAAGCAATGCCCGACCTTGGGGCGGATGACCTCGAGGTGCCGCAGCGCCTCGTCCAGCCAGCGAAACGCGGACCAAAGTTCACGATCAATGTCCTTCAGCGCCTCCTCGACGGGCTTGCGGGCTGCGGAATCGTGCGCGCGCAGCGCCTCCGACTTCTCGCGCAGCGCATCGAGCAAACCGGATTTCGAAGAGTTTGACACGTCCATGTCGGGATACCGTGTAGCCTACTTGTTCTCGCCAGATTATGACAATGGCATAGCTTGCTCGAAGACCCCTGCGAACCCTAATGCAAAGGCCGTGCCTCCCACCCTCCAGGGGCATCCGCGAGGGGCGGCGCCGCGCGCGCGCGCCGACGACTTACCTGGCGCGTCACCGGTTGCCCGGGAACGGCGGCCGATGAGCCACGGGTTTTGCGGTACCGAAAATGCCGTTACAATCCGGCGCGACCCGCCCATTTCACTGGAGGCGCCCCGATGGCGCTGCTCGAAATTCGCAATGTGACTCGCCGCTTCGGCGATTTCACCGCCGTCGACGACGTGAGCTTCGCCGTGGATCCGGGCGAATTCTTCACCTTGCTGGGCCCCTCGGGCTGCGGCAAGACCACCCTGCTCCGGATGATTGCCGGCTTCGACCTGCCCGACGCCGGCTCGATCATCCTGGACGGCGTGGACCTGAAGGACACGGCCCCGGAAAAGCGGCCGATCCACACGGTCTTCCAGAGTTACGCCTTGTTTCCGCACATGACCGTGGCGCAGAACGTGGCCTTTCCGCTGCGCATGGCGAAAATATCGGATGCCAAGGTCGCCGAGCAGGTGAAGGCGACCATCGCTCAGGTCAAGCTGGACGGCAAGGAGGAGAGCTTCCCGCACGAACTGTCCGGTGGCCAGAAACAGCGGGTTGCGCTGGCCCGGGGCCTGGTCAACCGGCCCCGACTGCTGCTGCTCGACGAACCGCTGGGGGCGCTGGACGCCAAGCTGCGCGAGCAGTTGCAGATCGAACTGATTCGCCTGCAACGCGACGTCGGCGTCACCTTCGTCTTCGTCACCCATGCGCAAGCGGAGGCGCTCGCGCTGTCGCACCGGATCGCGGTGATGAATCACGGTCGGATCGAGCAACTCGACGAACCGGACCGTCTGTACGGATTCCCCAATTCGCGCTTCGTGGCCGACTTCATCGGCAACGTGAACATGCTCGAGGCGGTGGTGGCGAAGGGCGGAAGCGCGTTTGAACTGAACCTGCCCGCGCTGGGCGACGTCAGTTGTCCCGGCCGCGAAGGCGTCGCCGCCGGTGCCCGCGGCGTCTTCGTGATCCGCCCGGAACAGGTGTCAATCCGGGCCGCGGCCGAGACCTCGCCGGAGTCGAACCAGTTCGAAGGGAAGGTCGACAACTTCCTTTACGTCGGCGACGTGACCACCTACATCGTCGACCTGCCCGGCGGCCAGAAAATCGAGGCGCTGCTGCCGAACTCCGGGCCGGGCAACGCCAAGTTCTTCGAAATCGGCGATCCGGTGCGGGTCTCCTGGAAATCCGAGGCAGGCGCCTTCCTCGACCGATGACGCGGAAGCATTCTCCCTTTTCGCCGGCAGGGGTGCGCTGATGCAATCCGAGACCTCAACCAGGACGCAATCCGGCCGGCTGACCCGGCTGCTGGTCAGCGGGCCGCCGTTCGTCTTCCTGATCGCGTTCTTCCTGGTGCCGGCGCTGATCATGGTGGTGGCGAGTGTCCGCTACCCAGGCGAGTTCGGCGCGCTGGCGCCGATGTTCGGCGGCAAGCCGGGCGAGGAAACCGGCTTCACGCTGGAAAACTACGCGATCTTCTTCAGCGACTCGATCTACGCGCAGATCTTCATCAAGAGCTTCGGCGTCGCTGCGTTGACCACGCTCGTCTGCCTGCTCATGGCCTATCCGGTGGCCTTGCTGATCGCGCGCAGTCCACACCGGTATCGCGACCTGATGGTGCTGCTGGTGGTCCTGCCCTTCGCCAGCAATTTCCTGGTGCGCGTCTACGCCTGGATGATCATTCTGGGCCCCTTCGACCTCCTGTTCTCGCGCTTCGCCGTCATCGTCGGCATGGTCTACGTGCATCTGCCCTTCATGATCCTGCCGCTGTACACCAATCTCGAAAAGCACGATCCCACGCTGCTGGACGCCGCGCAGGATCTGGGCGCGAACGCCTGGAGCCGATTCTGGCGGGTGACCTTTCCGCTGTCGCTTCCCGGCGTGTTCGCCGGGTCCGCGCTGGTGTTCATTCCCGTGCTGGGCATGTTCGCGATTCCGGAAATTCTCGGCGGCAAGGACGACTGGCTGGTCGGCAACCTGATCAAGGAGAGCTTCCTCGGGACGCGCGACTGGCCGTTCGGCTCGATGCTGTCGCTGATGCTGACCATCGCGGTGCTGGCCATCGCCGGCGCCGCCGCCTGGCTCGCGCGCCGAGGGGTGGCCCGTGCGTAGGTCACCGCTGCTCTGGGTCTGCGCACTCGCCGTCTACGGGTTCCTGTACATCCCGCTGGTGATCGTCGTCATCTTCAGCTTCAACGACTCGAAGCTCAACGCCGAATGGGTCGGCTTCACCTTCGACTGGTACGTCAAGCTCGCCACCAACGAGGAAATGCAGAAGGCCGCGACCAATTCGCTGCTGATCGCTTTCGTCGCCGCGGCGCTGGCCACGGTCCTCGGCACCATGGCCGGAATCGCCATTCACCGCTTCCGCTCGCGCACGCTGCCGGTGCTGACCATCACCCCGGTGGCCATGCCGGAGATCCTGCTCGGCGTATCGCTACTCATCTTCTTCATATCGGTGTTCGGCGACGAGGCATTGTCGCTGCTGACCGTCATCATTGCGCACACGACGTTTTGCATCGGCTTCGTCGCAATCATCGTCCGGGCCAGGCTCTCGGGAATGGACGAGTCGATTTTCGAGGCTGCGCGGGACCTCGGCGCGACCCCGTGGCAGACGTTCCGGCTGGTGACGCTTCCGCTGATCATGCCCGGCGTCGTCGCTGGCGCGCTGATGTCCTTCACACTGTCGATCGACGATTTCGTGATCACCTTTTTCACCGCCGGCGCCGGGGTGCCGACGCTGCCGTTGACGATCTACACGATGATCAAGGTCGCGGTGACGCCCGAAGTGAATGCAGTTTCTACGCTGCTCATGCTGCTGACCCTGACCATGATCGTCGTTGCCGGCCGCATCGCTCCCGACGCCTTGCGCGGGAAAAGCTGACATGGATCGCCGCCGTGTCCTGCTGGCACTCGCCGGAGCCGCAGCCGCCGGCACGCTCGGCGGCTGCGGTCGGTCGGCAGAAGCGCCGGCGGAGGGCAAGGAAACTGCACCGGCTGCCGGTGGCAGTAACGAATTGCGCCTGTTCAACTGGAACAACTACCTCGCCGAGGAAACCGCCAAGGACTTCGAGGCCTCGTGCGGCTGCAAGCTGGTCCAGGATTACTACTCCGACAACGAGGAGCTGCTGGCCAAGCTTGCCGCGGGCGCGACCGGCTACGACATGCTGGTGCCGACCGGGAACGCGGTCGAGACGCTGGTCGCGCAGGGGGCGCTGCGCGAACTCGACAAGTCGAAGATCAAGGGTCTGGAGAACATCAAGCCCGAGTTCCTGAACGGCTGGTTCGACCCCGGCAACCGCTACTCGGTGCCCTATGCCTACTCGGTCACGCTGCTCGGCTACAACGCGCAGAAGATGAAGGAACTCGGCGTGCCAACCGATTCCTGGGCGGCCGTATTCGAGCCGGAGTGGCTGGAACGGCTGCAGGGCAAGGTCACGGTGCTGGATTCGCAGCGCGAGCTTTTCGCCGCCGCGCTCATCTACCTGGGCTATCCGGTCAACGAGACCGACGAAGCGAAGCTGCGCAAGGCGCGCGACCTGATCCTTCGCGCCAAGCCCTACTGGGCGGCATTCAACGCGTCGTCCTACATCAAGGAATTGACCATCGGCAACATCTGGCTGGCGCATGGCTACAGCAACGACATGTTCCAGGCGGCGCAGGATGCGAGCAAGGCCAAGCGCCCGTTCAGCATCGGCTATTCGACGCCAAAGCAGGGCGCGGTGCTGGCGATCGACAACATGGTGTTGCACCGCACCGGCCCGCGTCCGGACCTGGCCTACGACTTCATCAATTTCATGCTGGTGGGCAGGAATGCCGCGCAGCTGTCGAACATGATCGGCTCGGGCAATCCCAATGCCGCGGCCATGCCGTTCATCGAGCCCCAGGTCAAGGACAATCCCGCCGTATTTCCAGGCGCAGAAGGAATGAAATCGCTGCAGCAGCTGCGCGACCTCCCACGCAAGGAGCGTCGGCTGATGAATCGCCTCTGGACCGAGATCAAGGTCCGCTAGGCGCGCGCGCCCGACGGTGCACCGCGTCGCTTGGCGTGCCATGATCACGGCATGCATGTGCCCAGCGACCTCCGGATCGAGCGCCTGACGCCGCTCGACGCGACCTGACTCCGCGTCATGGATGACCAGCGCGACCGGACGCTGCTGCCGCACTGGCTGGCGCTTCTCTATGGTCTCGCGATCGTCTACGCGAGCCTGCAACCCTTTGCGCCATGGATCGAACCGGCACCGGGAACGCCATTCTGGACCTTTGCTCCGTGGCCTCCCCGCTGGACCCGCTTCGACGTCATCGCCAACCTGATGGCCTACGTTCCATTCGGCATGTTTGCCGCGCTGCTGCCACGGCGCGCAACACTGGCGTTGAGGACCGGCGTCGCCCTGGCGATGGGACTCGCGCTGTCTTTCTGCCTGGAAACGTTGCAGACATTCATGCCGCCGCGCGACGCCAACCTGATCGACCTGATGGCAAATTCCGGCGGAGCGCTGATCGGTGGCTTTCTGAGCGCCGTGGTCGCGCGTGCCGACCGCAACCGCGGCACGATCGTCACGCGCCGTCAGCGGATCTTTCTTCCCGGCCGGCTCGGCGATCTCGGCATAGCGCTGCTTGCGCTGTGGCTCGCCGCGCAGGTCAATCCGGGCATTTCGCTGTTCGCGATGACCTTCGATGCGGTCGCGTTGCCGGCGCAGCCGGCGCCCTCGGCCGACGCGGATTCCGCGGCGCTGCTGATCGGCGCCATGGAGTCCGCGTTCCAGGTCGTGGGCGTCGGGCTCTTCCTCGCGCTGCTGCTGCGCGAGCGCCGACACATCGGCGGCGCGGTCCTGCTGCTGGTGGGAATGGCGCTGCTGGTCAAGGGTATCGCCGCGTTGCTGCTGCTCAAGCCCGCGGTCTGGGAGGCCTGGCTCAAGCCCGCGGTTTCGCTCGGCACCACCGTCGGCTTGCTGGTGCTGCTTTTCGCCATCTTCCTTCCCCGCCCGGTACAGATCGCCGTTTGTGCCACTGCGCTTCTGAGTTCGCTTTTGGCGCCCTTGCTCGCGGCCGGCCTGCCTTCGGCACGCGCACCGCTGACCCTTTTCAACTGGCGCTACGGACATCTGCTCAATTTCAACGGCCTGACGCAGACCGTGCTGATGCTGTGGCCGATGTTCGCGGCGGTGTGGCTTTTCATCCTGGCCGGCCAGCCGGCGTGGGGCGCTCCGGGCGGGAAGCGGCATGGTGGTTCGCTATAATCACCGTCTCGCTTCCTTTGCCAGACGAGACGCTCGTGCCTGGCGCGACTGCCGCCAATGAGCTATTACCGCCGTCACGTCTTCTTCTGCTGCAACCAGCGCGATGGCTCGGAGAAATGCTGCGCCTCGGCAGGCGCGGCCGACCTGCAGGGCTACGCCAAGGGCCGCGTCAAGGCGCTGGGGCTCAACGGTCGCGGGCAGGTGCGCATCAACAAGGCAGGCTGCCTGGACCGCTGCGAAGAGGGCCCGGTGATCGTCGTTTATCCTGACAACGTCTGGTACACGTACGTCGACCGCGCCGACATCGACGAAATCATCGACCGGCATGTCGTCAATGGCGAAATCGTCGAGCGGCTGCTGCTTTGACGCCGAAGACCGCTACCCGCGCGTCGATCGATGGCCCCGCCGGCCCTCTGGAACTGCTTCTCAACCTGCCGGAATCCACGCCGGCCGGCATTGCGCTGATCGCACACCCGCATTCGCTGCAGGGCGGGACGCTGGACAACAAGGTCGTGCAGACGCTGGCCAAGGCGTTTTTTTCGCTCGGCCTCGCCAGCGTGCGATTCAATTTTCGTGGCGTGGGCGATTCCGGCGGGAACTTCGACGAAGGCATCGGGGAAACCGACGATGCGCTGGCCGCGCTGGCCCACGTACAGGCGCTCCTCGGATCGGCATTGCCGGTCGTGCTCGCTGGTTTTTCTTTCGGCGCATTCGTGCAGACCCGGGTGGCACGTCGGATCAAGCCGCATCGCATGGTGCTGGTGGGGCCCGCCGTGCGCCGCTTCGCCGTGGAAGAGGTGCCCGCCGACACCATCGTCATTCACGGCGAGGCGGACGAGGTCGTTCCGCTGTCGGACGTATTCGACTGGGCGCGCCCGCAGCACTTGCCGATCGTCGTATTTCCCGGCTGTGGACATTTCTTCCACGGTCGCCTCCCACAGCTGCAGCGCACGGTGACCGGTATGTGGCGAGGCGACTGACCATGCGAGTCGCCACGGCCGACGCGGTCCCGTACGCCGGGTTGCGGCGGTCGCGCTGATGGAACTGTTCTTCGCCCCCTGTCCGCGCGGACTCGAAGCCGTGCTCGCCGCGGAACTGCTGCCACTCGGCGCCGCCGACGTCTCGGTTACCGACGGCGGCGTCGCATTCGCCGGCGCGCTCGACCTCGCCCAGCGTGCCAACCTCGAGTCGAGGATCGCCAGCCGCATCCTCTGGCGGGTCGGCGGCGGCGAATATCGCGATGAGCATGGGCTGTATGCACTGACGCGAGAGATTGACTGGAAGCGCCTGTTCGCGTCGACCCGCACGCTCCGGGTCGACGTTTCGGCGACGCGCTCACCGCTGACCAGCCTCGAGTTTGCGACGCTGCGGGTCAAGGACGCGATCTGCGACCGCCTGCGCGACGATATCGGTGCGCGGCCGTCGATCGACAAACGGCAGCCGGAAGTGCGCGTCAACGCATACCTTACGGCGCGTGATGCGACGATCTATGTCGACACCTCGGGAGAGCCGTTGTTCAAGCGCGGTTACCGGCGCGACGCCGAAGAGGCGCCGTTGCGCGAGAATCTTGCGGCCGGGGTACTCGCGCTTGCCGGCTGGACCCCGTCCACGGCCTTGCTCGACCCGATGTGCGGCAGCGGCACGATTGCAATCGAAGCGGCGCTGATCGCCGCCAACCGCGCCCCCGGGCTTTCCCGCATTTTCGGCTTCCAGAAGCTCGCCTGGTTCGACGGTCCGGCGTGGCAGCGGATGAAGCAATTGGCCCGCGACCGGATCGGACCGCCGCCGGATGCGCCCGCGATCTTCGCGAGCGATCTGGCCGAAGGCGCGGTGGGCAAGACGCTCGCCAATCTGCGCGTGGCCCAGGCCGACGGCTTTGTCCAGGTCGAGCAGGCCGATCTCCTCGCGCGCATCGCACCGGCGCCGTCCGGAATTCTTCTGGCCAATCCGCCCTATGGAGTCCGCCTCGCCGACCAGGAAAAACTGGCGCGCTTCTACCCGCTGTTGGGTGATGCACTCAAGCAACGCTTCCCCGGCTGGACCGCGTTTTTTCTGACCGGCGACCTGCGCCTGCCCAAGCTGATTCACCTCAAGGTCGCAAAGAAGACGCCGCTCATGAACGGTGCGCTCGACTGCCGGCTGTTCGAGTTTCCACTCGTTTCCGGCCGACACGAGCCGCGCCGCTGACGGCGGGCGCGCCGCCTGACCGGCCAAAGCGCAGGTCGACGAGATGCTGCCGGACAGCGAAGTCCGGTAACATGCTGCCTCGAGCACCTGCTCCTGGAGTCACCCAGAATGCCGATGTTGCCCTCGCGTCACTACGTTTCCGACCACACGCAATTCATCCGCGAGCTGATCAAGAGCAAGCCGGAGCTCCCGCGCGAGCAGCAGGAAGGTCGCCGGATCTGGTGGGACAAGAGTCCCGAAGATCTCGCCGCGCGCGAACGCATGGAAGAAGGCCGCGTACCGCAAACGCCGTACGTCTACCAGACCGAGTAGGCCGGCTTCGTCCCTCGAAGGCGCGTTTTCGGCGTTCGCGCCATCCTGATCGTGAAACCATCACCGGGGCGACGCGCCTGCGCCACGGCTACAATGCCCGCCATGCGCTCGAAGCTTCCTTCGCCACGCGCGGTATCCGGCAGCATCACCCGCGCCCTGCTCGTGCTGCTTTCGGTGGTCGCGGCCATCGTCGGTGTCGAGCTCTATGCGATCTACGCCGACAACCGCGCCAAGGCGCCCGTGCCGCAGCCACCGCCTGCGGTGGCGCGTACTGGTACCGGACCGGTCGGCGACATCGACGCGCCAACGGGCGAGGCGGTCGTCGGTCCGCGGGTGACGATTTCCGGCTGGACCCTGGCGCCCGCGGGCGTGCGCGGCGTCGAGATCCGGTTTGACGGTCGCGCTTTCCCCGCCAGCATGGGCATTGCGCGACCCGACGTCGCGCTGGCAAAACCCGGTTATCCCGACAACGGACATGCCGGTTTCGAATTCACCGGTGATTTTTCCCCCTACGCGTCGCCAGCCGGCGTCGATCGCCGCGCGCTCGCCGTGGTCGCCATCGACAAGGATGGCAGGGAAACCGTTCTCGGCCAGCGCAGCGTCGTGGAACCAGCGGCGCTCAGGCGCTGGTCCGCCTTCACGGTGACGGGGGCCAGACCGTTCTATCTGCTGCCCGCCCTCTCCGGGATCGACCTGGGCGGCGCCGCGGAACTCGATACGATCTATGCGCCCTACGTCTCGGCCACCCTCCGAGCCGGATTTCGCGTGCCGATCCTCTATCTGCGCATGACCCGCGGCGAGCCCGGAGACTACGCCTTCGACCCCGATTGGGATCCGACGAGGAAATGCGGCGAGCGGCGCATCGGCGACGATTCCCTGAACGCGGTTCTCGCGCACGCGCGTGCCAAACGCCTCCCGGTACTGGTGACGCTCAACGGTGGCATCTGGGCGGATGCGTATTGCGACGTGCCGCAGTGGGACATCAACGACAAGCTCGAGCAGGACCCGGCGAACTGTCAATGGAACGAAAAGAACCAGGTGATGCCCGACAACCACCTGAAGGATCTGCCGGGATCGCAGGAAGCGCCGGAACTTGCGCGTGCGCTCACCTTCAACGTGCACGCGCGCGAGGTGCGCCACTACAAGAAGCGCAATCTGCAACAGGCAGGGGCCGTGCTCGCGGCGTTTGCGCGCGACCACCCGGAATTATTCGTCGGCGTCAACCTCGACCCGGATACCTACCTGAATCCGTTCTTCGCCGAGCAGCAGTGGTACGACTACAACCCTGGCACACTGCGGCAATTTCGCGAATGGCTGAGCGGCACCGGACCCTACGCGGGCCGCACGACGCCCGAAGTACCCGACCTGTCTGCCTATCGGCGTGCACGGCCGCTGTCGCTGCCCGAGGTCAACCGCCTCGCCGGCCGCCAATGGCAGCGCTGGCAGGACGTCGACCCGCCGCGCGCGTTTCCCCGCGGCGGCGCGCAACCCTTCTGGAGCGATCCGTGGGCACGCGAATGGATGATATTCCGACGCCACCTGGTGCACCTGCACTACAGCGAACTGGCGCAGTGGCTGGTGGAGGCCGGCGTGTCGAAGGATCGCATCTGGTCGTCGCAGGGATTGATGGCGCCGCGGGGCGACGCCATGCCCTTTGCGATCACGCTGGACGGTCCGCCGCGCAACTACGATTCGGGCGGCATGTCCCTCGAGGGCGCCAAGCCGGCGCTCGGCCGGCTCGGCGTCATCCTGTACGGCGAGGCGGCCGTCAACGATGTGAGAATGGACAATGGCCGGTCGCTGTTCGCGACGCTGGCCGCGATTGATCCGCACTGGGCAGTCGTCGAGTACAACACCTCCGATCTGCGCGAACCCAAGGCACAGCCCACCTACGCTGCCGCATACCGTGGCCTGCGCGACCTGTGGAATTTTGGCGCGGACTATGTCTCACCGATGGCCTGGAACGGCAGCAACGGTGTCAACGCCGGCGCGCCGGGCTACACGACGTTCACCGCCTGGCGCAACACGCCGCTCGAGGACGCGGCCCGCGACTTCATGCTGGCGCGCGCCGGACTTCCACCAGGTGCGCTGCTGTGGACCTTCGGGTCGCCCGCGCATGCCGACGGCGACGGCTGGACCGCGGCCGTGGGAGCGCTCAAGCTCGCGCCAGGACACCTCGCGCTCATGCCCGACGCCAACGGCCGCGTGGCGCTGCTCTCGCCCAGCGGACTCCCCGCGACCGCGGGTCGGGCAAGCCGGTTCGTGCTGGGCGTTGATCCGGGTTCGGGGCTGCGGCGCGTGCGCGTCCTGGCACGGCGCGCGGCGGATAGTGGCTGGGAAACGCTGGCGGATGCGTCGGCTGCCGCATTGACGACGACCGACGCCGGCGTCGCGATCAAGCGCACGGCGCGCCCCCGGACGGACGGCGTCGATCAGTTTCGTATCGAACTCACGTTCGCGGCGACCACCGCGCGCACGCTCGCGCGGGTGGCGGCGATTCCCTGACCGCGGCTACGCGCGGCCGGGTGGAAGGGCAACCGCCTGCACAGCCGCTCAGCGATCGTCGATCTTGTATTCGACGTAGGCCTTGTCGCGCAACTGCCGCAGAAACTCCTGAAACTGCTCGTCCGCCTTGCGCTGGCGAATCGCATTGCGCGCGACGTCACGACGGCGTTCCAGCGTGACGTCCTGCGTGCGACGCTCCTCGACCAGGATCAGGTGCCAGCCGAACGGCGAGCGCACCGCGCCGCTTACCTGGCCCGGCTGCAGAGTCGACATCGCTTTCTCGAATTCCGGAACCGTGTCGCCCGGATTCACCCAGCCCAGATCACCGCCCTTGACCGACGACCCGTCGTCGGAGTTGACTTTGGCCTGGTCGGCGAACGTCGCGCCGCTATCGATGCGATCCTTGATGCGCTCGATTTTCGCTTTGGCCTCGGTCTCGGACGTCGTCTCGTTCACCTTGAGCAGAATGTGCCGCACCTTGGTCTGCTCGACGACGGTGGGAGCGTTCAGACTGCGCGAGTCGAAGAGCTTGATGATATGCAGACCCCCGGGGCTGCGCAGCACCGGTGACACTTCACCGTTCTTCAAACCCTTCACCGCCTCCACGAAGGCGCCGGGCAACCGTGCCGGCGTGCGCCAGCCGAGGTCCCCGCCCTGGACCGCATCGGGCGCATCCGAAAAAGCCGCCGCGACCTGACTGAATTCCTTGCCGCTCTTCACCTGGGTCAGCGCCTCGTCGGCACGTTTCCGACGCGCGTTTATCTGATCAGGCGTCGCCTGCTCCGGTACCACGATGAGGATGTGGGACAGTTTGTATTCGGCCTCTCCGCCGGCCTGCGCGGCAACCGTGGCCAGATAATTGTCGACCTCCGCCTCCGACACCTGGACCCGGCTGTTGACCTCGCGCTCGCGCAGCCGCTGGATCGTCACTTCGCGGCGGATATCCTCGCGGTACTTGGCGTACGGAATCTTCTCGCGGTCGAGCGCACGACGCAGTTCCTCTGGCGTCAGCTTGTTCTCCTGGGCGATGCGGAGAATGGTACGTTCGACCATCTGATCGTCAACGCGTACACCGCTCTCCTTGGCGTGCTGGAGCAGCGCCCGCTCGACGATCAGTCTCTCGAGCACCTGCGTCTCCAGCGCATCCGCCGCGGGCGGGCGCACGTTCGACGCCTTCATCTGCGCGAGGACGGCGCGCTTTTGCTCGTCCAATTCCCATTGGGTCAGCGCTTCGTCGTTGACGACCGCGATGACCCGATCGAGCGGTACGCTCCCGGTGGGGCTGGCGACTGGCGCCGTCGACGCCGGACGCGCCGTGAGCGGCACGCGCGAACGCGGGCCCGCGCCCGGCACCTGGATGCCCGACGAGGTCGGCTGCGCGGTCGTCGGCGCAGTCAATATCAAGGCGCATGCCGCAAACAGCGGCAGCAATGGACGGCGCAGTGCCATCATTGTTTCCTTCGCGATTGCTCAGAACTCAGGCAGAGGATCGTAGCCGCGGTCGCGCTGTTGAATCGCCGGATCGTTGGTGCGCAGATACCCGGGGACGGTTCGCCGCAGCAGTTCAAGCGGGCTCGTCCCCACGCGCGCGAGTCCGTTCAATTCCAGTTGCACGAAAACCGAACGCGTGGTCGTTTCCGTCGTCGTGGTCAATTGTTGCCCGACCACGCGCAAGACCCAGCACTCTCCATTGTACTCCAGCCCGGCAACCCCCTCCAGCGTCTTCCGGTCGGGAATCGAGTAATTCCACGCGCCTATGAAGCTGAGATTATTCGTCAGCGGCCACTGTGCCGACAGGTAGGTCTGTTTCAGTTCCGACTGACCACCGATCTGGTCGACGAGTTCCCGGGAAAAGCGGTACACCGCGGACAGCACGCGCCCCGGACCGGGTCTGTAGCGAGTGCCGATATTGAAGCGATCGAGCTGCGATGTGCCGAAGTCGTACTGCATGAGTCCGATGAGCGACCATTGCTCCGAAAGGCGGCCTTCCGCACCGGCGAGGAAATCGGAGGATCCGGCCTTCTGCGGCGTGCCGCCGAGGGTGATCTGCTGATTCCGGAAGTAGAAGCGCTGCCCGACCGATACGCGAAAGCGCTCCGCACCGGTGGACGGATCGAGAACCCGCGAGCTGATGCCAAGCGCGAGCTGACTGGTATCGCCGACGCGATCGCCACCGACAAAACGGTTTTCGGTGAAGAGTTGCGTGAAATTGAAATCGTCCTGCACCGTGTCGAACACCGGCAGCTGGTTCTGGTTGCGGAACGGGATGTAGGTGAACATCGCGCGTGGCTCGAGCGTCTGCAGGAAGCTCTCGCCGAACAAGCTCCAGTCGCGTTCAAAAACCAGCCCCGCGTCCACGCTCGAGACCGGCACGGCCACCGATGCGCGACCATCCGGCACTCCGGGGGTTGGCTGGTCCAGGTTGTAGTTCCACACCGAGATTCCCGCGTGCGCGCGCACGAACCACGAACTGCCCTGCCGAAGGAATCGCGCGGACGGGTAGATCGAAGCCCGGTATCCGGTCGGCATCAGCGCCGATTGCGAAAAATTGACGAATTCCGCAGTGCCATTCCAGGTCAGACCCAGCCAGTCCGATTCGGCCAGGGCTGCGCGCACTTGCGGCAGCATGTTGTAGGGTGGCACCACCGCGGCGGCCGGGTTGGGGTCCTGCAGCGTCTGGAATGCCTGCGTTCGCGCCAACACGTACAGCGGGCCATAGTTGGCAACCAGGCCGGCCTCCTGCGGCAGGGTCTTCTGCGATGTCACGGAAATTTGATCGGCGTAGTCGGCGAGGTAGGTCGCATCGGAAACCCGGTTGTAGTTGACGTACCCGGACAGCCAGGACTGCAGTCGCTGGTTGTGCTTCCATGAAACGGCCCAGCGCGTGTCGCCCGTCACCCGATCCTCGGGGACGACTTCGGCGAGCGCCTCACCGGCGGCCGGCGCGAACAGGTAACGCCCCTGACCGGCGATCTGCACACCGCGCCGCTGCATCAGCCGTGGCGTGACCGTCGCGTCGAAATTGGGCGCCAGGTTGAAGTAGTAGGGAGTCGATATCTCGAAACCGCGAATCTGTGTCGAACCGATTGTCGGCGTGAGAAAACCGGACTTGCGGTCGTTGGAAAGCGGGAATTCGAGCCAGGGCGTATAGAACACCGGCACGCCAAGAAAGTAGACCAGCGCGTTGCGCGCGGTGCCTACCTTGCGCAGCTTGTCGACCTCGATTTCGTCGCTGCGCAGATACCAGTCGTTGTTGGGTGCGATGCAACTCGTGTAGCGGGCGTCACTCGCCTCGTACAGGTCCGGTCCGACAAATCGGATTTCCTTCGCACTGCCGTGCGACGAATTTTCACTGAAAAAGAAACGGGGCGTTGCGAAGAACCCGGTCTCGGTCCCGCGCTTGAAACGCACTTCCGGTCCGGAAATCCAATCGAGGCCCCGGCGCAGCGTGACGTCGCCCTTGCCCCAGATTTCGTCGAGCCCGAAGTCATAGTGCAGCCAATCCGCCAGTACGGTCTCGCGCCTGGTACGCAACTCGACCTTGCCCGAAGCCTCAAGGTTTCGGTTGACCGTGCCCTCCAGCCGGTCGGATCGCAGGTACACCGCACCGCGCTCGGGTTCCGCGCTCGTTCCGGGCTGCGCCGGAACCTTCACCGTCGACGCAGGAAGCGTCGCGCTGGCCACACTGGTCACCCGTGGCGGTCCGGCCTCGGGGGCTGCACCGATCGCGCCGCGCCGGATCGGCGGCTCGATTTCGCGCGCGAGCTGCAGCGACAATTCCTGCGCCGCCGGCACACCGGGCATGGTGAGCAAAGCGCCGAACAACGTCAGGAACGCGCGCCAACTGGGACAGCAGGACCTCATCGCGGGCAGGGAGCCATTTGGTAAAATGAACCATTCTAGCGTGCCGAGGAAACGAGTCCGCCGTCCGCGCGTGCTGTCTGCGAGCCTGGTGCGCCCGTACCAGGCAGCCGGTCGCCCGATTCCACAACGCACCCACCGAGCCCCCGGTCGCATGCCCACCAACGACTCTCGCCTGCAAGCGCTCACCGGGTGGATTGCCACGGTCCTGGCCGGCGACGCGTTTGCCCTCGCACCCGCTTCTGCCGACGCGAGCTTTCGGCGCTACTTCCGGGTCACGCTCGCGGCGCCGAATCTGCTCGCGCCCGACGCCTGCACCTTGATAGCGATGGACGCCCCGCCCCCGCAGGAGAATTGCCGTTCCTTCGTGCGTGTGGCCGCATTGCTGCGCAATGCCGGCGTGCATGTGCCATGCGTTCTCGCGCAGGACCTTTCCCGCGGATTCTTGCTGCTCACCGACCTCGGCTCGACCACCTTTCTGACCGCGCTCGATCCCGCAAGCGCGCCGGGACTCTATGCCGACGCGCTTGCGGCACTCGTACGCCTGCAGGCGAACTCGAGCGAAGGCGAACTTCCCGCCTACGACGAGGCGCTGCTGCGCCGCGAACTCGAACTCTTCCCCGACTGGTATGTCGCGCGCCATCTGGGCAGAACGCTCGATGCGGATCAGCGCTGCGCGCTCGATGGCGTGTTCCAGGCCATTCTCGCCAACAATCTCGCGCAGCCGCGCGTGTTTGTGCACCGCGACTACCATTCCCGCAATCTGATGGTGAGCGAACCAAATCCGGGCGTGCTCGATTTTCAGGACGCGGTTTACGGACCGATCACCTACGATCTGGTGTCACTGCTGCGCGACGCGTACATCGAGTGGGATGAAGAGCGGCAGATCGACTGGGCCGCACGTTACTGGGAACTTGCGCGCAAGGCCGGCATCCCGGTGCAGCCCGATTTCGGGATCTTCTGGCGCGACTTCGAATGGATGGGCGCGCAACGGCAGCTCAAGGTACTCGGAATCTTCGCGCGACTGGCGCACCGCGACGGCAAGCAAGGCTATCTTGCGGATATGCCGCTGATCATGCGCTACCTGCGCGCCACCTGCGCGCGCTATCGGGAACTGACGCCGCTCCTGACGTTGCTCGATGCGCTCGAAGTTCGCGTGCCGGTGATCGGCCAAACGAGCTCATGACCGCCGCGATGATCCTGGCGGCTGGCCGCGGCGAGCGAATGCGGCCTTTGAGCGACCTGACGCCCAAGCCCCTGCTGCCGGTCGCGGGCAAGCCGCTCATTGTCTGGCAGATCGAGGCGCTGGCGCGTGCCGGATTCACCGACATCGTCATCAACGTCGCCCATCTGGGGCAGCGGCTTCAGGACGCGCTGGGCGACGGAAGCGGCCTCGGCGTGCGCATCGGCTGGTCGGTCGAAGCTGAGCCGCTCGAGACCGCCGGCGGCATCGCGACGGCACTGCCCCTGCTGCCGGCGGGACCCTTGCTCGTCGTCTCGGGTGACCTGTGGACCCGCTACGATTTCGCCGACCTGAGTGCGCCGATGGCGGCCATGGCCTCCGGCGGGCCGGCGCGTGCGCATCTGGTGATGGTGCCCAATCCGCCTTACCATGCCAGCGGCGATTTCACGCTGGCCGAAGGCCGCATCGTCGGCGAGGGTCCGCCCCGTCTGACCTTCGGAAATATCGCGCTGTACGACACTGCGCTCTTTGCCGACCTTCCGCGCGGCGAGAAGTTGAAACTGCTCCCGCTGTTCCGCCAATGGATCGGCCGTGGCATCGTGTCCGGGGAGCGCTACGACGGGCCATGGGCCAATGTCGGGACGCCCGAGGAACTTTCGGCGCTGGAGCGCCTTCTGCGCCTTGGCCGGGCACCAACCTGATAGGCTTTGTCGCGACTCCGGGTGAAAAACCGGGAATGGCGCGATTCCTGCAACCGAGGAACCATTGATGGACATCACCAACAATCCGCTGCTCGATTTTTCCGGGCTGCCGCGCTTCGACGCGATCCGTCCGGAGCACATGACCCCGGCAATGGACACGCTGCTCAGGGAAGCACGCGCGACCATCGAAGCAGTCGCCGCACCCGACGTGGATGCCTCGTGGGAGGCCGTGGTCGAGCCGCTCGACGACGCGCTGGACCGCCTCGAGCGCGCCTGGGGCGCGGTTCGGCACCTGAATGCCGTCGTGAACACGCCGGAGCTGCGCGAGGCGTACAACGCAAACCTGCCGAAAGTGACCGCTTTCTACACCGACATCACGCAGGATCTGCGGCTCTTCGCCAAGTACCGCGAGCTCCGGGAGGGGCAGGGCTTCGCCGCGCTCGACACCGCGCAGCGACAGTTGCTCGAAAACGAACTGCGCGATTTCAGGCTGGGTGGCGCCGAACTCGCGGACGCCGAAAAGGCCCGCTTCAAGTCGATCCAGGAATCGCTGGCGGAACTCTGCGCCCGGTTCGAGGAAAACGTGCTGGACGCAACCGATGCCTGGGCACATTACGTCACGGACGAGGCCGAGCTTGCCGGGATTCCGGATGACGTGAAGGCGGAAGCGCGGGCCGCGGCAGCGGCCGAGGACCGCGCCGGATGGAGGCTCACCCTGCGCACGCCCTGCGTGCTGCCCGTGCTGCAGTACGCGGAGAACCGTGCGCTGCGCCAGCGCCTGCACGAAGCCTACTCCACCCGCGCGTCCGAACTGGGCGCCAATCCGGACTGGGACAATGGACCGCTGATCGATCGCATCCTGGCCCTGCGCGACGAGGCTGCCCGGCTGCTCGGATTCGTCGATTTCGCGCGGCTGTCCCTGGTGCCAAAAATGGCCCGGGATCCAGCCGAAGTGGTCGACTTCCTGCGCGATCTGGCCCGTCGTGCGAGACCCTTTGCAGAAACCGACTTCGCCGAGCTCAAGGCCTTTGCGCTGGACGAACTCGGTCTGGCTGATTTCGCACCCTGGGATATTGCGTTCGCGACCGAGCGCCTGAAGGCAAAACGCTTTGCGTTCTCCGAGCAGGTACTGCGCCAGTACTTTCCGGAAGACCAGGTGCTGGCCGGTCTGTTTCGCGTCGTCGAGATCATTTACGGGGTTCGAATCTCGGAATCCAGCGCCGCCGTATGGCACCCGACGGTGCGTTTTTTCCAGATTCACGACACGCAGGGCGCGCTGGTCGGGCAGTTCTATTTCGATCTGTATGCGCGCAAGGACAAGCAGGGCGGCGCGTGGATGGACGACGCGATCAACCGGCGGCGCAAGGGTGGCGCGATCCAGCATCCGGTCGCCTACCTGACCTGCAACCTCTCCGCACCGGTCGACGGCAAGCCGGCGACGTTCACGCACGACGAGGTGATCACCATTTTTCACGAGTTCGGCCACGGTCTGCACCTGCTGCTGACCCGCGTCGAGGTCGCGGGCGTCTCGGGCATCCAGGGCGTCGAGTGGGACGCGGTGGAATTGCCGTCGCAGATCATGGAGAATTTCTGCTGGGAGTCGGAAGTCCTCGCGAAAATGACCAGTTTCGTCGGCGACGGCGCTCGTCGTGGCGAAACGCTGCCGCGCGATCTGTTCGACCGAATGCTCGCCGCCAGGAATTTCCAGAGCGGCTTGGCGACGCTCCGCCAGATCGAGATTGGGCTGTTCGACATGCTGCTGCACTCGCCGCAGGAATCGGCCGGGTCCCCCGAGGCGGTGCTCGCCGCGGTTCGGCAGGAAGTGGCGGTGATCCCGCGGCCGTCCTATGATCGCTTCATGCAGGCGTGCACCCATGTATTCGCCGGTGGTTACGCGGCTGGTTACTACAGCTACAAGTGGGCCGAGGTGCTATCCGCCGACGCCTACAGCGTGTTCGAGGAGCACGGCGTGCTATCGCCGACGGCCGGTGCCCGGTTCCGCGACGAAGTGCTCGCCCGTGGCGGCAGCCGACCGGCGCTGGAGTCCTTTGTCGCCTTTCGCGGACGGGCGCCACAGATCGACGCGCTCCTGCGGCATAATGGAATGGTTGCCGCGCATTGAGGGAGGGATCATGGATCCGCTTTCGTTTCGTATCGTCACGGGAATTGCTGCGCTCGCCTTCGCCGTGGCTGCTTTCGGCCAGGCCAGCCAACTGTATCGTTATACGGACCCGGACGGACGCGTCGTCTATTCCGACCGCGCGCCGCCAGCGAACGCCAAGAACGTGCAGACCAAGCGGCTCAGCGACAACTTCGTAGAAACGAGTCAGCCCAGCGTTGCTGCGCAACAGGCGGCAGAACGCTTCCCGGTCACGCTGTTCTCCTTCGAGTGCGGCGAGGTCTGCCAGAACGCGGAGGCGTTGCTCAACAAGCGCGGCGTACCGTTCTCGATGGTCAACGTGCAAACCGACGAACAAGGCATGACGCGGATGCAGACCCTGAGCGGCGACGACAAGGCGCCGGTGCTCGCGGTCGGCGACAAGCTGATAGCCAAGGGATACAACGAGGCGCGCTGGCAGGCGATGCTCGACGAGGCCGGTTATCCCAAGGCCCCGGCCTCGCGCCGGGCAACGCCGCGAGGTGCCACGCCCGCCCCGTCAGCGTCGGCCGTAGGGGCTCAGGGCATCGCGCCCCCGCCGCGCGGCGGCGACTACCCGAAGTAATGCGGGGATCGTGACGCGGCCCCATCGCAGTTCGCCGCGGTTCCGGTCGCACTCGCCTGCGCGCGCCGGGCAATGATTCTCGCCACCTGGAACGTCAACTCGCTCAACGTGCGCCTGCCCCGGCTGATCGCCTGGCTCGCCGCGCAGCGGCCCGACGTCGTCTGCCTGCAGGAAACCAAGCTCGTCGACGCGAAGTTTCCGACGGCCGAACTGGCCGACGCTGGCTATGCGGCGTATTTCGCCGGGCAGCCGACGTACAACGGGGTCGCCATTCTGGTCCGCGAGGGGTTGCCCGCGACGGACGTCGCGACAGGAATTCCCGGATTCGCCGACGAGCAGAAGCGCTTGATCGCCGCAACGGTCGCCGGCATCCGCGTCGTCTGCGTCTATGTCCCGAACGGTCAATCGGTCGACTCCGACAAGTATGGATACAAGCTCGAATGGTGCGCGGCGGCGGCCCGGCTGCTGCGCGACGAGCGCGCCCGGCACGAGTCACTCGCGGTCCTCGGCGACTTCAATGTCGCGCCGGACGACCGTGATGTGCACGACCCGGCCGCATGGGCTGGGCAGGTGTTGTGCTCCGCCCCCGAGCGTGCGGCATTCCAGGCCTTCCTCGACATCGGACTCGTCGACAGCTTCCGCCTGTCCGAGCAGCCGCCGCAGACCTTTTCGTGGTGGGATTACCGGCAACTCGCCTTTCCGAAGAACCGCGGCATGCGCATCGATCACATTCTGCTGTCCGCGCCACTGGCGGCGCGCTGCACGGCCAGCCGCATCGACCGCAACGCGCGCAAGGGGGAAAAACCCTCCGACCACGCGCCGGCACTGGTCGATCTGCGCGACGACTAGAGCGCCCGCGACGCGCCGGCGGGACCGCGGCGCTCGCTGCTTGTCGATGCCTGCTAGACTCCGCGCGCAATGGTATTCGCGTCGCCGATCTTCCTGTTCCTGTTCCTGCCCGCCACGCTGGCCGCGTACTTCGTCGCCCCGCGCCGTTGGCGCAACGGCGTGCTGCTCGCGGCGAGCCTCGCCTTCTACGCCTGGGGCGAAGCCCGTTACCTGCTCCTCGTGCTGGGCTCGGTCGCGTTCAACTTCGCGATCGGCGGGGCGATCGGCCGGGCCGGGGATACACCCGCCCGGAAGCGCTGGCTGACCGCCGGGATCATCGGCAATCTGGCCGCGCTGGCAGTATTCAAATACGCAGATTTCGCTGTCGCCAATGTCAATGCGCTGGCACCGGTGCTCGCGATCACGCCTTTCGCCGTCGCCGCCATCCCGCTGCCGCTAGGCATTTCATTTTTCACCTTTCACGCGATCTCCTACGTTGTCGACGTCTACAAGCGCAATGCCCGCGCCGAAGGCAATCTGCCGCGCTTCGCGCTCTACATCCTGCTGTTTCCTCAACTGATCGCCGGGCCGATCATTCGCTGGCGGGACATTGCCGACCAGCTTCCCGCTCGCGAACAGCGTATCGCCGACTTCGCTTATGGCGTCCGCCGTTTCGTGCTGGGACTGGGCAAGAAAGTTCTGATCGCCAATACGCTGGGCCAGACAGCCGATCGGATATTCGCACTGCCCGGCGCCGAACTGACCACGTCGGTCGCATGGCTCGGACTCGTCTGCTACACCTTGCAGATCTATTTCGATTTCTCCGGCTACTCGGACATGGCGATTGGACTGATGCGCATGTTCGGTTTCCGCATACTGGAAAACTTCAACTACCCGTACGTCGCCCGCAGCATCCGCGAATTCTGGCGCCGCTGGCACATCTCGCTGTCCAACTGGTTTCGTGACTATCTGTACATCCCGCTGGGCGGCAACCAGCGCGGGCAGCGCCGCGCGTACGCCAACCTGGTCCTGGTCTTCGTGCTGTGCGGACTCTGGCACGGCGCGAGCTGGCCGTTCGTGCTCTGGGGCGCCTGGCATGGCGCGTTCCTGGTTCTGGAGCGTGCCGGATTCGACCGCGTGCTCAGCCGGGCCGGGCCGGTTGCACATATCTATGCATTGCTCGCGGTGATGGGTGGCTGGGTGCTGTTTCGTTGTGCGACGCTCGATCAGGCACTGTCGTTCTATGCCGTGCTCGCCGGCTTCGCGCCCGGGAACTCAACCGCGCATCCTCTTGCCGAATTCGCGAATCCCCACGTATTGGCCACGCTGGCAATCGGCGTTGCCTTCTGCACTCCGCTGGCTCGTCGTCTCGGTCGCTGGCGCGACGCACGCGGGGCGGCTTCGGACGCCGGCGCCGCTGCCGTGCTCGCTGCCGACGTCGCCTGGACGGCGCTGGTATCCGTCGCGGCCGGCGCGTTCCTGGCCGCCGGCACCTACAACCCGTTCATTTATTTCCGCTTCTGACGCGATGCCCGCCGACCCACTCGCCCTGCCGCCCGTGCCGCCGCCCGCCCCCGGCGGGCATCCGCGCCGCGATCGTGCGCTCGCGGTGCTGCTGGCGCTGGGCATCGCCCTGCCCGGGCTGGCCCTGATATTCACCTGGGCGCAGACGCTGACCCGATTCGAAAACCGGCCCGCGGCGCCGTGGCCTGCGGTAGCACTTGATCGCGACTTTCCGCCCGCTTTCGACCGGGCCTTCGCCGATCGTTTCGGCGCACGCGATGCGCTGGTCTGGATGCACCATAGCGCGCTGCTCGGGATCTTCGGCGTATCGGCGCGGCCCACGATCCTGCCAGGACGCGATGGCTGGTACTACTGGCTTGGCGAGGACGGCCTTTCGCTCGACCGGCACTATCGCGGCACGCTGCCGTTCACGCAGGCCGAAGTCGAAGGCACCGCAACCGAACTTGAGCGCCGCCGCAGCTGGCTCGCCGCGCGAGGCATTGCCTACGTCGTGGTCGCGATCCCCGAGAAATACACGATCTACCCGGAACATCTGCCCTCGTGGATACGCCGCGCGCCGCCACCGACGCCGCAGGACCGTGTCCGCGACGCGCTCACCCGCGAAACAAGTGTCCGATTCGTCGACCTGCGCCTACCGCTGCTCTCGGCCAAGTCACGCGAGCTCGTCTATTACCGCACCGATTCCCACTGGAATTTCAACGGCGCCGTCGTCGGCTACGGCGAGATCATGCGCGCCGTTCAGCAGGCGCTTCCCGCCGGCGCCCTGGTCGCCGTCGCACCCGCGCCCCGTCCGCCGTTCGTGCCGGGTGTGGACTATTTCAGCGGCGACCTCGGGCGAATGCTGGGCCTGCCCGGAATCGTGCGCGAGGACGACGTCGCTCCCCTCGCCAAGGTCCTGGGCGACCTCGCCGGGCGTTGCGCGAAACGCGATCACGCGCCACTCGACCCCGCGCTCTATCCGCCGGCCGAGGAACCGCAGGTGTTCACCTGCGACCGTCCCGGCTTGCCGCGCGCGCTGATCCTGCGCGACTCGATGGCCATCCCGCTGATTCCGCTGCTGTCGGAGAATTTCAGCCGCGTCGTCTATATCAGCACCCGCAAATTCGATCACGCACTGATCGAGCGCGAACGTCCGGACATCGTGATCGAGGAAATGGTCGAGCGCTCGCTGCATGCACCGGGCGCGTTCCCGTCCGGCTGAGATTCCCCGCCGGCGCGGCACTCGGCCCCCTCCGGGGGGCAGCGAACATGGTGAGCGTGGGGGTGGTCAACGCCCGCGCGGCCGCCCGAAGGGCGTTGTGCGCCCCCTCCGGGGGCAGCGAACGCAGTGAGCGGGGGGGTGGTCAACGCCCGCGCGGCCGCCCGAAGGGCGTTGTGCGCCCCCTCCGGGGGCAGCGAACGCAGTGAGCGTGGGGGTCGTTCACCTAATGCGTGCCCTTGCGCAGCTCTGATTCCAGCCCGAGTTCCTGGATTTTCCGCGTCAGCGTGTTACGTCCCCAGCCAAGCCACGCGGCGGCCTCCATCCGGTGTCCGCCGGTGTGCATGAGCGCGCGCCGGATCAAGGTTCTTTCGAATTCGTGCTCGAGGCGCTCGCCGACGTCGCGCTCGCCGCGCGCGAGCGCACTCGCGAGTTCGGAGTCGAGCGCATGCTGCCAGTCGAGTCCACCCGGCGCCGCGGCGGGCGCCGGAGCCTCGCGCACTTCAGGCGGCAGATCGGCCGCCTCGATCCGCTGACCGGGCGCCATCACGGTCAGCCAATGACAGACATTTTCGAGCTGGCGCACGTTGCCGGGAAACGCGAACTCGCGCAACGACTTCAGTGCGTCATCCGACAGGATCTTGGGCTCGACCGCAAGATCGCGCGCGCTTTTCTGCAGAAAATGCCGGGCAAGCGGCGCGATGTCGTCGGCGCGCTCGCGCAGCGGCGGCAGGCGCAGGCGGACCACGTTCAGCCGATGCATCAGATCTTCGCGAAAGAGGCCTTGCCGGACCCGCTCTTCCAGGTTCTGGTGCGTCGCCGCGATGATGCGCACGTTGGCGCGCAACGCCGCATGGCCGCCAACGCGATAGTACTCACCGTCAGCCAGCACGCGCAGGAGCCGCACCTGCAGTTCGGAAGGCATGTCGCCGATTTCGTCCAGGAACAGCGTTCCGCCCTCTGCCTGCTCGAAGCGCCCGCGCCGCTGAGCCTGTGCCCCGGTGAACGACCCGCGTTCATGGCCGAAAAGCTCCGACTCCAGGAGGTCCTTCGGGATCGCCGCCGTGTTGATCGCGACGAGCGGCATGGCCGCGCGCGGACCGTGCCGATGCAGCGCACGCGCGACGAGTTCCTTGCCGCTGCCGGACTCCCCGGTGATCATTACCGTCGCGTTCGATTGCGATAGTCGCCCGATCGCCCTGAATACCTCCTGCATCGAAGGCGCCTGCCCGAGAATCTCGGGCGTTTCAGCGGCTACGGCCGCTGCCGGCGGAACGACCCGCGCCTCGCTTGTCGCGCGACGGATCAGCGCGATCGCGTGATCGATATCGAACGGCTTGGGCAGGTACTCGAACGCACCCCCCTGGAACGCCGCCACCGCGCTGTCGAGGTCCGAGTGGGCGGTCATGATGATGACCGGAACCCGCGGGTGCGCCTCCTTGACCTTCGTCAGCAACGCCAGACCGGATTCGCCCGGCATGCGAATGTCCGAGACCAGCACCTGAGGCTCGCTGACGGCCAATGCCTGCAGCACTTCGAAGGCAGTTGTGAATGTTCGGTAGGCGATGCCCTCGCGCGCCAGCGCCTTTTCGAGCACCCAGCGGATTGACCGGTCGTCATCGACGATCCATACAGCCTCGGCCGCGTCGCTGCGCGGCAGTTCATAGTCATAGGCATACATCGTGTGGCCCCGTATTCCTTCCGGCACGCGTCAAGCGGGCGCGCGGTTGATTTCCAGCGGCAGGAGGATGGTGAACACCGTCCGCCCCGGCGTGCTGGTCCAGTCGATCGTGCCATCGTGCTGGGCAACAAAGGTCTGCGCGATCATCAGCCCAAGTCCACTGCCTCCCTCGCGCCCGGACACCAGCGGGTAGAAGATCTTTTCGCGAATCGCCTCCGGCACGCCCGGGCCGTTGTCCTGCACCGACAGCGCAATCGCCAGTCGGTGCCTCTTTTTCGCGAGGGTGACTCCCCGCGCCACGCGCGTTTCCAGGCGGATCTGCGGCGCCGGTGTACCTGCACTCACCGCCTGCGCCGCGTTGCGCACGATGTTGAGCACGACCTGCGTCAACTGCTCGGAATCGGCCTCGAATTCGGGAATGCTGATGTCGAAGTCCGACACGAAGTCGACGCCATGGAACTCGGCCTGCACCACGCTGCGCACCCGCACCAGAATCTCGTGGATATTGGTTCTCCCGTAGTTCGGCAATCGATGCGGTGTCAGCAGACGGTTGACCAGCGTCTGCAGGCGATCCGCCTCACCGATGATCACCTGCGTGTACTCGGCAAGGTCGGCCCGGTCGAACTCGCGTTCGAGCAACTGCGCCGCGCCACGAATGCCGCCAAGCGGGTTCTTGATTTCATGCGCGAGGCTGCGGATCAGATCCCGGTTTGCCTGCTGCTGTTCGAGCAGGCGTTCCTCGCGCGCCACCTTCAGCTGTTGATCAATATGGCGCAGCTCGATCAGGACCAGCGCATCGCCCGCTTCCACCGGCGACACCGTGCAGTTCAGGTGCAGCTTGCCCTTGCCACCCGCGCCCAGTTCGATTTCCTGTTCCGTGTATGCGGCCCCACGGACGACCGCCTTGTCGATCGCATCCCGCAATGCCGTGCACTCACCGAAAATGTCCTGTGGGGTTCGCCCGATGAACTTGGACCGCGACAATTCGAACAGGTTCTCTGCCGCCGGATTCACGTAAACCACGCGTGAATCGGCGCGCAGGAGCAGTACCGCCGCCGAAAGCATCTCCAGCCCCGGGTAACCGGCGGGAACAATCGCCGCGAAGGAAGGAAAGATGCGCAATTTCATCGCGGCCAGCCGTTCGGACCCGACCCGACCGCGCCTTGGCGGCAAACTTCCACTGACCTCCGCCACCGGACGACAATACGGCCGGATTCGCCGGCCTCGTCCCGCAATTCCGATGGGACACTATTTCTTGCCGCCGATTTCCTTCTTGAGCGCTTCGACGTTGCGCTCGTGCAGCTGCACATTCTGGCGCAAGCGGGCAATACGCTCGCGGTATTTCTCGGCGTTGGCGCGCTCTTCAGGTAACGGGACCGGCGCGCCGTTGGCGAATTCGGCGCCGGCTTCGGCGAGCAGCTTCTGCTCGGCCGCGAGTTCGTCGGCAAGCACCTTTCGGCGCATCTCGTCCCGGCCCTTTTGTGTTTCCGCGTCAACGCGAGGAAA
Organism: Betaproteobacteria bacterium; assembly: GCA_032123655.1. Taxonomy (GTDB): domain Bacteria; phylum Pseudomonadota; class Gammaproteobacteria; order Burkholderiales; family Casimicrobiaceae; genus VBCG01. The sequence continues at coordinate 36,476 of JAQBEY010000126.1, forward strand.
ACCTGCTGGTGTCGGGGCGCTCTTGCCGGCGGGCGACGCGCGGCGCGGCTCACCCGCGTCCATGCACGAGACCTTGCGCTGCCCTTTCTCCGGAGGGAGATTGGAAAACACCGTATTGCCGTCGGCGTCGACGTATTTGCACACCGGACCCTGGGCATCGGCGGCGCCCATCGCGAACACGACACAGCACCAAACGAAGGCGCAGAGACACCGATTTCCAGCGGTGATGGTGAATTGGCGCATGGCGAACGAGTGTAGCCTACCCCAAGGAAAAGGGGCAGGCACAACGCCTGCCCCCCGGCTTTCCTCAATGCGCGCGCCGCCGCGGGCGCCGACATCATCGTTCCGATCAGAGGCTGTAGTACATGTCGAACTCGACCGGGTGCGTGGTCATCCGGAAGCGGGTCACCTCTTCCATCTTCAGCGCGATGTAGCCATCGATCATGTCGTTGCTGAACACGCCTCCACGCAGCAGGAACTCGCGGTCGCCATCGAGATGCCTGAGCGCTTCATCGAGCGACGAACACGGATGCGGAACCTTCGCAGCCTCTTCCGGCGGCAGATCGTACAGGTTCTTGTCCAGCGGATCTCCCGGATGGATCTTGTTCATGATGCCGTCGAGGCCGGCCATCAGCATGGCCGAGAACGCCAGGTAGGGATTCGCCATCGGATCCGGGAAGCGGACCTCGATGCGGCGGCCCTTCGGATTGGACACGTAAGGAATGCGGATCGCCGCCGAACGATTGCGCGCCGAGTAGGCGAGGTTGATCGGCGCTTCGAAGCCGGGCACCAATCGCTTGTACGAATTGGTCCCGGGGTTGGTGAAAGCGTTGAGCGCCTTCGTGTGCTTGATGATGCCGCCGATGTAATAGAGCGCCATCTCCGACAGCCCGGCGTAGCCGTCGCCCGCGAACAGGTTCTTGCCATCCTTCCACACCGACTGATGGCAATGCATGCCGGAGCCGTTGTCGCCGACGATCGGCTTGGGCATGAAGGTTGCGGTCTTGCCGTAGGCATGTGCAGTGTTGTGCACGCAGTACTTCAGGATCTGCAGCCAGTCCGCGCGCTTGACCAGCGTCTCGAACTTGGTGCCGATCTCGCACTGTCCGGCGTTGGCCACCTCGTGGTGATGCACTTCCACTTCGACGCCCATCTGCTCCATCGCCAGACACATCGCCGAGCGAATGTCCTGCAGCTGGTCGACCGGCGGCACCGGAAAGTAGCCGCCCTTGACGGTCGGGCGATGGCCCATGTTGCCACCGTCGAACTTGTCCGCGCTCGACCACGCCGCTTCCGAGGAAAAGATCTTGCAGTAGCTGCCCGACATGTCGACCGACCACTCGACCGAGTCGAAAACGAAGAATTCCGGCTCGGGGCCGAAGTACACGGTGTCGCCCAGCCCCGAGGACTTGAGATAGGCCTCGGCGCGCTTGGCGAGCGACCGCGGATCGCGCTCGTAGCCCTTGCCGTCGGAAGGCTCGACCACGTCACAGGTAATCAGCAGCGTGGTCTCATCCATGAACGGGTCGATGTTCGCGGTTCCCGGATCCGGCATCAGCAGCATGTCGGAGGCCTGGATGCCCTTCCAGCCAGCGATCGACGAGCCGTCGAATGCGTGGCCTGACTCGAACTTGTCCGCCGTGAACTGCCGCGCCGGAACCGTTACGTGCTGCTCCTTGCCGCGGGTGTCGGTGAAGCGAAGGTCGACGAACTTGACCTCCTTGTCCTTGATCATTTTCAGAACGTCGGCGGGTGTTGCCATGCGAATCTCCTGAGGGCGTTTGAAGGAACTGCGTTGCAATGCGGAAATCGGGTGAACAAAACGTAGCGAGAAGCATGCCACTCGAAATTGTGCCCGATCAACCACTTTTGAAGCATATTTGCGACTTGTCGAACCAACTCAGCCGAAATTATGCACCATGTTGGAGCGTCCCGCTACCGCACGCGCACCCTGACGGTGCAACAAACGGATGGCCGGATTGGTTAGAGTGCGCCGCACAATCGCCACGATACAGCGCAACATGAACTCCTGCAGCGTCAAAACGCCGCCCCTGCATCACCGCGTGCCGGCGGTGCACGCACCCCGGCGTCAGGGAAAGAACAGATAAAGTCGATAGCCTGCCTGTGTGGTCGCGCTGGCGTCGATGAACAGCTTTACCGGTACTTCCGCGTTGGCGGGTATGCCCTTGGCCGTGTCGGCAATTCCGCTGGCGTAGTCCGCGGGCGCAAGCGCGCGCCGCACCACGGTTTGATCCTGGGCGTCGGTCAGCGTGAATTCGAGGTGCGGGTAGCCGACCGGATAAGGCGCGCGATTGCGCAGCGTCGCCGTGAGAATCAGCAGTCCGCGATGCGCCGGGTCGGCCTGCAGGTCAGAGGCATCGATCGACAGCGCCGACACATTGCGCAGCGGACGGATTGCGCAGCCCGCCAATACGCAAATCTGCGTGAGCATTGGTCGCATCGACGGGACTTCCGCCGCCAGCGCGTCGCGAAAATGCAGCAGCGCCTGCAGGACAAGAGCGATCGCCAGCAAGGGAATGGCAACGACGCCCAGCACCATCGATATCCGCGATGGGGGCTTTTTGGTCGCCGCGAAACGATTTTCGTAGTCGATCACCGGTGGCGCGGGCACGGGCTTGCGCGGCGCCGTGGGTACGGACGGGGGCGGCGGATCGAGCGCATACGCACTGCGCAAGGTGACCGTCGGCGGCCCCATCGCCATCTCGTCGACGTACTCGGGCTCGTCCTGTGGCGCCGGGGGCGCCAGCGAGATCAGCTGTGCGCGGCCATCGAACACCGTCCGGCAATGACCGCAACGCACCTGGCCTGCACGCAGTTCGAGTTGCGGCTCGGTCACCCGGAACACCGTCCGGCAACCTGGACAACGTGTGAATTTTTCGTCGCTCATGTTTGTGCAGGTTCGACCGGAAGAACGTGACCCGCCCGCCAGGGACAGGCCACGCCGGAGTATTGTCCGCTTTCCGGTGCCGACGCGCCGCTCAACGCAGCCTTTCCCCGGCCAGCAGCACCCAGCCATCCTGTTCCCGCCAGCGCGCGAGTTTAAACCACGGCGCGTAGGCCGCGGCCACCACATCGGCCTGCGACTCGAGAATTCCGGACAGCGCAATGCGACCGCCTGGCACAACGCGGGCCGCGAGCGCCGGCGCCAGCAGGATCAGCGGATTGGCCAGGATGTTCGCAACGACGATATCCGACTTCCCCGGTGCGAGTGCATCAGGCAACACGAATACGGCATCGACGCCGTTGGCGCGGGCGTTTTCGATGCTCGCGCGGATTGCCTGCGGATCAACATCGGTACCGGTCACTCGCGCTGCGCCAAGTCTCCCAGCCGCGATGGCGAGAATGCCCGAGCCACATCCATAGTCGAGCACCACGGTGCCCTCGATCGCGCCGGTCTGCAGCCACTGCAGGCACAGCCGCGTCGTCGGGTGTGTGCCTGTGCCGAACGCGAGTCCGGGATCGAGCCGCAGCACCAGCGCGCGGGGATCGGGAATTTCCGCCCAGGAAGGCACGATCCAGAACCCCGGGCCGATCTCAACCGGGCCGAATTGCGCCTGCGTACGTCGTACCCAGTCTTCCTCGGCAACCGGACGCGTCTCGTGCGCAGGTACGGGCAGTTCGATCGCGGCGGCGGTTTCACGCAACAGCGACAGTGCATCGGCCGACGCATCGACCAGCGCGGTGATCCGCGACACCGGCCAGGCGCCGGCAGCGGGCAGGCCGGGCTCGCCGTACAACGGCGATTCGGCATCGGTGCCGGCACCCGGATCGGAAATATCGACCGAAAGCACGCCGGCTTCGAGCAGCCCGTCGGACCACCGTTCCGCATCGGACGCGGCGACATCGAAGGCAAGCGCGAGATAACTCACGGCAGTTGACCAACTCCGCTATTCGCGCCTCGGGGCGGCCCTTCGGCGCGGTTCACCACCCCCACGCCCGCGGCGCCCGCCGCCGCGCTGCCCCCCAGGGGGGCGCAATTCGCGCCTCGGGGCGGCCCTTCGGCGCTCATGTCGACTGCTTGTGCTTGGCCATCCGATCTTCGAGGTAGTGGATCGACGTGCCGCCGGTGAGGAACTTGTCCTCGAGCAGGAGCTGCTGGTGCAGTGGAATGTTGGTCTTGATGCCCTCGACGACCATTTCGGACAACGCGATGCGCATGCGCGCGATCGCCTGCGCGCGGGTATCGCCGCTCGCGATGACCTTGCCGATCATCGAGTCATAGTTGGGAGGAACGAAATAGTTCTGATAGGCATGCGAGTCGACCCGAATCCCGGGCCCCCCCGGCGTGTGCCACGAGGTGATCCTGCCTGGCGAGGGCGCGAAAGTGACCGGGTCCTCGGCGTTGATCCGGCACTCGATCGCGTGCCCGCGCTTCACGATATCGCGTTGGCGGAACTCCAGCTTGCGCCCGGCCGCAATCAGGATCTGCTGCTGGACGATGTCGATGCCGGTGATCACCTCGGTCACCGGGTGTTCGACCTGCACCCGCGTGTTCATCTCGATGAAAAAGAACTCGTCGTTCTCGAACAGGAATTCGAACGTGCCGGCACCGCGATAGCCTATCTTGCGGCAGGCGTCCGCGCAGCGTTCGCCGATTCGCGTAAGCGCCCGTTGATTGATGCCCGGTGCGGGCGCTTCTTCGATGATCTTCTGGTGCCGCCGCTGCATCGAACAATCGCGCTCGAAGAGGTAGACCGCGTTCCGATGCTCGTCGGCAAGCACCTGGATCTCGATGTGCCGTGGATTGGTGAGGAATTTCTCCATGTACAGCATCGGGTTGCCGAATGAAGCCAAAGCCTCCGCGCGGGTCAGCGTCACCGCGGGGAGAAGTGCTGCCTCGGTGTGCACGATGCGCATTCCGCGGCCGCCCCCGCCACCTGCCGCCTTGATGATGATCGGGTAGCCGATTGCACGGGCACTGCGCACGATTTCCTTCGGCTCGTCCGGCAACGCGCCTTCGGACCCCGGGACGCAGGGAATGCCCGCCTTCAGCATCGTTGCCTTGGCGCTGATCTTGTCGCCCATGAGCCGAATCGTCTCCGCCCGCGGGCCGATGAACACAAAACCCGATTTCTCGACCTTGTCGGCAAAATCGGCATTCTCGGACAGGAATCCGTAACCCGGGTGGATCGCCTGCGCATCGGTCACCTCGGCCGCAGAGATGATCGCCGGAACGTTCAGATAGCTCAGCGCCGACGGCGGCGGGCCGATGCAGACCGACTCGTCGGCCAGGCGAACGTACTTCGCGTCACGGTCGGCCTCGGAATGCACGACCACGGTCTTGATTCCCATTTCCCGGCAGGCGCGCTGGATACGCAGCGCGATTTCGCCCCGGTTGGCGATCAGAACCTTGTCGAAGAGCTTGTCGGCTGCCTTCGGCGACGCGGATTTGGTGAGAGGCACGGGCGCAGGGCCTCAGCCGATGACGAACAGCGGCTGACCGAATTCAACCGGCTGACCGTTCTCGGTCAGAATCGCGCGGACCACGCCCGCCTTGTCGGCTTCGATTTCGTTCATGAGCTTCATCGCCTCGATGATGCAAAGCGCCTGGCCGACCTGAATGGTGTCGCCCACCTCGACGAAGGGCTTGGCGCTCGGATCAGCCGCGCGGTAAAAGGTGCCGACCATGGGGCTCTTGATGACCTCGCCATCGGCAACTTCGTCGGCGGGCGTCGACGCCGTGGCTTGCGCCGGACCCGACGCGATCGGAACAGCAGCGGCGGCGCCCGCCGCTGCTGCGGGTACCATCAGCGGCGCGGCGGGCCCGTGCGACCGCGTGATGCGAACACGCTCTTCACCCTCCTGGATCTCGATCTCGGCAATCCCCGAGGACTCCACGAGATCAATCAGCGTCTTGAGTTTGCGCAAGTCCATCAAGCCACCCCTTCATTTGCGCAGGCACGCGCCAGCAGCAGACTTGCTTGCAGCTGCAGGCACGCGCCGCTTCCCCGGGAAATTACCGATGTTTGTTGAATGTTGGCCGCTACCGGGCGCAGTTTGCCGGAGATAGCGCATGACTGTCCAGTCGATTCCGGGTGGGTTTACCGCCGGAGAGCGTGTTGTGTCCGGTGCCGTGGCGGCTGCAGGATGGTTGCCAACCGCAGGTTGGCGGTCCCTCGAGCCTTGGCGCCCGCTCCGCGGCCAGGTCAAGGCGTCATATTGTCAGATGGCCTGTTTTGACAGACGAAGTCGCATAAAGAATGATTTTCAGAGATATTTCTTCAGGATGCTGTCTAGTTTGTCTGGCTTCAGCACCCCCAGTTGGGTGTGGACGATTTCGCCCCGTCGGTCGAGGACCACGGTAAAGGGCAGCGCCATCACGCTGTTGCCCAATGTTTTGGACAATTCCATCGCGCCGAATCCCCCAACAAGCGACGGATAGTTCAAACCTATTTCCTTGACGAATTGCCGCACTTTGTCCGCCTGATCGACCGCGATACCGACGAATTGCAGGCCCTTGGGACCCCAAAGCGTCTGCGCCTTGATGAATTCCGGCATCTCTTCGCGACACGGCGCACACCAGGTCGCCCAGAAATTCACGACCAGCACCTTGCCCCGCCACTGGTCGATTCTCTGCTCCTTGCCGTCGGGATCAGGCAGCGCGACCCCAAGCAGGCCGGCGGCGGCGCCAGGGAGCGGGGCCTCGTTTCGCGACTCGAGCGAAAAATAGACGCCGGCCGCAAGCGCCGCAGTCGCGGCGATCACCAGAACAATCCAACGAAACGTGGAAGCAGGCATTGAAATTCAATCTGGAAGGGCGCGCTCGTCAACCTAACCGGTCGCGAGCGACGGGGAGCGCCAGAGACGGGGAGTCAGTTGAACCAGCGTTTTTTCTGCGGGTGGGCATCGACGACCGGACCCGGACCCTTGCCGGCCGCGGGAACGATCAGCGTGACCTGTTGGCGATTGGGGGGATAGCACACACCAAGATCGGCACAACCCTGAGATTGCGCGGCAACGACGATCGAATCCCCGGGTACCTGTGCCCGCAAGGACACCGCCACCACCACGTCGCCCCGATAGGTCTCGACCTTGCCGAAAAACTCGTCCACTTTCAACTTTCCGACCGGCAACGTCGGCGCCGCCCCTGCCGCGGACTGCGGCGAGATCGCGAATTCGAGCTTGTCGCGATACAGATAATAGCCATCGGCCACCACGAACCGAGTCTCGACCGTCCGGTCATCCAGCATGCGGGCCGAGAACCGGAACGCCTGCTCCGGCGGCAGCAGCTTGGGGTCGGCGGCCCGCACGGGCGTGCCGAGCGCCACGGCCAGCGCGGCAACGCCGAGGGCGATCAACCACCGGTCATGGCGAAATCGTTTCGGCGGCAATCCAGGCGAAATAGGGTGCGGATCCATTGGCAATCGGGACAGCGAGTATCTCCGGAAGTTCATACGGGTGCGCGGCGCGGATAGCGGTTTCCACTTGCGCAAAAAGGGCTGCACGGGTCTTGATTGCCAGCGGAAACTCCTGCGACGTTTCGATTTGACCGCGCCAGTGATACATTGACTCGACTGGCGGGCCGACGCTGACGCAGGCGGCGAGCCTGCCCTCCACCAGCGACCGGGCCAGCAACCGGGCGCCGTCGTGATCGGGTAATTGCGTCAGCACCAGGATCACGGCATCCGGCAAGGAGACTCCATGCGCTTATTTCTGCTGTTCATTGTACTGGCATTCCCGATCACCGATCTCTGGGTCACCGCGAGCATTGCGCAGTGGTCCGGCGTGCCGCTATGGGTTTTGCTGACCACGTCGCTTCTGGTCGGGCTGCTGCTGCTGCGCAGCGAACGGTTGTCGTTTCGGCGGCGGACGGTCGCCACGCTTCATGGCGAGGAGTCGCTGTTGCGCGACCTCCTGGACAGTGGCCGCAAGGTATTGGCAGGAATTCTGCTGATTCTTCCGGGTCTGTTCAGCGACTTGCTCGCGCTGGCCTTGCTGGCGCTACCCCTCAATATCGCCCGGAGCTTCGGCCCGGAACCGGTCGCAGCCGGACGCGGCGGGGGGCGCGGCGCCCGGCACGACTCGATCGACGGCGACTACCGCCGCATCGACTAGACCCATATTCCGACCGGGCCAGTCGGCGCGCGCAGGCCCTAGTTCATGCGGTCGATGATCGTAGGCCGTGCCTTGCCGGCATTGCGGTACGCCCAGACCATCATCACCAGACCCGCGCCGACCATCGGCAGCGACAGCCACTGGCCCATGGTCAGTCCGGCGGCGAGGAAACCCAGGAAGCTGTCGGGCTCGCGCGCGAATTCCGCAGCGAAGCGCAACGCGCCATAGCCCACCAGAAACAGTCCCGACACCGCGCCCATCGGCCGGGGACGGTTCGCGTACAACCAGAGGATCACGAACAGCAGCACGCCTTCGAGCGCGAATTGATAGAGCTGCGACGGATGTCGAGCCAACCCATCCACCTGCGGGAATACCATTGCCCATGGGACGTCGGTCACGCGCCCGACCAGTTCACCGTTGATGAAATTGCCCATCCTTCCTGTCGCCAAGCCGAGCGGCACCAGCGGCGCGACGAAGTCGGTGACGTCCAGCCAACGCTTCTCGCGCTTGCGCGCAAACAGCCACAGCGCGACCAGCACGCCCAGGAATCCCCCGTGAAAGCTCATGCCCCCCGTCCAAACGGCGAGGATCTCCAACGGATTGGAGAGGTAATACATCGGTTTGTAGAACAGCACATAGCCAAGGCGCCCGCCGAGAATCACGCCGAAGACCCCGTAGAACAGCATGTCGTCGACGTCGCGCGGATGCCAGCCGGTCAGGAGGTTGCGGCGCGCCCGAACCTTGCCCAGCACAATGAACAGCACGAACGCGGCCAGATACATGAGCCCATACCAGCGCACGGCCACGGGACCAATCTGGAACGCGATGGGGTCGAATTGGGGATGGACGAACATAGGGTGGTGGCAACGGTCGGGGACGCGGGCACAGGATGCCACAGCGCCTGCGCTAGAATCGAAGATTATACAAACCGTTTGGCCACAGCGCTCTTTGCGAGGATCCCCGTATGTCATTCAACCGCCGTTCGCGGCTCATCACCCAGGGCGTCGCCCGCTCGCCCAACCGTGCCATGTTGCGCGCCGTCGGCTTCGGCGATGACGATTTCGAAAAGCCGATCGTCGGCGTGGCCAACGGCCACAGCACGATGAACCCCTGCAATGCCGGTATCCAGCCGCTGGTCGACCGGGCGATGGCCGCGCTCGAGACCGCGGGCGCCAAGCCACAGGTGTTCGGTGTGCCGACGGTGACAGACGGCATTGGCATGGGCACCGAGGGGATGAAATATTCACTGGTTTCGCGCGAGGTGATCGCCGACGCGATCGAGACCTCGGTGAACGGGCAGTGCATGGACGGCGTCCTTGTCGTCGGCGGCTGTGACAAGAACATGCCGGCCGGCATGATGGCCATGGCGCGGATGAACGTGCCCGGTATCTATGTCTATGCCGGCACGATCATGCCGGGCCAGTGGAAAGGTCAGGCACTGACCATCGTCTCGTCGTTCGAGGCGGTGGGCGCGTTCACGGCCGGCACCATGTCGCAGGAAGATTACGACGGTGTCGAGCGCAACGCCTGCCCTTCGGTGGGCGCCTGCGGGGGGATGTTCACGGCGAACACCATGTCGTCGTCGTTCGAGGCTTTGGGCATGAGTCTGCTGGGCTCGTCGCAAATGGCCTCGCCCGACGCGGAAAAGGCCGACTCCTCGGCGATGTCGGCGCAGGTGCTGGTCGACGCGATCAAGCGCGACCTGAAGCCGCGCGACATCATCACCCGCGAGTCGATCGAAAACGCCATTGCGCTGGTCATGGCCACCGGCGGCTCGACCAACGCGGTACTGCACTATCTCGCGATCGCTTCGGCGGCGGAAGTGCCGTGGACGATCGACGACTTCGAACGCGTCCGTCAGCGCGTTCCGGTGCTCTGCGACCTGAAGCCTTCTGGCAGGTACGTCGCCGTCGATTTCCACCGCGCCGGCGGCGTGCCGCAGGTGCTCAAGATGCTGTTGAACGCCGGCCTGTTGCACGGCGATTGCATGACCATCACCGGCCGCACCATGGCCGAGGAGCTTGCCGACGTTCCCGATCAGCCGCGCGCCGACCAGGACGTGATCCGGACCATGGACGCGCCGATGTACGGGCATGGCCATCTCGCCATCCTCAAGGGCAACCTCTCGCCCGAAGGCTGTGTCGCGAAGATCACCGGGCTCAAGAACCCGTCGATTACCGGGCCGGCACGGGTGTACAACTCCGAGCCCGAAGTCATGACGGCGATCCTCGCCAAGGAGATCAAGCCCGGCGACGTGGTCGTCATCCGCTACGAGGGACCGAAGGGCGGCCCGGGCATGCAGGAAATGCTTGCGCCGACCTCGGCGCTCATCGGCCAGGGCCTGGGTGAATCGGTTGGCCTGATCACCGACGGGCGCTTCTCGGGAGGCACCTGGGGCATGGTGGTCGGACACGTTTCTCCCGAGGCCTTCGTCGGCGGGACGATCGCGCTGGTGCAGGAGGGCGACTCGATCACCATCGATGCGCATCGCCTGCTGCTCCAGTTGAACGTCGACGACGCGGAAATCGCCCGCCGGCGCGCAGCGTGGCAACCGCCCAAACCTCGCTATACCCGCGGCCTGCTCGGCAAGTACATGCGCCTGGTGTCGACCGCCAGCAAGGGCGCGATCACCGACGGCTGATGCCCACGTCCCGCTGCGCGGTCGCCGCAAGCGAAGGCCGCAACGATGGTGCGCGGGACTCGAACATGGTTCTGTTTTTCTTCCTTCACCGACACCGATGACTTTCGCCCATCTTCGACTACCTCTCCTCGCCGCCCTCGCTTGCGCGGCACTTGCCGCAGCCTGCACGACCGTGCCGACCGCCACGCCCGACGCCTCGGCCGCACCGAAAGGCGGAGCCGCAGGGCCGCCCCCGACGGCTCCGAATCCCGGTACGCGCGTCGCGCTGGTGAATCCCGGATTCGAGTCGACGGTGGTGGCGCCACGTGGCGATCCTGAAGGCTGGCAAACCGTTCAACACGCCGGCGTTCGGTCGTATCTCTTCAGCCTCGACACCGACAATCCGCACAGCGGCGCGCGCAGCCTGCGCCTCGAGAACGTCGGCCAGGAACCCTTCGGGGCGGTCGCGCAAAACGTCGACGCACGTACCTATGGTGGCAAGACGGTGCGCCTGAGCGCGTGGCTGCGTACGCGTGATGCCCGCGACGACGGCGCGGGTCTGACACTGCGCGCGCTGAGAGGCGGGAACATCGCCGCATACAATTTCATGTTCGATGCGCCGGTCAAAGGCACCACCGGCTGGACACGCTACACGATCACGCTGCCGGTTCCTGTCGGAACCACCCGTCTCGAACTCGGTGCGATGCTGCGTGGCAATGGTTCGCTCTGGTTCGACGACGTCGAACTCGAGCTGGTACCGTAGTCACGGCGTGTATCGACCCGTCCGGCAGCCTTCGATCATGCGGCATGACCGCTGCCCCGGAAAACGATCGATATTGCGTCCGCCGGAACGACCAAGCGCGCGATGCGCGGCCTGACGTTTCGATATTCATTGCTTTGACCAAAGGAACTCGGTGGACAGACGCTCGTTTCTGATTGCCACACCCGCGCTGCTTGGCGGCTGCGTTGCCGTTGGTGGCGTCTCCGGTCCGCCGGCGCCGGCGCCGGTGTTCCGGGTGGGCGACCGCTGGATCTACAATGCCCGCGACGGCTATCGTGTGCCGGTGACCTGGGTGGAGACACACGAGGTGACGGCGGCCGATGCGAACGGCATCACGGTGCTGGTGACCATCGCCGGCGAAACGTCGACCGTGACCCGGACAGAACGGCTGCTCTCGCCGGGGGTGGTCACCGTCGGCGCGGTGTTCGATGCCACCGAGACGCGCAATTTCGAACCGCCGCTCGAGCGCTACCGTTTCCCGCTGGTGCCGCAGACCAACTGGACGCAGAACCTGCGCAATCTCGATCCTGCCAACCAGCTGCGCAGCTTCATCAACCGTTTTGTCAAAGTCGGCGGCTACGAAAAAGTGACAGTGCCCGCGGGTAGCTTCGACGCGTTGTTGATGCGCACGCTGATGAGCGTCGACGACAACAACCCGTTCCGCCTGCCATTCCAGTGCAACTACGAGACGTGGTGGGCGCCGGCCGTGGGGGCGATGGTGCGCATGACCAAATACGCGACCTACCGTGAAAAGGGGGACGGGCCGGAGTCGATCGAGATTCGCGCCCAGAACACGCTGCTGGAACTGGCCGCCTTCTCGCGCGCGCCGGGATAGTTTTCGGCGCGGCAGTGGCTCAGAGCGCCAGGCGGCGCCAGATCGAAACCGTCAGCTCCGCGCTGTTCAGCGTGTAGAAGTGCAGCCCGGGCGCGCCCTGCTCGAGCAGCCGGGCGCAAAGCCCGGTGACGACATCCAGACCGAACGCACGGACCGAGGCCGTGTCGTCCCCGTAACTGTCGAGCTTGCGGCGAACCCAGCGGGGGATCTCGGCTCCGCAGGCATCGGAGAACCGCGCCAACCGGCTCGAACTGGCGATCGGCATGATTCCGGGCACGATCGGAATCGTCACGCCGCGCGCGTTGCACGCTTCGACCAGATTCCAATAGGCGTCGGCGTTGTAGAAATACTGCGTGATTGCCGAATTCGCGCCGGCATCCACCTTGCGCACGAAATTGTCGAGATCCTCGTCGGGGCTTCGTGCCTGCGGGTGGTATTCGGGGTAGGCCGCCACATCGATGTGGAACCAGTCGCCGGTTTCCTGACGGATGAAGGCAACCAGTTCGCTCGCGTAACGCAACTCACCCGCCGACGCCATGCCGGAGGGGAGGTCGCCACGCAGCGCGACCAGATGGCGGATGCCGTGGTCCCGGTACTGCTGCAGAATGGCTGCCAGTTCACCTCGCGAACCGCCGACGCACGAAAGATGCGGCGCTGCCTTGAGCCCCGCGTCGCGGAATTCGAGCACCGTGGCGAGCGTGCCGTCGCGCGTCGAGCCTCCGGCACCGAAAGTGACCGAGCAAAACGCCGGCCGCAGGGCGGCAAATTCGGGCCGCGCCGCGCGCAGTTTCTCCAGACCCTCCGGCGTACGCGGCGGATAAAACTCGAGACTGCATGCTGGAGTTTTCACTGCCGAATCACCACTACCCGATTTCTCCCGGGCAGCAACGATGCCAGCGCCCAGGAAATGAGGCTATAGACGATCGCGCCGAAAAATCCCGACCAGAAGCCGGCGACGTGAAAACCGTCGATGAACGAACCGACCGCCCAGAACAGCAGGCCGTTGATCACGAAAATAAACAGTCCAAGCGTCAGGATCGTCGCCGGCAGTGTGAGGATGATGAGCAACGGCCTGACGAGCGTATTGACCAGAGCGAGCACCAGCGCCACCAGGAGCGCAACAAAAAACGAATCGACGGCGATCGACTGGAAAATGTAGGGCAAGGCGAGCAGCGCCACCGCGTTGATGAGCAGGCTCAGCACAAAATACATGGTCACTCCTTGGGTTTGGGCTCCGGCGCCCCTTCGACGTAGGGCTTGAGCGCCGCGAACAGCGTGGCGCTGACCGGTGCGGCGACGCCGGACTCGGCCGCCATTCGAGCCACAGCCCCGCACAGCCACGGCGCTTCCAGGCGGTTTCCTGCGAGCAGATCGTTCATCAGCGACGAACGCATCTCGCCTGGCAGCGAGTCGAGAAAGGCGTGTTGCCGCGTCGGATAGTCGTCGGCAAGCGCGACGCCACGCGCTCGACCGAGCGTCCAGCCCTCGTGCACCGCCGCGGTGAAGGTGGCGCGCAGATCCGGGTCGGCGCGAATGACGCCGACCGGCGCCCGCGCGACCGCCGTGCAGCCGGACATCGCCGACAGAAAGCAGAATTTCTCCCAAAGTGCGCGACGGATGTCGGTCGACAGTTCAACCTCGACATTGGCTGTCTTGAGCGCATCGCAGAACGCCGCGGCGGCACCAACATCGCCGCCGTCGAAAGTGCCGACCACCAGTCGCGCCATCGTACCGGTATGCGTGATGACCCCCGGTTCACGGATGGTCGCGGCAATGTAGGCGATCCCGCCGACCACGCGCCCGGGCCCGACCGCGCGGCCGGCGATCTCCGGCGCATCGACGCCGTTCTGAAACGGAATGACCACGCCGCCCTGCGCAACCAGCGGCGCGATCAGACGCGCCGCGGACTCGACGTCCCACAGCTTGACGCAGAGCATCACCACGTCGCAGGGCGCGATTCCTCCGACGTCGTCGGTGAAGGTCGCCGTGCGGATCGTGGCGCTGCCCAGTCCGCTTTCGATGTTCAGTCCGCGCGCGCGCAGCGCGGCCAGATGCGCGCCGCGGGCGACGAAGGTTACGTCATGTCCCGCCTGCGCCAGCCTGCCGCCGAAATAGCCGCCGACACCGCCGGCACCGAGGATCGCGATGCGCATGTCTCCTCCCTCCTAATAGCGATAGCTGTCCGGCTTGTACGGGCCGGCCCGGTCGACCTCGATGTAGCGCGCCTGTTTGTCGGACAGTTCGGTCAGCGTCGCGTCCAGCTTGGTGAGCTGGAGCCGCGCGACCTTTTCGTCGAGATGCTTGGGCAGCACGTACACGCCGACCGGGTAATTCTTGCCTCCAGTCTGCGCGTCCGCCCACAGCTCGATCTGCGCCATGACCTGGTTGGCGAACGACGAGCTCATCACGTACGACGGATGCCCGGTGCCGCAACCGAGGTTCACCAGGCGCCCTTCTGCGAGAAGGATGATCCGCTTGCCGTCCGGGAAAATCACGTGATCCACCTGTGGCTTGATGTTCTCCCACTTGCAGGCCTTCAGTGCCTCGACCTCTATTTCGTTGTCGAAGTGACCGATATTGCACACGATTGCCTGATTCTTCATGCGCTTCATGTGCTCGAAGGTGATGATGTCGATATTGCCGGTGGCGGTGACGAAGATGTCGGCCTTGTCGGCGGCGTAGTCCATGGTGACAACGCGGAAGCCTTCCATCGCCGCCTGCAGCGCGCAGATCGGGTCGATCTCGGTGATCCACACCTGGGCCGAGAGCGCGCGCAGCGCCTGCGCCGAGCCCTTGCCGACATCGCCATAGCCCGCGACCAGCGCGACCTTGCCGGCGATCATCACGTCGGTCGCGCGCTTGATACCGTCGACCAGCGATTCGCGGCAACCGTAGAGATTGTCGAATTTCGACTTGGTCACCGAGTCGTTGACGTTGATTGCGGGAAAGCCGAGCCTGCCTTCCCTGTGCATCGTGTAAAGGCGCTTCACGCCGGTGGTCGTCTCCTCGGTGACGCCGCGGATGCCGGCCTTCAGTCGCGAATAGAACTTTGGATCCTTGGCGAGGCGCTTCGAGATCGCCGCGAAGAGCGCGCGCTCCTCCTCGTTGCCCGGATGCGTGATGCACGACGGGTCGGTCTCGGCCTGTGCGCCAAGATGCACGAGCAGCGTTGCGTCACCGCCATCGTCAAGGATCATGTTCGGGACCAGGTCTTTGCCCCACTCGAAGATCCGATGGGTGAAATCCCAGTACTCGACGAGAGACTCGCCCTTGAACGCATACACCGGTGTCCCGCCGGCGGCGATCGCCGCGGCGGCGTGGTCCTGCGTCGAGTAGATGTTGCACGAAGCCCAGCGCACGTCGGCGCCAAGCGCCTGCAGCGTCTCGATCAACACCGCCGTCTGGATGGTCATGTGCAGCGAGCCGGCAATGCGGGCACCGCGAAGCGGCTGTTCCGGAGCGAACTCCTGGCGCATCGCCATCAGGCCGGGCATCTCGGTCTGCGCAATGGCGATTTCCTTGCGCCCCCAATCGGCCAGCGCAAGATCAGCCACATGAAAATCGGTGAAATTCCTGGATTCGGTTGCAGCGTTCATCAGTCACTCCTCGTCGGGCGACTTCGCTGCGGAGACGCGGCACTCGCTTCCCCGCGGCGGATTCGCGGTTCAACGAGCGCGGTTGCAGATTGAACTCCGAGCCTGGCAGCGCGGCGGGCCCGGGGCGGGCCGGCGAGGCGCTGTTGCAACGCTCCTCGGAGAAGCGCGAATTCTACCGCAAGTCGGGTCTCGCCGCGACCGGGCCCGGCTTGGTCGGTTCGCCGGCTGCCGCGAACAACGCGTTGGCCAGGCTCGACTCCCGTTTATAGAAGCCCTCGGTGTGAAAGGTCTCGGGCAGCTTGAAGAGTTCGTAGTCGAGATGGTGCGCAAATTCGTGGACCACCGTCCGCAGGAACGACCGGAATGCGACCGCCTGCCTGCGCTGTGCGGTTCGCATCCAGACGGTGATCCTTGCCGTGGGCCGCCCTTCGTCCGGCTCGTAGAGGCCGTGCAGTTCGCCCTCATGATCCGAAGGACGCACGACGAGCACGCGCATTTCCACCGCAGGTACCGCGAAAGCAGCCACCAGCGCGTCGATCAGGTTGCGCGAGCCTGCCTGCACGGCGGCGCGGCGATCAAGCGCGAGACCCTCCCTGATTGCCAGAACGGGCGCTGCCACGACCGCGTCGGACGGCAGCACCAGCGCGGTGATCGCATCACTCTGGCGATAGGTCGCCTGTCGGCTGGGCGTCAGGCGGTCGTAGTAGGCGAAGCGCATAGCGAACAGCGCGTGCTCAGCGGGGAATGGCCCGGGCCCGAGGCAGAAAACAAAAAAGCCGCGCGAATGGCGGCTCCTTCGCGTGTCATCGCAGAAGACTCAGTTCTTCTTGACCTTCTCGAGCAATTTGAAGATGCCCTTCGGCGCGCCAACGAACATGCGCTTGAAGGTCTTGGACAGGCAACGACGCTCAAGCGTGTTGCGGCGGGTGCGGGAACGTTCGGCCATGGGGCCTCCTCGAATATTCGCCGTGCGGCAATTGCCGCCAGCTACGGAAAAGAACGATATTTTACAGTAGCTTGCGTCCTAGCGCCAATAGGCGCCCGAACCGCTCACAAACACCGAACCCAGACCCGTTGCAAACAGGCCGGGCCGGTCGATCGTCACCTGATAGCGCATGACCTTGTCCGGAGCCGCAGGCTGCCCCGGGGCCACTTCCCAGGCGAATTCGAGCGCACTCGTTCCCGGCGACAGGGCGCGAAAGCGATAGACGGTCGAGCCGGCCTCACCGGTCGCCCCAGCGGGTTTGGGGCTGGGCATGTAGTCCGGGCCGCCGGTCGCCCGCAAGTGGGGGCCGGTGCCCTTCAGCACCCAGCCATACCCGGCAGCCGGGTCCGCCGGCAGGCTCACTACCAACGGCGCGCCGGCCTGAACGACCACCGCTCCGCCCTGCGGCGGCGCCGCGACGGTCACGCCCTGCAACGTACTGCAGCCGCCCACGGCCAGCGTCGCCGCCACCGCAACGAACGTCCACGCGCGCCGCAATTCAACTCGGATAAGCATGCTGACTACCTCCTGGGACATTCGCTCGCGCCTGCCAGAGGCGGTGGCCGATCGGCCCGACGATCAATCGACTGCAATCCAACTGGCGGACGACACGCACATCCTATCGGATCGCGTTCATCGGCGAAACGTCGGCATGCCGCAGGTCGCGGTCGGACAGGCATCGCGCCCGCAGCCCGGACCTACAATCCGGCAGCCGCCCGCAGCGCCTCGGCCCGATCGACGTTTTCCCAGGTGAATTCGGGTTCGTCGCGACCAAAGTGCCCATAGGCCGCGGTCTTGAGATAGATCGGCCGCAGCAGGTCGAGCATCTGGATGATGCCCCTGGGTCGAAGGTCGAAGTGGGCGTTGACGAGTTCGGCGATCCTTTCGTCCGGAATTTTTCCGGTGCCCTCGGTATAGACGGTGACGTTCATCGGTTTTGCCACACCGATCGCATAGGCGACCTGTACCTGGCATTGCCGGGCAATCCCTGAGGCGACGATGTTTTTTGCCACATAGCGCGCCGCGTAGGCGGCGGAACGGTCGACCTTCGACGGATCCTTGCCCGAGAACGCGCCTCCACCATGCGGCGCCGCGCCGCCATAGGTGTCGACGATGATCTTGCGTCCCGTCAGCCCTGCGTCGCCGTGCGGTCCGCCGATTTCGAAGCGTCCGGTCGGATTGACCAGAAATCGCGTGCCCTCGAGCATTCCGGCGGGAAAGACCGGCTTGATGATTTCCTCGATGACGCTTTCGGCAAGTTGATCCTGGCGCTCGTTCATCGACGGGTGGTGCTGCGTCGACAATACGACGGTGTCCACAGCGGCCGGCTTGCCGTCGACGTAGCGCACGGTGACCTGGGATTTGGCGTCGGGACGCAGGAACGGCAGGCGACCGTCGCGACGCAATTCGCTTTGTCGCTGCACCAGGCGGTGCGCATAGTAGATGGGAAACGGCATCAGCGCAGGCGTTTCGTCGCAGGCGAATCCAAACATCAATCCCTGATCGCCCGCGCCCTGATTCAGATAGTCGTCGGAGGCGCGGTCCACTCCCTGCGCAATGTTGGGCGACTGCTGTCCGTAACAGACCATGACCGCGCAGCCGTCGGCATCGAAGCGCAATTCCGGGTCGTTGTAGCCGATCGCCCGCACGGTCTCCCGCGCCACGCGCGCGTAGTCGACCCTGGCGCTGGTCGTGATTTCGCCGGACAGCACGACGAGCCCTGTCGACACCAGCGTCTCCGCCGCGACGCGCCCGGTGGGGTCTTGCTCTAGAATCGCGTCAAGCACTGCATCTGAAATCTGATCCGCGACCTTGTCCGGATGCCCCTCCGATACCGACTCCGACGTGAACAGAAACTCGCTCATCGACACTCCCTGTGGCGCCCGTCGGCGCAATCGATGCCGCGCGCCGATCCGACTTGCTGAACGTTGCGCAGTGAAGCGCAAAGACATGGATTCTAGCAGTTCGGCAACCCGCTCCGACGCGGACGACTCGTGCGCAAGGCCCCCGGTGGGCACCCCGCGATGAGCGGACCGATCGTCGCGGCGACCGCGACTACCCTGGCTCGCGCCGCGGCGGCGTTACGCGCGGGAGAACTGGTCGCCTTCCCGACCGAAACCGTATACGGCCTTGGCGCCGACGCAGGCAACGCCGACGCGGTGCGGCGAATCTTCGTCGCCAAGGGTCGTCCGGCGGATCATCCGGTGATCGTGCATCTGTCCGACGCTTCGACACTCGCGCATTGGGCACGCGAAATACCGCCGGATGCCCAACGACTTGCCGCCGCCTTCTGGCCGGGCCCGCTGACGCTGATCCTGCCGCGGACCACGCAGGTACACGACATCGTGACCGGTGGGCAGGACCGCGTCGGGTTGCGGGTGCCGTCGCATCCGGTGGCGCTGGCCTTGCTGCGCGCCTTCGTCGCCGCGGGCGGCAGCGGCATCGCTGCGCCCTCGGCCAACCGTTTCGGCGAAATCTCGCCGACCACCGCCGAGCACGTCGCGCAGGACCTCGGTGACCGGCTGGCGATGATCGTCGACGGCGGTTCCTGTGGCGTCGGCATCGAAAGCACGATTGTCGCGTTCGGCGACGGCGAGCCGATACTGCTGCGTCCCGGCGGCATCGGCGTCGAGGCGCTGACCAGCGTGCTCGGCCGGCCGCCGCGCGCCCCCGATGCAAGTGCGCCCCGCGCCTCCGGCACGCTCGCATCGCACTACGCGCCGCGCACACCGGCCCACCTCGTCGCATCGGCGCAATTGCCTGTCGCGGCAACCGCCTCGCCGCAGGCCGCCGTACTCGCGCGCAGTGTCGCGCGTCCGTTGGCGCATCGCGGGCATTGGCTCGTGGCGCCCGATGATCCGGTTGCCTACGCGCATGACCTGTACGCCAGCCTGCGCCTGCTCGATGCCGGCAAGGCGCCGGCGATCCTGATCGAGACGGTTCCGGACGACGCGGCGTGGCTGGCGGTGCGCGACCGCCTTGCCCGGGCCAGCCAGGGCGAGGACGACGACCTCACTTAGCAAAGGTACCGCCACGGTACCGGGGTGCTGGCGCGCATCGCATCGCGGTACCATCTCCCCGAATCCCCCCGTTTTTCGAAAAGCCTATGTTGCGTATCGTCGTTGCCCCGGACTCGTTCAAGGGCTCACTGAGCGCACCGGAAGTCTGTACCGCGATCGCGCGTGGCCTGGTCCGGGCGATCCCCGACGTCGACCTGCGTCCCTGCCCGATGGCCGACGGCGGCGAGGGCACGCTGGAAACGGTGCTCGCCGCCATCGGCGTTGCCGGCCGGCGCCGGACCATGTCGGTGCAGGGTGCGGGCGACGCGCGGCGCGATGCTTCGTTCGGGTTGATCGAACAGTCCGCACGCCCGACGGCGATCATCGAAGCCGCGCAGATCGTCGGCCTCACGGATCCCGCGGGGACTGCAGCTCCAGTGGAACTGCGCTCGACGCGAGGAGTCGGCGAACTGGTCACCGCGCTGCTCGACGGCGGTGTTCGCCGCTTCATGATCGGCCTCGGGGGAAGCAGCACCAATGACGGAGGCAGCGGTATGCTTGCCGCACTCGGCCTGCGCCTGTACGACTCCGCAGGTCGCGATATACCGGCCACGCCGGCGGGTCTCGCCGGGCTCGCGCGCATCGACGGCGCCGGGCTCGATCAGAGACTCGCCGACAGCGAACTCATCATCATGTCCGACGTGGACAACCCATTGACCGGTCCCACCGGAGCGACGGCGGTATTCGGTCCGCAAAAGGGCGTCGGCGCCGATCGCTTCGCGACGATCGATGCCGTGATCGCCCGCTTTGCCGCGCTGGCAGAAGCCGCAGTGGGACGCCGTTGCGCGGCGCTTCCCGGGGCCGGCGCCGCCGGCGGCCTGGGCTTCGCGCTGCAGCTGGTCGGCGGGACATTCTCGTCCGGCGCCGAGATCGTGGCCGGCCTGATCGGTCTGGACGCCGCACTCGCGGGGGCCGACTGGGCCATCACCGGGGAGGGCCGCAGCGACACGCAGACCCTGTTGTCGAAGGCGCCCTTCATCGTTGCGCGACATGCGGCTTTGCAGGGTGTCCCGATTACGCTGCTCTCGGGCGCGGTCGAGGCGGCGGCGCTGCCGGCACTCGGGCGGCACTTCGCCGGTTGCTACGGATTGCCCGACGGTCCCGCCACGCTGGACGATTGTCTTCGCGACGCGGCCGCACTGCTGGCCAATCGCGCAGAACAGGCGGCGCGCCTGTTCCTCGCCGGCCGGAGCACTCGCGCAAGCGCCGCTGCAGACGTGTGAAATAATCGCTCACCCAAATCCGTCTTCTCGACCCCGCACCACTTCGGCCGCCTTTCCCGATGAACGCCAATCTCTACGCGCTGTTCGAGCGCCACTTTCCCCCGGGCGCCGAGCAGCCGTTGCTGCTGATCCCGAACGGTCCCGTCATCCACTACGACGAGATCGCCGCGACTTCCGCTCGCTATGCGCATGCGTTGACGGCTGCCGGATGCCGCCCCGGTGACCGCGTCGCCGCGCAAACCGACAAGCATTGGCAGGTGCTGGCGCTCTACCTGGCCTGCCTGCGCGCCGGTCTCGTCTACCTGCCGCTCAACACCGGTTATCAGAAAGCCGAGCTCGCGTATTTTTTCGAAGACGCGCAGCCGCGCGTAATCGTTTGCAATCCCGACCATCTTGGCGTCATCGAGACGATCGCCCGTGGTGCCACGGTGCTGACGCTCGCCGAGCTGGCGTCACGGGCCGAAACGCTGTCCGAGCGATTCGCGACGGTCGACTCGGCACCCGACGACCTGGCGGCAATCCTCTACACGTCCGGCACGACGGGCCGGTCGAAGGGGGCGATGCTGACGCATCGCAACCTCGCGTCGAACGGGCTCGCCCTGGTCGAGTGCTGGGGCTTCACGCAAGGCGACGTCCTTTTGCACGCGCTGCCGATTTACCACGTGCATGGCCTCTTCGTCGCCACGCATTGCGCCCTGCTGTCGGGTTCGCGAATGCTTTGGCTGCCCAAATTCGACGCGCGCGAGGTGATCGGGCTTCTGCCACGCGCGACCGCGATGATGGGCGTGCCGACGTTCTACACGCGGCTCCTGTCCGAGCCGACGTTCGGGCGCGAACAATGCCGGACGATCCGGCTGTTCGTTTCCGGCTCCGCCCCGCTGCTCGCCGAGACCTTCGAGACGTTTGCGATACGCACCGGGCAGGCGATTCTGGAGCGCTACGGCATGACCGAGACCGGCATGATCGCGTCCAATCCGCTCGACGGCGCACGGGTCGGCGGAACGGTGGGGCGGCCGCTGCCCGGGGTCGAATTGCGCATCATCGACGGGTCGGGCCAGGCGTGTCCGCCGGGGGTGGTCGGCGGGGTCGAGGTCCGCGGACCGAACGTCTTCGCGGGCTACTGGAAGATGCCCGAGAAAACCCGCGAGGAGTTCACGGCCGACGGCTTCTTCCGAACCGGCGACCAGGGCGAATTGGTGAGCGAGGTTCCCGGACGCGGTTACCTGCGTCTTGTCGGCCGCGCCAAGGACATGATCATCACCGGCGGCCTCAATGTCTACCCGAAGGAAATCGAGGAGCGCCTGGACGCAATGGAGGGGGTCGAGGAGTCGGCAATCGTCGGCGTTCCCGATCCGGATTTCGGTGAAGCCGTGACCGCGATCATCGTGGGCAAGCCCGGGCAGGCGCTCACCGAAGCAGGAATCATTGCCGCTCTGAAGGGCGAGATCGCGAACTTCAAGATGCCCAAGCGCGTGCACTTCGTCGAAGCGCTGCCGCGCAATTCGATGGGCAAGGTGCAGAAGGCGGTGCTGAGGGAGCAGTTCGGGACCCGGTAACGATGTGACCGCGTGCGCCTGCCCATGGCCCGGCTTCCCTCCCTAGATTCCCCAGGTCGCGTACGACTTCCAGAACATGTACGCGCTCAGCCAGAACAGCAGGAATGCGAACGCCTTCCTGAGCTTCTTGACCGGCCAGCGATGCGCGGTGCGCGCGCCCAGCGGCGCAAGGAACACGCTGGCCGCGACGATCGCGAACAGCGCGGGCAGATAGATGTAGCCAAGCGTCAGGGGCGGCAGGTCGCTCTGCCGCAGTCCGGCGGCGATGTAGCCAATGGTGCCGCCGAGCGCGATCGGCAAGCCGAGCGCCGCCGACGTGCCCACCGCCTTGTGCGTCGTCACATTGCACCAGGTCATGTACGGCACCGACAGGAAGGCGCCGCCGGCGCCGACCAACGCCGAGAAAAAGCCGATGCCGCTGCCCACCGCCGACAACCCGAGTGGTCCAGGCAATACGCGCGAAGGCGCGGGCTTGCGGTCGCGCAGCATCTGCATGGCCGAGGCCCAGGTGAAGCAGCCGAAAACCGCGGCCAGCACGGGTGTGGACAATGCGTTGGCGAACTGCGGCCCGACCAGCGAGCCGATCACGATGCCTGGCGTCATCCCCCACACGATCGGCCACACCACGGCGCCATGCGACTGATGCGCTCGCACCGAAGACACCGCCGTGAACATGATCGTCGCCGTCGAAGTGGCCACCGCCATGTGCACGACGTACTCGAGCGGAAAGCGTTCATGGGTAAAAAACATCGTGAGCAGCGGCACCATCGTCATGCCGCCACCAACGCCCAGCAGACCTGCAAGGAAACCAACCAGGCCCCCGAGCACGAGAAAAGCGGGAACCAGCGTCCAATCCATCAACCGGTCACGCCGAGGCTGCGGCAAGTCGCGCCACGAGCTTCCATTCGGCCGCAGTGACCGGGGTGATCGACAGCCGATTGCCCCGCCGCAGGGTCACCATGTCGGCGAGCGCGCGCTGGGCGCGCAATTCGGCAAGTGGCACCAGCCGCGTCTTCTCCACCAGCTTCACGTCGACGTTGAACCAGCGCGGCGCCTCGCGCGTTGCCTTGGCGTCGTAGTACTTGCCCTTCGCGTCGAACTGCGTCGCGTCGGGGTAGGCCATTTGCACGATCTTGACGATACCGGCGATTCCCGGCTGCGGACAACTGGAGTGATAGAAGAACGCCTGCTCACCGACACGCATGTCGCGCATGAAGTTGCGCGCCTGATAGTTGCGCACGCCGAACCAGGGCGTGGTCTGCCCGCGGACGCGAGCGAGATCGTCGATCGAGAATTCGTCCGGCTCGGATTTCATCAACCAGAAACGCATGCATGCTCCGACACGAGCGAAACGCCGAACGCCCGGAGCCGCGGAACCGGGACGCCGCCGCCGGAATCGGGTGCGTGTGTGAAAAGGGTGTTCCCCGGATGTGCCGTGCTGACCTCATCTTGAACCTGGGTTCAAGAATGGTCGCCCGCCGGAACCTTCAGGCGCTTCCACATGGGAACGCACACCGGTTCACTAGAGGCAGGGGCAACCTCGCTACGAGAGCATTGGTTCAAAGAGTATGTGGCCGGCTCGAACACTCCAGGGAACATTGACAATGTGCGGAATCTGCGCGGAGCGCGCCGCCGATCCACACCGCCGCCATACTCAGAACAGCTTTTCCTGTCCCGCAAGCGTCTGATCAATGGCGGCCTGCATCAATTGGATTCTACGCTTCAGCGCTGCCTCGTCAAAGGGCGTGCCGGCCGGAATGGGCGGCGGCGCCCGGCGCGTGCGCAGAAGTTCGTTGGCGATGTTGAGCGCCGCCATGACGGCGATCCGGTCGATGCCGGTGATCTTGCCGCCACCCTGGATCTCGCGCATCCGGGTGTCGAGCAGGTAAACGGCTTCCTGGAGATCCGCGCGCTCGTGCTCCTTGCAGGCGACCTTGAACTCGCGACCGAGTATCAGCACGTCGAGCTGGACGTTGCGCTCCCCACTGCCCTTCGCGCTCATTCGGACGGCATCCTTGCGATCAGCGCATCCAGCCGAGCACCGGCCTGCTGCACCCGCACCGTCATTTCGCGGTTGCGCTTGTTCGCATCCGCAAGCTCGGTCCGCAGGGATTCGTTGGCGGCGCGCAACGCCCGGGTATGCGCGATCAATGTCGCGAGTTTCTGTTCGAGTTGCGAGAGGTCGTTTTCCATGGCGTCATCGTGACGGTCGCTGAAGGTCGCTTCAACCGCAAGCGTGAATAGTGGCGGCGCGGGCGGCAGGCGTCAACCACGGCGAGCGACCGCTCAGCGGCCCGATGCCGACGCCTGCGTGGCGAGGGGCAGGTAGCGCACCGCGACGATCTCCAGCGCCTCGAAGCCGCCGGGCGTCTGCAGGGTGACCGTATCCCCCTCGCGCGCCTTGATGAGCGCGCGCGCGATCGGCGACACCCAGCTTACGTAGCCACGCGCCGTGTCGATCTCGTCGACACCGACGATGCTGACCGTACGCTCCTCGCCCCGTGCATCGCTTATGGTGACGGTCGCCCCGAAGTAGACACGATCCTGCTCTTCGTCGCTGCGTTGCGCCTGTGGATCGACGACCTCGGCGCGATCGAGTCGCTTGACCAGGAAGCGAATGCGCCGGTCGATCTCGCGCAGCCGCTTCTTGCCGTAGATGTAGTCTCCGTTCTCCGAGCGATCGCCATTGCCCGCGGCCCACGCGATGGTCGCAACGAGTTCCGGCCGCTGGCGCGAGAGAAGTTCGTCGAGCTCGTCTTTCAGACGCGCGAAGCCGCCGGGCGTCATGTAGTTCCTGGTGCCGGACGGCAGCGCCGGCGCGCCATCCGGGACGTCGTCTTCTTCGACGTCGGCGTCGTTTTCCCAGGTGAATGCCTTGTTCATCAGGTCCCGATTATAGGCCCCGCGCACATTGCGGCCGCCGCCTATAATCGATCGGGACGCTTCGCATCGGCGACTTCGTGCAACGATTCCCTCCGCTACCCGTGCTTTCCGCACTTGCCTGCGCCGCCGGCCTGGCGCTGGCACTGGCGCTCGCGCTCGGCAGCGTCGACATCGGATTCGCTTCGCTCGTGGGTGCCCTGTCCGGAGAGGGCGGCGGGACCGACGTCGCAATCGTGCGCGAACTCCGGCTGCCGCGCGCGCTGGCCGCGTTCGCGGTGGGTGGACTGCTGGCGGTCGCCGGCGCGCTGATGCAGGTGCTCCTGCGCAATCCGCTTGCCGACCCCTATGTGCTGGGGCTTTCCGGAGGTGCGGCCTGCGGCGCGCTCGCCGCAACGCTCCTCGGCGCCGCGGCGCTCACCACCCCCGCCGCGTTCTTTGGTGCCATGGTGTCCACGCTGCTGGTGTTCGGGCTGGCCCGCGGCGCCGGCGCATGGTCGTCAACGCGACTCCTGCTGACCGGCATCGTGGTCGCCTCGGGTTGGGGCGCGCTCATCATGCTGATGCTTGCGGTCGCACCCGACGCGCAGGTCCGCAGCATGCTCTTCTGGCTGATCGGGGATCTGTCGGGCGCCACCCGCGGTGTGCCCGCGCTGCTCGCGCTCGCGGCGGTCCTCGCGCTCGCGCTGCCGATGGCCCGCGAAATGACGCTGCTCACGCGCGGCGAGCAGACCGCGGCAAGTCTGGGAGTTCCGGTGCGCGCCTTGACGCTGGCGCTGCACGTTCTGGCCGCGTCGGCGACCGCAATCGCGGTGACGGTCGCCGGCAGCGTGGGCTTCGTCGGTCTGGTCGTCCCGCACGCGGTGCGGCTTCTCATCGGCAACGACCAGCGCCTGTTGCTCCCGGCGGCGGCGCTGGCCGGCGGCACGCTGCTCGTGCTGGCCGACACGCTGGCGCGGACCGTCGTCGCCCCTGCGCAATTGCCGGTCGGCGTGCTGACCGCGCTCGTCGGCGTACCACTGTTCCTGTGGCTGCTGCGGCGAGGCACGAAATGAGCGCCGCGGCGACGCTCGCGAACGTCGCAATCGCGACGACCGAGGCTGCGCCCGTTCTGTCGTGTGCCGGCTTGAGTCTGGCGGTTCCCGGCCGCGTGCTCTGCCGCGACGTCGGATTCGCGGTAAGGCCCGGTGAATGCTGGGTACTCGTCGGCCCCAATGGTGCCGGCAAGACCACGCTGCTGCACACGCTGGCCGGCCTGCGCCTGCCGGCCGCCGGCGCGGTGATGCTCGCCGGCGCGCCGATCGGCACGCTCGCGCCTCGTCTGCGCGCCCGGAAACTGGGCCTGCTGCCGCAGGACACGGTGGACGCCTTCCCGTCGACCGTGCTCGAAACCGCCCTCGCAGGACGGCACCCGCATCTCACCCGCTGGCGCTCGGAAAGCGCGCAGGACGTCGCGCTGGCGCGCGCGGCGCTGGTCGCCGTGGGCATGGCCGATTCGGCTGGCCGCGATGTCCAGACGCTTTCCGGTGGCGAACGCCGCCGCGTCGCACTGGCCATGTTGCTGACGCAGAACCCGGACGTCATGCTGCTCGACGAGCCGACCAATCACCTCGACATCGCGCACGAGGTGCGGGTGCTGGAACTGCTCGCCCAACGCGCGCGCGACGGCCGCCGTGCCGTGGTGATGGCCCTGCACGATCTGGCGCTGGCCCTGCGAGTTGCCACCCACGCCGTTCTGCTCGGATGCACCGGGGTGGAGGCCGGCCCCGCTACGTCACTCCTCACCGCTCCCAGGCTGTCCGAACTCTATGGACAGGCGCTCATCGCGGTCGACCATCCGCGGGGGACCGCGTTCCTGCCTGCATAGCGCGCGCCGCGCGGGCTCGCGCGAAATCGGCGCAGAGCGCGGCAACCCCGTCGACGAAGCGGGGTCCCGGTCGATGCAGGAGATCGCCGTCGGCGACGAACAGATTGCCGTAACGCACCGCCGGTAACGTGTGCCAGCGGGTCCAGGCGTCGAGCCACCGCGGTCGCGTGCCGTCGTCGCTGCCGCCCACGATCACTTCCGGCTGCGCGGCAAGAACCGCCTCGACGCTCACCGAAGGCGCAGGAAGTGTCAACGCCGCGAAGATGTTCACGCCACCGCAGATTCCGATCGCCTCCGAGATCAGGTGCCGGCCTCCAATCGTGTACAACGGCTTGTCCCATATTTCGTAGAACACCCGCAGCGGCATCGTGTCGCGCGGCACGGTAAGCTCGCGCAGACGGGAGCGCAATGCCGCTGCCGCCTTCGCGGCGCGATCGTCGGTTCCCGCCAGCACACCCAGCTTCTCGATGTCGTCGGCAATTCCCGCAATCGACTGCGGATCGCTGACGAAAACGCGCAGGTCGCGGGCGCGCAGCGCCGCCAGCTGTGACGAAGCGGTGTAGGGCCACGCGACGACCAAGTCCGGCGCCAGCGCGGCGATCCGCTCGAGGTCGAGCGCGCCGGCGTCACCCACCCGCGGCAGAGCGCGCGCCTCGGGAGGCCAGTCGCTGTGGGCGACGACACCGACAACCGCGGCGCCTGCACCGGCGGCGAACAGAAGTTCGGTGGCATGGGGCGCAAGGCTCACGATGCGCAACGCCGGCGGCGCCACAGCGACCGCGTGATCCGCATCGTCGACGACAAACCGCGGCGGCGCGCCCACCCTGCCCGGCTGCGCGGCGGTCAACCACGTCGCCACCATCAGCGCGGTCATCGCGAGCGCGCCGCTCCAACCGATGGCGCCGGGCCGGCGGCAGGTCATGGCTGCCATCGCAGGCTGGCGAACACCGTGGCTCCGCCGGTCGCATACCCTTCGGCGAGCTGGTAATTTTTGTCGAAGACGTTGTTGCCGCGCACGAGCAACGACCAGCGTTTTGCCAACGGCCATTCGGCGGTGAGATTGACGATGCCGTACCCACCCATCTTCCGCGTGTTGGCGAGGTCGTCGTAGCGCAGCGACGACGCCACGAATTCGCAGCCAAGCTGGATCGGGCCCGCCTGCTGCTGCAGCGTGAGCGCGCCGTGCCGCCTGGCGCGACGGGGCAGCAGATGTCCCGTTCGATCATCATGTGGGTCCTGCAGGTCGAGCGAGGCCTGGACGCGGGTTTCGCGCCATGCTGCTTCGACGCCGAGCGTTACGCCCTGCAGCGTCGCGCGGTCCACGTTCTCCGGGCGGCAGTCGAATTCGGCGTCGCACTGGAAGACGATCAGTTGATCGACGCGGTTCCGGTAAGCGAGGCCACGCGCTTCCCAGCGGGCAGCCCCGACCGTGGTGGTCCAGTACACGCCGATCTCGGCATTGCGCGCGGTTTCCGGAACCAGGTGCGGATTGGAAAACCCCGGGTAGTACAGATCGTTGAACGATGGCGCCTTGAATCCGGTGCTGAACCCTGCAGTGACTCGCCATGCCGGGGAGATTCGGTAACCGACCGCGATCGCCCCGGTCGCCTGGCCGTCGTACTGGCTCGAGTCGTCGTAGCGCAGGTTGGCCTGCAGCGCAAACGCCTCGTGGCGCAACCGGTACACGCCAGTGGCCGAGTTCGTCGTTCGCCGCGTCAGCGCAAATGCGTCGTCCGTCGCGAGATCCTCGATGCGCCGCTCGGCAATGACCGAGGCCGAACCCAGCGCCAGAACCGCGTCGTTTTGCCAGACCAGCTGGCGCTGGGTCGTCTTGTACGGATAGTCCCCATAGCCGGTCTGCGAAACCGAATCGTCGCTGCCCTGGCCAGCGGTCAGGATCGTCGTCCACGCCCCGGTCAGCCGGTTGCGGCTGACCACGGCCCAGGTTTCGAGTGTGGTGACGGTGCGGTCGTCGAATCCGGGCCCGCCATCGTATTGGCTGTTCAACCGGTTCTGCAAATATTGCACGGCCACCTCCTGACCCGGGGCCCACGGCAACACCGCGTTGACGCTGGCGTTCTGCGCCGAATAGCCGTCCCGATCGCCGTTGTAGCTGAAATTCCCGGGATCGACGATGGCATTGAATCCGGCGCTGCGGGTGCCGCCCGCCTGAGCGCTGAAAGCGAGCGGACCCATTGCGCCGGAAAGCCCGCCGGACAGCGTCCGCGTGTCGTAGGTCCCGTATCCGGCCGCCAGGCTCCCGGCAAAGGCGCCCCCCGACGCCTTTTTGGTGAAAACCTGGATAACCCCGCCGATCGCGTCCGCACCGTAAAGGCTCGATGCCGGCCCGCGGAGGATCTCGACGCGGTCGATCTGGTCGAGCGGGATCGCTTCGAGGGAGGTCGCGCCAACCGAAGACGAACCGACCCGCAGTCCGTCAACGAGGACCAGCGTCTGTCCGCGATTGGCGCCGCGCAGGAATGCGCCGGAAGTCGCGCCGGGTCCGCCGTTGATCGTCACTTCGACGCCGGGCTGCCGTTGCAACAGTTGCGGCAGGCTCTGCGCGCCACTGCGCAGGATCTCGTCCGCGCCGATGACCGTGAGGTCGGCCAGCAGGTCGGCAACCGGCTGCGTGCTTCGCGCCGCGGTCACCGCGACCGGCGGCAGGCTGGCCGCCGCCGGTGTGCCGGGTGACTGCGCGGCCGCCGTGCTGCAGAGGATGGCCACAACCGCCGGGGCAGTCCGGCACAGACCGTGGACATTGGCCGATCGATTCCGTTTGGTCGTCATTGCAGGTGCTCCACGCCGCGCCGCGGACACCCCGCACGGCGTGAGTCGCGATCGACGACGCAGATTGGGCGCACGGCTGCATGCGCCGGGACGCCCCGGGACCGGGGCGCAACCGCGGCGAACAAGCCATGCGCAACGCCTTCCGCGTTGCGTTCGCTGGCCGGCGAGTCGTTTAGCGACTCGCGCAGCCGGGTGCAGGCCGGTCTCCGGACTTGCCGAACGGACCGCTCGCCTTCCCGCCGGACGCTGATGGCAGTGGCTCGAAAGAGCGACCCTCGAAGGGCTTACCGTTGCGGGGGCAGTCGCGGAATTCGCACTCGATCACCATGCGGCACCGCGTTCCCGTTTCACCCACCGCGACGGATTCGCGGCGGACACCTGCATCGGGAATTCTAGCCTGCGCCCCGCGCAGGAGCCAGCCCGACGCGTTGGATCGCCGGCCGCTGCCCCGCTGGAGACCACCACCGTCCCACGCCGGCGCGGTAGGTATAATTCCATCCCAAGCCACAATCGCGCCTCTCCCGGATCACCACCGGCCTCGAGGCGACTGCGCCGTGCCCAAGAAGCTCTACATCCGCACGTTCGGCTGTCAGATGAACGAGTACGACTCGGACAAGATGGCCGACGTGCTCCATGCCGCCGAAGGACTTACGCTCACCGAACGGCCCGAGGACGCGGACGTCATCCTGTTCAACACCTGCTCGGTGCGCGAAAGGGCGCAGGAGCGGGTGTTCCATGACCTCGGCCGCGTGCGCGCGCTGAAAGAGGCCCGACCGGGCCTCATGATCGGCGTCGGCGGCTGCGTGGCGTCGCAGGAAGGCGCGGCCATCGTCGCGCGAGCGCCATACGTCGATGTCGTGTTTGGCCCGCAGACGCTGCATCGGCTGCCGGAGCTCCTGGCGGCGCGCCGCGACAGCGGCCGGTCGCAGGTCGACATCAGCTTCCCGGAGATCGAGAAATTCGACCATCTGCTGCCGCCGCGGGTCGAGGGCGCCACCGCGTTCGTGTCGATCATGGAGGGTTGCAGCAAGTATTGTTCGTTCTGCGTGGTGCCATACACGCGTGGCGAAGAGGTATCGCGGCCGCTGCCCGACGTGTTGACCGATGTGGCCGACCTGGCCGACCAGGGAATCATGGAGGTCACCCTGCTCGGCCAGAACGTCAACGCCTATCGCGGCGTGATGAATCCCGCCGAACCAGGCGGCGAGATCGCCGATCTGGCCACGCTGCTCGAATACGTCTCCGAAATTCCGGGGATCGAGCGGATTCGCTTCACGACGTCGCATCCGAAGGAAATGACGCCCCGGCTCATCAGTGCCTACGGGACTCTGATCAAGCTGGTACCGCATTTGCATCTGCCGGTGCAGTCGGGTTCCGACCGCATCCTGGCGGCGATGAAGCGCGGCTATACGGCGCTCGAATACAAGTCGATCGCGCGCCGGCTGCGAGGACTCCGCCCCGAACTGTCGTTGACATCGGATTTCATCGTCGGTTTCCCCGGCGAGACCGATGCCGATTTCGCGCAGACCATGCGGTTGATCGCCGACGTCGGTTTCGATGGCGCGTACAGTTTCATCTACAGTCCGCGTCCCGGCACACCTGCCGCAGAACTGCCCGATCAGGTGCCGGAGGATATCGGTCGGGCACGCCTCGCGACCCTGCAGGCCGCGCTGGAGGCGCAATACCAATCCTGCAGCAAGGCAATGGTCGGCTCGCGGCAGCGCGTTCTGGTCACCGGTCACGCGGCCAGGGACGCGAGCGAATTGTCGGCGCGTACGGCCAACAACCGGGTCGTGAATTTTGCCGGCCCCGCCGACCGGGTGGGTCACTATGTCGACGTTTCGATCGCGGCCGCGCTACCGCATTCACTGCGCGGCGAGTTGGTCGCCAGCTGAAGGCTGGCCGCCACGAGAAGAGGCCTGATGCCCCACCGGAACCTGCGCCTGATCGCTTGCACCTGCGTTGTCGCGATGGCGGGTTGCGCGACGTCTCCCGGCGCGCCGACCGGCGCCGGCGCAGCGAGTTCGCCATCCGCGCAGGCGATCGCCAACGCGCAGCGCCTCGCCGGCGCGCCAGGCAGCACGCCAACACCCGCCGGCACGGCGTCGGCGACGGCAAAGCGCCCCTTTGCCGAGGTCACCCGCGACGCGAAGGAACTGCCCGGCCTGTTCCGCCTGTGGCAGCACGAAGACAAGGTCTGGATCGAGATCGCTCCAGAGCAGTTCGACCGTCCCTATTTTTTCTCCACCAACCTCGACCAGGGGCTCGGCGAAAACCGGCTCTACGGCGGCTTGATGACCAGCAGCCTGTCGCGGCGCTTTGGTGGTCCGGCGATCGTGGTCTTTCGCCGCAACGGCGTCCGCGTCCAGCTGATCAGCAAAAACGTGAGGTTCATGGCCACGCCCGGCACGCCCGAGGCGCGCGCGGTGTCCGCGGGTTTTTCGGACAGCCTGCTCGGGAGCGCGGCGATCGCGGCAGCGCCGCATCCGGAACGCAAGTCGGTGTTGGTCGAGGCGAACGCGCTGTTTTTCGCCGACATCCCCGGTGCGGCGAACCACCTCGAACGCGCCTATCGGCAGTCCTACGCTTTCGACGCGCGCAACACCTCGTTCCGCGAGGTGAAAAGCGCTCCGGACTTCGCCTCGTTCACCGTCACCGCGCACTACGCGCTGGCCCGCGTCGCCAACCCGGCGCCGGGCCAGCCAGTAACGCCACCACCGCGAACCCTGCCGGACATGCGCAGCCTGTTCCTCGGTTACCACTACTCGCTGGCCAAGCTGCCCGACGAACCGATGCGCCCGCGCGTCGCCGACAGCCGGCTTGGCTTTTTCACGACGGCGCGCTGGGATTTCACCACCGACGATCGCCGAGTCCCGATCGTCCGCTACATCAATCGCTGGCGCCTGGCGAAAAAGGATCCGGCGGCAGCGCTGTCCGAACCCGTTCAGCCGATCGTGTTCTGGATCGACCGGAACGTCCCGGAAAAATACCGTGCATCCATCCGCGACGGTGTGCTGGAATGGAACAAGGCATTCATGCGCATCGGCTACAGGGATGTCCTGCGCGTGGAGGTCCAGACCGATGATTCCGACTTCAACACCTCGGACATCCGGCACGCGTCGATCCGCTGGATGACCAACGTCCGCAGTGGCATTTCGGCGATCGGCCCCTCGGTCGTCGACCCCCGCTCGGGTGAGATTCTCGACGCCGACATCGGCATCGACGCGACGAGTTTCCGAGCCATGCGGAGCCGGGGTATGGAAACGATTCCGAACCGGCCCTCCCTGGCGATAGACCAGCACGATCCGTACTGCAGCTACGCGGAGGAGTCGGCCGAGCAGGCGGCGTTCGCGCTGTCGCTGCTCGAAGCGCGCGGAGGTTTCATGCTCGACGGGCCGGAGGCCGAGGCGTTCATCCAGGCCAAGCTCAAGTCGACCACGATGCACGAGGTCGGCCATACGCTCGGACTCACGCACAATTTTCGCGCGTCCACCGCCTATGCCGCGGCGCAGCTCGCGGATCGGGCGTTCACCCGCAGCCACGGGATCGCCGGTTCGGTGATGGAGTACAACCCGGTCAACCTCGCGCTTCCCGGCGAGACGCAGGGGGAGTTCCACATGTCCACGCTCGGACCTTACGACTACTGGGCGGTCGAATACGGCTACCGCGACCTGACGCCGGACGCCGAAGCTATGGGCCTCGCCAGCATCGCCGAGCGTTCGAGCGAGCCGCTGCTCGCCTTCATGGCCGACGACAGCCTCTACCACAGCGGCCTCGATCCGCTCGCCAACACATTCGACCTCGGCACCGATCCGCTGGCCTACGCCCACCGACAGCTGAAGCTCGCCCGTGAGCTCTGGACGATGACCGAGAACCGGCACCTCGCGTCCGACGAGAGTTACGCGCTGCTCCGGCGCAATTTCGAGCGCGGCCTCTACGAGATACGACGCAGCGCGTTGCTCGCGGTCAAGTACATCGGCGGGTTGACGCTGTTGAGCGACCGTGCGGGAACGGGGCGGGCGCCGCTCGAGCCGGTGCCTGCGGCCAGGCAGCGCGCCGCGCTGGTGCTGCTCGCCGACACGATCTTCGCGGGGGAAAGTTTTCGCTTCCCGCCCACGTTCCTGAGCCGGTTGTCGATCTCCGGCCAGGACATCGAAGAAGTGCTGGAAATGGGCGGCAGCGCACCGCCGGTCGACGTTGCGGTCGACCAGCAGGTGCTGGTCGTCCACCGCGCGGTCCTGGGCCCGCTGCTGGGTCCGGAGGTCGCGCAGCGCCTGCTCAACAACGAACTGAAGGTAAGCGATCCCGCCGCGGCGCTGCGCCTGGCCGAACTGTATTCGACGTTACGCACGACGATCTTCAGCGAATTGCCTGCCGGCAGGGACATCCCGCTCCTGCGCCGGAACCTGCAGCGCGACTACGTGACGCGCGTGACCACCGTGCTGCTGCGTCCCGTGGCCGCCATGCCCGCCGACGCCCGCGCGCTGCTGCGCGCGGAAGCGGTGGCGCTGCGCGCGGACCTCGCCACGATGCAGAAGCGCCCGGGCCTGTCGCGGGAGACCGCGGCGCACGTCGCCGAAAGCCACGCCACGATCGACCAGGCGCTGAAGGCGCCGCTCACGCGGCAGGGTGCCTGATGCGCGCACCCGGCAAACTTTCCGTTGTGCTGAGCCCGCTCGACAACCGCGTGCTGGCCAATCTCACCGGTCCGCTCGACGCCAACCTGCGCCAGATCGAGGCGGCGCTGGACGTCACCATCGCGCACCGCGGCGACCGGTTCACCGTCAGCGGCGCAGCAGCTCCGGCGGCACAGGCCGTGGAGGCCCTGCAACGCTTCTATGCCGCCGCGGAGAAGCCGCTCTCGGTGGACGACATCCAGCTCGGCCTGGTGGAGATCGCGACGCGGGCCACCGCGCCGTCGGCGACGGCAATGGATCTCGCCGACGCACCGCGGCTGCGCACCCGGCGCGCCGACCTGCATGGACGAACACCCAACCAGGTCGGGTACCTGAAGGACATCCTCGAACACGACATCGCCTTCGGCATCGGTCCGGCGGGTACCGGCAAGACCTACCTCGCGGTCGCCTGCGCGGTCGACGCGCTCGAGCGCGACGCAGTGAAGCGCATCGTGCTGGTCCGGCCGGCGGTCGAGGCGGGCGAGCGACTCGGCTTCCTGCCTGGGGACCTTGCGCAGAAGGTCGATCCCTACCTGCGCCCGCTGTACGACGCCCTGTACGACCTCATGGGTTACGAAAAAGTGGCCAAACTCCTCGAGCGCACGACGATCGAGTTGGCGCCGCTCGCCTACATGCGAGGGCGCACGCTCAATCACTCGTTCATCATCCTCGACGAGGCGCAGAACACCACGCCCGAACAGATGAAGATGTTCCTGACCCGTATCGGCTTCGGCACCAAAACGGTGATCACCGGCGACGTCACGCAGATCGACCTCGCCCGTGGCCAGAAGAGCGGCCTGGTGGAAGTTGCGCGCATCCTCGCCGGCGTACGCGGCATCGCATTTCGCCAATTCACCAACGCTGACGTCGTCCGCCACCCGCTGGTACAGAGAATCGTCGACGCCTATGACCGCGAGGCGGCCCGCCGCCCTCCAGGCGAGCGTGACGCGCGCTGAGGCACGCACTGTGGCGCGCTCGGCGCAGGAACGGGAGGCGTTGCGCCTTCGCTGCCGGATCGTCGTCCCCGGTCACCGCGACTGCGGCCCGGGCGAGGAGCTTATTCGCATCGGTGAGTGGTGCCGCGCGCACGGCCATCGTGCCGACCGTTACGGCGAAGGCGCGCTGATCGGTTCATTCGAGGCGAAGCTCGCCGCGCTCACGGGCAAGGAGGCCGGCGTATTCATGCCCAGCGGAACGATGGCGCAGCAGATCGCGCTGCGCATCTGGGCGGAGGAAACCGGGGTCGCGCACGTTGCCATGCATCCGACCTCGCACCTCGAGATCCACGAGGAGCGCGGCTATGCCCGTCTGCACCGTCTCGACGCGACGCTGCTCGGTGCTCACGACCGTCCCACCGCGGCCGCCGATCTCGAGCGCTGTCCGGAGCGGCTCGCAGCCTTGTTGGTCGAGCTTCCCGCACGCGAGATCGGCGGCCAGCTTCCCCCCTGGAACGACCTGGAGGCTCTGGCCGGGATCGCGCGGGCACGCGGCGTGCGGCTGCACATGGATGGCGCGCGCTTGTGGGAGGCTGGTCCCGCGTATGCGCCGCGTACGCTCGCCGAAATCTGCGCGCATTTCGATTCGGTCTACGTGTCGTTCTACAAGGGCATCGGCGCGCTGTCGGGTGCCATGCTGCTCGGGCCCGCGGCGTTCGCGCGAGCGGCGCGCGTCTGGCGCCGTCGCCACGGCGGCACACTGGTGCAGCTGCATCCGGCCGCGGCCTCCGCCGCGATGCGTTTCGACGACGCCCTCGCGCGCATGCCGGCGTACCGCGCGCGCGCGGCGACGCTGGCCGCCGGGCTGACCGCCATTCCCGGCTGCCGCATCCTGCCCTCACCACCGCAGGTGAACATGTTCCATTTGCACCTGGCGGCCGACGCCGACGCACTGACCGAGGCGCGCGATCGCATCGCCGACGATACCGGCGTCTGGCTGGCATCGCGCTTCGTGCCGGGCGCGATTCCCGGTCACGCCATGACCGAGCTTCATGTCGGCGACAACGGACTCGAGGCAGAAGATGCCGTCGTGCTGCCGTTATATGCGCGGCTGCTCGATGAAGCCCGGGCGAACACCGGATGACCCGAGTCAACGCCGCGCGGCGCTCTCCCGCGCTCTCCCTTTCGGTGCAGTACGCCAGCAACGCCGCCGAGCTGCCGACCCGCGGTCAGGTGCGGCGCTGGGTTCGCGCGGCACTCGAGGACGATGCCAACGTGACGGTTCGCTTTGTCGATTCGATCGAGGGTCGCGCGCTCAACGCTGAGTACCGCGGCAAGGACCACGCGACCAATGTATTGACCTTCGTGTACGATGACGAGCATCCGCGGGCAGGCGACGTCGTGCTGTGCGCACCGGTTGTCCGCAAGGAGGCCATCGCACAGGGAAAGCCGCCGGCCGCGCATTACGCCCATCTGGTGATTCACGGCATGCTTCACTTGCAGGGTTACGACCACGAGCACGCCGCCGATGCAGCCTCCATGGAAAACCGGGAACGAAAGCTTCTTGCCCGGTTCGGACTGCCCGACCCCTATGCCGTCTAGCCACAATGGATAGCGACGACGACAAACCGGGCAAGACCACGCTGATCGAACGGCTCACTTCGTTCCTGAACCATGAGCCCGAAAATCGCGAAGAACTCCTCGCCGTCATGCGCGGAGCCTTCGAGCGACAGCTGCTCGACGCCGATGCCCTGACGATGATCGAGGGCGTCCTTTCGGTCTCCGAAACCACCGTGCGCGACATCATGATTCCGCGTGCGCAGATGGACTGCGTGTCGATCGAGCAGGAAGTGCTGGAGTTCATCCCGGCAGTCGTCGACACGCGCCATTCGCGCTTTCCGGTGATCGGCGAGAGCAAGGACGACGTCATCGGCATCCTGCTCGCCAAGGAACTGCTCAACTACTATGCGAACCCGGAGGCCTTCGACCTTCGCGACACGCTCCGGCCAGCCATATTCGTGCCGGAATCCAAGCGGCTCAATGTGTTGCTGCGCGAGTTCCGGGCCAATCGCAATCACATAGCAATTGTCGTGGACGAGTACGGTGGCGTGTCCGGCATTGTCACCATCGAAGACGTGCTCGAGCAGATCGTCGGTGACATCGAGGACGAATACGACTTCGACGAAAGCCTGGACAACATGATCGCCGAGGCCAACGGCCGTTTCCGGGTCAAGGCGCAAACCGAGATCGCGGACTTCAACGCGCGCTTCGGCACCGCACTTGAAGACGGCGAGTTGGACACCATCGGCGGCCTGGTTCTGCGCGCCTTCGGCCGCCTGCCCAAGCGCGGTGAGTTGACGACGCTGGAGGGTTACCGCTTCCGGGTGCTGCGCGCCGACAGCCGCCGCCTGTATACGCTGCAGGTAGAGCGGGTCGTGCCGCCCCTCGATCCTGCCAAGTGATGCCCGGCGTTCTGGCCTTCGCCGCGGGTGCGGCGATGGTATTCGCGTTCGCACCGTTCCACGCCCCCCCGATCGCGGTCGCGGCGCTGGCACTGCTGTTTTGGCTCTGGCAGCGTGCGCCGACACCCCGCACCGGCGCGTTGTTGGGTTTTTGTTTCGGGCTTGGTCTTTTTGGCGCCGGCGTGTCGTGGGTATTCATCGCGCTCGAGACCTTCGGTGGCATGCCGGCGCTGGTGGCGATCGTCGCCACTGCCGGATTCGTCGCCTATCTCGCGCTTTGGCCGGCACTCGCCGGATTTGCCGTCGTGCGCCTCACTCGCGACGAGTCCGGCGGCAGGCTGCTCGCCGCAGCGGCAGCGTGGACCCTCGCCGAATGGCTGCGCGGCTACGTATTCACCGGCTTTCCCTGGTTGTCGGTGGGCTACGCAAGCCTCTTGCCGCAAAGCACGTTGCCCGTCGCCGGCTACGCGCCGGGCGGCGGCGTGTTCGCGGTCTCGCTGGCGATCGCGCTTCTCGCCGCCATCGTCGCCGCGATCGTCGATGCGCTGGCCGCGCAGCGTCCGGCGTACCGGCGCATCATCGCGCTGTTTGCGGGCGCGGGCGCCCTGGTACTTGGCGGAATCGGCGCAGGCCGCCTCGACTGGACGATTCCCCAGGGAGAGCCCGTCACCGTTTCGCTTGTGCAGGGCAACGTCGCCCAGGCGGAGAAATTCGATCCGGCGTTTCGTGCGCAGAATATTGCCCGCTACCTGCAGCTCGTCCGACTTGCGCAGGGTCGGATCGTCGTGCTCCCGGAGAGCGCGTTTCCCCAGTTCGCCGACGAGATTCCCGAGTCCGTTTTTCTCGACCTCGCGCAGGCGGTGCGCGCGCGCGAAGGCAGTGTATTGGTCGGCCTGTTTCTCGCCGAGCCACCGGAGCGCCCGGGCGAGGGGGAGCGCATCCACAACAGCGTGGTCAGCATCGGCGCCGCGCCGCCGCAGTTCTACCGCAAGCATCACCTGGTGCCCTTCGGGGAATCGATACCGCTGAAACCGGTGTTTGGCTGGTTCATCAATCGCGTACTGGCGATTCCGCTCGCGGACCAGACCGCGGGACCCGCCTTGCAACCGCCGTTCGCCATGGCCGGGCAGCGGTTCGCCTTGAGTATTTGCTACGAGGACGTGTTCGGCGCGGCGCTCGCCGTGACCGCGCGCGACGCCACCGTGCTCGTCAACGTCACCAACGACGCCTGGTACGGCCGCTCGATCGCAGCGCGCCAGCACAACCAGATCGCGCAGATGCGCGCGCTCGAAACCGGGCGCCCGATGCTGCGCGCAACCAATACCGGCATCACGTCGGCGATCGGCCATGACGGTCGTGTAGTCACGGCGTTGCCGTGGTTCGTGCAGGGCATTCTCGAAACCGAGGTGACGGGGCGGTCCGGCACGACGCCCTACGTTCGCTTCGGTGATGTCCCGCTGTTGCTCGGCGCCATGGCCTTGCTGGCGCTGGGCGTGCTGGTTGGCCGCCGGCGCTGACGATTGCGACTCGTTCGCGACTCAGCGGCGAATGCCGTCGCGGCGGTTGCGAAACAAGTAAAATGCGGATTCACCAGCGGATTTCGGCGACCCTTCCCGCCGCGGCTCGACCCATTCGACATGCTCACCTTTCAGCAACTGATCCTGCGTCTGCAGGACTACTGGGACCGTCAGGGCTGCGCCTTGCTGCAGCCCTACGACATGGAGGTCGGCGCCGGCACCTCGCACACGGCCACCTTTTTGCGCGCGCTAGGCCCGGAGCCCTGGCGCGCGGCCTACGTCCAGCCCTCGCGCCGCCCAAAGGACGGTCGTTACGGCGAGAACCCCAACCGTATGCAGCACTTCTATCAGTATCAGGTGGTGCTGAAGCCTTCCCCAACCGACATTCTCGATCTGTACCTGGGTTCGCTCGAGGCGCTCGGCTTCGACCTCACGACCAACGACGTCCGCTTCGTCGAAGACGACTGGGAAAATCCGACGCTGGGCGCGTGGGGTCTTGGCTGGGAGGTGTGGCTCAATGGCATGGAGGTCACCCAGTTCACCTATTTCCAGCAGGTGGGTGGACTCGACTGCAATCCGACCACCGGGGAGATCACCTACGGCCTCGAGCGGCTGTGCATGTACCTGCAGAACAGGGAAAACGTGTTCGATCTCGTCTGGACGACGTGGATGGAAAACGGCGTCGAGCGCTCGCTGACCTACGGTGACGTCTACCACCAGAACGAGGTCGAGCAGTCGACCTACAACTTCGAGCAATCGAATGTACCCAGGCTCTTCGAACTGTTCACGGTCTTCGAGGGCGAGGCGCTGCGCCTGCTCGATGCGAAGCTGCCGCTGCCCGGCTACGAAATGATCCTGAAGGCCGCACATACGTTCAATCTTCTCGACGCGCGCGGCGCCATCTCGGTCACCGAGCGCGCCACGTATATCGGCCGAATCCGCACGCTGTCGCGGCGGGTGGCGCAGGCCTATCACGAATCACGCGAGGCGCTGGGCTTCCCGATGCTGCGCTCGGGCGCAAACAAGGCCGAGAACACAGCGGTGGCCCAATGAGCACTGAAGCGCTGCTGATCGAACTGCTCACCGAG
Organism: Betaproteobacteria bacterium; assembly: GCA_032123655.1. GTDB lineage: Bacteria > Pseudomonadota > Gammaproteobacteria > Burkholderiales > Casimicrobiaceae > VBCG01. The sequence continues at coordinate 77,422 of JAQBEY010000126.1, forward strand.
GAGCTGCCGCCCAAGGCACTCAAGGCCCTTGGCGAAGCCTTCGCCGCCGGTATTGCGGAAGGCCTGCGCTCGCGTGGATATCTTGGCGCCGGCAGTGTGATTACGCCCTACGCAACGCCGCGGCGGCTCGCCGTCACGATCTCCGGCGTCGCGCCGATTGCGCCCGATGCGCCGATCGAGGAAAGACTGATGCCGGTCAAGGTGGCTTACGACGCCACCGGCGCCGCCAGTCCCGCGCTTGCCAAGAAGCTCGCCGCGCTAGGCCGGCCGGCGTTGGCGACGAACAAGGGCGCGCCCAGCGAGGGCCCCGACCGGCTACAGGTCCAATCGGACGGCAAGTCGGAGTACGTCTACCTGCACTCGCTGGCGAAGGGCCAGCCACTCGCCCGTGGCCTGCAGGACAGCCTCGACGAGACGCTGGCGCGCATGCCGATTCCAAAGGTGATGAGTTATCAGCGGCCGGACGGCTCCACGGTGAAGTTCGTGCGTCCCGCGCATGGCCTGCTGGCGTTGCATGGCGCCGGTGTCGTCCCCGTGAATGCGCTTGGACTCGACGCCGGTCGGGTCACCAGCGGTCACCGCTTTCTGTCGCGACGGGTCTTGACCCTGGCGAGTGCTCTCGGCTATGCGCCGACGCTCGAGGCCGAAGGCAAGGTCGTGCCCTCGTTCGCTGCGCGCCGCGCGCGGATCGTCGTTGCGCTGGAAGGCGCCGCGGGTGACGCCACGCCGATCATGCCGGATACCCTGCTCGACGAAGTGACGGCACTGGTCGAATGGCCCGCGGTGTACAAGGGCAGCTTCGACCCTGAATTCCTGTCGGTGCCGCAGGAGTGCCTCATCCTGACCATGCAGCTCAACCAGAAGTACTTCGCCCTCGCCGACGACACCGGCAAGCTGGTCAACCGCTTCCTGCTGGTGAGCAATCTTGAAACGCAGGATCCGGCGGCGATCATCGGTGGCAACGAGCGGGTGCTGCGGGCCCGCCTGGCCGACGCCAAGTTCTTCTACGACCAGGACCGCAAACAGCGGCTTGAATCACGGGTCGAGCGCCTGCGCAGCGTGGTCTTTCACAACAAGCTGGGCTCGCAGGCCGAACGCGTGGATCGCCTGAGCGTGCTCGCCGGGGCGCTGGCGCCAATGCTGGGCGCGGACACCGCGCAGGCGCAGCGCGCCGCACGCCTGGCCAAGGCTGATCTGACGACCGACATGGTCGGCGAATTTCCAGAATTGCAAGGCCTGATGGGCCGCTATTACGCGACCTACGACGGCGAGCCGGCAGTTATCGCCGAAGCCATCGAACAGCACTACTGGCCGAAGTTCGCCGGCGACCGGCTGCCCGAGAGCCCGGTCGCGCAGGCTGTCGCGCTCGCCGATAAATTCGAGGCACTCGCGGGCATGTTCGGAATTGGCCAGATACCCACGGGGGACAAGGATCCGTTCGGATTGCGCCGGGCCGCGCTGGGGATCATCCGCATCCTGGTCGAACGACGGCAACCGATCGCGCTGTCGGCCTGTGTCGATGCCGCGTTCGCCGCGTTCGCCGCCGTCCCGGCGGTAACGCCCAACCATGAGGCACTGCTCGATTTCGTCTATGACCGCCTGCGCGGCTACCTTCGCGATCTGGGCTTCACGGCACACCAGATCGCCGCGGTGGTCGACGCGCGCCCGGACATCATTGCCGACGCGCCCGCGCGCCTGGCTGCGGTGCAGGCGTTCGCAGCGCTACCCGAGGCCGAAGCGCTCGCCGCGGCCAACAAGCGCATCGTCAACATTCTCAGAAAGAGCGGCGATCAGGCCGCCTGCGCGGTCGACCGCGCACATCTTGCCCACGGCGCCGAACACGACCTCTATATTGCGTTCCAGAAGCTGGCGCCGCAGGTCGACGCGGATTACGGCCGTGGCAATTTTTCCGGCGCGCTGCGGGCGCTGGCGACGGTCAAGCCCGTGGTCGACCGTTACTTCGATGACGTGATGGTAATGGCGGAGGAGCCCGCCGTGCGCGCCAACCGCTTGGCGCTGCTGCGCAGCATTGCTGTGACGATGAACCGCGTCGCCGACATCTCGAAACTCGCCGGATAGCATGGTCCAGCTCGGCACCGAAGCCGTTGTCCCGACCCGTGCCGCGAAGCTGATCGTGCTCGATCGCGACGGCGTCATCAACGTCGACAGCGCGCAGTACATCAAGTCGCCAGACGAGTGGCGGGCGATTCCGGGAAGCCTCGAGGCAATTGCCCGGCTCAACCATGCCGGCTACCGCGTGGTCGTCGCCACCAACCAGTCAGGGATCGGGCGCGGCCTCTTCGACATGGGCATGCTGAACGCGATCCACGAGAAAATGCACAAGGCGCTGTCGGATGCCGGTGGCCGTCTCGACGCGGTGTTCTTCTGTCCTCATACAGCCGACGCCTGCTGCGAGTGCCGCAAGCCAAGGCCCGGCATGATTCTCGAAATCGGGCAGCGGTTCAATGCGGAGTTGACGGGAGTGCCCTGCGTGGGAGACTCTTTGCGCGACCTGCAGGCGGCCGACGCGGTGGGCGCGCAGCCGATGCTGGTGCTGACGGGGAAAGGTGAGACAACCTTGCGCGACGGAAATTTTCCGAAGAACACCGTGATCTTCCCCGACCTCGCGTTCGCGGTGTCGGCCCTCCTCACCAGCGAATGAGTGGCGGGGCCACGATGCTGTCGGTCCTGCGCTCCCTCGCCTTCCTGCTCTATCAGCTGGTCGTCACGCCGGTCTACGCCTTCGCAATGCTGGCGATGGCCTGGTCGCCACGGCTGTGGACCTATCGGATGGCCGCGAGCTGGTGCTGGGTAAATTTGCTTGGCGCGCGCTGGATCTGTGGCATCCGCTGGCGCGTCGACGGCCTCGAGAACATTCCGGCGGACACCCGGGCCGCGCCGCACGTCGTGATGTCCAAGCACAGCTCCACCTGGGAAACGCTGTCGTTGACCCGCTATTTCCCGCCGGTCGCCTATGTCGCGAAAAAAGAACTTCTGTCGATCCCGTTTTTCGGCTGGGGCTTCGCGCTGGCCTCGCCGATCACCATTGACCGCAAGGCCGGGATCGACGCGATGCAGCAGATGGCCGCGCAGGGTCGCGAGCGCTTCGCACAGGGCTTCTGGATCGTGATTTACCCGGAAGGCACGCGAATCCGGGTGGGACGGCGCGCCAAGTACAAGACGGGTGGCGCCCGCCTCGCCATTGCGATGGCGGTGCCGATCATTCCGGTCGCGCACAACGCCGGACACCTTTGGCCGAAGGGCATCTTCGGCAAGCGCCCCGGCACACTAACCATGACCGTCGGACCGCCAATCTCTCCGGTCGGCAAGGATCCCGCCAGGCTCACAAAGGAAGTCGAGGCCTGGATCGAGGGCGAGGTCGCGCGACTGGGTGCGCCCTGATGACGTCCATGCCGAATTCGATGCCCGTCGCCCGACTTCGCCCCGACGGCGCAAGTGGCGCCACGCGGCGACGCGGCGCGGGCGATGCGCTCATGAAGAGCGTCGTGCTGGCGGGCGAGACCGTCGCCTACCGGCTGATTCGCGCCCGCCGGCGCACGATCGGCATGGAGGTCAACCTTGACGGCCTGTCGGTACGCGCGCCCCGCTGGGTGACACTCTCCGAGATCGAATCGGCGCTGATCGAGCGCGCCACCTGGATCGTCAAGGCGCTGGCCGAATGGCGCGGGCGGCGGCGCGACGTGATGCCCCGCCGGTGGCAATCCGGCGCGCCGATTCTTTTTCGCGGTCGCGAACTTGCGCTGGAGGTGTTCCCCGCGCGGCGCGTGCGGGTGACCCCCGACCTGTTCCACCTGACTATCCTGCATCCGCGGGCACAGGACGAAATGCAGGTTGCCGAATTGGTTGGGCAGTGGCTGTGGGACGAAGCCTGGAGCGTGGTTGCGCCCCAGGTGGCGAGCTTCGCGCGGCGTCTCACCTCTGCGGAGCCCACGCTGCGACTGTCAAACGCGCGCAGCGAATGGGGAAGCTGCAACGCGCGCGGAGAGATTCGCCTCAACTGGCGGCTGGTACAGCTGCCGCCTGCACTGGCCGAGTACGTAGTCGCGCATGAAGTGGCGCATCTGATTGAACTCAACCACTCGCCGCGCTTCTGGGCGCTGGTGGAGGCGCTTTTGCCCGGACACGCAATTCTGCGCCGGCAGCTCGAGGACTGGACGGCATTGCTGGCAGCCTGAGCTGCGCGCCCCGCCGGATTCAGCCCGGCGAGGGCAACCGCGCCAGATCGACGTCGACACCCGCCTGCTCGCGCAGCAGGCGTGCCAGCGTGGCCGGCAAAAGTTCGCCCGAGCGCGTGTCGCGCCACGCGGCGCCTTCGCCGCGGAAATGATAGCCACCGGAACGGGCCGCCACCCAGATTTCCCGATTGTGGACATTCCGATTGACGATCAATTTGCCGCGCGACGCGCAGTCGATCTCGAGAATGCCGTCATTGCAGCTCCAGTCGACATCGGCGTCGCTGGACTCGAGCGCCGTGTCGACGGCGGTGCCGATGAAGGCGAGAATAGCGTCGACGGAGGCGATGAATTCGGTGTCGGTGACCATGCTTGTGCGTGATAGGATGCATGCCGATGTTACGTCATTTTCGACTGCTCGCCGCCATCGTCGCGTCCATCGCGGCGACCGGTTGCGGCATCAAGGGTCCGTTGGTACTGCCGCCCGCCAAGCCGCCCGCCGCAACGACCAATCCGGCAACGACCCCGCCTTCCGCCACGACGCCGGAAACCGCAGCGCCCGAGCGCAAGCCGTGACCGCGTTCGCCTACCGCGACGGCGAGTTGTGCGCCGAGGGTGTGACGCTTTCCGCGGTCGCCGAGCGCTTTGGAACTCCATGCTACGTCTATTCGCGCGCGGCGATCACCGCGGCATGGCGCGAGTACGACGAGGCGTTTGCCGGGATGCCGCACCTCGTCTGCTACGCGATGAAGGCGAACTCCAATCTCGCCGTATTGAAGCTTCTCGCCGACCTGGGCAGCGGTTTCGACATCGTGTCCGAGGGCGAGCTTGCCCGAGTCCGGGCGGTAGGTGGCGATCCCGGCAAGGTCGTGTTTTCCGGGGTGGGGAAGTCCGAGCGCGAGATCGGTGAAGCGCTGGCCGCCGGGATCCTCTGCTTCAACGTGGAGTCCGCGGCCGAACTCGAACGCCTGAATGCGTTGGCCGGTCGCCTCGCCGTGCGGGCGCCGGTGAGCTTCCGGGTCAACCCGGACGTCGATCCGAAGACCCACCCGTATATCGCGACCGGGCTCAAGGAAAGCAAGTTCGGCATCGCCTACGACGACGCTCCCGCGCTGTACCGGCGCGCAGTGCAACTGCCGCACATCGCGGTGCGCGGCCTCGACATCCACATTGGCTCGCAGATCACCGACCTCGAGCCGTACCGCGAGGCGACGGTCAAGGTGCTGGACCTGGTCGACCGTCTCCGGTCCGACGGCATCGCGCTTGCGCATATAGACGTCGGCGGCGGTCTGGGCATTCGCTATCGCGACGAAACGCCGGTGCCGCTGGCTGACTACGCGACGATGCTGCGCTCGTTGTTCGCCGGCCGGCCGGAGTTGCTGCTGCTCGAACCCGGAAGGCGCCTGGTCGGAAATGCCGGTGTGTTGCTGACCCGTGTCGAATACCTGAAGCCGGGTACCGCAAAGAGCTTTGCGATCGTAGACGCGGCCATGAACGACCTTCTGCGGCCGGCACTCTACGACGCCTGGCACCCGGTGGAACCCGTGCGCCCCCGCGATGGCGCTGCACGGAGTTGGGAGATCGTCGGGCCGGTCTGCGAAAGCGGCGACTTTCTCGCGCAGGATCGGCTGCTCGCCCTCGCGCCGGGCGACCTGCTCGCGATCGGCGCGGTCGGAGCCTACGGCATGTCGATGAGTTCGAACTACAACGCTCGTCCGCGTGCCTGCGAAGTGCTTGTCGACGACAAGCGGATCCATCTCGTGCGTCGGCGTGAGCGCATCGACGAGTTGTTCGCGCTGGAAAAATCGACACTGGAAAAAGCCGACTAGTGGCACGCGAAATTGCGCGATTGATCCACGCGAAAGCGATAATTGCGCGCGTTTGACGCGTGTGCGAAAGCGCAACAGTCGTGCGCCTAAGCGTCGGAATGGGCGACGAAATCTTGCAAAACCGTCAAACGTGGCTACAATGCAGGCAGCAGGTGGAACGGATTTGTCAAGAGCTTGTACTACAAAACTGACGAACCGAAGCCATCTGCGACTAAGAGACGCAACATAACAGTCACGGTAACTCAGACAGGAGAAACCAAGATGATGGCAGACATGATGTCCATGATGACGCCCGCGGCCCCGGCCGCGGCTGCGCCGAAGAAGAAGGCCGCTAAACGCAAGGCGGCCCCGAAGAAAAAAGTAGCCAAGAAGGCGACCAAGAAAAAGGCCGCCCCGAAGAAGAAGGCTGCAAAGAAGGCGACCAAGAAAAAGGCCGCGAAAAAGCTGTAGCCTCGGCTCCGGATTTCCGCCGCCGTCCTGGCTGGTGGAAACGAAACGGGCGACGCATCACGCGTCGCCCGTTTTTCGTTGCGGCGATTGCCGGAACCGGAACGAATCGCTACAACCGGCGACCAGCCGCCGGGCTGGCCGTTCTCGCCAGCCTTCGTCGTCGACTTATTTCTTGCTCTTGGTCTTGGCCGCGGGCTTCGCGGTCCCTTTCCGCGCCGAGGATGCGGGTTTCTTTCCGGCGCCACCGGTCGCCACCGCGCGCTTGGTCCGCCCCCCCGATTGAGCGACCGGGACCACGTCGCTGGTCACGCGCAGTTTCTGCCCAATCCTCAAGTGGTCGCGGCTGAGTCCGTTCCACGCCTTCAACTCCCGAACCGTGACCGCGTACTTGCCAGCCACCCGACCCAGCGTGTCGCCCCGGCCGACCGTGTAGTAGGAGGTTCGGCCGGCGGGGACCGTCGTGAAAACTGCCCGGGCGAGCGTCAGCGCCGCCTCGCTCGATGGACGTTCGGCCGGCACCAGCAACACATGCCCGGTGGGAACCCGGGTACGTACGCCGATTCCGTTGATCGCGCGGAGCGTCTCCACCGACATGCCGTACTTCGCCGCCACCTGCGGGAGCGTCTCCTTGGGCTTCAGCCGATAGGCCTGCCACGACACCAGTGGCTGGTCGGCGAGCTCGAGTTTGGCCGCGAAGATCTCGGCCTTGTCGATCGGCAGCAATATGGAGTGCTCGTTGGCGCCGGCGATCACCGGCCTGTTGTGCTGCGGATTGAGGGCAACGAAGTCATCGAAAGACAATTCAGCCAGCTGGGCTGCCAGCCTGGTATCCATCTTCTGGTTGATCTTCACGACGGCGAAGAACGGCGCGTCGGGGATGTCGGCGAGCACCAGTCCGAATTTTTCCGGATCGCGAACAATGTTCTTCACAGCCTGCAACTTGGGCAGGTAATTGCGCGTTTCGTCGGGCATTGCCAAGCTCGAATAGTTCAGTGGCAGCCCCTTCGCCTTGTTGCGCGCAAGCGCCTTCCCGACGTTGCCCTCTCCCCAGTTGTATCCGGCGAGCGCCAGTTGCCAGTCGCCAAAATCGCCATGCAGCTTGGACAGGTAGTCCAGCGCCTTGTCGGTGGCGGCAAGCACATCGAGTCGCGAATCCACCCAGAAATCCTGAGTGAGGCCGTAATGCTTGCCGGTCGAAGGCATGAACTGCCAGATACCTGCCGCCCGAGCCGACGAAACGGCCGAGGGGTTGTACGCGCTTTCGATCATCGGCAGCAACGCGATCTCCATCGGCATCTGACGATCGGCCACCTCGCTGACGATGTGATAGAGGTAGCGACGACTGCGATCGACCATCCGCGCGACGTAGTCCGGACGCGCCGCATACCATTGCTCCCACTTCGCGACCAGCGGACCGTCAATATCGGGGATCGCGTAGCCGGCGACTATGCGCTCCCATAGGTCACCGACCGGAGGCGACAACGGTTCGAGATCCGCGCCGATGGCGGCCGGAAACGAGTCCAGTTCCCTCGGCTTGGGGGCCGCCTCAGCAGTTGGCGTCGGAGTGGCCGGTTTGGTCTGCGCCGCAATCACGGCCGGCGCTGAAGTCTCCACGCTGGATTCGGGCTGCGTGGTTGCGCACCCGGCAGCCAGCACGGAAAACAGGACCAGCCACAGCGTACGCAAAACCAATCACCAATCCTTCACCATGAAATCGGTCCGCATGGAATTTCGCGCCCCGACCGCTCCCGCAAATTCGTGCGGCATGGTAGGCCGGCAGCGGGAGGTCCGTCAACCGAGGCCGCGCCGCGTTCGGAACTTTCCGGACCCGCGGCGCGATGAACGCCGCGGCATTCGGTCAGCGAAGACTACCCCTGTTTCATTGCCCGGTTGTCGGATATGGTTGTCCGCGCATGCAGGGATGGGGATAATCCGCAGCATGGACGGATCTTCGACACCGGGGGAGTCGCAGTCGACGACACTCGCGCAGTGGTTTGGTACCGAACTGGGACGCTATCTGCTCGCCCGTGAGCAGTCGTACTTCGACCAGACGGTGACCGACATCTTCGGATTCAGCGCAGTGCAGATCGGCTTGCCGGAGTGCCCATTCCTCGCGCAGAGCCGGATCGCATCGCGCTGGACGCTCGACTACGATCCTCCTGCGGACATCATCGCCGACCCCCATGGGTTGCCCTTTGGCGAGAACGAGCTCGATTTGATCCTGATTCCCCACGCACTCGAGTTCACCGACGACCCCCACCTGATGCTGCGCGAGGCCTACCGGGTGATCCGGCCGGAAGGCCAGATCGTGATCGCCGGATTCAATCCATTCTCGCTGTACGGCGTGAAACGCTATTTCGGCCGGGCGCAGACGCCGCCCTGGAATGGCAATTTCATCGCGCTCTACCGGCTCAAGGATTGGTTGACGCTGCTGGGTTTCGACGTGGTCGGCGGCCGGCTCGACAGCTACGCGCCGCCGTTCGGCAGCGAAAAATGGCTGGCGCGCTGCGGGTTCTTCGAATCGATCGGCGACCGCTGGTGGCCCATCGCCGGTGGTGTCTATTTCCTCCGCGCCACCAAGCACGTGGCCGGAATGCGCCTGCTGACGCCCGCGCTCCAACGCCGCGCCCGCCGCGAAAGGGCACTGACCCCCGCCCGCGCGCGCGAAAGCCTCACGACGTCCGAGAACCTGCGGCCATGAGCGCCGTGCGCACGAACGGCGCGTCTGCGCCCGCCGCCGGAAACCCGAACCAGCCGTGAGCACGGTCGTGATCTACACCGACGGCGCCTGCAAGGGCAATCCCGGTCCGGGCGGTTGGGGCGCACTGCTGCGTGCCGGCGACAACGAAAAGGAACTCTACGGCGGCGAACCGCACACAACCAACAACCGGATGGAATTGACCGCGGTCATTCGTGCGCTCGAATCGCTGCGCGTCGAATGCGCGGTCGAGATCTACACCGATTCGCAATACGTGAAGAACGGCATCGAAACCTGGATTCATGGCTGGAAGCGCAACGGCTGGAAGACCGCCGACCGCAAACCCGTCAAGAACGCGGATCTGTGGCGCGAGCTCGAAGCGCAGGCTCTGCGTCATCGGATGTCCTGGCACTGGGTGAAGGGCCACGCCGACAGCGAGGGCAATCTGCGCGCCGACGAACTTGCCAACCGCGGCGTCGTCGGCACCTCGGCCTAGCGTCCCTGCAGCGCCTTTTCGATTCGACTCGCGAAGACCGCCATTTCCTTGCCGGCCTGTTTGTCGCCGCGTCGCTGCGCGACGGCGATGCCGGCGCGGTACGCCGCCAGCGCCTCGTTCGCACGATCCTGCCCGGCCAGCGCCTTGCCCAACAGTTTCCACGCGGCCGTGTAATCCGCGTCGAAGGCGACCGCGCGCGCCAGATGCTCTGCGGCCGCGGCGGTGTTTCCCACCTTCAGGTATTCGTTGCCCAGCGAATACCGCAACAGCGCACCGTCCTTTCCGGAAGCGAGCATCCGTTCGAAACTCGCCAGTGCGGGGGAGGTTGTCTGGCTCATTTCACTCGCGGATCAGGTCGCCGCTGCCGCAATCGATGCGCTGCATCGGGTAGATGACGCGCTGATCCTCTCCCTTCTGCTTGCCCTCGATGGTCGCGTACAGCCAACCCTTGGTGCCGCGACGATAGATGATTCGCTGCGGGAAGTCATGACCCGCGTTGGCAAAGGTGAAGATCGTGTCCAGATCGTCGACAGTCGTGCTCACGAGCCTGAACGCCGCCTCGCGCTGATCCCCCGGCAACGCAACGTAGTACACGCCGTCCGCCCGCGGCTCGAGGCGCAGGTACTCGAAGTTCTGGGTCTTTCCCTTGAACACCGTTTGCCCAATGCCAAGCATCAGATCTCCACGCAATGGCATCCACTGCTCGCGGAATTCGCGCCCATTCACCGCGCCCAGCCAGCAGCCCGCAAGCCACGAGAGCGAGTCGAGGCCCGCAGCTCCCGCCGCTGGCGCATTTTCCGTGGCCGGGGTCGTGACCGGCGCGGCGGGCACCGGCGCCTGGCCGACGGCCACTCCGCAAGTGGCGAGGAGCAGGCCCGCCAGGGCGCTGCCAACAGAGGACAACATCGTGTGTTTGATCATGGTCGAGTTCCGGCGCGCCGTCATTGCGAGCGCGCAAGTGGGAGGTTGAGCAGTAGATTCTGCGGCTTGAGCTTGACGCGATTCTGCGCGTCCATCGCCATCGCAAGGTAGACCGGGCGTCCGGCAATGGCTGCGCGCATGTCGGCAGGGTCGGCGAATTCCAGCCGGAACAGGCACAGCAGGCGACGCAGCCGCGCGTCGTCGACCTCCACCTCATTATAGAGGTCGTTAAGCAGCCCACTCGCCTCGGCGTCGAGACCGACATGCCAAACCCAACGCCGGTCCTCGATTTCACGTTCGTGCCGAATGGTCACCTCGACGCCCAGAAAGTGCCGAATCCATCGCTCAAGAATATCGGCAAGCTGCGTCAGCGCGGGCTGGCCACGATTCAGGCTGAGTGAGAAATCGTGCCGCTCATCACGGTCCCAGTACTGCGCCGCGTTGTCCGAATCGAGTACGTCGAGGTCGATCGTGCGCGTTGGCGTGCGGTTCTGCGCCAGGAGTTCGCCAAGCGACCCGAAGCCGCCGGTGGTCGCGAACAGGTCCACCGTTGCGTCGTCCGCCGCCATCACCGCGCCGTCTTCGAGCACTGCGATCCTTTGCGGACGGAACAGCATCTCCCCTACGCGTGCCGCGAGAGGATCAGGATCGGGGCCAAGCACGTGGCGCACCAGAACCTGCGTCAGCTGGTGCACGAACACCGGTGGCACGTCGACTCCGTCACCTTGAAAGAGCCCGACATAGGCGCTTTCCAGGGAATTCGCCTCGAGCAGACGTTTCCGGAAGCGCAGCCACATCCGGTAGTTTTCGCGCCCGTCAGGGTCGGCAAGCGCCTCGAGTGTCTTGTCGGCGACCACGCGCCGCGGGTCGGCAAGCAGCGCATCGTGCAACGCCGTCTCGGCCGGACACGAATCCGCGATCGGGGCAAGTTCCGCCCGCAGCAGGAAGCTGCGCAGGAAGTCGTCGGTGACCGTCAGGCGACGGTCCAGGCCAACGGTGAGCAGCCGGTAACCAGAGCTGGACCAGAATTCCCGCATCAGTCGCCGAGCTTCGCCAGATCGAGGTCGGCAGCAGGGCAGATCACGGGGTGCTCCGCCTGCACGCTAGACCGCTTCGAATATTCCGGCAGCACCCATGCCGGTGCCAACGCACATCGAGACCATGCCGTACTTCAGCTTGCGCCGCCGCATCCCGTGCGTAATTGTCGCAGTGCGGATGGCGCCGGTCGCACCGAGCGGATGGCCGAGGGCGATGGCCCCGCCCAGCGGATTTACCTTGGCGGGATCAAGACCGAGATCGCGCACCACCGCCAGCGCTTGCGCCGCGAAGGCCTCGTTGAGTTCGATCCAGTCGAGCTGGTCCGGCCGCAGTCCCGCGACCTTCAGCACCTTGGGAATCGCCGCAATCGGGCCCACGCCCATGATTTCCGGCGGCACTCCGGCCACGGCATAACCGACCCAGCGGGCCAACGGCGCGAGGTTCAGCTCCTTCAGGACGCGCTCGGACACCAGGATCGAGGCGCCGGCACCGTCGGACATCTGCGAGCTGTTCCCCGCGGTCACCGACCCCTTGGCCGCGAATACCGGCCGCAGTCTGGCGAGACCCGCAGCCGTGGTGTCGGCGCGCGGACCCTCGTCACGTGCGAACGCCCTGGTTCTGGTGACGATCTTGTCCGCGGCAAGGTCCGGCAACGTCTCGCGGATGTCGATCGAAGTCACTTCTGCGTCGAACTCGCCCGCTGCCTGCGCCGCCAGCGCGCGCTGATGCGATTGCAGTGCGAAAGCGTCCTGGTCTTCGCGGGAGACTTTCCATTGCGCGGCCACCTTTTCGGCGGTGAGGCCCATTCCGTAGGCGATGCCCAGATTCTCGCCCTGCTCGAACACCGCTTCATTCAACGCCAGTCGACCAAGCATCGGGATCATGCTCATGCTCTCGGTGCCGGCCGCGATCATCACGTCGGCTTCGCCCGTGCGAATCCGGTCGGCTGCGATCGACACCGCGTTGAGTCCCGACGAGCAGAAACGGTTGACCGTCATGCCCGAAACAGTGCTGGGCATTCCGGCAAGCAGAACGCCGATGCGCGCCACGTTCATGCCTTGTTCGAACTCCGGCATCGCGCAACCGACGATAACGTCCTCGACGCGCGCGGCATCCAGCGCCGGAACCTGCGCAAGAACACTTCGCAGCACGTGCGCCAGCAAGGTGTCGGGTCGCGTCGAGCGAAACGCGCCTCGGGGTGCCTTGCCCACGGCCGTACGCGTGGCAGCGACGATATAGGCGTCCTGAACGGTTTTCGTCATGTCGGTCTTCTCCGGTCCTAATTGCGCAGCGGCTTGCCCGTTGCCAGCGTATGGACAATGCGCGCCTGCGTCTTTTCCGTGTTCAATAGTTGCATGAATTCCGAGCGTTCGAGTTCAAGCAGCCAGCGTTCGTCCACCAGGCTGCCGGCGTCGACCTCGCCGCCGCACATCACACGGGCGACGCGCAGCCCGACTTCGAAGTCATGCGCGCTGATGAAGCCGCCATCGCGCATGTTGACGAGCATCATCTGCAGCGTCGCGAAGCCGGTTTTGCCGACCACCGGCACATTGCGGGCGGGCAGCGGCGGCCGGTATCCTGACTCGGCGAGGGCGCGGGTCTGCCGCCTGGCCACGTACAGAACTTCGCGCGCGTGCATGACCACGATATCGGAAGCCTTCAGGTAGCCCATCGCCTTGGCTTCCAGCGCGCTTTTTCCGACCCTGGCCATGGCGATCGACTGGAAGTAGCTGCGAATGAATGGCAGCTGGTCGATCTGGCTGCCACTGGCGCCGCGGCGTACTTCTTCGGCGGCGCGTACCGTGAGTTCCTTGCAGCCGCCGCCGCCGGGCAACAGGCCCACGCCGACCTCGACCAGGCCGATGTAGGACTCGAGCGCCGCAACCGTACGGTCGGCGTGCAGGATCAACTCGCAGGAACCGCCCAGCGCCATCCCGCGCACCGCGCAAACCGTCGGGATCAGGCTGTGGCGCAACCGCAGCGACGTGTTCTGGAATTTTGCGACGTTCGCCTCGATCTCGCCCCACTTCTTCGCGGCGATGGCCGGCGCGATCGCGGCGAGGTTGGCGCCAAGCGAAAACGGCTCCTGCGCCTGCCAGATGACCATGCCGGCGCAAAGGCGCTCGGCCTCGTCGATCGCGCGCAGGATGCCATCGAGGACATCCTCGCCGATGGTATTTGCCTTGCTCTTGAAGGACAAAACACCCACATCGTCGCCGAAGTGCCACATGCGCACGGCATCGGTCTCGAACATGGTCGTGCCGGTATTCGGGGGACTCTCGCCAAGCACAGGATCGCGAAAGCGCTGCCGCAGATAGAACGAAAGCGTCGAGCGCGGCACGAAGGCATCACGTGCTGCCGCGTAGGCGCCCTCCGCCGTGTGCACGCCGCGCGCCGCCGCAACCTTGCCGCGACTTACCCAGGTCGGCAGCGGCACGTTGGCCAGTGCGCGTCCGGCCGCGATATCCTCGGCCACCCAGCCGGCGATTTCGCTCCAGCCGGCGTCCTGCCAGGTTTCGAATGGCCCCATCTGCCAGCCGAAGCCCCAGCGAATCGCCAGGTCGACGTCGCGTGCGTTGTCGGCGATTGCGGCCAGATGGTAGGCGCTGTAGTGGAAGAGATCCCGAAAAATCGCCCACAGGAACTGTGCCTGCGGCTGCGCTGAGGCGCGCAGCTTGCCGAATTTTTCCGCCGGCGCCTTGATCTTGAGGATTTCAGCCACTTCTGCTGTCACCTCTCCCGCCATTGCGCGGTAGTCGCGCGTCGCCGGGTCGAGTACCTGGATGTCCTTGCCCGCCTTGCGGAAAAAGCCCGCCCGGGTCTTCGCGCCCAGCGCGCCCTGCTCGACCAGCGCCGCCAGCACCGGCGGTGTAGCGAACAGCGAATGCCAGGGATCGTCGGACAGCGTGTCGTGCATCGTCTTCACCACATGCGCCATCGTGTCGAGCCCGACGACGTCCGCCGTGCGGTAGGTCGCGCTCCTGGCGCGGCCGATGGCCGGGCCGGTCAGCGCGTCCACCACATCGAACCCCAGACCAAAGGCCTGCGTGTGGTGCATCGTCGCCAAAACGGAAAAGATGCCGATGCGGTTGGCGATGAAGTTCGGCGTGTCCTTGGCCCGGATCACGCCCTTGCCGAGCGTTGTGGTCAGGAACGCCTCCAGCTTGTCGAGCATGCCTGCCGCGGTCTGCGGCGCCGCGATCAGCTCGACCAGATGCATGTAGCGCGGAGGATTGAAGAAATGGACACCGCAAAAGCTACGCCGCGCCGACTCCGGCATCGCGTCGGATAGCGCGGCAAGAGACAGACCTGAGGTGTTGGACGCGAGAATCGCATCCGGCCCGAGATGCGGAACCACCTTTGCGTAAAGGTCTCGCTTCCAGTCGAGCCGCTCGGCGATCGCCTCGATGACCAGATCGCACTCGCCGAGCCGGGCAAGATCGCTGCCGTAGTTCGCCGCCTCGATCGACCAGGCGCGTTCCGGTGCGCCCAACGGCGCCGGCTCGAGCCGGGCGAGCCCGGCGATCGCCTTTTCCACGAGGGCATTCGGCGGTCCTTCGCTGGCGGGCAGGTCGAACAGCACGACCGGTATGTTTGCATTGGTGAAATGCGCGGCGATCTGCGCGCCCATGACGCCGGCGCCGAGTACGGCGACCTTGCGGATCAGCGGAGGGGATGTCGACATGATGATGCGCCTGAGTGAAGGGTTTGGTTGACAGCGGCGGATAGGAAGACGCGGCCGCTGGATCGCAGCGCGCAGCGACATGCCTGGCGCCGGGCGGTCCGATCGCGACCCGGTTGCCCCGACGCGCGGCCGGTCAGAACGAGTACGTCAGCTGCGCGGAGAATAGGTTCACGTAAACGTCGAAATCGCCGGAAATCAACCCGTTCGCGGCGGTACTGCCCGCATTCTGATTTTCAGACGGCGCACCGGTCGCGGTGACGAACGCGTAGCCGGCATCGAATTTCCAGTTCCTGCCCATCGCGTATTGCGCGCCCAGCGCAACCCATGCGCGGTCAGCGTCGGGAAGGCGCGGCGTGCGCTCAGCCGTCTGTACCGGCGACTGATCCCAGGCCAGCCCAATGCGGAACTTCCACTGATCGCTGTAGCGGTAATTGGCGCCACCCGACACTCGCCAGGTATCCTTGAAATTCTCCGGAGTCACCGACAGCACTGCACCGGTCGTGCGAACAAAGCGCAACTCGGGAATCGTCGACCACTGCGTCCACTGGACGTCGGCCATCAAGTCCCACTTCGCATTCATGGTGGAAAAGATCGACGCGCTGGCGATGGCCGGCAATTCGAGACTCGACGTCACGCCGCCACTGGCGAGTTTTTCATTGACTCCGGCGGCGAGCAAATCGACGGTCGGCGCCAACGCCGGCGGGACCGGCGGAATAGTCGGGTAGGTGAAGTTTACGTTGGCAACGACATCGTATTTCAGCGACGAGCGGTAGTGCGCGCCGAAGCGCGTGTTCGAATTGACGCTCCACAGGACGCCAAGATTCCAGCCCCACGCATAATCGCTGCCCTCCAGGCGTGCAGTGGCGTCGAGTCCCGGCGTCGCGGCGGCAATGGCACTCTGCGTCGCTGGTGGCACGCCCGCGGCGGCAGCCGCCGACAGCAAAGCGCCCGAGTAGTTGACGTTGTTGGTCAGCGTCGCGTCGACCTTCTGAAAATTGATTCCGGCACCAACGCTCAGCGCGTCATTGGCCCGCCATGAAACGGCCGGATTGACGTTGATCGTCTTGATCTCGGAATACAGCCCCTGATAGCGCCCGAGCCAGCCCTCGTCCCAGTCGGACTTGAGGCCGAAGGGTGCACCAATGCCAAGACCCACCGCCCAACTCTTCGAGATCGGTACGACAAGGTACATCGCGGGAAGTCCGGAAAGCGACCCGGCGTTGCCGCCGTTGCCACCCAGCGGTTGATTCAACGCCGGTAACGATCCACTGTTGCTGAATTTGATCGAGGGGGCGACGAGGGTACCGGCGATCACCGCGTTGATGGTCGAGAATCTTGCCATTCCTGCCGGGTTGGCCCAGACGGTGCTCGCGTCCTCGGCGCCCGCGGCGCCCCCGGCATAGGCGTTGCCCAAGCCGCTGCCGCTCTGCTCCTGCAGCGCGAAGGCGGCACCCCGGACCGGCCCGGCACCCAACCCAAACGCAAGCGCCGCGATCACGCACGCGAACCGTCGCCCAGGCAACGCCGTCGTCAACATGAGATCCTTTTCCAAATTCCTCGCATGACCCGGAACAGCGTCTTTTCGGCACTTTTTCGCGCAGGCGCCTGCTTTCGCCAACGATCAAGAAAATTCCCGGTGACTATACACCGGCGGCAGGCGCAATTGGCGCGCTTGCCGCGCCGGAATGCGCAATTATCAGGCGGACATCACAGGACGTGGGCGACGGTCGGCCCCGACCGCGACATAGGTAAGACTTGCCTCTGTAACGCGCACCGTAACCTGCTCTTTCGGGTTGCGCTGAGCAAATACCTCGACGTCAACCGTTATCGACGTCTTTCCCACCCGCGCGACCGCCGCGTAGAACGTGACGATATCGCCGACCAGCACCGGCTGCTTGAACGTGAACGAGTTGACCGCGACCGTCGCCACCCGGCCGCGTGCGTGCTGCGCCGCGACCACGCCGCCGGCAATATCGACCTGAGCCATGATCCAGCCGCCGAAGATGTCGCCATGCTGGTTCACGTCCGCCGGCATCGGGACCACGCGCAGCACCGGCTGCTTGTCGGGGAGCGTCAAGGCAAGGTACCCCGTATCAGCTTCCCCATAATCTCAGGTCGCCGCCTTCGTCGCCTCGTCGCGGAGTTCGCGGCGCAGGATTTTTCCGACGTTGGACTTGGGCAGCTCGTCCCGGAATACGACTTCCCGCGGGATCTTGTAATTGGTCAGGTTTTCGCGGCAGTACTGGATCAAGTCGGCAGCGGCCAGCGAGGGATCCTTGCGTACGACATAGAGTTTGACCATCTCACCCGATTTGGCATCGGGGACGCCAATCGCGGCACACTCGAGCACGCCAGGATGCGCAGCCACCACGCCCTCGATCTCGTTTGGATAGACGTTGAAACCCGAGACCAGGATCATGTCTTTCTTGCGGTCGACGATGCGGACGAAGCCGCGCGCGTCCATCACGCCTATATCGCCGGTCGCGAACCAGCCATCCTTGTCGATGACCTTGTCTGTCTCGTCCTGCCTCTGCCAGTAGCCGGCCATGACCTGTGGCCCGCGGATGCAGATTTCGCCCGCCTGCCCCAACGCGACGACCTGGCCCTCGTCGTCGCGCAGAATCAATTCTGTCGACGAGATCGGCAGCCCGATCGAGCCGTTGTACTCGGCAAGGTCAAGCGGATTCATCGTCGCGGCAGGCGAGGTTTCGGTAAGTCCGTAGGCCTCGATCAGCGGTGTACCGGTAACCGCCTTCCACTTGACTGCGACCGCTTCCTGCACCGCCATGCCGCCACCAAGCGTGAGTCTCAGCGTGGAGAAGTCCAGTCTGGCGAATTCGGCGTTATTGACCAGAAGATTGAACAACGTGTTGACGCCGGTAAACGCAGTGAACCTGTGCTTCGCCATCTCCTTCACGAACTTCCTGATGTCTCGCGGATTGGGGATCAACACGTTCTCGCCGCCGATCGACATGAACGTCAGGCAGTTCGCGGTAAGCGAAAAGATGTGATAGAGCGGCAACGGCGTGATGACCACTTCCTGCCGGTTTGCGTCCAGAAAGGGCTGGATCCAGGTCCGCGCCTGCAGCACGTTCGCCACGATGTTCCGGTTGAGCAGCATGGCGCCCTTGGCGACCCCCGTGGTGCCGCCGGTGTATTGCAGGAAGGCAATGTCGTCGTGCCCGATCGGCACGCGCTCCAGCGCGCGTTTGCGGCCTTCGGCCAGCGAATCGGAAAGCCGGATCGATCCCGGCAGCGAGTACGCGGGGACCACTTTTTTCACGCGGCGCAGCACGAAATCCACGACCAGGCCCTTGAGGCGAAGCATCTCGCCGATCGACGTCACGACGACCTGCCTGACCTTGGTCCGGCCGACTACTTCGGCCACAACATTGGCAAAATTCTCCAGGCAGACGATCACCTCCGCGCCCGAGTCGGTGAGCTGGTGTTCGAGCTCGCGTGCCGTGTAGAGTGGATTGACGTTGACCACCGCGCAGCCGGCCCGCAGCGTTCCGAACAGGCAGACCGGGTATTGGAGGATATTGGGCATCATCAGCGCGACGCGAGTGCCCTTCTTGCAGCCCTGACCCTGCAGCCAGGCTCCGAAAGCCCCGGAAAGCGTATCGAGTTCGGAAAACGTGATCGTCTTGCCCATGCAAGAGAAAGCCGGCTGCGAGCCGTACTTTCCTACGCTTTCCTCGAATATCTCGCGAACCGACTCGTATTCATTCACGTCGATATCCGCGGGGACACCCTTCGGGTATTGCTTGAGCCAGATCCGTTCCACGATGCTCCTCCCTGCCACGCCCCATTATGGGATGGCGCAACGGCCCGCCTGATGCCGCGGCGGATTAAAAATGCAATGCACCGCGAACGGCCTGGGATTGACGTTTCCGGTCCCGCGTCCGCCCGAAAAGCCTACACCAGATGCCGTTGCTACGGGCGCTGATCCGGCACCGAATCGGCATGGCGGAGCGGCCCGCCGCGGAATGGCGCGAAGCCCGTCCCGAAAATCGCACCGGCGTCGACCAGGTCCGCGTCGGCGACGATCTTCTCGGCCAGCGCCGCCTTGGCCTCCTCGACGAAGGGCGCGACCAGGCGCTCGGCGAGGCCGGCCGGCACCGCGCCCGCCGCACCCTTCTGTGCCTTGCCATTCACCCAGGCGTAGAAACCCCGGTCGGTCTTGCGACCCAGATGGCCCGCCTCGATCAGTGTCTTGAGCCGCTGCGGCGGCGCCTCATCCCGGCCGAGCATCGTGCCGACCGCAACGCAGATGTCCAGGCCGACGGTGTCGGCAAGTTCGATCGGCCCCATGGGCATTCCAAAGGCCAACGCGGCCTCATCGACCGTTTCCGGCGCGATACCCTCGTCGATACAGCGCATCGCCTCCATCAGATACGGCGCCAACACCCGGTTGACCAGAAAACCCGGGGCACTTTTCACCGGCAGCGGCAGCTTGTCGATCTGGCGGACGAAGGCCGCCGCCTTCGGCACCAGCGATTGCTGCGTCGATGCGCCGATCACGATCTCGACCAGCATCATCTTGGGCACAGGATTGAAAAAATGCAGGCCAATGAGTCGCGTCGGGTCGGCGAACGCTACGGCAATGTCCTCCAACGGAATGCTTGAAGTGTTGGTCGCCAGCACGGCCTCCGGTTTCGCCTTGGCCTCCACCGCCGCGAACAACGCGCGCTTCGCCTCGACGTTCTCGAAGATCGCCTCGATGACCACGTCGGCGCGCGCCACACCTTCGCCAGCGACGTCGGGAATCAACCGGTCGGCGGCGTCACGCACGCGGCGCGGGTCGCGCAGCCGATCGGCAAAGAGTTTGTACGCGCGCTGCATCGCCGGAGCCAGGCGCTGCGCGTCCTGATCCTGCAGCGTCACGGTGAGACCGCGCAGCGCGCACCACGCGGCGATGTCGCCGCCCATCGTGCCGGCCCCCACGACGTGCACGTGAGCCGCCTTGAAGTCGCCCTCCTTGCCCAGGCCCTTGAGCCGCTCCTGCAGCCGGAAGATGCGGAGCAGGTTCGCCGCAGTCGATGAGCGAAGCAGCGACGGAACCGATGCCGGGTCGGCAGGCGGGACCAGCAGCGCATTGCCGTCGTAGCGCGCCCACAGGTCGAGAATCGCATACGGCGCCGGGTAGTGTTCGCGCCGCGCCCGGCGCGCCACCTGCTGTTCGGCCTTCCGGGCAATGTACCGTCGCGCCAGCGGGTTCAAGGTCAACGACAGCGGCAGCGACAGCCGGCGGGGGCGGGGCAACGACCGCAGCACCCCGCGCGCGGTGTTCTCCATGATGCGCGGCGGCACGCATTGGTCGGCAATTCCCAGGCGTTTGGCTCGACGCGCATCGATGGTCTTGCCGGTGAGCAGCAAGTCCAGTCCTGCCGGGGCGCCGACCAGCCGGGGCAGGCGCTTGATGCCACCCCAGCCCGGAACGATGCCGAGCATGACCTCGGGCAGGCCCAACCGCGTCGACGGTTCGTCCACGACCACGCGGTAACGGCAGGCGAGCGCGAGTTCGAGCCCGCCGCCCAGGCAGAATCCCCGCACCAGCGCCAGCGTCGGGTAGGGCACCGCTGCCAACCGCTCGAAAGCGTCCCAGCCCCGCCGCACGATGGCGAGCGCGCCCGCTTCGTCGCGGACTTCGCCGAATTCGTCGACGTCCGCGCCGGCAATGAATCCGTTCGCCTTGCCCGACCGCACGATGAGGCCGCGCGGCGGATCGCGTTCGAGCATGTCGAGCGCTTCGTTGAATTCGGCCAGCACCGCTGCGGAAAGCGTGTTTGCCGTGGCGCCAGCCTTGTCGAAAATCAGCGTCGCAATGCCGTCGGCATCGCGGGTAATGTTCCAGTGTTGCATCAGAGGCCTCTTCGGGATTCGTTGGTGTCCGACGCGCTCATACGCGCTCGATCAGCATCGCGCCGCCCAGCCCGCCGCCGATGCAGATCGCCGCCATGCCGCGCTTGCCACCGGTACGGCGCAGTACCTCGAGCACGTGCAATACGATTCGGGTTCCCGACGCACCCACCGGGTGCCCGAGCGCGATCGCACCGCCATCCACGTTGAGCTTTTCGGCGTCGATGCGGCCGAGCGCCTTGGGCAGCCCCAACTCGTCCCGACAGTAATCATCGCTCTCCCACGCACGCTCGCAGGCGAGCACCTGCGCAGCGAACGCTTCATTGATCTCCCACACGTCGAGATCGTCCAGCCCGAGCTTCTGGCGAGTCAGGATCGGTGTCGCCGCGTGCACCGGTCCCAGCCCCATCTGCGCCGGGTCGAGTCCCGCCCACTGCGAGTCGACGATACGTCCAAGCGGCACCAGACCGTGGCGGTCGACCGCGCGCTGCGACGCCACGACCACCCAGGCGCCCCCGTCGGTCACCTGCGAGCTGTTGCCGGCGGTCACGTTGCCGAATTTTCGATCGAAGAACGGCTTCAGCTTGGCCAGGTTCACCGTCGTCGAGTCCTCGCGCACGCCATCGTCGGCGGCGTACAGCTTGCCCGTCTTGTCGTAGAGCGGAACCATCTCGGCCGCGAAGTGGCCGGCCTTCTGCGCGGCCAGCACCCGCACATGACTGCGCGCCGAATAGGCGTCCATTTCCTCCCGGGTGATGCCGAAACGATAGGCGAGATTCTCGGCCGTCTGTCCCATCAGCAGTCCACAGATCGGATCGGTCAGTCCTTTCATCAATGCGATTACCGGCGCAAGGTACCCCGGTCGGAACTTCGCCAGCAGCGCGACGCGCTGGCCTGTCGTCTTCGCGCCATACCAGTTCGACAGCCAGGCGACCATCGCGTCCGAAAACAACAGTGGCGCACGCGACAGTGCGTCGACGCCGCCGGCCAGAACCAGATCCGAGCGCCCGGCGCGGATGTTGTTGACCGCGGAATCGATCGACTGCATGCCCGAGGCGCAGTTGCGCATCACCGTCCAGCCGGGCACCTTGAGGCCGCAGCCCATGCGCAAGGCCGCGACCCGGCCAATGTTGACCTCGTCCGCCGAAGGCGCGGCACAACCCAGGATCACCTCGTCGAGTTCGTGCGGGCTGAATTTTTGCCGCAGCAGCAGCGCGCGGCCGGCATCGGTGGCGAGGTCCGAGGCCGCGAATGGACCGGGCCGGTTACGCGCCTTGAGAAACGGCGTTCGCGCGCCGTCGACGATGTATACGGGTTCGTTCATGTCGGGTTCCTTGTGGTCACGGACCAAGGCAGGCGCCACGTCGGGAGTTGCCCCGGCGCGGCGCGCATGACCTGCGTGCGCCGCATGCCGAAGAGTCAGGCGGCGGCGCGGTGCTTGATCGGCGAGTTCGGCGGCGGATGCACCGCATCGGTCTCCTGCTGCACCAGCGCCGTCCCGAGATCACGATCGAAGTCGTCGACGCGAACCACCCGTTCGACCAACTTGCGTTGCTCGGCCATGGCCGCCGCGTCCTTCGCGTCGATGATGCCGGCGGCAACTGCGCGGACGTCGATCGCCTCGGCGCCCTCACCCGGCGGCAGGCTGCCGTCGAGGCGTCCGTCCTTGACCGCCGCACGCACCTTGTTCTCGATCGGTGCCACGGCGATGGTCGCGGCGAGCGCCCGCTCGATCAGGCCCACCGGATCGTCCTCGCTCTTGCCGATGAAAATATTTGCCGTAAGCCGGTCGCGCGTGGCCGACGGTTCGATCAACAACCGCGCCACGCAATGGCCGAGCTCGTCCGAGGGCACGACATAGGGCCGGCCGAGCGGAAACACGATCCACCGCAACAGGACAGTGAGCAGGCGATTCGGGAAGTTGGAGATCACGCCTTCGAAGGCGTTCTGCGCCTTGAACATCGCGTCCCAGATCGCCCAGTGCATCAGCGGCGCGTCTTCCACTTGCCTTCCCTCGTCCTCGTAGCGCTTGAGCGTGGCCGAGCACAGATAGAGCATCGACAGGATGTCGCCGAGCCGCGCCGAGAGCTTTTCCTTGCGTTTGAGCGAACCGCCGAGCGTTCCCATCGACACGTCCGTGAGAAGTGCCAGCGCGGCCGAGAAGCGCGTCAGTTGCTGGTAGTAGCGGCGCGTCTCCGGCGCAACGTTCGCCGGCACGCCAACGAAACGCGACCCGGTGAAGCCGGTCAGCAGGGTGCGGGCAAAATTCGAAAGCGTGAACCGCACATGACCGAACAGCGCGGCGTCGAAGGCAACCGAGGCGGCCTCGCGATCCGGCTCATTGGTTGCGCCGATTTCCTTCAGCACAAAGGGATGACAGCGGATGGCGCCCTGCCCGAAAATGATGAGGCTGCGCGTCAGGATGTTGGCACCCTCGACCGTGATCGCGACCGGATGCTGCATGTAGGCGCCGCCCAGGAAATTCGACGGGCCCATGCAGATACCCTTGCCACCGATGACGTCCATGCCGTCGTTGATGATCAAGCGCGCGCGTTCGGTGATGTGATACTTCGCGATCGCCGAGACGACTGCGGGCTTCTCGCCCTGGTCGATCGCGGCCGCGGTAAGGCGCCGCGTGGCGTCCATCATGTAGAGGTTGCCGCCCATGCGGGCAAGCGCCTCCTCGACCCCTTCGAATCTGCCGATCGGTGTCCGAAACTGCGTACGCACGCGCGCATAGCCGCCGACCGTGCGGACCGCGAGGATCGACATGCCGGTGTTCGACGACGGCAGCGAGATTCCACGCCCCGCCGCGAGGCTTTCCATCAGCATCCGCCAGCCGCGGCCGATCATCGCCTGCCCGCCGATCACCCAATCCATCGGGATGAAAACGTCGCTGCCGGAATTCGGCCCATTCTGGAACACGGCGTTGAGCGGCATGTGCCGGCGACCGATTTCGACCCCGGGATGCGCGGTCGGGATCAGCGCGCAGGTGATGCCGAGGTCTTCGTCCCCACCGAGCAGTTTGTCCGGATCGTAGACGCGGAAGGCGAGGCCGAGCAGCGTCGCCACCGGCCCCAGCGTGATATAGCGCTTGTCCCAGGTCACCGAAAGTCCCAGCACGCGCTTGCCTTCGTGTTCGCCCCATCGCACGAAGGCGTGGTCGGGCATCGCCGCGGCGTCCGAGCCCGCGTTGGGACCGGTGAGCGCAAAACACGGAATCTCAAGACCCTTCGCCAAACGTGGCAGGTAGTAGTTCTTCTGTTCGTCGGTGCCGTAATGCAACAGGAGTTCGCCGGGGCCAAGCGAATTGGGCACCATCACCGTCACCGCCGCTGCGCCGGAACGCGTCGACACCTTGGTCACGACCTGGGAATGCGCCCAGGCCGAGAACCCGAGACCGCCGTATTCCCTGGGAATGATCATGCCCAGGAAGCCCTTGTCCTTGACGAACTGCCACGCCTGCGGCGGGAGGTCCTTGTGGACGGTGGCGGCCTCCCAGTCGTTGGCCATCGCGCACAGCGACTCCGTCTCCTCGTCGAGAAAGCGCTGTTCCTCGGGTGTCAATTTCGGCATCGGCGTTTCCAGCAGGCGCCGCCAGTCCGGGCGACCGGAAAACAGCTGACCGTCCCACCATACGGATCCGGCTTCAATCGCTTCCTTCTCGGTTTGCGACATTGCCGGCATCACCTTGCGGAACGCGGCGAGAATATGGTCGCTGATCAACCGGCGGCGCAGGCCCGGGCTGGCCAGAGGGAACACCAATACGACGAACAGTCCGGTGAGCAGCAGGCGCACCGCCAGCGGTGTCGCCGAAAGACCCCACGCGGCGCCGAGCGCCACGGCGATGCCGATACCCCAGGTGCGACCGGAGGCGTTGACATAGGCCAGCGCGAAAAAAACCAGCGCTACCGCGATTATCCAGACAATGGTCAGCATGGTCGTACTCCTGTTGCAGCGTTGCAGACGGCGCGATCACGCGTCGCCAACCGGTGAATCGGGTTCATGGCCGATGCGGAAATTCGTGATCCAGTTCGCGCGAAATCTCGCTCAGGTCCGGCATCGGCGCATGCAGACCGGCGAGCAGGAAGGGGGCAAGGCGGCGCAACAGCACTTCGTCGTTGTCCGACTCGTGCGGATTAAGCTCGGCGATGATTTTCAGCGCGTCGGTACCTGCCAGCGTGTACGACAGCGCGCCCATGATGAAATGCAGCCGCCAGGACAACTCCTTCCTCGGCAGGTGGGGCAGCGCACGGCCAAACGCCGACTTGAAGCGCGCGATCATCTCCGCGTACTGATCGGACAACAGCCGGCGAATGAACGGCGCCGGGTCCGCGTAGGCTCGGCCCAGAAGACGGAGGAAATTGCTGCCGCCGCGGTCGGGGTCGCGCGCCAGACGAAGTGCCGGAATGAACAACGCGCCCAGGATGCGATCGCACGGGAGCACTTCAGGTGCAACCGCCGCCTCAAGACGGTCGAGCAACGCCACGCGCTCCTGGTTCATCGGATCCAGCCGCCGGGTCAACACCGCCTGAAACAGGTCTTCCTTGCTGCCGAAGTGATAGTTGGCGCTGGCGAGATTGACCTCGGCCGATGCGGTGATGGCCCGCAGGGTCGTCGCTTCGAAACCGTGCTCCATGAACAGCGTCTCGGCGGCATCGAGGATGCGTGCCTTGGTCGCTGGCGTGATGCGTGTTTCGCCGAGTTTCAGCACTTCCGCCCGCATCAATTCTCTCCATTGGTTTGTTGCAATCGTTCAACCCGTACCGTCGGCGGCGTTTGAACAGCACACCATCGGTAGGACGCATCAGCCCTGCACTGACTCCGCCAATGCCGGGTTCGGATCGTTGCAGTTGGAGCCATATTTCGCTCAAACGTTCGTTTTAATTGTATGTTTGCATTATTCCCTTTGTCAACGTCCGGAATGGATCAGGCTCATGGCCAAGTAAAAGTCAGTGTGCGGTCACTCTCTATTGAACTTCCGTGCCATGAGGCTGTAGACCCTCTCTCGAGGCCGCGGTAGGGCCTGACAGATGCCTGAACGATCCGGTCGGATATACTGGCCGAGCCCGATCGAAGGCGATCCGCGACGTTCAACATGCCGCGACCGGCTGCGCGTGATCGCACCCAAACGGGCCTCCCTCCACTCCCGCCATGCCTACCGCCACCGAACGTCGCCGCGGTCTTTGGCTTGGCTTTCTTGGCGTTGTCGCGTTCAGCGGGACGCTGCCCGCGACCCGCCTTGCCGTCATCCATCTCGATCCGGTATTCGTCGGACTCGGCCGCGCGCTGGTCGCGGCCGTGCTGGCGGCAGTCGCATTGATGGTCGCGCGCACACCTCCGCCAGCTTTGGCGCTTTGGCCCCGGCTGGCAGTCGTCGCGCTGGGCGTGGTGGTCGGCTGGCCGGTGCTGTCGGCATTGGCGATGCGGTTGGTTCCGGCCGCGCACGGCGCCGTCGTGTCCGGATTGTTGCCTCTCGCCACAGCACTCGCCGGCGCCTGGCTCGCCGGCGAACGACCGTCGGTGCGGTTCTGGGTCTGCGCGGTATTCGGCAGCGTCGTGGTCATCGCCTTCGCCCTCTGGGAAGGCAGTGGCTCCCTGCAGCTTGCCGACCTGCTGCTTGTCGGCGCGGTCGTCGCCGCCGCCATCGGCTACGCCGAGGGCGCCCGCCTCGCCCGCATTCTTGGTGGTTGGCAAGTCATCTGCTGGGCACTCCTGCTCTCCGCGCCCTGGCTCGCCGTCCCCACGTGGCAGGCATTCGATCAAGAGATGTTGGCCGCACCATGGACCGCGTGGGCCGGGTTCGTCTACGTGTCTGTCGTATCGATGTTCCTCGGTTTTTTTGCCTGGTATCGCGGGCTTGCACTTGGGGGCATCGCTGCCGTTGGTCAGACGCAGCTCCTGCAACCATTCCTGACGATCTTCGCATCGGCGCTGTTGCTCGGGGAGCGGGTCGACGCCGCTACCTGGATCGCGGCTTGCCTGGTGATCGTCGCCATTGCGCTCGGCCGCAGAGCCTAGAACGGCGGCGCGTCAGCGGCCGCAACGCCCGGCCCCCGGCAGTTGGCTATACTCGCCGCAAAGGAGCGAATCGATGGGCACGATCTCAGTCGCGCGCAGGCACAAGTTCTCGCACAAGAAGGCAAAGGAAGTCGCCGAGAAAATTGCGGACGACCTGCGCAAGCGCTTCGATCTCGACTACACGTGGGAAGGCGACCACGTCGATTTCGGCCGGCCCGGTGTCTCCGGACGCATGCTCGTGGCCAAGGACCAGATCGCTCTCGACGTCAAACTGGGCTGGCTGCTGACGCCGCTCAAGCCGGCGATCGAGAAGGAAATCATCGCCCAACTCGACAAGCTGGTCGGCAAGGCCTAACGCGGCGGTGCTCGCGGCGGCAGCCGGAAAGTCAGCGGATCGGGGAAGGGGGTGGACGCACCATCGATGATCGCGTCGCAAATCGCCATCTCGCGACCGTGGATGGTCTCGAGAAAATGCGCAGCACCGCCCATGCGGCGAAACGCTTCGAAGCCGCGTTCCAGAAAATCCTGCAGCGCGGCCATTCCGGCAAGTCGCGCCGGCTGGCGCATCAGCAGTAGCGCCGCGCGGAGCAGCGACCTCCTGACCTGGCGGTCGAGCGCCGAACCGATTTCGCGGATAAGGTCGATCTGCCTCCGACGCAAGGGAAAATTGCCTATTCGGCGATACGCCTTGCAATAGTCGATCACCGTGAGCTGGCCGTCAGCCCTCGGGAGGCGAGCGAGCAACGCGCGATCGAGTTCCTGCGAGAGTCCGTTGAGTTCCACCGCTGCGGTCGTCGTTACCAGCACGCTCGCCGGCAGCATCCTCACCATCATCGGCACCACCCGGGCGAGATCGGCATCGCGCTGACTGAAGTCGACCGGGCCATACAAATCGCGCAGAAAAAATTCAACCGCGGCCGCGTAACGCGGTTGCGCTGCAAGATCGGCGTAGGTCATGCGCAAACGCTGCGACTGCCAGCCCGACAGGCGAGTCAACGCTCCGGAAAGAATCGGATTGCCGGCACGCTCGGCATGGAGTCGCTGCACGCGCTGCATCTCGCGTATGAGCGCCGGGGCGGTTTCTCGGAATTCGTTCTCGGCCATGTCGGGCGGGTCGCGGGTCTCGAGCCGGAAGTCTAGCCGATACCGCCGGCTTCGCCCGAATGACATGCAATGCCTGTTCACCGAAATGAATCGCCTCGAGGTCGGTCGCGTTTAGTGTGATTCCTCTAGACGAACCCGGTAGTTTGTTCTACAAGCGGGTGCCGAGTGGCGCACGCGTCCACAAGGAGAATGCACCATGCGTACCACCATTCAATTTCGTACGAACCCTGTCGGCGACGCCATGTTCAATGCATCGCGCCAGGTTTGGCTCGCGAGCCTCGGCGCCGCCGTCGTCACCCGCGACTGGGCGCAGACCAACACCAGCAACGTCTTTCGCACGCTGGTGAAAGAAGGCACGGCGGTCGAGTCGCGCACCATTCGCGTGTTCGGCCACCGGATCGAGGAATCGTTCGCTCAGGCCAACCAGATGTGGAAGCAGACGCGCACGACAGTCGAGTCCACGGTCCGGCAGGCGGCGAATACCGCCGTCACGCTGGTACAGAACAATCTGCCGAAGTCGCTGCCGAAGGTGAACCTGCAGGCAATGCTTTCCCCGGCGGCGCCTGCCAAGCGCAAAGTCGCCGCCAAGAAGCGCACGGCGAAGGTTCGCACCACGAAGGTTCGCACCACAAAGGCCGCAAAGTCGGCGAAGACAGTGAAGCGCGCGAAGCGAGCGACCACGAAGAAGTAATTCTCCGCTAACATTGCGTGAAAACGGGGCGGGTGATCGCCCCTGTTGCCGAGCGCCCGTGTACGGGCGCTTGGCGCACCCATGGGGGATTCATGCCGCGAACCACGGCGCCCGGACGCGAAGTGCGCGCGCGCAAGCGCAGCCGCAGCAGTGCGCGTCCGGAACCCGGCAAAGTTGGCCTCGCGCTTGCCGGCGGCGGGCCGCTGGGAGGCATCTACGAGGTCGGTGCGCTGCTGGCGCTGGCTGACTCCCTCGACGGCACAAATCTGAACGAACTCGACGTCTACGTCGGGGTCTCCTCCGGAAGCTTCGTCGCGGCTGCGCTCGCCAACGGCATTTCGCCGGCGCAGATGTACCGGCTGTTCATCGACGACGGCGTCGACGCCGCACTGAAACCTGAGCTTTTCCTCAAGCCCGCTTTCGGCGAATTGTGGCGCTGCCTTACCGCGCTGCCCCGTCTGACCGCACGGGCAACCATCCAGTACCTGCGCGACCCGTTCCACAACGGAGTGATGGCGTCGTTCGCCACTCTGGCAAGGGCAACACCCACCGGCCTGTTCGACAATCGGGCCATCGACCACTTCCTGGCCCGGCTGTTTGCCGCGCCGGGACGGTCCAATGATTTTCGCCGGCTTTCCCGCAAGCTCTATCTGGTTGCAACCAATCTCGACACCGGTGCGTCGGTTACATTCGGACCCGGCGCGCACGCGCACGTGCCTATCTCGCGGGCGGTCCAGGCTTCGAGCGCTCTGCCGGGCCTGTTTCCGCCGGTCGCCATTGGTGGCGCGTACTATGTGGACGGGGCGCTCAACAAGACGCTGCATGCGTCTGTTGCTCTGGATCAGGGGGTCGGCCTGCTGCTGTGCGTGAATCCGCTGGTACCCTTTGACGCGAGCATGGCGAAGTCAAACGACCACGTCACCGTCAGGAAGTTGAACCAGGGCGGACTGCCTTTGGTTCTGGGCCAAACGTTTCGGGCGATCATTCACTCGCGAATGAAGGTCGGCATGGAAAAATACCGAACTCAGTACCCCGACGCCGATGTCGTGCTTTTCGAGCCCGACCGCGAGGATGCCGACATGTTTTTCGCCAACATCTTCAGCTATGCGCAGCGCAAGCGGCTGTGCGCTGCCGCTTTCGAGAAGACCCGACAGACCCTGGCCGCGCGCGCCGGATCGATCGCCCCGGTGCTGAGCCGTCATGGCATCACCCTGCGGCTCGACCGCCTCGCCGACACCAAGCGCCGGGTCACCCATGCGCTGACCGACCCGCGGCCGCTTCTGCACGATTTCGCCAACCGCAGCGCGCGCCAGACGGTGCGCGATCTCGGCCACACGCTCGACCAGCTCGAGCGGGCGATGAACGCCGATCCGCACCGCGTGGCCGTGCACGCCTGACCGCCTTTTCGCGCCGGCCACACTCGCATGGCGGAACGCAAGCCTCCACGCCGTACCCGGGAGCGCATCCTCGAGACGAGCCTGGCCTTGTTCAACGAGTTCGGCGAGCCGAACATCACGACGGCCAACATCGCCGACGAAATGAACATCAGCCCGGGCAATCTCTACTATCACTTCCGCAACAAGGACGACATCATCGGCGAGCTGTACGCGACATACGAGGACAGCGTCACGCCGCTGCTCACCGCGCCGGAGGATTCGCCTCCGGGTGTGGAGGATCTCTGGTTCCTGCTGCACGCACTGTTCGAGCGCATGCGCGACTATTGTTTCCTGTATCGGGATCTGGACGAGATCACCTCGCGCAACCGGAAGCTCGCGACACGGGTGGCGGACCTCACCCGACGCGGCGAACGCACGGTGGTGGCCTTGTGCCGCGGTCTGGTGCGTAGCGGTCAGATGGACGCGTCCGAGCGTGAAATTGCCTCGATCGCGACCAACGTTTCGATCGTCTCGACGTACTGGATGTCCTGGCAACGCGTTGCCACGGCACCTGGTCCGGGAAACAACGACCGGCAGACGATGAGCCTTGATCGTGCGGCCTATCAGGTCCTCGCCTTGATCGCCCCGTTCCTCATCGGGCCCGGCAGGGCGCTGATCGAGCGGCTCGGCGAAGACTATCTGTAGAAGCGCAGGGGAGGAATGCAATGGCGAAGAAATGGGCGAAGTTTCCGTTCGCGGACAAGGCGTACGTCTACGGCGGTGCCGGGCTGAAAAAGGCGTGGGCGCGCCTGCACAAGGGTGACTGTGAGCCGTTTCCGGCGGACGCCGCCGTGGCCGAGGCGTGGCGCCTTTACCATGCCGGCGAGTTTCAACAGGCGGTCGAGGCCGGCCGGGCCGCAGGCGGTGCCGGCGTGAACGCGGCCACGAAGGCGCAGACCGTCCATGCCAGCATGGTCGAGAAATCGGACAAGATCCGGGTCGAACTTCTCGACGAGGCCGCCTCGTTTGCCGAAGCACGCCTGCGCGAGGCGCCGAAGGACGCCAATGCGCATTACTTCTACGCATTTGCCCTGGGGCGATACAGTCAGCACACTTCAGTGATGAAAGCGCTGACGCAGGGCTATGGCGGCAAGATCAAGGCGGCGCTGCTCGCCGCCCACAAGCTCGCGCCAAAACACGCCGATGCGCACACAGCCTATGGGTCCTATCAGGCCGAAGTGATCGACAAGGTCGGCGGGCTCGTCGCCGGCATGACCTACGGTGCCAAGAAGGACTCGTCGATCGAGCACTTCGAGAAGGGGATCAAGCTCTTTCCGGAATCGGCGATTGCAAAAATCGAATACGCGAACGGACTGCTGCTGTTGTTCGGCAAGGGCAGGATCGCCGAGGCGACGAAACTCTACGAAACGGCCGCGGCCGCGAAGCCACAAGACGCCATGGAGCGTCTCGACGTCGAACGCGCCAAGGCCGAACTCGAATAGCGTCGACTGTCCGGCGCCACGGGCGATTGCGTTGCGCGCGTTCGCCCGTTCGCGCTACAGTAACAATAACGCGACGCCGGACTCCCGGCGAGGAGGAACACATGGCCGCCGCACCGAAAAAAGTCGACCTCAAGGCGCAATTCGAAGCCGCCACAGCCGCAGCGAAGAAGACGAAGAAAAAGCCGGACAACGCGACGCTGCTCAAGCTGTATTCATATTACAAGCAGGCGACCGAGGGCGACGTCAAGGGTGAGCGGCCCGGCGGATTCGATTTCGTCGGCGGCGCCAAGTACGACGCCTGGGCCAAGCTCAAGGGTGCCAGCGCCGAGGATGCGATGACCAATTACATCAAGCAGATCGAGAAGCTCAACCGCGACTGACCTGTGCGCGTTCCCGGAAAAAACCCCGCCGAATCCGGTGGGGTTTTTTGCTGCGAACCGACTCAGGCGCAAAAAACAATCAGCCGGCGGTGGCCCGTGGTTTTCTGGACTTTCCCTTTGCCGCACGCACCGCCTTCGCGCCCTTGGCAGTCTTGCCTGCTGCAGTGGTCTTGCCGGTCTTGCGGGTCTTGACCCCCGCACCTCCGATTCGCTTGGCCGTTTTCTTCGGACGCGTGGCGGCCGCCGCGGAAGACTTCCGTTTTGCCTTGATCAATTCGTTGACCGCGGCGGAAAGCGCATCGACCCGCTGTGCAAGCTGCTTCATGTCGTTCTGCGTATACACGCCGAGCTTGGACAGCGCCCGCGCGACCCGATTCTCGAAGACCTGCTCCAGCTTGTCCCAGGTACCGCCCACCCCTTGCGACACTTCCTTCACCGTGGCTTTTGCCGCGCCGCGCGCCGCCGCCGCAGTGTCTACCGCCGCGCGCCGCGTCTTGGTTTCGAGTATCTTGCCCTGACGCACCAACGCCTCGAACATATTCATGCCCTCCGCCTGCGCGCGGGAGAATGCGCCGAGCCCGGCGAGCCAGATATGTCGAGATGAGTCGAGCACTGCCTGCGACGAATCCTTGGCGTCGCCTCGCGCACTCGCCGCCTTGTCGGCGAGACCCGCCTTTGTTTTCTTGAGCATCTTGTTCCTCCGCTTGGGTCGGGGTCGGGGTCGGCCATGCGCCCGCCCCGCTCCCGCATTCTAGGCGCAAGCACTAGAGCAATCATACTAGTTGTGATATCCGGCGCCATGCCCCGGTGCGCGCCATGCCCCGGTGCGCGCCGGGCGTCGAGCGCCGCTGCGGCGCGAGACGCCGGGGGCTGAGGGTACAATCGGTCAGAGCCGCCGCGCCCAGGATTGCGTTGCGGCACGTTGCCGACTATTCACTTTCCACCCGACCGCGCCAAGCGCCTTGGCACGCGCAAAGCGGGTGGGGGGTACCCAAGACGTGAGGAGATGATCATGGCCTATTTTGTCACCGGAGCGACCGGCTTCATTGGACGTTATCTGGTCCACAATCTTGTCAAGCGCGGCCAGCCGGTCTACGTACTCGTGCGCAAGGGCTCGGTGAAAAAACTCGACGCGCTGCGCAAGGCGTGGGGCGCCAGCGAGAAGAACGTCATCGCCGTGGTCGGCGACCTTTCGAAGAAGAATCTCGGCGTGTCCGACGGCGATGTGAAGAAGCTCAAGGGCAAGATCGGCCATCTGTTTCACCTCGCCGCGATCTATGACCTGAAGGCCAGTCCCGAGGAGCAGCAGGTCGCCAACGTCGACGGCACGCGTCATGCGGTGCAATTCGCGCATGCGGTAGGCGCCGGCTGCTTTCAGCACGTCAGCTCGATCGCCGCGGCAGGACTCTACGACGGCGTGTTCCGGGAGGACATGTTCGAGGAGGCGGAAGATCTCGACCATCCGTATTTCAGGACCAAACACGAATCGGAAGCGGTCGTACGCCGCGAGTGCAAGCGGCCTTACCGGATCTATCGCCCCGGCTTCGTCGTCGGCGACTCGCAGACCGGCTACATCGACAAGATCGACGGTCCGTATTATTTCTTCAGGCTGCTGCAGAAAATGCGCAAGATGCTGCCGCCGTGGATGCCGATGATCGGCATCGAAGGCGGACGACTCAACATCGTTCCCGTCGACTACGTCGCCGACGCGCTGGACTTCCTGGCTCACAAGAAGGGCCTCGACGGCAAATGCTTCCATTTGACCGACCCGGATCCGCACCGTATCGGCGAGGTCCTGAATATCTTCGCCAAGGCCGGGCATGCGCCGCAGATGACGATGCGGCTGAACGCACGCATGTTCGGCTTCATCCCGGCGCCGATCCTCTATGGCCTCGGCTCGCTGGCTCCGGTAAAGCGGATGATTCGCGCGGTGCTGACCGATCTGGGCATCCCGAAGGATGTGTTCCAGTTCATCAACTGGCCGACGCGCTATGACAACCGCGAGGCGGCGAAGGCGTTGAAGGGCTCGGGCATCGCCGTGCCGGACCTGCAGTCCTACGCGCCGAAGCTGTGGGATTACTGGGAGCGCAACCTCGACCCGGACCTATTCATCGACCGCAGCCTCTCCGGCCGTGTAAAGGGCAAAGTCGTCGTGGTTACCGGCGGCTCGTCCGGGATCGGCAAGGCCACCGCCATCAAGCTCGCCAGCGCCGGCGCCAAGGTGATGCTGGTTGCGCGCGGAGAGGAGAAACTGGTCGAAACCAAGACGGAGATCGAGGCCGCGGGCGGCAAGTGCTGGATGTACACGGCCGACGTCTCCGACCTCGCGTCCTGCGACGCGCTGGTCGCCCGCGTCCTGAAGGAGCACGGCACCTGTCACTACCTGGTCAACAACGCGGGCCGTTCGATCCGCCGCGGCGTGATCAATTCCTTCGACCGCTTCCACGATTTCGAGCGGACGATGCAGCTGAACTATTTCGGATCATTGCGGCTGATCATGGGCTTTCTGCCGAAGATGCTCGAACAGCGTCAGGGCCACATCATCAACATTTCGTCGATCGGCGTATTGTCGAATGCCCCCCGCTTCTCGGCCTACGTCGCGTCCAAGTCCGCGCTCGATTCGTTTTCCGCCTGCGCGTCGAGCGAATTCCTCGACAAGGGAATCAACTTCACCACCATCAACATGCCGCTGGTGCGGACGCCAATGATCGCACCGACCAAGATGTACGAGAACGTGCCCACGCTTTCGCCGGAGCAGGCTGCCGATCTGGTCGTCGAAGCAATCGTGTACAAAGCCGTGCGCATCGCCACAAGGCTGGGAATCAGCGCCGCGATCAGCCACGCGGCGGCACCCCGCCTCACGCAGATCATGCTCAACACCGCGTTCAACATGTTCCCTGACTCTGCCGCAGCACAGGCCAAGAAAGGGGCGCCGGCCACACCCACCGAACTCTCGCCCGAGCAGATCGCCTTTGCGCAGCTCACGCAGGGGATTCACTGGTAGTTTCGGCAGCGACGACAAATTTCTGCCTTGGGCATGCCGGCACCTGGGTCGGCACGCGCCGGGTGCAACCCTTCGCGGACGAAGAACCCTGCGCCGATCAGAATTGTCTAGCGGGCCGGCGCCTTGGGTGCGGCGCCGGCGGCCGCCTGGCCTTGCGGCCGGGCTCCGCGAAGCTCCTCCGCGACGCGGGCCCAGACCCCACGATCGGTGAGCAGCGCGTTGTGCGCGATGCCCGAAACCGCGATGTCGCGTGCGTAGGGCAACAGCGAGGACGTCTGCGGTGTCACCATCGTGTCCTGCCATGACCACAACGAGACGATCGGCACACCCAGGACGTCGGCGGGAGCCGCGTTGAGTGTTGCGAGGAACGCGCTCCCCGGCCGCATCTGGACCAGCGCGGTGCCGAACATCATCATGGCGTGGCGGCTGCCGTGATGCGGTGCGCCGATGGTCACCAGCCGGCGCACTCCTGCACCCCCGTAGCGACGCAGGTAGGCGCGGGCGACCAGCCCACCCATGCTGTGGGTGACGATTGAAACCTGCGCCGCCCCGGTGGCTGCGCGCACCTCGCCGATTTTCGCGTGGAGCTGCTCGGCGAACAGGTTGATCGACGCCAGGGGCGGTCCATAGGACAGCGTGTAGACCGGTCCCAGGTTTTCTGCCGCGAGATGACGGGCGAAGCCCGTCCATACACCCGCGTTGCAACCCAGTCCATGCAGCAGCAGGATGGGATCCGCCGCCGGGGCTGGCGGCGGATCGCGCAGCAGCAGGCGGTACGCGACCATCTTCGGCGCAGACAACGCGAGCGCGACGAACTCGTGGAAGTACAGCCGCAGCCATTGCACCGGTCGGAGCCTGCGGTCGGGAGGCGCGCTGGCGCGCCACCGCCAGGCCAGCGCACCCCAGACGCCGGTAAACGCGAGCGGAAACGCGAGGTAGACGAGCGGCAAGCCGATCGCGTAGGACAGCCAATGGGCCCCTGCGGAAACCGCGCGTGCGGCCCACAGCAGGTACACGGCGGAGCCGGCCAGCATCGCGGCGCCCAGGACGATCGCGGTCCACATTCTCGAATTCGGGCGCCGCTGCGCGCCGGATGCGCGGCGCGTCAGGTCGGCGCGGGCGCCAGCGACTTGCGGAAGCGGTTCAGCTGCTGGACGGTTTCGAAAGTCTCTCCGAACAGCGACGAGAGATTCTTCAGGATCATGCCGATGACGCGCTTCTCCCATTTCGCGTCGAATTGAATCTGCTCGTCGAGCCATTTTTCCAGCCACGACGGATCCGGCAGGCGGCTTTGCACGGTGTCGTGCGGAAACATGTCGCGATTCACGTGCAGATTGGTTGGATGCAACGGCTTGCGAGTCCGCGCGGCGCTCGCCATCAGCACACCGATCTTGGTGAAGGCGCGCTTGGCCTCGACGCCGCCACGGTCGAGGGCGCGCTTCATGAAACGCAGATAGGCGCCGCCATGGCGCGCCTCGTCCCGCGCGATCAACCCGTAGATCTTCTGGATGACCGGCTCGGTGTGCCATTCGGCAGCGCAGCGATACCAGTGGTTGAGCCGGACCTCGCCGCAGAAGTGCATCATCAGCGTCTCCAGCGGCGGCGCCGGATCGAATTCGAAACGCACCGCGTGCAGCTCGTCCTCGGTCGGCACCAGATCCGGCCGAAACCGCTGCAGGTATTCCATCAGGACCAGCGCGTGCTTCTGCTCCTCGTAGAACCAGATCGACATGAACGCCGAAAAATCGCTGTCATGGCGATTGTCGCGCAGGAACATCTCCGTGGCCGGGAGCGCCGCCCACTCGGTGATCGCATTCATCTTGATCGTACGCGCCTGCTCATCGGTGAGCTGCGCCGGATCGAACGACTCCCATGGCACGTCAACATCGACGTTCCAGCGCACGGCCTCGAAGGCTTTGAACAGCTCCGGGTACAGCATCGAGGTGTTTTCCGGCTTGGTCACGCCAAGCATTCTACCCGTACCCGGCCGGAGTATGCCGCGGTACCGGCCGTCCGCAGGATTGCGCCTCTAGTGCGGCTGCCACAACGCGCGCCAGCTGCGCAGCGCGCTGGTGATCGACGCGAGTTCCGGGATGAGCACGGTGCCGGGCATGGTCCTGCGGACCCGCCGGGTCATTTCCCCACCCGCCCAGAGCGTGACCGACCCGGGCAGCTGCCGGCGCAGACTTGCCAGACCCTCGGTCGCCTGCCGCAACGAAAACGCGGCGGAGAACGAGAGCGCGACGATGTGCACCTGGTGCGCGGCGGCCGCCCGGCAGATGTCCTCGAGCGGCGTCTGGAGCCCGAGCGAGATGCACTGCACGGCCTCCGGAACCATCATCGCTTCGGCCATTAGCAGGCCGAGACCATGGTGTTCGGAAGGAAATGTGGTAAGCAGGACGCGCGGAACGCCGAGCTGCCGGGGCGAGGCGTTGATCGCCGTGCGCAACGCCGTCTGTAGTTGCTCGGTGTACAGGTGTTCCTCGAAGACCTGCAGCTCGCCACGCATCCAGGCATCGCCGACGGCGCGGTTCAACGGCACGATCGTTTCCAGTATGAAACGCTGCAGGCCCTGCCGCATCATCAGATTGGCGAGCGTGTGCTGCAGGACCGTCGCGTCGTGCGACTTGAGCATCGACAGCACGTCGCTCTCCAGCGCCGGCGTCAGGTGTTCTGCGCGCGCCGGTGCTCGTGCGTCGGCCATCGCATTGAGCTCCTCCTGCGTCAATTTGATGATCTTTCCCGGACGCAGGCCGACATCCATCAGTCGCTTCATCGCCCGCAGCTTGCCGACGTCGTCGACCGTGTACTGCCGTTCGCTGTTGTCGTCCCGGCGGGGCTTCGGAAATCCGTAGCGGCGTTCCCACATCCGCAGAACGTCCTTGGACAGCCCGGTCTCACGCTCGACCGCGCCGATGTTGAAGTGCATTTGCTGTGTCTCCATCGGAATGCTCCAAGGTGCCATTTTGTCCAGGACAAATGTTTGACAAATCCCCCGCGGGCCTCTACTATGGGCCCATGTTCATTATTTGTCCAGGACACATGGCACCGCCTGGCCGGGTCGATCGCGTCGAGAGCCGACCTGCGCCAAGCCTTGACCATGTTCCTGTCCACGGCCGCCGCCGGCCGAACACGACGTGACCCCGGCTGCCGGACCGCACGCACCTTAGCGTCACCCACCAACAGAGAGCTTGCCATGAACGCTCCGGAAAAATTCTTTCTCCCCGACACCCAGGCGCTGCCGGACCTGCGGCGGATGGCCATCCAACGGGTCGGCATCAAGGGATTGCGCTACCCGGTCGCGCTGCGCACGGCCGCCGGCGATGTCCAGCATACGGTCGCGGATTTTGCGATGTACGTCGGCCTGCCCCATGACGTGAAGGGCACGCATATGTCGCGCTTCGTCGAGGCGCTCGAGGCTCTGGATGGCCCGCTGGACATTCCTGGCCTGCGTGCGCTCTCGGCGGCGATGTTGACCCGATTGGGCGCGACCAGCGGCCGCCTGACGCTCGCTTTCCCCTATTTCATCCGCAAGGCCGCCCCGGTATCCGGCGTGGAGAGCCTGCTGGACTATCAGGCGCAGTTGCAGGTCGATACCGCCGTCGATGGAGGCGCCCGGGTGACCGTGACCCTGACCGCGCCGGTGACCAGCCTGTGCCCCTGCTCGAAAAAGATCTCCGACTACGGCGCGCACAACCAGCGCTCGCACATCACGGTATCGGCGGAAATCACCCTCGGCACACTTACGCTGGAGGAACTCGCGCTGGTCGCCGAGGAGGAGGCCTCCTGCCAGGTCTACGGACTGCTCAAGCGCCCCGACGAAAAATGGGTGACCGAGCGCGCCTACGACAACCCGAAATTCGTCGAGGACCTCGTCCGCGACATCGCCTTGCGCATGCAGCACGACCCGCGCGTCGGCCGGTTCACGGTGGCCAGCGAGAATTTCGAATCCATCCACAACCATTCCGCGTACGCGCAGATCGAAGGCTTCGGCGCGGCCTGGATCGGCTGAACCGGCCGACGCTCGTCCGACATCCACAACAAGGATATTCAACCCATGCGCATCGCCATCGTCGGTTCCGGCATCGCCGGCCTTTCCTCGGCCTGGCTGTTGAAACGCCAGGGACACGACGTCACGCTGTTCGAGGCCGACCGCCGCGCCGGCGGGCATACGGCCACCGTGGACGTAACGCTCGAAGGGCGGACGTTTCCGGTGGACACCGGCTTCCTGGTGTTCAACAACCGCACCTATCCTCGCCTGGTCGAGATGTTCGACACGCTTGACGTCGCGAGCGTCGCCAGCGAGATGTCGTTCTCCTGCCGGGTCGACCGCGCCGGCCTGGAATGGTCGGGGACCGACGTGCTGTCACTGTTCGCCCAGCCGGCAAATGCGCTGCGCCCGGCGTTCTGGCGGATGCTCGCCGATATCGTCCGCTTCAACCGCGCGACCACGGCGATGCAGGACCGCGACGAAAGCTGGTCGATCTCACTCGGCGAGTACCTCGACGCGGAGGGATTCTCGGCGCCGTTTCGCGACTGGTACCTGCTGCCGATGGCCGCGGCAATCTGGTCCGCGCCGAAGAAGGACATCCTCGACTTCCCGCTGCCGACCTTCGTGCGTTTCTGCCACAACCACGGGTTGCTGCGCATCACCGATCGGCCGCAATGGCGCACCGTCGCCGGCGGCGCGCGGACCTATGTCGACAGGATCCTGTCCTCGCTGACCGACGTGCGCCTCGCCACGCCGGTGCACCGAGTCGACCGGCACGCGGACCACGTCCGCATCGACTCCATCGCGCGCAACGGCGAGCGTTTCGACCAGGTGGTGCTCGCCTGCCACAGCGGCCAGGCGCGGCGGCTGTTGCACGACGCCTCACCGCGAGAAGGGCAGTTGCTGGACGCCGTGCGCTATCAGCCCAATCGCGTCGTGTTGCACACCGACGCCGCGCTGCTGCCGCGCGCGCGGCGCGCGTGGTCGGCATGGAACTACCTGGCGGTCGACGACGACACGGGCTCGCGCCCGGTCTCCGTCTCCTATCTCATCAACAAGCTGCAGCCGCTGCCCTGCCGCACGCCGGTCATCGTCACGCTGAATCCCCCTTTCGAACCCGCGCCGGAATGCGTGCTGCAGGAATTCGAGTACGCGCACCCGGTGCTCGACGGCCAGGCGGTGTCCGCACAAGCCCGGTTCGGCGCGATTCAAGGCGACCGGCATACCTGGTTCGCAGGCGCGTGGCTCGGCCACGGCTTCCACGAGGACGGACTCGCATCGGCGCATGCGGTGGCTGACGGCATCGCCCGCATCGCGGCACGACAGCCTGTGCCGTTCCGGCCGGCACTTGCGGCGGCCTGATCGAGACGCCCCTGATGACCGCGCGCCTTCCCGATCCGGCCTTCGCCAACCTCGTCGCGTGTTCTCCGCCGTCCGAGCCAGGCCTCATTACCGGCGAGATCATGCATCGGCGGCGGCGCCCGGCGGGCAATGCCTTCACCACGCCCGCGTTCTGCCTGCGCCTGCCGCTGTCGCGACTCGCCCAGGTCGCGCAGTCCGGGATCGGCGTGAATCGCCGCGGACTGGTGTCGTTCCACGAGCGCGACCACGGGCCGCGCGACGGCAGCTCCCTCGAGCGCTGGATCCGCCGTTTGCTGGCCGAGGCACAGGTACAGGCGGATGGCGAGATCGTGTTGTACTGCTTTCCGCGGATGCTGGGCTGGGTCTTCAATCCGGTCAGCTTCTGGGTCTGCCACGATGCCGTCGGCGCGGTGCGGGCGGTGCTGGCCGAGGTCAACAACACCTTCGGCGAGACTCACCGCTACCTGCTGACGCATGCGGACGGCCGCGCGCTGACCTCTGGCGAGACCCTGACCGCCGCCAAGGTGTTTCACGTCTCGCCGTTCTGTCCGGTGAACGGCCACTACCGATTTCGTTTTCACTTCGGACCCGGCCGCTGGCTGGCCCGCATCGACTACTTCGACGCCGCGCCCGACACCTCGTCGGCGCTGCTGGAAACGCGCATCTCCGGACAGGAGGTTGCGCTGACGCCGGGGACGCCGTGGCGCCTGCTGTGGCGCTACCGCTGGTACACCGCCGGCGTCGTCGCCCGCATCCACTGGCAGGCCCTTCGCCTCTGGGCGAAGCGCGTGCCATTCTTCACCAAGCCGGCGCCGCCGGCAATCTCGCTCACCCGCTCGCCATGACCACTCTCGACACCTCAATCCACGCTCCACATGTTCACCTGCCCACTGCCGCCCGCCTGCTGTTCGCACTGCTGGAACGGATGGACGCCGGCAGTGTGGAGCTGACCGGTCCGGACGGCATCATGCGACGCTTCGGACCCGGCGGCGCACCGGCGCCCGGCACCAGGAACGCGCCTGCGGTGCTGCGCTTCTCCGACTGGGGCGTGGCAGCGGATGCGCTGCGCGGCGGCGACGTCGCTTTCGCCGAAGCCTATATGGCAGGGCGCTGGAACACGCCGGACCTGACACAGCTGCTGACGGTGCTGGCCTCCAACCAGCAGGCGCTGGAGCATGCGTTCTACGGCCATTGGTGGACGCGTGCACTGCTGCGCCTCAAGCATTGGCTGAACGCCAACAGCCGGCGCCAGGCCAGGCGCAACATCGTCGCGCATTACGATCTTGGCAACGCATTCTATGCGCAGTGGCTGGATCCGACGATGACCTATTCGTCGGCGCTGTTCGAGGGCGACTTCGACCGCCCGCTGCACGTGGCGCAGCAGGCCAAGTACGACCGTATGCTGGGCGAACTCGCGCTCCCTGCCGAATCCTGCGTGCTGGAGATCGGCTGTGGCTGGGGCGGTTTTGCGGAAACCGCGGCGCGCGCCGGCCACCACGTCACCGGAATTTCGCTCTCGGACGCGCAGACCTCCTGGGCGAGAAAGCGCCTTGCCGCCACCGGCCACGCGAAGCGCAGCGACCTGCGCCTGCAGGACTACCGCGACCTGCGCGGGCAGTACGACGGCATCGTCTCCATCGAGATGTTCGAGGCCGTCGGCGAGCGTTACTGGCCAACGTACTTTCGCGCCGTGCGCGAGGCGCTCGAACCAGGCGCGCGGGCCTGCATCCAGACGATCACCATCGCCGACGATCGCTTCGAGCGCTACCGCACGCAGTCGGACTTCATCCAGCAGCACATCTTTCCCGGCGGCATGCTCGCCTCGCCGGCGCGTTTCACCGCCGTCGCCGCCTCTGCCGGATTGCGTCTCGAGCGCGTGCACGCCTTCGGCCGCGACTATGCGGAAACGCTGCGCCTCTGGCTCGCCGCCTTCGATTCTGCCGCGCCGGCAATCCGCGCGCAGGGCTTCGACGAGAAGTTCATCCGCTGCTGGCGCTTCTACCTCGCCTATTGCGCGGCCGGTTTCGACACCGGAACCACCGACGTCGCCCAGTACACGTTCGCGCATGCCTGATCCGCGACGCCTCCTTGTCGTTTTGGTCGCGCCGATGCTGCTGGCCGCCATGGCGAGCGTGCACGCGATGAGCGATCGGGCGCCGCCGCTGCCGGAGAGCGTTACGAGTCTCGCTCCGGGTCTGCGCGCCCAGGGTGGCGGTCTGCTCACCTTCTTCGGCATCTCGGTGTACGACGGCTGGTACTGGAGCGACGCGCGCGGCTGGCCCGACGCGGGACCCTACGCGCTCGACCTGCACTACCATCGCAGCCTCGACAGCGAGAAGATTGCGCAACGCAGCGTCGACGAGATCGCCCGGCTCGGCTACGGCTCCGAGGCCGACCGGCAGCGCTGGCACGCGCAGATGACGCGGATTTTCCCGAACGTCCGCCGTGGCGACCGGTTGACCGGTGTTGCGATCACTGCGGACGCCGTGCGCTTCTTCCACAACGGCGAGCGGATCGGCGAGATCGCGGAGCCCGGATTCACCCGCGCATTTTTCGGCATCTGGCTCGACCCGAAGACCTCGCAGGCCGATTTCCGCGCCAGGCTTCTCGGCTCGAAATGAGCGCGCCGATGGCGGCCATCGCCTCGCCGGGTCCGGGAGCGTCCATTGCGCCCTCGGCGCTCGGCGCCTATGGCCTCCTCGGCATGCCGCTGGCCATGGCCGCGCTTCCGCTCTACGTCCACCTGCCCAAGTTCTACGGCGACCATCTCGGCGTTTCACTGACTGCGCTGGGCCTGCTGCTGCTCGCGCTGCGTTTCGCCGACGCCATTGTCGATCCGCTGCTCGGAGCGTGGAGCGACCGCGTGACGTCACGCAAATGGTTGATCGGCTTCGCGATGCCGGCACTGGCGGTCGGCATGTTCGCGCTGTTCGCGCCGCCGGCCCGGGGTGAAACCGCGTTGCTGGTCTGGCTGGGCGCGACCCTGGCGCTGGTCTATGCGGCCTTCAGCATGGCCACGATCAACCACAACGCCTGGGGCGCAGAATTGTCGCGCGACCCGGTCGAGCGAACGCGCATCACCGCCACCCGGGAAACGCTGGCGCTCCTCGGCGTGGTGATCGCCAGCGTTGCGCCAATCCTGCTGGGCGGGACCGGCGGCGAGGCGGCCGGACTGCCGCGCTTCGCCGTCGTCTTCGCCGCGATCTGCATCGTCTGCACGCTGGTGACGCTGCGCTGGGCGCCGGCCGCGCGCCGGAGCGTCGGCTCCGCCGTGCGCCTGCGTCTGCGTACACGGATCGCGCTGCCGCTCGCCGATCCGCTCTTCCGCCGCCTGTTGGTGGTTTTCATGGCCAACGGCATCGCCTCGGCGATTCCCGCCACGTTGGTCCTGTTCTTCATCGCCGACGTCCTCGGGGCCGAGGGGCAACAGGGCCTTTTCCTGACGCTGTACTTCGTCGCCGGCGCCGCCGGCATGCCGCTGTGGGTTGCGCTGTCGGCCCGGCTGGGCAAGGTGCGTGCCTGGCTGATGGCGATGGTGCTAGCGATCGCCGCGTTCGTCTGG
The DNA here is from genome assembly GCA_032123655.1 of Betaproteobacteria bacterium. GTDB lineage: Bacteria > Pseudomonadota > Gammaproteobacteria > Burkholderiales > Casimicrobiaceae > VBCG01. Next base: position 121,587 of record JAQBEY010000126.1, read on the forward strand.
GCCGCCGCGCTGGGGCAAGGCGACGTCACCGCGTTCGCCGTGATCTGCGTGCTGTCCGGACTGGCGCTGGGCGCCGATCTCGCGTTGCCGCCATCGCTGCTGGCCGACGTCATCGGCAGGCGCGGACCCACCGATACCGCCGGCGCGTACTTCGGGCTTTGGACGCTTGCCACCAAGCTCAACCTGGCGCTCGCCGCGGGGATCGCGCTACCGCTGCTGGGCTGGCTCGGATACGCACCCGGAACCGCCGATGCGGGCGCGCTTTCCGCGCTTGCCCTGGTCTATGCCGCGGTGCCGAGCGCGCTCAAGCTCGGCGCGATCGCGTCGCTGTTATGGTTTAACGCACGCTGGAGGCACCTGCCGTCATGATCCGCAAACTGTTCGCCGCATTCGTTGCACTGCTAGCCGCCGGCTGCGCCAGCGTCGACCTCGGCGACTATCGGGACGAGAAGCCGGTCTTCGATTTCGCGCAATACTTCAACGGCACCATCGACGGCTGGGGCATCTTCCAGGATCGCAGCGGCCTGGTCCGCAAGCGCTTCGAGGTGCGCATCGACGCCTCGTGGAACGGCAACGAAGGAACACTCGACGAGCATTTCGTGTATTCCGACGGGACCACCCAGCGGCGCGTGTGGACGCTCGTGCGGGAAGGCGAGGCCTTCACCGGCACCGCCGGGGACGTCGTGGGGACCGCGCGCGGCGCGGCACAGGGCAACGCCGTGCGCTGGCGCTACGTGTTCGCCCTGCCGGTCGACGGACGGACCTGGCACATGGACATGGACGACTGGATGTACCTGATCGACGAGCGCACGGTGATCAATCGCACGACCATGTCCAAGTTCGGCATCGAGGTCGGCCACCTGACCGTATCGTTTCGCAAGCGCTGACCGTGGGACTCTTCGCGCCGCTCAATCCGAAGCTGCCGCCTTGGCGGGTAGCGCGTGTGTGGGTGATCGGCGCGTCGACCGGCATAGGTGGCGGCGACCGCAAAAGCGCTGCTGGCCGCCGGCGCGCGTGTCGCGCTGTCGGCGCGCTCCGCGGACAAGCTGCGTGATATCACCGGCGACCAGGTGCGGGCGCTGGTCGAGCCGCTCGACGTCACCGACGCCGTCGCGCTGGCGCGCGCCGAGGCACGCATCAACGC
>JAQBEY010000127.1:0-3023 GCA_032123655.1 Betaproteobacteria bacterium
CCGATCACGCCATCGACCGTATCCGCATGTTGCACTCGGTCGCCCCGCAAAAGCCCTGGGTACAGTACTACGCCCCCGGCACCGCGCATGCGCCGCATCAGGCGCCGCCGGACTGGATCGCGAAGTTCAAAGGCCAGTTTGATCAGGGCTGGGATAAAGTCCGCGAGGAGACGCTCACGCGACAGAAGGCCTTGGGCGTCGTGCCGACAGACACGAAGTTGACCGAACGGTCGCAGGGCATTCCGGCGTGGGATTCGCTCGACGCAGCCCACAAGAAGGTGGCCGCACGCATGATGGAGGTTTATGCCGGCGCATTGTCGCACGCCGATTACCAGATGGGCCGCATTCTTGATGCGATTGACGAACTGGGCGAACTGGACAACACGCTCGTGATCTACATCCAGGGCGACAACGGCGCGAGCGCCGAGGGCGGCCCGAACGGTTTGCTCAACGAGATGACGTTCTTCAACGCCATCCCGGAAGACTTCGCGGAAGTGGAACGCCGCATGGATGAGCTCGGCGGACCGAACACGTTCAACCATTACCCGATCGGTTGGGCGCACGCGATGGACACGCCGTTCCAATGGACCAAGCAGGTGGCCTCGCATTTCGGTGGCACGCGCAACGGCCTGGTCATCTCCTGGCCGGGCCGCATCAAGGACGTGGGCGGTATCCGCTCGCAGTTCCATCACGTCATTGATATTTATACGACCATCCTCCAAGCCGCCGGGGTCCAGTCGCCGTCCGTGCTCAATGGCGTGCCGCAAAAGCCGGTCGAAGGCGTAAGCATGGCTTATACCTTTGACGACGCAAAAGCGCCGTCGCATAGGCACAGACAATATTTCGAGATGATCGGCAATCGCGCCATCTACAACGACGGATGGGTTGCCGCCACCACACCGCCCACGCCACCGTGGTCCTCCTCTGGCGGCGACGTCAAGGTGTTGGATTACCAGTGGGAACTCTACCGGGTAACCGACGACTTCAGCGAAGCCAACAATCTCGCGGCAAAGGAGCCGGCCAAGCTGCGCGAACTGCAGGATTTGTTCTGGGTGGAAGCGGCCAAATACAACGTGCTGCCGCTGGACAACAGTAAGGTCGAGCGCCTCGACACCGCGAACCGTCCCAGCCTGACACGTGGCCGTACGGTGTTCACCTACTATCCCGGCCAGATTCGCATTCCCGAAGGCGCGGCCCCGGACGTGAAGAACAAGTCGTTCAAAATCGCCGCCGCCGTGGAAATTCCCGAAGGTGGCGCCGAAGGCATGCTGATCACCCAGGGCGGACGCTTCGCCGGTTGGGGCTTGTATGTGCTCGGGGGCAAACCCGTGTTCTCCTACAACCTCGCCGGCGTTGCCATTTACACGGTCACCGGCAAGGACAAGCTTGCGCCCGGCAAGCACGCCGTGGAGCTCGACTTCAAGTCCGACGGCCCCGGCCTGGGCAAGGGCGGCACGGCCACCCTGTTGGTGGACGGCAAGCCGGTTGGAGAAGGCAAGATCGCGCGCACGATACCGTTCCGCATGTCGCTGGACGAAACGCTCGATGTCGGCGAAGACACTGGCACCCCCGTCAGTGAGGATTACCACCTGCCATTCAAATTCACCGGCACAATTGGCAAAGTCGCGGTCCTCCTCGGCGATGAAAAACTCAGCCCTGAGGACCAACAGACATTCGATGAAATCCGCGGGCGAGGGGTAATGGCAGAGTAAGAATCTGAAGATTGCGCCCGCCCTCGCAAGGCGGCGGGCGCATGTCATTTCAAGCTATCCAGGAAACGATCAAACCAATTTAGCCAGCGAAGGGAAACACACGTTATGAAAAGAACCACACAAACCATCCTCGTGCTGGCCTTTGTCAGCTTCGCACTACCAGCGTTGGCGCAGGAATCTGGCCCCACTGCCGAGCAAATGAAGAATACTTTCCCGGCGGCGCCGTATTCCCCCTATGCCGGCGCGAATATTCCGACCCGAGTGTTCTGGGGTGATACCCATTTGCATACCAGCTACTCGTTCGACGCGGGCGCGTTTGGCGCCCGTCTCGGCCCACCGGACGCCTACCGCTTCGCGCGCGGCGAGGAGGTGACGACGTCGACGGGTCAGCGGGCGAGGCTGTCGCGACCGCTTGATTTCCTCGTGGTCGCCGACCACTCGGATAACATGGGAATGTTCGGCCGCATCCTGTCCAGCGATCCGACGATTCTCGCCGATCCGATCGGGAGGCGCCTGCACGACCAGATCCAGGCTGGAGGCGAGGGCGCTGCCTCGGCGGCACTGGAACTGATTGACCGATTTTCGAAAGGAACACTGCCTGAGGTGATGCTGTCGCTGCCCGGTAGCCGCGCTTACCGCTCGGCGTGGCAGGACACGATCGATGCCGCGGAGCAATTCAATGAACCGGGTCGTTTCACGGCATTCATTGGCTACGAATGGACCTCGAATACCGGCGGCAATAACCTGCACCGCGTCGTCATCATGCGTGACGATGGCGCGAAGGCGAGCCAGGTCGAACCCTATACCACCTTCGCCCCCGCAGGAAGTGACAAGCCCGAAGACTTATGGAAGGCCTTGCAGGCCTACGAGGACAAAACCGGCGGGCAAGTCCTGGCGATCGCGCACAACGGCAACCTGAGCAATGGCGGCATGTTTCCGCTGGTAGACTCGGCGGGCAACGCGATCAGTAAACAATATGCCCAGACGCGCATGGGCTGGGAGCCGCTCTACGAAGCCACGCAGATAAAGGGCGATGGCGAGGCGCACCCTTTCCTCTCGCCTAATGATGAGTTCGCGAATTATGAAACATGGGACAAGGGCAACTTGAACCTGAGCGTTGCGAAGAAGCCGGAGATGCTGCAATACGAATACGCCCGCTCGGGTCTCAAAATCGGCCTGCACCTGGAACAGAAGACCGGCGTCAATCCTTACAAGTTCGGCATGATCGGCAGCACGGACTCGCACACCGCGCTGGCCACGGCGGAAGAGGATAACTTCTTCGGCAAGATGGCCGCCTACGAGCCCAGCGCG
>JAQBEY010000128.1:0-69664 GCA_032123655.1 Betaproteobacteria bacterium
CGACAGCGTCACCCCGTACTTGAGCGCCGCGGCCATGTCCTCGGTGAGCTCGAAGCGCAGGAAGTGCACCGACGAGGTCTTCTGCTCGTTCTCGCGCTCCATGTCCTCGTCGGCGATCGCGTAGACCTTCGCTGAGCCTTCGACCTGGACCCAGACCTTGTCCTCGATGCCGATGAGGCGCGCCAGCTCGCGCTTGCGCTCGTCGGCGTCGGTGTACTCGATCAGCATCGTCGCCTTGAAGTTACTGCCGTCCGGGACCAGCGGGTTGTAGGCGTCCAGTTCGTCCTGAACGCCGGCCGACTCGAAGGTCTTCTCGATGCGCAGCATTTCCTGAATCTGGTAGCGCATCGTCAACTCGTCCTCGAATATCAGCGTCACGTGCTCGCCGAGGCAAACCGTCCGCGCACGCTTGTGTTCGAGCACCCTGGCCCGAAAGCCCGCGCGCGCTTCGGCGTAGGCCTCGAGCGTCATCAGGCTGTCGCGGGTGATCTTCGGAGTCGGGGATGCTTTATCCATGGCGTCATTCGAGTCCATAGGCGATGCGCAGCAGCGTCAGCGGATGCGCGCGGCGCGCGCGCAGTCCGCCCTGCTTCTCCTCGATTCCCTGTTCGATGCGGCGGCCGGCGATCGGGCAGTCGGAACTGATGTAGTCGGGGTCGTCCTCGCCCATCCGGGCAAACACCGGCTTGCCGATGCGCATCGACTCGGCGTAGAACTCGGACTTGATCCCCCACGTGCCGTCGTGTCCGGCGCAGCGCTCGACCGTGGTGACCTCGGTCCCCGGAATCCACTGCAGCGCCTCGCGCGTCTTTTGCCCGACGTTCTGCACGCGTGCATGGCAGGGAATGTGATAGCTGACCTTGCCCAGAGCCTGCGGGAACTCGCGCTTCAGCAGCCCGTCCTTGTCGCGCAGCACGAAATACTCGAACGGATCGAACATCGCGTCAGCCACCCGTCGCACGTCGTCATCGTCCGGGAACAGCAGCGGCAGTTCCTGCTTGTACATCAGCGTGCATGAGGGCACCGGCGTCAGGATCGCGTAGCCTTCGCGGGCAAGCGCCACCAGCGACGGGATATTGATCGACTTCAGCCGCTCGACCGATTCGAGGTCGCCCAGTTCGAGCTTGGGCATGCCGCAGCACGCCTCCTTCTCCGCCAACCGGTACGCAATTTCGTTGTGCGCGAGCAGCTTGAGCAGGTCATGACCGATGCCCGGCTCGTTGTAGTTGACATAGCAGGTCGTGAACACCGCGACCTTGCCCGGCGTCCGCGCGCCATCGCGGACCGGCCAGGCCACGCTGGGTTCGGTGTGCGCGCGCAACGGTCGCGCGGCATACGGCGGCAATCGCGCCCCGGCGGCCACGCCAAGGACCTTGTCCAGCACCTGTCGTGCCATGGCCGTGGTGTTCGCCTTGTTGACGATCTGCACGACCACCGGGATCGTCGCCAGCTTGCCCAGCCGATCGGTGCCAGTCAGCAGCTTGTCGCGAAACCGGACGTCGCCATCGCGGAACTTGACCGCCTTGGCACGCAGCATCAGGTGCGGGAAATCGACATTCCATGGATGCGGAGGAACGTACGGGCACTTGGTCATGTAACAGACGTCGCACAGATAGCACTGGTCGACCACCTTGCCGAAGTCGGCCTTGGCCACACCGTCGATTTCGCCGGTCTTGCCCTCGTCGATCAGGTCGAAAAGAGTCGGAAAGGCGCCACAGAGGCTGACGCAACGGCGGCAGCCATGGCAGATATCGTAGACGCGCTCAAGTTCCTTCTCGAGGGCATCATGATTGTAGAACGCCGGGGCGCGCCAATCGAGCGCATGCCGGGTTGGCGCTTCGAGATTGCCTTCGCGGATGGTCATGACGGCCCGAATGATTTCGTGCGAAAGGGAAGCTCGTGCGTCGCTCCCGGCGACGCACGAATCTTCCGGAATGACGTCGTGCGTTTCAACGACGCCTCAATCCGCTCCGCTGCTCAATCAGCCAGCGCGTCGAGCGCCCTCTGAAAACGGTTTGCATGGCTGCGCTCGGCCTTGGCCAGCGTCTCGAACCAGTCGGCGATTTCATCGAAGCCTTCGCCACGCGCAGACTTCGCCATGCCGGGGTACATGTCGGTGTACTCGTGCGTCTCGCCCGCGACCGCAGATTTCAGGTTGTCACGGCTGGCGCCGATCGGCAGATCGGTCGCCGGATCTCCCACCAGCGCGAGATAGTCCAGATGTCCATGCGCATGCCCCGTTTCGCCTTCGGCGGTGGAACGAAACAGCGCGGCAACGTCGTTCTGACCCTCGATGTCCGCCTTCGATGCGAAATAGAGGTAGCGGCGGTTGGCCTGCGACTCGCCGGCGAACGCGGCCTTGAGATTGTCGTGCGTCTTGGTTCCCTTCAGGTTCTTCATGGTGCTCTCCTCTTGAGGTGCGCGGCAGGAACAACCGGGCCTGGCGGCGCATGACCCGGAGATACTGCGATTTTGCGCGTCGACGCCCATGTTCGTCCAATTGATTATGCCAATCCCGCCGATAGTCTCCGTCAATGACTCAACACCGATTCAGCTGCGCGACGGGCACCCTGTGGTCTTCGACGATGCGCCGATGCCGCAGGACTTCCTCGACGCGGCACCTACCTCGCGGCCAAGCCCTTCGGGTTCAGGCACATGGCCGTCCGCGCATACGCAGTTCCACTACCGCAAATATCCGTACGGGAATACCTCAGCAGCGCCGATCGGCGCGCATCGCCGCAAGCAGGATACTGTTCGCACCTGGCGCGATCGAGACACCGAACGATGCGACGCATCACTGTTTCGGGTCCGCCGCAATCGCCAATACCGGCCCGAGCGCGGCAGTCGCCTCACCATGTTCGAACACCAAAACTGCCTGCGGGCAGGCAGCAACGGCGAATCACTGCACGCATCGACACAGCCATTCAAGGTCCAACCGCGGGCCATTGCCGGCACGCGCAGCTCCTTCTGGCACGTCGTTTGCGTTGCCATGGTCAGTATTGGAATGTGCAACCGAATGCGGAAATCTCTGTTCACTTCAGGAGCGCGAACATGAATCAAATTCAACGCGGTTTTACGCTGATCGAATTGATGGTCGTGGTGGCCATCATCGGCGTTCTGGCGGCGATCGCGCTGCCGGCCTATTGGGATTACACCATACGTGCCCGGGTGTCCGAAGGCCTCCTCGCCGCCGAGGAATGCAAGACGTCGGTCTCGGAATACGCCGTAACCCACGGCGCGCTTCCACGGAATCTCACCAACGCCGGATGCACGTCGGTGCGGACTCGGTTCGTCCAGCGCGTCCGGGTCAACCGCGGCGAAATCCGGGTTACATTGACCAACGATTCGGCGCTCGGCGGCGCCGCAGGCATGGTCATCAACCTGACGCCCAGCCCGCTGGTCAACAACGCAATCACCAGCTGGACCTGCAGCAGCACGATGGAACAATACATGCCGGGCTCATGCCGCAGCTGATGGCGACGAGTCTCCGGATGCACAACGGGCCGCGGTTGCGGCCCGTTGTGCATGGCGGCGAAATCCTGCCGGCCCGGATCCGGCCGACTGCGCAGGCTGGCGCCAGTCGATCCGCTCGTACGCCGGCAGCGTCAGGAACTCGACAAACGTGTCATCGTTGACGAGGTCGGCGAAGATCTTCGCCGCGTCCGCCTTCGTCCTTTCGCGCCATCGCCTGCACACTCCCGGCGGGCGGTTCATCTGCGGCTCTGCCTAGCCTCCTTGTCCGTTCGACCTGGAGGCGGATAATCGCACCTGCTCCCCTCATTCTGAGTGACCGACGGACGAGACGGTGTACGACTCATCCAATTCGAAAACCCCTTTTGCGGAACGCCCGGTCGACTACCGGGCGATCTTCAACAAGCGCGGCGAAACCTACCATCGGGCAATGCTCGAGTTTCCCGAAGCGCGCAACCAGGAGTTCAGGGAGATCGTCCGGCTCGTGAACCTCAAGCCGGGAGAGGTGCTGTGCGACGCGCCTTCGGGCGGCGGCTACCTGCTTCCTTATCTGCCGTTTGCGAACTGCGAGGTTATCGCGCTGGAGACTTCCGAAACGTTTTACCGCCTGTGCGAACGCCGGGGAGGTTGTCGCGCGATTTTCACGCAGCTGGAACAGATCGACCTGCCTGACGCCTCGGTCGATTGCGTCGTTACGCTTGCCGGGCTGCATCACCTCCCCGACCGGGCCGCATTCTTCCACGAGGCGTTCCGAATCGTGAAGCCCGGCGGATCATGCTGCGTGGCGGAGGTCGCTGCGGATTCTTCCGTAGCCCGGTTTCTCAACGGATTCGTGGATCGTTTCAACTCGTTGGGACACAAGGGCGATTTCCTCGACGCCAACGCGCCCTCCGAGCTCGAATCCGCTGGCTTCGCGGTCACCGAGCATTACTGCCGCGACTACCATTGGACCTTCGCCTCGGTGGACGACATGGTGCGCTTCGTGACGCTCCTTTTCGGCCTCGACCGTGCTGGCCCGGAAGAGGTGCGCGAAGGTGTCGCCAGTGATCTCGGCTATGAAGCCGGCGAGAATCACTGCCGGATGAACTGGGGCCTTCGGTTCATGCGCGGCATTAAATGACGCCTTCTCTAGCGGGGCTTAGGGCAGGCTCCTCGCGACAAACGGGAGCCGACCCCGCATTGCCGAGTCGTTCCTCATCGCCTCGAGTATCTCGCCGTTCACTTCCCCGCCTCGCTGCGGCGGGTCCCACGAAGCATTGCCCTCGATCAGCAGCGGACCGTCGGCCGTGATCGCGACGTCCCAACCGATGGTTCGTAGTGGAAGGAACGCGATCGCCGCCCGCTCCACGAGCGCGCAGGCGTCCTCCCAGAATGGAATCCTGAAGCCGTCGAGGGCAACACCGGTGCGTGGATGCCGATCGACGAACTGCGAGGTTCCGTCCGCGTTTGCCAGGAATGCCCGGGACAACCGCCCGCCGGCAGCCGGTATGTCGCCGAGCAGATTGCTCCGTTGCCCATGGGAGAAGTTGTCGACCAGCGAGTCTTCGCCGATGATCTTGAGTTGACAGCCGCCGATCACGGGGCTTCGGTCCCTGCGCAGATACGTCACCATGCGCACTGTCTGCAGGTTGCTTGTTCCGCTCAATGCCTGCAGCTGCGGATGACATTTCAATCGTTCCTGGACGACAAAGGTCTCGAACTCCGAAACGCTTGCAAGCCAGTCAAGGAAGTCGCCGGTGTCGCGGTAGACTTTCTGCTCACCGACGACGCCCGCATCATCGCTTCGAAACGCCACGACGTCCTGCCCATGATAACCGCGTGCGGGTTTGACGATGAGATCGTGACCCCGCAGGCCTTCGAGCAGGAGCAGCGCCTGCTCGCGAAAAGGCGCGTTGACCATGGGCGGTCGACCGTTGCGCGGAACGGTGAAGCAGCCGAAGTAGCGGGGCACCGGCAATCCGTCGGCGATGCAGCAGCGATAGAAGACGCTCTTGTCCTCGGTGAGAATCCAGTACTCCGCGGGATTCAGCTCTCGCTGGATGTCGTACTGAGCTTGCTTGCTTGCGGTACGGTCAAGCCAGTCCCGCGTGACGCCCGGGTCGAGCAGGTCGAGCTTGGCAATCTCCCGCAGGGAGAACTTGCGGCGGGCGTACGCGTCGAAGAACCGCAGCAGGAGCGTGGAATAGGGCACCGCACGGCGTCTCCGTGCGTCCTGGACCAGACGAAGCGCCATCGACATGCGACCATAGACGTGACGGAAGGACACCCGGTCCATCGCGAAACAACACTCAGTCGATCCGCTCGTACGCCGGCAGCGTCAGGAACTCGACAAACGTGTCATCGTTGACGAGGTCGGCGAATATCTTCGCCGCATCGTCGTACTTGCCCTCGCCGAAGGCGGGGCCCAGAAGATCACGGATCTTCTGCATTTCCTCCGGAAGCATCGCGGCAACCATGTCTTTCGTCACCTTTCGGCCGTCGTCGAGCACGCCCTTGGATGAGCGGATCCACTGCCAGACCTGCGAGCGCGAAATCTCGGCCGTAGCTGCATCCTCCATCAGGTTGTAGATCGGCACCGCGCCCTGCCCGGCCAGCCACGCGCCGACGTACTGGATCGCCACGTTGATGTTCATGCGCAGCCCGTTTTCGGTGATCGGCTGCTCGGGTTCGAACCTGATCAGATCCGCCGCGCCGACGTTGACATCCTCGCGCTTCTTGGCGGCAATCTGGTTCGGCGTCGGCATCAGCCGGTCAAACGCCTCCTTGGCGACAGGTACCAGCGCCGGGTGCGCGACCCAGGTGCCATCGTGGCCGTAGGTCGCCTCGCGCTCCTTGTCGGCCTTGACCTTCGCGAAGGCCTCGGCATTGGCCTTTTCGTCGTTCTTGACCGGAATCTGCGCGGCCATGCCACCCATCGCGTGGATGTTGCGGCGGTGGCAGGTCTTGATCAGCAGCTCGGCGTAGCTCTTGAGGAAGTGGGTGGTCATGGTCACCAGCGCGCGATCGGCCAGGCAGAAATTCTTGTTGCTGCGGAATTTCTTGATGCAGCTGAAGATGTAATCCCAGCGCCCCGCGTTGAGGCCGGCCGAGTGCTCGCGCAGCTCGTACAGGATTTCGTCCATTTCGTACGCGGCGAGGATGGTCTCGATCAGCACCGTCGCCTTGATCGTGCCGCGCGGAACACCGAGCTCGTCCTGCGCCATCACGAAGATGTCGTTCCACAGTCTTGCCTCGAGATGGCTCTCCAGCTTGGGCAGATAGAAGTACGGGCCGCTGCCGCGCGCGACCAGTTCCTTGGCGTTGTGGAAAAAATACAGCGCGAAGTCGAAAATTCCGCCGGATATCGGCTGTCCGTCGACCTTGACGTGCTTCTCCGGCAGGTGCCAGCCGCGGGGGCGCACGAACAGCGTCGCCAGCTTCTCGTTCAGCTTGTACGCCTTGCCTTCGGGCGACACGTAGTCGATCCGCCGGCGGATGGCGTCGCGCAGGTTGAGGTGCCCCTGCAGGTTGTTGTCCCAGCGTGGCGTGTTGGCGTCCTCGAAGTCCGCCATGAACACCTCCGACCCCGAATTGAGGGCGTTGATGATCATCTTGCGGTCGACGGGACCGGTGATCTCGACGCGACGATCCTGGATATCCGCGCCCACCGGTGCGCATACCCAATCGCCTTCGCGCACAGCGCGCGTTTCCGCCAGGAAATCGGGTAGCTTGCCGGCGTCGAACTCGACCTGGCGCAGCGCGCGTTTGGCCAGCAGTTCCCTGCGTCGTTCACCGAAGGCACGCTGCAGTTTCGCGGCAAAGGCGACCGCCTCAGGGGTAAGGATCTGCGCGTATTCGGGCGTGATCCGGCCGGTGATCTCGATGCCGGGCCCGTAGGAAGCTGTGCTCATGGTTACCTCATGACGAATCGATGGACAGGAAGGCCGGCGCGTCTCGGTGACGTTCCAGCAAAAATGAAAGTCGTTTTCACAAACGTTATTGTAGCGCGGATCAACGCGCGCCGAAACCGCACCGGACCGACGATCGGCGCCGGTTCCCCAGGGACCCGGGCGGGCGGCGGGTCAACCCGCGCTCACGCCGCCAGTTGCGGATTCAGGCGGACGTCGCCGTGGCGCAGCTTGTTGAGCGCGTTCATGTAGGCCTTGGCAGACGCGACGATGATGTCCGTGTCCGCGCCGTTGCCGTTGACGATGCGGCCGTTGCGCTCGAGGCGCACCGTCACTTCACCCTGCGCGTCGGTGCCGGTGGTGATGGCGTTTACCGAGTACAGCAGGAGTTTCGCCCCGGATTCGACCATGTTCTCGATTGCCTTGAACACCGCGTCGACCGGACCGTCGCCCTGCATCTCGGCGGCCGCCTCGGCGTCCCCGATCGCCATCACGACGCGCGCCTGGGGCACGACCCCGGTTTCGGAAGCGACCTTGAGTGCGGCAAGCCGATAGTGCTCGATCCGCGGCGTCACATCCTCGTCGGAGACGAGCACGTGCAGGTCCTCGTCGAAGACCTCGCCCTTCTTGTCGGCCAGTTCCTTGAACTTGGCAAAGGCGACGTTTACCGCATCATCGCTGCCGAGATCGATGCCGAGTTCGTTCAGCCGCGTCTTGAACGCGTTGCGGCCGGAAAGCTTGCCCAGCACCAGCTTGTTGGCGCCCCAGCCCACGTCTTCCGCACGCATGATCTCGTAGGTCTCGCGGTGCTTCAGCACGCCATCCTGGTGAATTCCCGACTCGTGCGCGAAGGCGTTGGCGCCCACGATCGCCTTGTTCGGCTGCACCGGAAAGCCGGTGATGCCCGAAACCATCTTCGATGCCGCGACGATCTGCGTGGTGTCGATGCGGGTGGTGCAGGGGAATACGTCGCGGCGCGTCTTCACCGCCATGACGATCTCCTCCAGAGACGCGTTGCCGGCGCACTCGCCCAGGCCGTTGACCGTGCATTCGACCTGCCGCGCGCCGCTCATTACCGCGGCCAGCGAGTTGGCGACCGCCACCCCCAGGTCGTTGTGACAGTGCACCGACCACAGGGCCTTGTCCGAATTGGGTATGCGTTCGCGCAACGACTGTATCAAGGCCCCAAACTGCCAGGGCATCGTGTAGCCGACCGTGTCCGGGATGTTGACGGTGGTGGCGCCCGCCGCGATCACTGCCTCGAGCAGTCGGCACAGGAAATCCGGCTCGGAGCGTCCGGCATCCTCCGGCGAAAACTCGATGTCGGCCGTGTAATCGCGGGCCCAGCCGATCGACTTCACCGCCTGCTCCAGCACCTGTTCCGGCGACATCCTGAGCTTCATCTGCATGTGAATCGGCGAGGAGGCGATGAAGGTGTGCACCCGGCCGGACCTGGCGGGCTTGATCGCCTCGCCGCAGCGGCGCACGTCGTTTTCGTTGGCACGGGCGAGGCCGCAGACCGTGCTGTCCCTGATCGCCATCGCGATGTCGCGCACCGCCTCGAAGTCGCCGTTGGACGCGGCCGGAAATCCCGCCTCGATCACATCGACGCGCAAACGCTCCAGCTGCCGGGCGATACGCATCTTCTCTTCCCTGGTCATCGACGCACCCGGGCTCTGTTCGCCGTCGCGCAGCGTCGTGTCGAAGATGATCAAATGGTCGGACATGGCGGTCTCCGTGTCGTGGTTGCCGGTGCTTTCGGCGCGAGCTAGGCTGTAGCGGACGCGGTTTCGTGGGCAACGGCCAGCGCCAGTGCGCCGCTGCCGATGCCGCGGTTGATGGCGCTGGTTAGCGCGCGCAGCGTCGCGGTGACGATGTTCGCGTCGCGACCCGCGCCGTAGATCGTGCGGTCCGCGCCCACGCGCAGCTGCACATAGGCCACTGCCGTCGCATCCTCTCCCGCGCCGATTGCATGCTCGTGGTAATTGATGACATGGATCGGCAGCCCAAGTCCCGTGCGCACGGCTGCGACAAACGCATCGACGGGACCATTGCCTGCTCCATGCAGGATCGTCTCCACGCCGCCGACCACCAGATGCGCGGACAGTTGCTCGACGGTGCCGTCGGTGCCGCTATGCTGCGCACGGTGCCCGGCATAACTCACCGGCGACGTCGCCTCCAGGTACTCGCGCTCGAAGGCGGCGTGGATCTCGGCTGGCGCGAGTTCCTTGCCCGACGCGTCCGTGATGGCCTGGATCACCTGCGCGAACTCGATCTGCAGCAACCGCGGCAGCGCCAGCCCGAAGTCGCGCTCGAGCAGGTAGGCGATGCCTCCCTTGCCCGACTGGCTGTTCACGCGGATCACCGCCTCGTAGCTGCGGCCCAGGTCCGCCGGGTCGATCGGCAGATAGGGCACGTCCCAAACGGGCTCGCCACGCGCGCGGTCCGCTTCGCGCGCCGCCAGGCCTTTCTTGATCGCGTCCTGGTGCGATCCGGAGAACGCGGTGAAGACGAGTTCACCACCGTAGGGGTGGCGCGGGTGCACGGGCAGCTGATTGCAGTACTCGACAGTGCGGATGACTTCGCCGATATCGGAGAAGTCGATGCCGGGGTCGATACCCTGGCTAAAGAGATTCATGCCCAGCGTGACCAGGCAGACGTTGCCGGTGCGCTCGCCGTTGCCGAACAGGCAACCTTCGATGCGCTCGGCACCCGCCATTACCGCCAGTTCGGCGGCGGCGACTCCGCAGCCGCGGTCGTTGTGCGGATGCACCGACAGCACGAGGCTGTCGCGCCGCGCAAGATGGCGGCTCATCCATTCGATCTGGTCGGCGTAGACGTTGGGCGTGGCCATCTCGACCGTCGCCGGCAGGTTGATGATCGCCTTGCGCGCCGGCGTGGGCTGCCAGACGTCCAGCACCGAGTCACACACGTCCTTGGCGAAGTCGAGTTCGGTCCCGGTAAAGCTCTCCGGCGAATACTGGAACGTCCATTCGGTTTCCGGCTGCCGCGCCGCGCAGTCGCGCACGACCTGCGCGGAATCGACCGCGATCTGCCGGATGCCGGCGCGGTCGAGATTGAACACCACGCGACGCTGCGTGGTCGACGTGGAGTTGTAGACGTGCATGATTGCCCGCCGCGCGCCCTTGAGTGATTCGAAGGTCCGCTCGATCAGCGACGCCCGCGCCTGCGTGAGCACCTGGACGTTGACGTCTTCAGGAATGAGGTCGTCGTCGACCAGCTTGCGCACGAAATCGAAGTCGGTCTGCGACGCCGCCGGGAAACCGATCTCGATCTCCTTGTAGCCCATTTTCACCAACAGCCGGAACATGCGCAGCTTGCGCTCGGCGTCCATCGGCTCGATCAGCGCCTGATTGCCGTCACGCAGGTCCACACTGCACCACACCGGCGGGCGGGTGGTGACGCGCGAAGGCCAGGTCCGGTCGGCGAGCGCGATCGGGGCAAACGGTCGATATTTGGTGGTCGGGTCGGTCTTCATGGCGGCTTCCTCGAATCGCGGCCGATGGCCGCACGCAATGCGGGATGCGATTCACCGTCCCCTGCTACCGGGACGGCGCGCGCACAACTCGAATTGGGGGGTGGGTTTTATGTGCGCGCGGGGCGCAGCAGGAGCAGCAGTCCGCCGGGAAGCAGCGCAAGCGCGGACGAATCGTTCGTCCGGAGGCTGTTGGCGGAGATTGAAGGGCGGCTCATTCGAAAACCATACCCCATTTGGTGCAACGCCGCAAGGGGCGCCGCGCCGATCGACGCCCGCCCCGATGGCATAATCGCACGCCCCGCACGCCCAGCGACCTCCGTCCCCAACGACCCGCCACCGCCTTGTCGCCAACCTCCCACCATCGTCCTGCCCGGACTGTGCATTCGCGCATCGGCGAAATCGCCCTCCTGTTCGCTTGCCTCGTCGTCGCCGGAGCAGCGTCGCTCAAGCTTGGCCAGGACGCCAACTGGGATTTGCAGAACTACCATTTCTACAATCCATGGGCGTGGTGGCAGGGGCGCATCTTCACCTGGGATATCGCCGGCGCGCAGTTGCAGACCTACCACAACGCGCTGCTCGATCTGCCGTTCTACGCGATGCTTGCCGCTTCCTGGCCCCCCCGGGTGGTCGCCGTCACGCTGGCGCTGCCGACGGGAATTGCCGCCTACTTCCTGGCCCGGTTGCTGCGGACACTCTTTGCCGACCTGCCCGGCACCGATCGCCGGCTCGCCATCGGCACGGCCTTTGCCATAGGCGTATCACCGGCCATCGGTGTCGGCGTCATCGGCACCACCATGAACGAATGGCCACTGGTCGCGCTGATGATGCCCGGGTTGTGCCTGCTGGCGCGCGCACTGGTGGAAGCCCGCGGCGCGTCAATGAGCCGGCGCGCGCTGCTCGGCGCGGGCCTCCTCTTCGGACTTGCCACGGGGTTCAAGCTGACGGCCGGGACCTTTGCCGTCGGCCTTTGCGTGGCGATCCTGCTGCGCGGGCCCTACGATCGGTCGGCGCTGCGCCGCGCCTTCGGCGAGGCGTTTGTGTTCGGACTCGCCGTGCTCGCCGGGACAGCGGTAACGCTTGGTCCGTGGGCCTGGGCGCTGTGGACGCATTTCGACAGCCCGATCTTTCCCTACGGCAACCAGTGGATCAAGTCACCCTGGTGGGGCGAGTACACGGTTCTCACCCGCCGATACGGACCCCACGACCTGCTCGAATGGTTGCGCTTTCCATTCGATCTCTACAACCCCAGGGAATTTTTCGTCAGCGAAGTCGCTTATCGCGATGCGCGGATACCGGTGACCTACGGACTTGGATTGCTGGCGACAGCCGCCTGGCTGTCGATGCGTCTGCGCGGCGGCGCCGGCCTGCCGGCGCCCGGCGGCGCCGGGGTAAGCCGCGCCTGGGTGCTGATCATCGTGTTCTTCGTCGTGTCGTTCCTGCTGTGGACCGAGCAGCATTCGGTCTACCGATACCTGATCGTGCTCGACATGCTGACGGGAGCGCTGATCGTCTCCCTGCTCCACCGGATGCTACGACCGCAACTCGCGGCCGGCGTCGCCCTTTTCGTTGCCGCGGCGCTGATCGCAACGACCCAGCATGCGGATTGGTGGCGCGTGGAATTCGGCCCGCGGTGGTTCGACGTGAACATGCCGGCCGTCGAGAAGAATGCCCAGGTGCTGATCACCACCGAGGACCCGATTTCATTCGTGTTGCCGTACTTTCCCGCGGACGCGCGGCATCTGGGCGTCGCGAACAGCGTCAACGCCCCGTGGCGCAGGACGAAATTGCAGTACGCGGTGGCCGATGCCATCCGTGGGCACGACGGACCGCAGTATCAGCTGACCTCGCCTCCGGGAGCAGGGTCGCTGTCACTCGCCTCGCACGGACTCGAGCGCGATCAGGCATCCTGCCGGGAAATTCGCACCAACATGGCCATTGCCGTGCTGGAACTCTGTAGGCTCAGCCGGCTGCCCGAATCCGCGCGACCCTAGTCCCGGGCTGCGCCGGCAGCCAGATACGCCAGGCGCTTGCCTTCCCGTCGTCCGCGCGCCACGCTGTCCAGGATAAGTCCGCAGACGATCGACAGCGACGCAAGCAGCATCAATCCTGTCGCAAGCACGGCGGTAGGCAGCCGGGTCACCAGTCCCGACCGCACGAATTCGACGACGACTTCGGCGCCCAGCACCAATCCGATCGCGGCGAACAGCAATGCGAATGCGCCGAAAAACTGTACCGGGCGAACGTCGCGGAACAGACGCAACATCGTGCGGAGAATGCGCAGTCCGTCGCGGTAGGTCGAGAGCTTGCTCGCCGATCCTTCCGTCCGCTCGAAATACGGGGTGACGACCTCCGCCATCGGCACGCGCAGTTCGAGCGCATGCACGGTGAGTTCGGTCTCGATCTCGAAACCGCGCGCCTCGGTGGGAAACGATTTCACGAAGCGGCGCGACATCACGCGGTATCCGGAAAACATGTCGGTGGGCCGCTCGCCGAACAGAATGCCCAGCAACCAGTTGAACGCGCGGTTGCCCCACTGGTGGCCACGCCGGTAGGCGCCACCCCGACCCTCGTGGTCGCGCACTCCGGTCACGATGTCGAGATCGTCGCGATGCAGCCGCTCGACCATCGCGGAAGACGCCGACGCATCGTAGGTCGCGTCGCCGTCCGTGACGACGTAGACGTCGGCGTCGATCTCGGCGAACATCCGGCGCATCACGCCGCCCTTGCCCGGACGCTCCTCGCGGCGCACGACGGCGCCCGCCGCCCGGGCGATGTCGCCGGTGCCGTCGGCCGAGCGGTTGTCGTAGACGTAGGTCGTGCAACCGGGCAGCGCCGCGGAAAAATCGGCGACGACCTTGGCCACGGTCAGCGCCTCGTTGTAGCAGGGAACCAGCACCGCCACGCGAATCGTGCGTTCCCCGCTGACGCTCACCGCCCACCCACGGAGCGACGCCGACGCAGCAGTTGCCACGCCGAGACCACATAGCCCGACACCGAGTAGGCGACAAAGGCGCCGAACAGGACCAGCGGCGGCTGGTAGGCAAGCAATGCCAGGAAGACAACGAAGCTGAGCAGTGCCACGAATGGCACGCTCTTCTTGAGATTGATCGTCTTGAAGCTGTAATACTTGAGATTGCTGACCATGGTCAGCCCGGCGAACAACGTCACCGACCACGCCCACCAGCGCACCGAGGCCGGCTCGATCGCGTAGTCATCGACGATCCAGATGAAGCCCGCGACCAGCGCCGCCGCCGCCGGGCTGGGAACGCCGGTAAACCAGCGTTTGTCGGCGACGTCGAGCATGGTATTGAAACGGGCGAGCCGCAGCGCGGCCCCGGCACAGTAGATGAACGCCGCAATCCAGCCCAGCTTGCCCAGGTCGCGCAACACCCATTCGTACATGATCAGCGCCGGCGCGGCGCCGAAGGACACCATGTCCGAAAGGCTGTCGAATTCGGCTCCGAACGCACTTTGCGTCCTGGTCATGCGCGCCACGCGACCGTCGAGGCCGTCGAGCACCATGGCGACGAAGATGGCGATCGACGCCTGGTCGAAATTGAGGTTCATCGCCTGGACAATCGCGTAGAAGCCGGCGAACAGCGCCGCCAGCGTCAACAGGTTCGGCAGCAGGTAGATGCCCCGCCGCCGAATGCGATTCTTCATCGCCGCGCGCTCCTGATCGTAGTCGTGGTGCATCGCTGTGGGCTTGGCGTCAGGGCAGATCGGCCAGAATCGTCTCGGTCGCCGCGACCATGTCGCCGATGGCAACGCGTGGCGTGGCTGCCGGGTCGAGATAGACGTCCACGCGCGAGCCGAACCGGATGAAGCCGTAGCGCTCGCCGCGCTTGAGCGTTGCGCCAGGCTCGGTGTAGCAAAGAATTCGCCGCGCGATCAGGCCTGCGATCTGTACGCAGGTGACGTCCTGGCCGGCGGCTGTGCGAATGTGCAGGGCGTTGCGCTCATTCTCGAGCGAGGCCTTGTCGAGCGCGGCATTGAGGAAGCTGCCCGCGTAATACCAGCGATTTCTCACTTCGCCATCGACCGGACTGCGGTTGGAGTGAACATTGAACACGTTCATGAACACGCTGATCATCAGCGCGTCGCGGTCAAGGTAGGGGTCGCGCGCCCGCTCGACCTTGACCACTCGCCCATCCGCCGGTGACAGCACCGCATCCGCTTGCTGGGGTATGGTGCGCGCCGGGTCACGGAAGAACTGGACGATGAACGCGACCGCGAGCCACGCGAGGAATGCGAGCAAGCCGAATCCCCAGCCGGTGAGCAATGCGGCGACGACGATCGCGATCGCGAGAAAGGTCCAGCCTTCGCGGGCAATCAGGGGATGTGGGTAGTCGTTGTTCATGCAGTCGCCGGTTTCAACATAAATCGGCGCGATTATGCCCTACACGACGGTCGGTGGCCGTTTGCCGCGGCGCATCGAGGCTTCAGTAACCGCCGCCGCGCTTCTTTTCCTGCTCGCGAATCGTGCTCTCCACACCGCGCGCCCGGTCCATCGCATTGGTTGGCACAGGCGCGGCGGACTCGACCGTGGCGCCCGTGGCATCGATCGCCGCGGGGGCGCGGGCGCGCTCGCCCGGCGTACCCGCCTTGCGCACGACCGTCTCTCCAGAGGAGGGCAACAGGCCGTACTTCCTGAGCGCGTCTTTCGAGAGGTAGGCAACGATCGCCAGCGCCAGCAGCATCGCTACCATCCCGACCCAGCCGTGCTGCCCTGTCCTGTTCGGTCCCATCCTCACCTCCCACAGGTTGTGTTGCGAATCGGAGACCAGGCGCGAGCTGCGCGTGGCGGTCTGGTCAGCGAGGCGGCCGGCGCGCCGACCCGCGCGCACCGGCTCCTGCACGCTCCAAAACTCAGTTGCGGGTCTGGTCGACCAGCTTGTTCTTCTTGATCCACGGCATCATCGAGCGCAGCTTTTCGCCGACGACCTCGATCGAGTGCTCCGAGGTCAGACGGCGCCGCGACAGCAGCGTCGGAGCGCCGGCACGATTCTCGAGAATGAAATCCTTCGCGTACTCGCCGGTCTGGATGCGTGCCAGCACCTCGCGCATCGCCTGCTTGGTCTCCTGCGTCACGATTTTCGGACCCGTGACGTACTCACCATATTCCGCGTTGTTGGAGATCGAATAGTTCATATTGGCGATGCCGCCCTCGTAGATCAGGTCGACGATCAGCTTCAACTCGTGCAGGCATTCGAAATATGCCATCTCCGGCGCATAGCCCGCCTCGACCAGCGTCTCGTAGCCGGCCTTGATCAGCTCCACGGTGCCACCGCAGAGCACGGCCTGCTCGCCGAAGAGATCGGTCTCCGTCTCTTCGCGGAAATTGGTTTCGATGACGCCGGCCCGGGTCCCGCCGATTGCCGCCGCGTACGACAGCGCGACATCGCGCGCCTTCTTCGATGCATTCTGGTGCACCGCAATGAGCATGGGCACGCCGCCACCCGCCGCATAGGTCGAGCGCACCGTGTGGCCCGGTGCCTTGGGGGCGATCATCACCACGTCGAGGTCGGCGCGCGGCTGCACCTGTCCGTAGTGGATGTTGAAACCGTGCGCGAAAGCGAGCATGGCGCCCTTTTTCATGTTCGGCTCCACTTCGCTCCTGTAGGTGGCGGCGATGCTCTCGTCGGGCATCAGCATCATCACCACGTCGGCGCCGGCGACCGCCTCGGCGACCTCAGCCACCTTGAGTCCCGCCTTCTTCGCCTTGTCCCAGGATGCGCCGCCCTTGCGCAGGCCGACCGTCACCTTGATGCCGGAGTCATTGAGGTTCTGCGCATGCGCGTGACCCTGCGAGCCATAGCCGACGATCGTGACCTTCTTGCCTTTGATCAGCGACAGGTCGGCATCCTTTTCGTAGTAGACCTTCATCATTTCGTTTTTCCTCATTTCGTGAATAGTTGGCTGGTGTGTGGTTGATGCCGGCGGACGGGTCAGACGCGCAGAATGCGCTCTCCGCGGCCGATGCCCGAAGCGCCAGTGCGCACGGTTTCCAGGATGACGCCGGGTTCGATCGCATGCAGGAACGCGTCCAGCTTGCTGCCGGTCCCGGTCAGCTCGATCGTGTAGCTCTTGTCGGTGACATCGAGTATCCGGCCGCGAAAGATGTCGGTCAGCCGCTTCATCTCCTCGCGATCCTTGCCCGAGGCCCGCACCTTGACCAGCATCAGCTCGCGCTCGATATGGTTGCCCTCGGTCAGGTCGACGACCTTGACCACCTCGACCAGCTTGTTCAGCTGCTTGGTGATCTGCTCGACCACGTCGTCGGAACCCGTGGTGACAATGGTCATACGCGACATCGTCGGATCTTCGGTAGGCGCCACGGTCAGCGACTCGATGTTGTAGCCGCGCGCCGAGAACAGACCCGAAATCCGCGACAGCGCACCCGCCTCGTTCTCGACCAGGATGGAGAGGATATGCCTCATGTGGAAAGCCCCCCCGACGTCGCTGCGCGACCTCCCGCTGACCTGGCAGTCGTGCTCATAGCTCCTCCGCGAGGATCATCTCGGTCAGGCCCTTGCCGCCCGGAACCATCGGGAACACGTTCTCCTTCTGGTCGGTGATGATGTCGAGGAACACCAGGCGGTCCTTCATCCTGAACGCCTCGATCAGAGCACCTTCCACGTCACCAGGCTTCTCCACCTTCATGCCGACGTGCCCGTAAGCCTCCGCCAGCTTGACGAAGTCGGGCAGCGCATCCATGTACGACTCGGCGTAGCGGTTGCCGTAGAAGAACTGCTGCCATTGCCGCACCATGCCCATGTAGCGGTTGTTCAGGTTCACCAGCTTGATCGGAAGATGATATTGCTTGCAGGTCGACAGCTCCTGGATGCACATCTGGATCGAGGCCTCGCCGGTCACGCACGCAACCGTCGCACCGGGATTGACGAGTTGCACGCCCATTGCCGCCGGCAGGCCGAATCCCATCGTGCCAAGGCCACCGGAGTTGATCCACCGCCGGGGCTTGTCGAACTTGTAGTACTGCGCAGCCCACATCTGATGCTGGCCGACGTCCGAGGTGATGAACGCGTCGCCCTTGGTGATCTCGTAGAGCTTCTGGATCACGAACTGCGGCTTGATCAGCCCGTTACTGTTGTCGTATCTGAGGCAATCCTTGCGCTGCCACTCCTTGATTTCCGCCCACCAGGCCTTGAGCGCGGCCGGATCCGGGCGCTGCGGCGAGGACTCGATGATCTTCGCCATTTCCTCCAGCACGTCGGCGACGTAGCCGACGATCGGCACGTCGACCTTGACGCGTTTGGAGATCGACGAAGGGTCGATGTCGATGTGGATGATCTTGCGGTCGCTGCGGAAGAAGTGCGCCGGATTTCCGATCACGCGGTCGTCGAAGCGGGCGCCGATGGCGATCAGCACGTCGCAGTGCTGCATCGCCATGTTGGATTCGTAGGTGCCGTGCATGCCCAGCATGCCGGTGAACTGCGGATCGGTGCCAGGAAAACCGCCAAGTCCCATCAGCGTGTTGGTGCAGGGGAAGCCCAGCAGGCGCACAAGACGCGTGAGTTGGGGCGCCGCGTTGTTGAGAACGACTCCGCCGCCGGCGTAGACCATCGGCCGCTTCGCCTCCAGCAGCAGCTGCACGGCTTTCTTGATCTGGCCCGCATGACCCTTGGTGACCGGATTGTACGACCGCATCGACACGGTCTTCGGATAGACGAATTCGGTCGTTGCCTGCGTCACGTCCTTCGGGATGTCGACCAGTACGGGGCCGGGCCTTCCGGTCGCCGCCAGGTAGAACGCCTTCTTGATCGTCACCGCCAGGTCGCGCACGTCCTTGACCAGGAAATTGTGCTTGACGCAGGGCCGCGTGATGCCGACCGCGTCGCATTCCTGGAACGCGTCCTGACCGATCGCGTGCGTGGGCACCTGACCGGTGAGGATGACCATCGGAATCGAATCCATATAGGCCGTGGCAATGCCGGTCACCGCATTGGTGACCCCGGGACCTGAGGTGACCAGCGCCACGCCGACCTTGGTCGACGAACGCGAGTACCCGTCCGCGGCGTGCACCGCGCCCTGCTCATGCCGGACCAGTACGTGCTTGACCTTGTCCTGTTTGAACAACTCGTCGTAGATATTGAGCACCGCGCCGCCCGGATAGCCGAAGACGTACTCGACGCCCTCTTCCTGGAGGCAACGGATCGTGATTTCCGCACCCGTGAGTTGCATGATTTCGCCCTACCTTTTTTGAATTGGACCGGCCCGGCGAGCGCACGTGCGTCGTCCGGGCACTGCAAAATCGCCAGGGCGCGCCATCAAGGTGGGAGGCGCACGACCATCGAAGGCTTGTTCGGGTAGCAAGCCACATCCGGGAAAAAACACCGCGCGTATTCCAAGGGAAGCTCCGCGACGCTTGTGGCATCGTCGGAGGGAAGACACGCCGCCGTTTTTGCAGCACAGCATCCCACCCTTGCGGGCAGGAATTGGCACACTACCGGGAAAATCCCATTGCAGTCAAGGCGAATGCGGTGCCACACGGGTCCGGAATTTGGCAGGATCGGCAAGCGATGCTGTATTGCAACACCCGCGCTTCGCTTTGCATCCCGGTGGCAGCAATCATTTCTCCTATAATCCGGCATTTGCCGCTACGGACCCACCAAACTGGCCTCCCAGAAGGAATTTGCAGGATTTCTCGCCAGCGTCGAGCGACGGGCGTTCAAGCAGGCCGTTTTCGCCACGCGAGACGACGACGCCGCCCTCGATATCGTCCAGGACTCGATGCTTAAACTGACCGAAAACTACAGCGAAAAGCCTGCCGCGGAATTGCCGATGCTGTTTTCCCGTATTCTTCAGAACACGATCTACGACCATTTCCGCCGGCAAAAGGTACGAAACACCTGGACCGTCCTGCTCTCGGCATTCGGCAAAGGTGACGGAAAAGACGACGAATTCGACATTCTTGAGACGTTACCGGCAAAATCTGCTTCAAATTCGACTGAAGATCCCGCGCGACAGTTGGAAAGCGCGCAGATTGTGGGATTGGTCGAACAGGCACTGAAACGGCTCCCGGCGCGTCAACGAGAGGCCTTCCTGTTGCGTTATTGGGAAGAACTGGACGTGGCGGAGGCCGCTGCCGCGATGGGGTGTTCCGAAGGCAGTGTGAAGACTCACTGCTCCCGTGCCGTCCATGCGCTGGCAGATATGCTCCTCGCCAAGGGATTGAAGCCATGAACCGAGATGAACAGGAATTTGCCAATAAAATAAAGGGTTACCTGGACGAAAGCGTCAGGGAACTCAAGCCCGGGACGCTGTACCGGTTGCAGCAAGCCCGGTCGCGGGCGCTCGACGCGCTGGCGCGGTCCAAGTCTGTGGTGCAGACTCTCCAGGCGCCGGCTTTGGCGGGACTACCGGGTTCGGCGTGGTCGTCGGGCAAGACCCCGTGGCGCAGCGCCCGACTTTGGATCGGTGTCGTGTTGATCGCAGCGACGGGGTTCGGCTATCAGCAATGGCTTGCCTACCACAGGACGAGCGAGATGGCCGAACTCGATGCCCTGATCCTCGCCTCCGACCTGCCGATCGACGCCTACCTGGACAAGGGATTTCAAACTTGGCTCACCCGGCAGGAGCAGTAATCCGCGCAGCGGCACTGGCTGCGGCCATAGCTCTGGTTTCCGCCATAGGCGCCCCCGCAGTACAGGCCCAGATCGCGACAAGCTCACCGGCGTGGTCGCAGCTCTCGCCGCCGGAACGCAAGGTGCTCGCCCCCTTGGCGGCCGACTGGAATCGCCTGGACGCCCAGCGCAAGAAAGTATGGCGGGACATCGCCGCGCGTTATCCCCAGATGTCGCCCGACGAACAGCAGCGCATCAAGCAACAGATGCAGCCCTGGGCGCACCTGACGCCACAACAGCGCCAGGCGGCGCGCGAACAGTACAAGTCGCTGCGCCAGCTGCCCCCGGAAAAAAAGAACGAAGTTCGCCAACGCTGGCAGGAATACCAGAACCTGCCGCCGGAGCAGCGCACGCAGGCCGCCAAGAAGCCCGGTGAGCCGGGACGCGCGGAATCGGCGCGTACTCCGGCACCCGCGAACACGCCGCCACGCTCCCGCGCCGCAACGACTGAGCAGGGACGGCAGTAGGCCGACGTCGCCCCCCGGAGTCCCGCGTGGCCGAGTCAACGCAAGTCGGCGCCCCACCGTCGCGGCCGGCGACCATCGCCCGCCGGGCGGGTTCGCTCCTCTATGAAGCGCTGTTGCTGGCCGCGGTCCTGTTCGTGGCCGGCGTCGTCGCCCTGCCCCTGGTGACGCCCAGGAATGCCGGCGCCCTGCCGCTGCCGCCGTTGCCCGCGCAAGTCGCCCTGTTCTGTCTGTTGTTTGCGGTCCTGGCCGGATATTGCGTGCTGAATTGGTCCCGGGGCCGGCGCACGCTGCCGATGAAAACATGGCGCATGCGCCTGCTCATGGCCGACGGCGGGCCGGTTCCCCGCAAGACCGCGCTGCTGCGCTATTTGGCAGCCTGGCTCGGCCCGGCGATGGCGATCGTGGCGTTGGCCCTGTTGCGGCCGCACGGCCTGGGCGCGCACGCCGTCTGGTTGCTCGGTTTCGGCTTTTTCTGGGTGCTGGTCGATCCGGAGCGACAGTTCCTGCACGATCGCCTGGCAGGAACGCGCCTCGTGACGGAGTAGGGACGTCCCGCAGGTCAGCCTGGCTTTTTCGCCGACTTCGCGCCGGCGCGTTTCCATTTCTTGAAGCGTGCGATCGAATTGAGAATCTCGGCGCGGGCGTCCTCGGCCTCGACCCAGCTGCCCACGCGCACCCACTTGCCCGGTTCGAGATCCTTGTAATGCTCGAAAAAATGCGCGATCTGGCGAGTCGATATCTCGGGCAGGTCGCGCGGCGACTTCACCTGGCGGTACAGCGAAGTGAGTTGGTCGATCGGCACCGCGAGTATCTTGGCGTCTCCACCGGCCTCGTCGTCGAGGCAGAGCATGCCGATCGGGCGGCAGCGCACGACCACGCCCGACAACAACGGCACCGGCGAGAGCACCAGCACATCGCAGGGGTCACCATCGTCTGACAGCGTCTGCGGGATATACCCGTAGTTGGTCGGGTAATGCATTGCCGTCGACATGAATCGGTCGACGAAAATCGCGCCCGTCTCCTTGTCCACTTCATATTTGATCGGGTCGGCGTGCATCGGAATCTCGATGATCACGTTGCAGTCGTGCGGAACATCCCTTCCGGCGGGAACGCGATCGAGGCTCATTGGCGGTTCTTTCGATCAAATTGACGGCGAATGCACTATTATAGGCAGCGAAATCGCGTTGCGCCCTTGTGCGACGCGGCCGGAGGCGAGAGGTCTGGAAAATGAGTCCTGCAGCGGCAGTGCTGTTCGGGTTTGTGCTGAGTGCGTCGGCAACCGTATCTGCGCAGCAGGCGCGGGCAGGGGCGGCGCCACTGGTGCCGCCTTTCTCCGAAGGTCGACCCGGTGCGGACCTGCCGCGCGGCTGGCAACCGCTGCTCCTCGGCTCGAGCAAACAACCGACTTCCTACCGATTGGTCGAGGACGAAGGAACGGTCGTGCTGCGCGCACGCGCGGAAGGCGCGGCCAGCGGCCTGATCGTCGACGTCAAATTCGATATCGGCGGCGCGTCCTACGTGCAGTTTCGCTGGAAGATCGGCGGACTGATCGACGGTGCAGACAACCGGGTCGCCAGCAAGGAGGATTCGCCGGTGCGAATCGTGCTCGGTTTCGCTGGCGACAAATCGAAATTCACTTTTGGCCAGAAGGCGTCTGCATTGCTTGCGAAAAGCGCCACGGGGCGCGATTTTCCCTACGCCCAGCTCATTTACGTCTGGTCGAACAGCCTTCCGGTCGGCACCGTCGTGCCCAATCCGCACACCAAGCGAGTGCAGATGATCGTCGCCGCCAGCGGCAATGCCGGCGTGGGGAAATGGCAGACGATCACGCGCAACCTGCGGGAGGATTTCGTCCGGGCGTTCGGCGAGGAACCCGGACAGCTCAGCGAAGTCGGCGTGATGACCGATACCGACAACACCGGCGCAACCGCCGACGGCTGGTACGGCGATATCCGCTTTCTCGCATCCAAGCCCTAGCGTCCGGGAGGAGCGGCATGCTCTACTCGCTCGGTTCTCGACACGTTGAAAGTTTCCCCGGTGGCAATTTCGTGGCGCCCGGCGCGCGCGTAAGCGGTTGCGTCGTGCTGGGCGAGGACGTGTCCATCTGGTTCAACGTGGTGATCCGCGGGGAGTACGAACCCATCACGATCGGCGCGCGCACCAACATCCAGGACGGTGCGGTGCTGCACGCGGACCCCGGCGTGCCGCTGGCGATCGGGACCGAGGTGACGGTCGGGCATCAGGCGATGCTGCACGGTTGCACGATCGGCGACGGCACGCTCGTGGGGATCAAGGCGGTCGTGCTCAACCGTGCGGTCATCGGCCGCGAGTGCCTGCTCGGCGCCTGCACACTGATTCCAGAGGGCAAGCTGATTCCGGACCGGTCGCTGGTCATGGGTATTCCGGGAAGGGTCGTGCGCAGGCTAACCGACGACGAAGTGGCGCGAAATCGCGCGACCGCGGCGCACTACGTGGACAACGCCCACCAATACCTGGCCGAATTGCGCGAATCCGGTTAGCCCGTTCAACGCATCCAACCGGGTATCTGGCCTAGGTGGCCCGTGGTTTGGAGGTGTCTCATGCGCCGGTTCTCGCTGCTTTTCGTCATCATCGGTTGCGTCGCCCTGGCGGCGCTGCTTGCCTGGTACGCCCTGTCCGCCGACTCGCCGGGACGCCAGACCCTGCCGAAAACGACCCCTGCGGTCGCCCATGCGCTGGACCCCTTCAGGCGAATCGAGGTCGCCGGTCAGGCCGAAATCACGCTGGTGCAGGGCGCGGAAACCAGTATTCTCGTTGAGACGCCCGGCCGCGATCCCGCGCGCGTCGAATTCGAGGTGCAGGGTGGCACGCTCGAAATCCATGCGGCCGACAGGATTCGCTGGTGGGACTTCCTGTCCGGCCGCAGCAAGTCAAAGGTGAGCATCATCGTCACGTTCCGCGAACTCGAGTCGATCGAGGCCGCGGGCGCGGTGCAGATCATTGCGGGAAAAATGCGGGTGCCCAAGCTCACTATCGAAGGGGCAGGCGGGACCATGGTCTACATTGATGATCTGCAGGCCACGACGCTGGACATTTCCGGCGCTGGCGCGCTCAAGGCACAGATCGGCGGTTCAGTCGACCGACAGCGCATCACCATGTCCGGCGCTGGCGAATACCTTGGGGCACGACTGGCGAGCAATAACGCCAGTATCGTCGTCAGTGGTGTCGGCCGTGCGGTGGTCAATGCCCGCAGCAAGCTCGACGCGACCATTTCCGGCGCCGGAAGCGTCGAATATATCGGCGATCCGGAAGTGACCAAGCAGATCTCCGGCGCGGGCAGCGTACGCCGGCGCGGAACCTCGGCAGACGGCGCGAGTCAGGACCTGCGCGCTTCCTGATCACCCGTTCCGCGGGCCACGCGTCAATGCAATGCCGGAGGTCGTGGCAGGCCCGACTTGAACAGCAGCGGATGGCCGGTCAGCGGATCGCGATCCGCGTGCACCCCGGGCTCGAACTGCACATCATTCACCCGGCAGTCGCGCATCAGGTCGGTGAACAACTTCACGATGTCGTCGACCCGATCCGACGGCGCGAGCCGATAGCGAAAGCCTTCGGCCTCGCGCGGGTCGAAGGGTGACGACAACGACAATCGCACCTCGCCTGCCCCGGCCGGCTGCGTCATTCGGTGGACACTTATCACCGCGGTCGGCTCGCCGACTGCGGCGCGCAGCCTGCGGATCGCGTTGCTCACGAACAGCTGCGCAGCCACTTCGCGCTGCGCGACGCGTCCTGTCGCCAGCGCCAGTGTCGGCGACTGTGGCGCCCGTGGCAGCGCGAGCAGCGAAACGCCGGGAACCTGCAACTGCCCGGCCAACGCCAGCGCCAGGGGCATGCCCCAGCCCCCCACGGTGGCGTCGCGCAACGGATCGCTTCCGGGCGCGGCCAGCGCCGAGCCCACGAGAAAACGCAGATGCGCACCCTCGTGGCGACCGGCAATTTCGATCGGCGCGGGCGCCAATTCGCGCGGCGGCAACGTCGGTGTCGGCAGCGCCCGCCAGGCAAGCAGCTCCGGGAGCCGCGCGACATCGAGCGCATCGGCAGCGACCAGCGCATTGGCCAGCGCGAAATTGCGATTGCCGGCGAGGGCGTTGTGTTCGCGCAGGATCGCGCCTATTTGCGCGACATCGGGCAGAA
The DNA here is from genome assembly GCA_032123655.1 of Betaproteobacteria bacterium. GTDB lineage: Bacteria > Pseudomonadota > Gammaproteobacteria > Burkholderiales > Casimicrobiaceae > VBCG01. The sequence continues at coordinate 25,142 of JAQBEY010000128.1, forward strand.
CCGCCGGTACGACGATCCGCGCGTCGGCAGCAACCTCGCTTGCCGCAACGATGACGATCGCAATGGCGAACAGGTGCACCGCCAGCGCCTCGTCGCCGCGCGGCGCGCGCTCGCACTCGGCGAGCAGGCGCCGCAGGTGGCGATGCGTCGCCACCGAAGGCGCCAGTTCGAACAAGCGGGCAAGCGTCGGCCCCTGCCCCTGGGCCAGCCAGGCGGTGATCGCGGTACGGATCCGCTGATCGTGCGTGGCCGAGGCCTGCGCGGTCGACGCCCCGAGACTGGCGACGACCGCGGCATAAAGGTTCGCGAATTCCGGTGGCGCGTCGGCCGCAGCCGGAAACTGACGGGGGTCTGCTTGAGTCATGGCTGTCGCAGGCAGGAATGGCCCTGATTTTCGCACGCGCGCGCACGCCTGGCCGGCGGGTGTTCAGGGAAACAGGCAGAACGGTCCCTGACCAAGGCTTCCGGGCACGAACCAGGCCCGGTAGAGACCCGCGATGGCAAATCCGCCTACCAGCGCCGCCGCAGCGTAACGGTAGGCGCTACGGGTCAGCAAACGCCGGGCACGCGCCAATGTCCAACCCGCAGCAAGCAGATTGGGCAGCGTTCCCAGGCCGAAGGCGAGCATCACCAGCGCGCCGTTGGTCGCGCTACCCGCCAGCAGGGCGACAGGCAGCACCCCGTAGACCAACGCACAAGGGGTGAAGCCCCACACCGATCCAAGGACGAAACGCGCGCCGGCGCCGCCACGAGGCGCGACCCGAGCGACCACCGGCAGCAGCCGCCGAAACAGTTCGAGGCCGAAGCGCTCCAACGCGGCAAAGCCGGCGCCGCGAAACGCGATCGACGCTGCGAGCGCCAGCAGCATCAGATTGGCGATGACATAGAGCGCGAGCTGAACGGGCGCGATCGCCACCGCGAAGGCGGCGCCGCCGGCCGCACCGAACAGCGCACCCAGCAACATGTAGGTGGTCAAGCGGCCGGCGTGACTCGCCGCCTGGCCGATGCGCAAGCTACCTGCCGGCGTGAGCGGCGCTGCCGTCATGCGTCGGCCGGTCACCGCGATCCAGCCGGAACACATCGCGAAGCAGTGCAGTCCCCCGAGCAGTCCGGCAAGAAACGCGGCGATCAACGCGGATTGGGGCATCGGTCGCGGGCCGCGTCAAATTGTCGCAACGGGTGCGCACCAGCGGGCACCGCCATGCACCCCCGGCACTTTAGCGTTAAAATGACATGGTTCAGCTCCATCTGATGGCATCGCTTGCCGTCCAGTCCGCTTGCCGTCCAGTCCGCTTGTCAGTCCAACGACCACGGGACCTGTCATGACCCTCGCCGCCCCGCGCACCATACCCGCCTCGTCGAACGTCGTATCGATCACCGACCTGCGCGCGCACTGTTCCGCTTGCAACATGCGCGAATTGTGCCTGCCGGTCGGCCTCATGGATTCCGACGTGGAACACCTCAACGAAATCTTCGGCAACCGGGTCAAACTGAAAAAAGGCGAGGTGCTGTTTCGCACCGGCGCGCCGTTTACCGCGCTCTACGCCATCCGCCTGGGTTCGCTCAAGACCACGGTACTCTCCCGCGACGGCCGCGAACAGGTCTCCGGCTACCATATGCAGGGCGACATGATCGGTCTCGACGGACTGTCCACTTCGAAGCACGGCTGCGAAGCGACAGCGCTCGAGGACAGCGAGGCCTGCGTCATCCCGTTCGACAAGCTCGAGGAGGTCGCGCGCCAGATTCCCGGCGTCCAGCACAACCTGCACCGGATCGTCGGCAGCGAAATCAGCGCGGACCATCGGGTGATGCTCCTTCTCGGCAGCATGCGTGCGGAAGAGCGGCTCGCGGCATTTCTTCTCTCCTTGTCGGACCGCTACAAGCGCCGTGGTTACTCATCGACCGAATTCGTGCTGCGCATGACCCGCGAGGAAATCGGCAGCTATCTGGGTCTCAAGCTCGAAACGGTGAGCCGGCTGTTCTCGCGATTCCAGGAAGAAGGATTGCTCCAGGTGCAGGGCCGGGCGGTCAAGATCGTCGACCTGCCATCGCTCAAGCGCGTGGTGGGCCAGCGCGGCTAACGCGGTTCGCCCTTCGCCCGCAGGGCATCGGGCTTTTCGCCGCCGCGCGTCGTGTCATGAGTCCCGCCCCGAAGGAACAGCGTGAGCGCGGACGACGCGATCCCCAGCCCCCAGAATCCGAAAAAACCCATCGTGTAGATCGCCTGACGCGACAGGTCGAGTGGCGCGCCGAAAAAGTGCAGTTCAAACGGATCGAACACCGAGAAGAACACGAGTTCGGCCGCGCCGGCCACGAGAAACGCCGGCCACACGATCCACATGATCCGCTGCGCCGTCCTGCTCCCGGGATTCATGGTCGACTCCCGACGGAGGCCGTGGCCCCCGTACCGGCATCGAGCCGTACGCTGCGCAATTCGCCGGTGCTTTCAGCCGCGGGCAACCGCCAGTCGGTCGTCTCGACCGCGACGCGCCAACGGCCCGCCGGCACCGGCTCGATGCGACCCACATAAGCACCCCTGGGGCCACGCACCAGATCCGTCGTTCGGTCGAGCCCGGCGCGCGTTGGATGCATGACCGAGAGCCGCACGACCGTCGGCAAGGCCACGCCCGGCGCGCCGGTGAGCGCCACGCTGGCCGCGCCGTCGGACGCCACGTCGACAATCGCAACAAGGCCCAGCGCGCGGGCACGCTCGACGCGTTCGAGAACCCGGTTGATGGCCAGCCCGCGCTTGTAGTAATCGTCGGCAACGAGTCCATCGTCGGAATCGATGGCGACCCAGAGTGTCCAGACTCCGGCGGCAACGACGATGGCGGGGCCGAGCATCAGCAACCACGGCCAGCGGTGGCGGTACCACGGAGCAGTGGAGGTCGCGGCGTTCGGCATGGCGGCACGGGCGGTACTCACGGTATCACGGCCTCGGGAGGATGAACGTGGAATTCTCGCGACGCAGCGTGGTCTGCGCGTCCGCGGCCTCGACGACAATTTCGATGCGATGCACGCCGGGCGCCGCAGCCTCGGCGGGCGCCCGCAGCCGCAGGGCAATTCCACGCGACGAGTTCGCACCGACCTCAACCGGCTGCTCCAGTCCGGTAACCGCGATGCCCGGCAACCCGGTCGCCGACACCCGCAAGGCCTGCGGATGCTCCGAGGTGTTCATGATCTGCAGACGATAGACGTTCTCGATCACGCCGGGGGACGCCTCGCGTGCCAGGGCGCCACGGTCGCGGATCACGTCCACCTTGAGCGGATTCTTGAGCGCGAGCGAAATGCCCGCGGCGAGCGCAATGATCAGCAACACGGCCGCGTACAGCAGCGTGCGCGGGCGAAAAACGCGCCGCCACATCGCCGCGGATGACGCGCCGAGGGCGATGGCGTTGGACGACGCATAGCGGATGAGGCCGCGCGCATAGCCCATCCGATCCATCACCTGATTGCAGCCATCGATGCACGCGGCACAACCGATGCACTCGTACTGGAGTCCCTGGCGAATGTCGATGCCCGTTGGACAAACCTGCACGCAGATGCCGCAGTCGACGCAATCGCCGATCCCGGCCGCGCGGGGATCGATTTTCCTGCTGCGCGATCCGCGCGGCTCGCCCCGGCCCGTGTCATAGGCGATGACCAGCGTGTCGCGGTCGAACATCACCGACTGGAAACGCGCGTAGGGGCACATGTACTTGCAGACCTGTTCGCGCATCCAACCCGCATTGCCGTAGGTGGCGAAACCATAGAACAGGATCCAGAAGATCTCCCAGCCGCCCAGGTCGCCCGGAATGGCGGGAACCAATTCACGAATTGGCGTGAAATAGCCGACGAAGGTGACGCCCGTCCACAGCGAAAGCGCGATCCAGACGCCATGCTTGCCTGCCTTCCTGGCGAACTTGGCGGCAGAAGGGGGTTGCGCGTCCAGACGAATGCGCGCCGCGCGGTCACCCTCGAGCTTGCGTTCGATCCACAGAAAAATCTCGGTGTAGACGGTCTGCGGGCAGGCATAGCCGCACCACAACCGACCGGCGATCGCCGTAAACAGAAATAGCGTGAGCGCGGAAAGGATCAGCAGGACCGACAGGTAGATGACGTCCTGCGGCCAGAAGACGATGGCGAATATGTAGAACTTGCGTGCGGCGAGCTCGAACAGCACCGCCTGCCGGTCGTTCCACGAGAGCCAGGGCAAGCCGTAGTAGACGAGTTGCGTGGCGACCACCAGCGCGACCCGCCAGCTCGCGAACAGTCCGGTGACGGCCCGCGGATAGATTTTCCTGCGGATCTCGTAGAGGCTGACTTCCTCGGCGGCGGCGTCCGTCACCACAGTGATCGGAATCGTGCGGGTATCCATTGCGCCGCTCACCTGCGCAATGACCAACGCCGGCAGGCAGGCCCGCGCGAAACGTCGGCGCGGGCGGCCGGTCGCCGCGTCACTTGGGCGCCGCCGCCTTGTTCGAAAGTCCCCACACGTAGGCGGCGAGCATGCGGATCTGATCCCTGGACAGCGTGCCTTCGAACGACGGCATCGGCTTCACGCCATCGGCGACGTCGAGATTGCGCCCGTTGGTCACGGTCTCGGCAATCGTCGCTTCCGAACTGCCGACCAGCCAGATGCTGTCGGTGAGGTTTGGCGCGCCCACTGCCTGGCTTCCCTTGCCGTCGGCGCCGTGGCACGCCGCGCAGTTCTGCGCGAACAACGGCTTGCCGAGCTGCGCGCGAAGGTTGTCGTGCGGCAAACCGGAAAGCGACCGCACGTACGCCGCAACCTGACGGACACCGGCTTCGCCCAGCACCTTGCCGAATGCCGGCATCACGCCCATGCGCCCACCGGTGACCGTTTCGACGATCTTGTCCGGCGCGCCGCCGTAGAGCCAGTCGGAATCGCGCAGGCTCGGAAAGCCGCGGCTGCCGCCCGCGTCCGAGCCATGGCAAGGCGAGCAATAGGTCAAGAACATCCGTTCACCCGTCTGCCGTGCGGCCGGGTCGGCAGCGACCTGCTCGATGGTCATCTTCGCGTATTTTTCGAACAGCGGCTTCAGCCTTGCGTCGGCCTCGGCAAGCTCCTTCTGGTACGCGCCGGCCGAAGTCCAACCCAGGACACCGGGAAAATTGCCCAGCCCCGGATACAGGATCAGGTAGACGGCGGAAAATACCAGCGTGATCCAGAAAAGATTGGACCACCACTTCGGCAACGGATTGTTGTACTCCTCCAGATCGTCGTCCCAGACATGACCGGTGACGCCCACCGACTCGCCCGGTTTCGGCTTCGGTTTTCCAGGGGCCGCCTTGATGCGGCCGGTGGCAAGGAGCAGCCAGGCGCAGGCCAGCAGCGACAACACCACCAGGACGATGACGTAGAGGTTCCAGAAACCCGAAGTGAAATCACTCATGACGACTGCCCTCCGCGCGTATCGGCGCGCGCTCCGGCGGCCCCGTCATCAGGCAGCGCGAACGGTGCGTTGGCCGCTTCGTCGAACGCCTTCTTCCGCTTGCGGCTGTACGCCCAAACGACGATGCCGATGAAGGTGATGAACGACACGACCGTGGTGATGCTCGAAAGAACGCTGGTGATCTCCATGGCTATCTCGCATTGCGCATGACAAGTCCCATACCCTGCAGGTAGGCGATGAGCGCATCCTGCTCCGACTTGCCGGCAAGCGCCGCCGGCGCCATGGCGATTTCCTCGTCGGTGTACGGCACGCCCAGGGTGCGAAGCGTGCGCATCTTGGCTTGAATCGAAGTTGCATCGGCCGAATTCCTGGCCAGCCACGGATAGCCGGGCATGTTCGACTCGGGGACCACGTCGCGAGGATTGTCGAGGTGAACGCGGTGCCATTCGTCCGAATACCGTCCCCCGACCCGCGCGAGGTCAGGGCCCGTGCGCTTGCTGCCCCATTGGAACGGCCGGTCGTAGACGAATTCCCCCGCCACCGAGTAGGGGCCATAGCGCTCGGTTTCGGCGCGGAATGGACGGATCATCTGCGAATGGCAGTTGTAGCAGCCTTCGCGCACGTAGATGTCGCGTCCGGTGAGTCGCAATGCGGTGTAAGGCTTGAGGCCGGCAACCGGCTGCGTGGTCGATTTCTGGAAGAACAATGGCACGATCTCGACCAGTCCACCGACGCTCACCACGAGCAGCACGAGGACGATCAGCCACGGCAGGTTGCTCTCGACGTGTTCCTGACTGAGTTTCATCGCTTGGTCTCCCCCGTGCTCAGGCGTGCGCCGCCGCGCCCGCTACAGGGATCGGGGCGTCGTAGGGCTTGCTGCCGGAAATCGTGCGGAACGTGTTCCACGCCATGATCAGCATGCCACCGAGGAACAGCGTTCCACCCAGCAGCCGTATCGCATAGAACGGGTAGGTCGCCTTTACGCTCTCGACGAACGAATAGGTCAAGGTCCCATCCGCGTTGGTCGCACGCCACATCAGGCCCTGCATGACGCCGGCAACCCACATCGCCGCGATGTACAGGACCACGCCGATGGTCGCGATCCAGAAATGCGCGGTGATGAGCCGCACCGACCACATCTGCGTCTTTCCGAACATCCGCGGCAGCAGGTAGTACATGCTGCCGATCGAGATGAAGGCGACCCAGCCGAGCGCGCCCGAGTGCACGTGCCCGATCGTCCAGTCGGTGTAATGCGACAGCGCATTCACCGTCTTGATCGACATCATCGGACCCTCGAAGGTGCTCATGCCGTAGAACGACAGCGAAACTACCAGAAACTTGAGAATCGGATCCTCGCGCAGTTTGTGCCAGGCACCCGACAGCGTCATGATCCCGTTGATCATGCCGCCCCATGACGGCGCCAGCAGCACCAGCGAGAACACCATGCCGACCGACTGCGTCCAGTCGGGCAACGCCGTGTAGTGCAGATGATGCGGTCCCGCCCACATGTAGGTGAAGATCAGCGCCCAGAAGTGCACGACCGAAAGCCGGTACGAGTACACGGGCCGGCCAGCCTGCTTGGGCACGAAGTAGTACATCATCCCGAGGAAGCCGGCGGTCAGGAAGAAGCCGACCGCGTTGTGGCCATACCACCACTGGACCATGGCGTCCTGCACACCCGCGTAGGCCGAGTACGACTTCCAGCTGGTGAGCGAGATGGGCAGTGCCGCGCTGTTGACGACGTGCAGCAAGGCGACGGTCAGGATGAAGGCGCCGAAGAACCAGTTGGCGACGTAGATGTGCGGCGTCTTGCGTTTGGCGATGGTCCCGAAGAACACGATCGCGTAGGCGACCCAGACCAGCGTGATCAGGATGTCGATCGGCCACTCGAGTTCCGCGTACTCCTTGCTGCTGGTGATTCCCATCGGCAGCGTGATCGCCGCCAGCACGATCACCGCATTCCAGCCCCAGAACGTGAACGCCGCGAGCGCATCGGAAAAAAGCCTGGCCTGGCAGGTTCGCTGCACGCAGTAGTAGGACGAGGCAAACAGCGCGCTGCCGCCGAACGCGAAAATCACCGCATTGGTGTGCAGCGGCCGCAGACGGCCGTAGGAAAGCCACGCGATGTCGAAATTGAGCGCCGGCCAGAGCAGTTGCGCGGCGATGATGACGCCGACCAGCATCCCGACGATGCCCCAGACGACCGTCATGATCGCGAACAGCCGCACGACCTTGTAGTTGAACATCTGCGTTGCCGCCTTGGCCATCATCCGCCCCTTCGCTGCGCGCCGCTTCGCGACGCTGGTGTTGCAAAACCCGAAATTCTAACGCCTGGTACCAACCTCCGGATTGACCGTGGTCAACGACGGGCCCAAATCACCCGGCGCGTCCCGGGGCGCATCGTCGTCCGCGATGATCCGGTGCGCCGGCCCTTCGAGATCCTCGAACTGGCCGCTGCCCACGCTCCACCAGAACAGCACTCCGATCGCCAGCACCAGCACGACCGACAGTGGAATCAACAGCATCAGCACTTCCATTGCCCGATCCTATGCGATCCCGGCGCGGATGTCATCGCCCATCGGCCTTGGCGAATTGATCGGCACGGACGGTCGCAGCAGGCGCAGCGCATTGCCGACGACGAGAAGCGAGGATGCGGACATGCCGATCGCGGCAGCCAGCGGCGTCACATAGCCGAATGCGGCAGCGGGAATTGCTATCGCGTTGTACAGCGCCGCCCAGACCAGATTCTGTCGGATCACCGCAAACGCACGTCGGGCGCCGGCAATTGTCGCGGCGACGAGTTCGACCCGATCCGGAAGCACCACCACGTCGGCGATCCATTGCGCGAGCGGTGTCGCACCGCCGAGGCTCACCGAAACCTGGGCCTGCGCCAACGCCGGCGCGTCGTTGATGCCATCGCCGACCATCGCGACCACGGCGCCTCCCGCCTGCAACAGCGCGATCGCGTCACGCTTGCCCTCGGGCAGCAGCGCTGCCCGCGCGTCCGCGATGCCCAGCGACGCTGCAACCGCCGCCACGCTTTCCGGCCGGTCGCCGGAGAGCAGGACCGGCACGATGCCCGACGCGCGCAATGCCGCGACCAGCGGCTCGGCACCGGAGCGAAGCGCATCGGCGAAGACGAGAATCGCGATCCACCCGGAGCCGTTCCCCAGACCCGCCAGCGTCGCCGCCGCCTCGCTTTCGCGAACCTCCAGCGCGAGCTCCGCTGGCAGCGGCCCGGCAAGTTCGCCGACAAAATCCAGCCGGCCGATCCGCACGGCACTGCCGTCGACCTGCGCTTCGATTCCGCGCCCGCTCAACTGCTGACGCGCGTCGACGCGGATCTCCGGCGTCTGGTTTGCCGCAGTCCGGACGGCGCGCGCCAGCGGATGCTCGGAGTGCGCCTCCAGCGCCGCGGCAAGCGCCAACGCCGCGCCGCGACCGCAGCCCTGCACCGGTTTGCACGCAACGAGGCGCACGCGTCCCTCGGTCAGCGTCCCGGTCTTGTCGAGCACGACGTGCGTGACACCGGCCAGCGTCTCCAGCGCATCGCCACGTGCGAGAACGACACCCTGGCGGGCGAGCGCACCCGCCGCCGCCGCGAGCGCCGCCGGGGTCGCCAGCGCCAACGCGCATGGGCAGGAGACGACGAGCACCGAAAAGGTGACCGCGAGCATTCGCTCGGCGTCGACCTGCCACCAGACCAGCGCGGTCACCGCCGCCAACGCAAGCAGCGCGCCCACGAAAATCGCCGCAGCGCGGTCGGCCAGCTGCGCGACCTTCGGCCGCGTGCCGCTCGCGCGTTCGGTGAGGCGCAGGATCGCGGCAAGCCTGGTGTCCTCTCCCGCCGCCTCGACACGCAATATCAGCGCAGCTTCGCGGTTGACGGCTCCGGCGAACACGGCCGATCCGGGTCCGCGGGCGAGCGGCGCGCTTTCCCCGGTGAGCAGCGCCTCCTCCACATGCGATCGACCTTCGATCACCGTGCCGTCGGCGGGGACCAGTGCGCCGGGGCGCACGAGCACCACATCGTCGAGTTCGAGCGTCGCCGCCGCAACCGTCTGGGTGGTGTCGGCCGGCCAATCCGCAAGATGCTCCGCGGTGTCGGGGCGCTGACGCGCCGCCGCCTCGATGGCGGCAGCCGCCCGCTGCCGGAACGCGAGTTCCACATACCGCGCCAGGAGAATCAGGGCAATGAACATCGTCACCGAGTCGAAGTACACCGGGCCCTGACCGTACAGCGTCGACCAGGTGCTGGCAGTGAAGGCCGCGGCGAGTCCGAGCGCGATCGGCACGTCCATGCCGAGGCGCCGATGCGCAAGATCGCGCCACGCGCCGGCAAACAAGGGTGCCGCCGAATAGAACATCGCCGGCAATGCAAGGACGAAACTCGCCCAATCGAGCAGGCGCTGGTGCTCGGGAGCGACACCGCCTTCGGCCAGATAGCCGGGCAGCGCGAACATCATCACCTGCATCATCGCCAGCATCGCAACGGCCATTCGCGTCAGCAGCGCCCGTCGCTCGCGACGGGCGAGTGCCTCGCGGCGCGCGGGGTCGTAGGCATAGGCGCGATAGCCGATGGCGGCGACCGCGCGCAGCACGGCGGCAAGGTCGACCACCAACGCGTCCCAGCCGACGACGGCACGCCGGGTCGCGTAGTTGACCTGGACATCCGTCACACCCGGCTGCCGCGCGAGCCACGACTCGATCAGCGGGACGCAGGCACCGCAGGTCAGTCCTTCAAGCAACAATGCGGCTTCGCGCCGGCCGTCGTCACGCGTGCGAACCAGCCCCGATGCCTCGGCGCCCTGTCCCCAGCCGGTCCACTCGTCGTCCACGTCGGTGGCAGGTGCCCCGGCCAGGCGCTCGCGGCGCGCATAGAGGGCGTCGAGGCCGGCGGCGTGCAGGACTTCGGCGACGGCCTGACATCCTGCGCAACAGAACGCGCGTGGTGCGCCGTCGACCACCGCAGTCCACCGTGCTCGCGGCACATTGAGCGCGCCGCAGTGGTAGCAGTTGGCAACGGAGCGGTCGCCGGGTTGAACGGACGCGGCGTCCGGCGCGACGGATGAAGGAACCGGCATGCGCCTGACGGATGAAGGTACCGACATGCGCCTGACTTTACGGCGCACAGCCGCCGGGGGTCAAGGCGAACCCGACCCCGCTTCGACCGTGAGCAATGCGCGGAAGCATCCAGCGCTCGCGCGCGTTCTTGACGACCGTCAATCGCGGTGGGCAGCGCCGGCGTATCATCAATATGCTTATCAACGGAAAGGAGTGCATATGTACAAGCATCTGCTGGTACCGACCGACGGTTCCAAACTTTCCGAATTGGCGGTTTCCAGCGCCATCGCGCTGGCGCTGGGACTGGGCGCGAAAATCACCGCGTTCTATTCGTCGCCCGATTATCCGCTGCCCGTGTATGCGGAGGGCGTGGTCTTTGAATCGCTGTCAAAACGCGAATACAGCAAGCTGTCCAAAGCCGAGGCGCAGAAAGTCCTCGACAAGGTCGCCGCCAAGGCAAGCGCAGCGGGCGTCGACTGCGCAACCACGCACGCCATTGCCGCCGCGCCCTGGGAGGCGATTCTCGCCGCCGCGAAGAAATCGAAGTGCGATGTCATCGTGATGGCCTCGCATGGGCGGCGCGGCGTATCCGCGCTGCTGCTCGGCAGCGAGACGCAAAAAGTCTTGACGCATTCCAAGGTGCCGGTACTCGTCGTCCGCTGACGCGGCGGGCACCGATGCCGGGCACGCGCTAGCGCGTGCCCGGCCACCACAGGTAACCGACCGGGTTATCGGGACAGGGTCCGGCGCCACATTCGAGCAGGAAGGCCACGACATTGGCCGCGGCGACCGCGACCAGCAGGCCGCCGGCGACCGTTGATGCGCGCTCGCGTTTGACCATGCGCTCGCGCGTCGGCTCGAATCCGCCCGCCAGCAGCATGACCCCGACATAGACGACCAGCGCGCCGTAACCGATGAACGCCCACGTATAGAAGTGCATGCCGAACAGCGCCGAGCCGTAGGACCCGCTGCCGGGGATGACGTGCAGCGCGATCTGCCGCAACGACGCGCTGCCCGCGGCAATCGCGGTCAGCAGGATCACGCCGTAATGCGCCGGAGAACGTCCGACGCGCAGGTTGAGCAGCAGCGCGGCGCCGGCGACGATGAAGCCGATGCGTTGCAGCGCACATAGCGGACAGGGCAGCTCTCCGAGCGCGAACTGATACCAGAAAGCGACCAGCAGGATCGCGCAGATCGCGTACAGCGCAAGCGTGTCGAGGGTGCGATGCACGCGTACGCCCTAGAGCGAGACCGCCAGGCGGTCGGTCGCGTGATAGAGGAGCCACCAGATCTGAATTGCCACGGCCACCAATGCGACAGTGATCGCGGCATTGCGCTGACGCATCAATGCGAAAACCGCCGCCAGCAGGCCTAGCAGGAACGGCAGGACCATCATCATCGCAACACCTCCTCACCGGGGGCCGAAGATCAAACCCGCATCGCTGCCGATCATACGCCTGCAAACTGGACTCGGCGTCTCGCGCATTCGCGGTCCAACGGCTATGATGGCCCGCAATGTCCGCCTGGTTCCCAGTCCCGTCGCACCGCACCGCTGCAACCGTTGTCCTTGTCGGGACGCTCCTGGCGTGCTGTCCGATGGCAGAGGCGGCAGACCCTGCCAAGGTGCTGCGCCTGGGCAGCTCCGACATCGACACCCTCGATCCTCAACAATTGCAGGATACCTATTCGAGCATCGTCGCCAACTCGATTTTCGAGGCGCTCTACGAGTGGGACTATTTCGGTCGCCCGCCGCCGATGGTGCCCAACACCGCGGCCGGACCACCGGAAGTGTCGGCCGATGGCCGGACGTGGACCATACGCATCAAGCCGGGCATCCTGTTCACCGACGACCCGGCGTTTCGCGGCAAGCCGCGCGAACTGACCGCGGACGACTACATCTATTCGCTGAAGCGCGGTCTCGATCCCAATCTGCGCGGCGGTGGCAACCCGCTGATCACCGATCTGATCGTCGGCATGCGTTCGGTGGTCGACGCCGCAAGCAAGCCCGGCGCCAGGCTCGACTACGACGCGTCCGTCGATGGACTGCGCGCGCTCGACCCGCATACGCTGCAACTTCGTTTCACGGACGCCAACTATCCGGTGGCCAACAGCATCCTGGTGGGCACGCTGGCCGTCGCGCGCGAGGTGGTCGATGCTGCAAACGGCGATATCCAGGCGCGGCCGGTGGGCACCGGTCCCTATCGGCTGGCCGATTGGAAGCGCGGAGCCCGCGTCGTGCTCGAAGCGAATCCGCGTTACCGGGCAATTGCGTTTCCGGAAAGCGCCGACCCCGCCCACGCCGCGCTGATCGCGTCGATGAAGGGCAAACGCCTGCCGCAGATCGGCCGCGTCGAGCTCAACGTCATCGAGGAGCAGCAGACCCGGCTGCTGGAATTCGACCGCGGCAAGCTGGACTACATCGAATTGCGCGGCGAGGCCGTGCAGCGCTTCCTGGTCGACGGCGAACTCGACCCCGCGATGGCCAAACGCGGCATCCGGCGTCAGCCTTACGTCACCAATTCGGTGCGTTCGATTTCCCTGAACATGGAGGATCCGGTCGTCGGCGGCATGAGCATCGAGCACATCGCGCTGCGGCGCGCACTGGCGCTGGCCATCGACGTCGACGGACTGATCAAGGTCGTCTATTCCGGGCAGGGACTGCCGGCGAACCAACTCGTCAGTCCGGGCATTTCCGGATTCGACGCGGCACTGCCCAGGCGTCCCTACGACCCGGCGACCGCGCAGGCGCTGCTCGATCACGTCGGCTACGGCAAGCGCGACGCGCAGAATTTCCGACTGCGTCCGGACGGCCAGCCATTGCGGTTGACGTTCAGCATCTTCACCGGCAACGTCTGGCGGGAGATCCAGACCCTGATCAAGCGGAACATGGATGCGATCGGCGTGCGGATGGAATTCCGGGTGGTTCCCACGCAGGACCTGTTCAAGGAAGCGGCCCAGGGCAAGTTCCAGATGAACATCCATGGTCGCGGCGGCAACCCCATCGGGCTCCTGTTCACCCTGCTCCATGGACCCGAACCGCCGGAAACCAACGAAACGCGCTTCCGCTACGAGCCCTACGACCGCGCGCTGGAACGCTTCCTGCGCGCCGGTGACGAAGTCGGGCGGCAGAAGCACGCGCGGACGATGACCGCCATTCTGCTGGCCTACGCGCCGATGATTCCGTTGCTGGTCGACGTCGAGAACGCGTTCATCCAGCCCTGGGTGCTGGGGTATCACAAGTCGCCATTCGCGACCTACTACAAGTACCTCGATCTCGACCTCGCGCGGATGCCCAAGCGCGGCGGTTAGACTGGTTTCGGGTCGGCCGTGGCCAATTCGCGCTACAATGCTTTTTTCCTCAACAAAAACAGCATCATGCGCGTTTCAAAGTTCTATCTCTCGACCCAGAAGGAAGCCCCGGCCGAGGCCGACGTCGTCAGCCAGAAGCTGATGCTGCGCGCCGGGCTCGTCAAGAAGCTCGGCAGCGGCCTGTACACCTGGATGCCGCTGGGTCTGCTCACGCTGCGCAAGGTCGAGGCGATCGTCCGCGAGGAGATGAACCGCGCCGGCGCGCTGGAAACCGTGATGCCGGTGATCCAGCCGGCCGAACTCTGGCAGGAGACCGGCCGTTGGGAAAAGATGGGCCCCAATATGTTGCGGCTGAAGGATCGCCACGAGCGCGACTTCATCGTCGGTCCGACGCATGAGGAAGTGATCACCGACATCGTGCGCAAGGAAATCCGCAGCTACCGGCAGCTGCCGGTGAATTTCTACCAGATCCAGACCAAGTTCCGCGACGAGATCCGGCCGCGCTTCGGAGTGATGCGCGCGCGCGAATTCATCATGAAGGATGCCTATTCGTTCGACGTTGACGAAGCCGGCATGCTGCGCTCCTACCAGACAATGTACGACGCCTATGTGCGAATTTTTTCCCGCATGGGACTGAAGTTCCGCGCCGTCGACGCCGACACCGGCGCGATCGGCGGCAGTGCGTCGCACGAATTCCAGGTGCTCGCGGATTCCGGCGAGGACGCGATCGCCTACAGCGACGCCTCCGACTACGCGGCCAACGTCGAAAAAGCCGAGGCGCTCGCACCGGCGGCGCCGCGTGCCGCTCCCGCGGAGACCATGGCGCGTGTGCCGACGCCGGGCATGTCGACCTGCGAGGATGTCGCGAAGTTGCTCGGACTGCCGCTGACCCGCACGGTCAAGTGCCTGATGGCATGGACGGACAGCGGCGTGCGCATGCTGCTGGTGCGCGGCGACCACATGGGCAACGAGGTCAAGATCGGCAAGCTGCCCGGGATGGACGGCTGGCGCTGGGCGACCGAGGCCGAGATCGTTGCGGCGACCGGCTGCCGACCCGGCTATCTGGGACCTGTCGGTATCGGGCAGGACCTGCCGCTGATCGTCGATCGAGCCGTGGTCGCCATGAGCGATTTCGTCTGCGGCGCCAACGAGGCCGACCACCATCTGCGCGGGGTGAACTTCGGTCGCGATTGCCGCGAACCGGACGTGGTCGCGGACCTGCGCAACGTGGTCAAGGGCGACCCGTCGCCCGACGGCAAGGGAAAGCTCGACATCCTGCGTGGCGTCGAGGTGGGCCACGTGTTTGCGCTGGGCAAGGTCTATTCAAAGGCGCTTGGCGCAACTTATCTGGACGCCGAAGGTCAATCCCGGGTGCTGGAAATGGGCTGCTACGGCATCGGCGTCACCCGGGTCGTGGCGGCGGCCATCGAACAGAACAACGACGAGCGCGGCATCGTCTGGCCGGAGCCGCTGGCGCCGTTCGCGGTGGCGATCGCGCCGGTGGGCTACGACCGCAACGAGGGGGTCAGGTCGCTCGCCGACAAATTGCACGACGAACTCGCGGCGGCCGGGGTCGAGGTGCTGCTGGACGACCGCGGCGAGCGGCCTGGCGTGATGTTTGCAGACCTGGAACTCATCGGCATTCCGCATCGCATCACCATCGGCGATCGGGGCCTGAAGGAGGGACGCGTGGAATACCAGGGACGCAAGGAACGCGAGGCAACGCCGGTCCCCGTGGCGGAGATCGCCTCGTTCGTGATGGCTCGGCTCCATGGCGCGGGAAAGCAATAGAGCATGAAGCTTGCCGCGTACACGAGGAGCGCCTTGACCGCGGTGGCGCTGGCCGTCGGCCTGCTGCTGCCCGATCCGGGCATGGCCGGGACGCAGCGCGAGGAGCAACTTGCACCGTCCGTCGTCGCCGGGCTTGCCAAGTCCATCGCCGACGCGCCGATCCCGGCGAGTTATGCATCGCGCCACGACCTGGCGCCCTGGCTGGCCGAGATGTCGCGTCGGATCGCGCACAGGGTTCCCGACGAACGCGAGCGGCGTGAGTTGCTGACGACCGTACATTACGAGGCCGTCCGCGCCGGGCTCGATCCGCAACTGATGCTCGGCGTGATTTATCACGAGAGCGGTTTCAAGAAATACGCAGTGTCGATCGCCGGCGCACGCGGCTACATGCAGGTCATGCCGTTCTGGGTCACCTTGATCGGCGGTGCCCAGGACCAGAACCTCTTCAACCTGCGCACCAACCTGCGCTACGGCGCGGTGATCCTGCGGCACTACCTGGACATCGAGGGTGGCGACCTCTATCGGGCGCTTGGCCGATACAACGGAAGCCTCGGCCGGCCCGAATATCCCAACGCTGTCATGGCCGCCAAGCGACGCCACTTCGCCGATACTTCGACGCCGTTCGCCGCAACCGCCAACGCGTCCGTTCCTGCGCAACGGTGAACGACGCGCCGGCGCGCACGATTCAGTATCGCGGACGCTTCGCCCCCTCCCCGACCGGCCCCCTGCATTTCGGCTCGCTGATTGCAGCGCTGGCGAGTTTCGCCGATGCGCGCGCTGCCGGTGGCGAATGGCTTGTCCGCATCGAGGACGTCGATCTTCCGCGCTCGCGCGCCGGCGCGGAAGCCGACATCCTGGCCACGCTGGCGCGCCATGGCTTCGTCACCGACGGACCGGTCACCCGACAGTCCTCGCGCAATGATCTGTACGCACGGGCCGCGGCGCAACTCGCGCGCAGGGGTGACATCTATGCCTGCACCTGCTCGAGGCGGGACCTCGAGGCTGCGCGAACAGGCAGCGACGGCGAACGTATCTACCCGGGCAACTGTCGCGGCCGCGCACTTCCACCGGCCCCCGGTACGCGCCACAGCCTGCGCATGCGCGTCGGCGAGACAACGGTCGCCTTCGTCGACGCATTGCGTGGACCGCAGCGCGAAGATCTGGCCGACGAGGTCGGTGATTTCATCGTCCGTCGCGCTGATGGCCTGTACGCCTACCAGCTTGCCGTCGTCGTCGATGACGCGCAGCAGCAGATCACCGATGTCGTGCGCGGCGCGGACCTCCTGTCGTCCACCGGCCGGCAGATTCTTCTGCAGCGCGCGTTGGCGCTGCCGACGCCCACCTACCTGCATGTGCCGATTGCCGTCAACCCCAGCGGGGAAAAGCTGTCCAAGCAGACGCGAGCGTGCCCACTGCCGCCGGATCCGCTGCCGACGCTCCTCGCCGCGTGGCAATTTCTCGGGCAGAGCGCGCCCGAAGCCACGCCGCGCACTCCCGCCGAATTCTGGGCATTCGCCCAACGCGCGTGGTTACGTGAACGCCTGCCGCCCGTGGCCATGCTGCCGGCGCCGTCCGCATTTCACGCGCTTTAGCAGAAAGAAACTGACCGCAACGGAATCGCTTCCGTGCAGGTCGCGCCTGCCTGACGACCGGAATCCGTCGCGCCGGACGGCGTATAATTTGCAGCTCCCCGGCGCCGCGGCAATGAATTCGCAGCGCCCTCTTCCACGACTGCAGCGAAGCCCATGACCACACTCGTTGTCGCCCGCATGGGCGACGAAATCGCCATCGCCGCCGATTCGCTGACCACTTTCGGCGATACGCGGCTCGCCGCCGAACACGATCGCACTTTCGACAAGATCGTCCAGCACCAGGGCACCTACATCGGCCTGTGCGGTTCCGCCGCCCACCAGCTCGTCTTCGAGAGCATGCTGCGACGACAGGAAGCTCTCGATTTCTCCAGCCGATTTGCGATCTTCGAAACGTTTCGAAAACTGCACCCGATCCTCAAGGAACAGCATTTCCTCAATCCGAAAGAGGAGGAGGACGACCCCTACGAGTCGACGCAGGTCACCGCGCTGATCGCCAACGCCCATGGCATTTTCGGCGTCTACTCGATGCGCGAGGTGTTTGAATACACCAAGTTCTGGGCGGCGGGGTCGGGCCGTGAATTCGCGCTGGGTGCGATGCACGCGCTTTACCCGCAGTTGCGCAGCGCCGAAGGCGTGGCGCGTGCGGGGCTGGAAGCGGGCGCGCTGTTCGACAAGAACTCGGCATTGCCGCTCACGCTCTACACGCTCAAGGCCGGAGAAGGTGACTGACGCAGGGTCGAACGACGCCGACTCGCTTGTCCGATTCGGTTTCGAGCACGCGGCCGTCCGAGGCAGCTATGTGCGCCTGGCCAAGGCCACCAGCGAGATTCTGGCCTGCCATCCCTACCCGCCCGCGCTCGCCCGCGTAATGGCCGAGTTGCTCGCGGCTGCGGCACTGCTGGCCTCGACGCTCAAGTTCAGCGGCAGTCTCATCATCCAGTTGCAGGGAAAAGGTCCCGTGCGCCTGATGGTGGTCGAATGCGACGACCAACTCGACCTGCGCGCGATGGCCCAATGGGACGCCGTGCGCGTCGCTGCCTTGCCGGCGGACGCGACACTCGCCGACCTGGCCGGCGGACCGGCGCAAGGACGAATGTCGATCACGCTCGACCCGAAGGGCGCAGGTTCGCTCTACCAGGGCATCGTCGCGCTCGAAGGCGGATCCGTCGCCGCGCTGATCGAACACTACCTCACCACGTCCGAGCAGGTGGTGAGCCGGATAGTTCTGGCCGTTGCCGGAAACGTCGCCGCCGGGATGATCCTGCAACGCCTGCCCGGTACCGCCGAACCGGATCAACTGACCTGGGCCCGTGCGCGCGAAGCGCTCGCAGCGACCGGGACCAACGCGCTGCTCGCCGCGACGCCGGCCGCCGATCGGCTCGCGACAGCGTTTCCGGAAGACGATCTGCGCGTCTTCGATGCCAGGCCAGCGCGTTTTCGCTGCAGGTGCAACCGCGAGCGGGTCGAGACGGCCCTCGGCATCGCGGGCCGCGAGGAAGTCGAGGCCATCCTTGCCGAGCGCGACGCCGTTGAAATCACCTGCGAGTTCTGCAATCATTGTTACGCTTTTGCGCCAGCGGAGGCACGCGCGATTGCGGCGACGTTTCACGGAACCCAGACGCAACAATGACGTTGTATACGCCCAAGCCGTTCGCTGTCGACGATCGCGCGGCATCTGCACGACTGATGCACGATCACCCGTTTGCGACCCTGATTACGCCGGCGTCTCCGGAACCGTTCATCTCGCATCTGCCGCTGATGCTGATTCCGGGCTGCGAACCGCACGGGATGCTAGTCGGGCATTTCGCGCGTGCCAACCCGCACTGGGAACACGCAGGCAAAGTCGAGTCGGTGGCGATCTTTCACGGACCGCATGCCTATGTCTCGCCGTCCTGGTACGCGCAGCCCGAGCGCATGGTGCCGACGTGGAACTACGCCACCGTACACGCGCATGGCACGCTGGTGGTCGTCGAGGACGACGCTGCCGCCCGCCAGGTGCTCGACGCTCTGGTTCAGCGATTCGAGAATTCCCGCCCCGAGCCCTGGCAACTGCAGATGCCGGAGCGGGCACGCGCCGCCAAAATGCGGGCGATCGTGGCGTTCCGGCTGCGCATCCGCCGGATCGAGGGCAAATTCAAGCTTTCCCAGAATCACAGCGCTGAAGACCGCAGGCGCGTTGCCGCAGGCCTCGAGCTCGAAGGGCACCCCGACGCGCAGGCTACCGCGGCCTGGATGGCGCTGTACTCGCCCACCACTGACTCCGCACCATGAGCCCGGCCGGCCTGGTCCGGTTGGACAAATGGCTGTGGGCCGCGCGTTTCTACAAGACGCGCAGTCTCGCGGCCCAGGCGATCGACGCAGGGCAGGCGCGCGTCGGCGAGGAACGCGTCAAGCCCGCGCGCACGCTGCGAATCGGCGACAGCGTGAGCGTGCGCCGGGGCGGCCTCGTCTGGGTCGTGGAAGTCCTGGAACTGTCCGATCGGCGCGGCGGCGCGATGCAGGCCGCGCTGCTCTACCAGGAATTGCCGCAAAGCGTCAGGACGCGGGAGGAGGCGCTGCTCGTACAGCGGGCCGCGCGCGACGGCGCGCCGCAACTCACCGGGCGGCCGACCAAACGGCAACGCCGCAAACTCGAGGATTTTCTGAGCGAACCCTAGCGCGGGACCGAACGGTCCCGTAGTCCTAGCACAGCCGAAGATTCGAGAGTTCGAGCAGGAATTCGGGCTGGCGGTACGCGCGCAGGACCAGCCAGGCCAGCGCCGCTGCGATTACCAGTCCAACGCCGTGCCACAGCGTGCGCTGACGCAGAAACCGGTGCGGCCCGAAGGTCGCACCGCCTGCATCGATCAAGTTCTTTTCCCGGGTCGTCACCACCCGGAAGATGCTACGCCTGTTGTGGCAGCTCCGGCAACAAGCCGACCAGCGACACTGGAGATATCGGAGCCACCGCGGAAACCGCGGATATCGGGAGCACGCCGAGCGAACGCATCTTGGCCATGATCGAGCTGAAATCGGCCGCCGTATGTGCGTCGGCGATCGGCTTGGCGAGCAGGTTGACGGCGCGTCCACTGACCACCAGCGGCATTTCCTGCGGCAGCGCCGCGCGCAAACTGCGGATTTCCTGGCCAGCGATCTTGCCCGAGATGCCACGGTCGAACAAAAGAACGACCAACGCAGCCTTGTACGCGGCCGCGGCACCGGCGATTTCCTGCGCCGGCACGCCGGCGCCCAACGTCAGGCAGTTGACGCCTTCAGTGAACAGCAACAGCTCGAGGATCGCGAGTCCCAGCTGGTTCGGATCATTCGGCGGCGTGGCCAGCAGAATGTGCCGCGCGTCGCGCGTCGGACGAACGAGCCGCGTCACATCGCGCAACAGGCGCTGCGCGAGATCCGCGAATCGCAATTCCTGGTAATTCTGCATTTCCCCGCGCACGACCCGCTCGTGCACCGCCTCATTCAGAGGAATGAGCGTGTGTTCGAGAAACTTGCGCAGGCCCTGGCCAACGAGCAGTTTCGAAAGATGGTTCTGCATTTCGCCGATCCGATGCTGCGACAACAGGCGCACCGCGGCCTCGATCTCCGCCGGCACCTCCGTCGGCTCATCGATCGCGAGTCCGACCATCGATTGCAGCGCGGATTCGGCAAGCGGAACCACCGCGCCGGCACGCCAGCCTTCGGAAAGAAGCTGCTTGACCAACTTCAGCCGGGCGACCTGGTCGGGCGGATATACGCGATCTCCAAAGGGGTCGCGCAGCGGCGCAGGAAAACCATAGCGCCGTTGCCACATGTACAGTTGCTCGCGACGCAATCCCGTGATGCGCACTACCTCGCGAATATGCAGCGAGCTGCGCGTTTCACCGGGCCGTGACTGCGAGTCGATCGGGGCGAGCGTTGGCTCGCGGCGGCGCGTCGGCGCCTTGATCAGGATGCCCATCGTCGTCGTTCCTGTGTCGAATTGCGTCAGTTTCATCCGCAGCCTTGTAGGGCACAAGTATAGCCCCGGCTGGGTGCCCGCCGCCATCAGCCAGCAATGTTTGCCGGCCTATGCGGCCTGTGCTGCACCACCCGTTCATGCACGATGCATGCCAGTGGGCCAGAACGGCGTCTTGCCGCGGGGACGCCTTTGCGCGATCATCGGTTGCGACCAACGGTTGTGACCAACAGCAACCGGCGACGGCCGTGGAATTTCCGGGCCGCCGTTATTTCCACCAGCAGGACGAGGTCCCGGGTCTGGTTCTTGCACTGCCTCAGGTCATGATCCGAATCTCGCGCTCAACCAGGCCACCCGGAATCCGCTGATGTTCGGATTCGGCAAGTCGAACAAGGACCCGCTGGCGGATGTTCGCCTGGCGGAACGCTGGCTGGCGACGTTTCCGGCCAACGACCCCCTGGCCGCGCATGGCGAGGTCCTGGCCGAGCTCTGCCGCATCGCCGAGCCGGCGTCGCCGCGCACCCCGAACCGCCTTGAGGCGATTTTCTTTCTCGACGCGCAGTGCGGCGGACTGCGTCGCAATCTGGCGATCCAGTACATAGAGCACGCGAGCCGAAGCTCCAAGATCGAGCACCAGCTCTGGTCGTCGATGTTCGACCTCACGCAGGCATTTCTTCTGGTCTATTACGCATTCGGGCGCGAGGTGTCGAATCACGCTCAGAGCGCGAAGTGGCAGCATCTCCTGCCCGAGCTGCTGTGCCGCCAGATCATCCATTTGGGACTGGATGCCAAGATCCGGATGTACCGGTACGAACACTGGATCCCGGCAAAGTGGGCCGAACTGCACGGGCTCTTCTCGCTGGCCCTTTCGCGCCAGACCGAGCGCCAGCAACTGATCCTGGGCCCCGGGGGCGCCACCACGAACATCGAGCACGAGTATCTGCTCGTGCTCATGTTGCACCTGATGAACGCCGGTAACATGACCCCGAAGCATCTTGAGTGGGTCGCCGATGAACTGGACGAATGGTGCGGCCCGCTGCGCCTGACGCTCGAGTCGTCGTCGGTCACTTCGTTCTATGTCGACCTGGGTTCGCGGGAAGGACTGCGCCGACGCACTCCCGCGCCGCTCGAAGGTCGCGTGTTGTTCCTGGACACGCGCCCGCTGCACGCGACATTGATGCAGAGCGTGGTCATGCTCGATCAGAAAATCAAACACCAGCCGTTGTCCGAACGCGTGCCCAAGCGGGTCGAGCAACTTGCGCTGGTCACCAAACTCGCCTCGCAGGTAGACCCGGAATTCAAGCCGTTTGCCCGACGTGGCGAGCGCACCGCGGCGGCGGGTGTCGTCGACGCCATCGTCGGCTTCGGAAAGATCTCGGGTTTCCTGAAGGCAGAAGAGCTGTCGCCGATTCCCGCCCTCGAGGCTGGAAAGAGTTTTGACGGGACTATGGAGCTGGCGGTGTTCGGCCGCATGCGCAACCAGGTCGATCGGCGCCTGGAGGTCGTGCGACTGCGGTTGGCCACATTCACATCCCCCGGCGGTCCATGGGAGGTCAAGGACATCAGTCAGACCGGGTATCGGCTGCTTGCCCCGATGAGCGCCGCGAATGCGGTGACGCTGGGCACACTCGCGGCGCTCCGCGCGCACGGGGAAACGCAGTGGTCGCTCGGCATCGTGCGACGAATGCGACGCATGACCAGTGACCGCGCCGAAATCGGCCTGCAGATCATCGCCAATACGCTGATCGGGGTGGATCTGGTCGAGCAGCGCAAGGGCGTCGATTCCGACTACTCGGTCGACGGCGAAAACACGGCAATCAACGGGCGCATGTTCCACGGCCTCTTTCTGGCGCTGCGAAGGCGGACCGCGGATTCGTCGGTGCAGTCACTGATCGTGCCGGCAGTCGAATTCCAGCCAAGCAAACGGCTGAAGCTGATTACGCCAAAATCGGCAACGGCGATCCGCTTCGGACGACTGATCGAACAGCAACCGGATTGGGTTTGGGCCACCCTGGAAATGCAGAACCATGGTGAATCCCTGGCGCTGGTGACACAGGCGCCATCGTCACCTGCGGCGGCAGCCAACGAGTAGGGCCGGGCCCGGATTCGGCATTCCCCTCGGCAGTCGCGCCTGGTCCTGTTAGATTAGCGCGCATGCAGCCCATCGACCGCTATCCTGGGATTCATCGCGCGCACCGCTGGGAAGTACCGGCGCGGTTCAACATTGCGCAGGCATGCTGCGGTCGCTGGGCTGGCGACCGGACGCGTTTCGCGCTGTACTGGGAAGACGAGTCCGGTAACGCCTCCGCGCACACGTTCTGGGACCTGCAGCGCGAGGCCAACCGGTTGTCGAATGCGCTCGCCTCGATCGGTGTGCGACGCGGTGACACGGTGGCGCTGGTGCTGCCGCAGAGGCGCGAGACGGCGGTCGCGCACATCGCGCTCTACCAGATGGGGGCGATCGCAGTTCCTCTGTCATTCCTGTTCGGGCCGGACGCGCTCGAATTCCGCCTTGCCGATTCCGGCGCGAAGGTCGCCCTGGTCGATCCGCAATCGGCCCCCAATCTCGCGCCGATCCGCAACCGGCTCGGCGGCCTCGAACAGGTGATCGGCGTCGCTGGCGCCGTCGGCGACGGCATGATCGACTATGCGACGATCATCGCCGCAGCCGCACCGCATTTCGAAGTGGTGGACACCGCCGCGACCGATCCGGCACTGATCGTCTATACCAGCGGCACCACCGGGCCACCGAAGGGTGCGCTGATGCCGCACGCCTGCCTGCTCGGCAATCTGCCGGGATTCGTTCATTCGCATGACGGGTTCCCGCAAGTTGGCGACCTGTTCTGGTCACCCGCCGACTGGGCGTGGACGGGCGGCCTCATGGACGCATTGTTGCCGACGCTGTACTTCGGCCAGCCCATCGTCGGCTATCGCGGACGTTTCGATCCGGAGCGCGCGTTCCGGCTGATCGAAAAGTATCAGATACGCAATACGTTTCTGTTTCCGACCGCGCTCAAGCTCATGATGAAGGCCTACCCGCGCCCGCGCGAACACTTCGATGTAAACCTGCGCAGCATCATGAGCGCCGGCGAATCCGTGGGCACGACGATATTCGAATGGACGCGCGACGCGCTCGGCGTTACGGTGAACGAGATGTTCGGCCAGACCGAGATGAACTACATCGTCGGCAACTCGCAGGCGCTGTGGCCGGCGAAGCCCGGCTCGATGGGGCGTCCGTATCCCGGACATCGTGTCGCGGTCATCGACGACACGGGCAACGAAGTGGCGACCGGCGAACCTGGCGAGGTGGCGTTGAACCGCATCGCCCCCGACGGCACACCCGACCCGGTATTCTTCATCGGTTACCTGCGCAACCCCGAGGGCACCGCCGGGAAATACACCGGCGACTGGTGCCGCACGGGAGACGTCGCCACTGTCGACGCCGACGGCTACCTCTGGTATCAGGGGCGCGCCGACGACATGTTCAAGGTCGCCGGCTACCGCATTGGTCCGTCCGAAATCGAGAATTGCATCGTCCGGCATCCGGCCGTGGCCAACGCCGCGGTGGTGCCCACGCCGGACGAGGCGCGCGGCAACATCGTGAAGGCGTTCATCGTTCTGGCCGAAGGACACGCGCCCTCCATCGCGCTGGAGGAGGATATCCGCCAGCACGTGCGCCGTTTCCTCGCGCCCTACGAGTACCCGAAGGAAATCGAATTCATCGATGCCCTGCCGATGACGACCACCGGCAAGGTTCAGCGCAAGGTGCTGCGCGACCGCGAGGCCGCGCAAGGGGCGAAGTAGGCGTCAGACGACGGTCACCCCCTGCATCATCCCCATGTCCTCGTGCACCAGCATGTGGCAGTGCATCACGTAGCGCCCCGTGTAGTGCAGGAAGCGCATGCGGAAGGTGACCGAGGTCACCGTCGACGGCGTGTCTGTCCCGGGCGCCGGAGGATTGTCGTTGTACGGCATCGGCACGGTGTCGGCCCAGTACGGCTCCGCCAGCTTATTGCCGTTCACCGCCACGATGTACATCGGGTTCACGTGGATGTGGAACGGATGGCGGATATTGTTCATGTTGACGATCGTCCACTCCTCCACCGCGTTCAGCGCCACCATCTGGGTGATCGCCTTCGACGACTGGAACGGAATGTAGGTCGTGGGCATGCCCGGGTTCGTGGACGAAGCGTCGCCTGCCGAGCCCAGCGCGTACACCTTGTTCGCGATCTGCGACAGCTTCGGCGGCTGCGCATCCGGCGGATAGTATTGCTGGAATACCCAGTCCGGCAGTTCTCCCGGTGGCGGCTCGACCAGCGGCGTGACCGCCGCGCCGGTGAACGGCGGATTGGTCACCGGCGTGCTGCGCATGACCCGCATGACGATCGTGCGTTTCAGTCCGCCATGCGCAGCGAGTTCCTCGTCGGTGATGGGATCCAGGAAGGGCGTCACCGGCAGGGGTTCCGGCGGCAGGTTCATCGGGAAGGCGTCGGGCAGGACGATGACCGTGGCCACGATGTCGCCGGTTAGCACGGCCGCGGGGTTGCGGCCCATTTCGATCGGGTAGGTCTTCAGGTCATAGGTGCCCGGCGCGCCCGCCTTCACCAGCACATTGGTCCGGTTGGCCACCGCAAGCACGACGCCCTCGGGGTAGGTTGCCGGGGGCGCCGTGGGCGGCACGAACGCGGACTCCGGAATCGGCGGCACCGGCCTGAGCGTACGGCGCACATTGCCGTCGTGGCTGTACTGGTAGAGCGTGTGCTTGTCGAGACTCAGGTTGAGCATGTTGAAGGTGCCGGCGTTGACCAACCGCCAGTTCTGCACTTCGCCGCTTTTCATCAGGATGGTGGGCCGGCGCACGCCGTTGATCATGAACGGCGGTTCGGTATTCGTGATGTCGGCGACCTGGGCAAAACTCTCGAGCTTGCCGGTGCTGTCGTAGATCGGCGCCTGGAACATGAAGATGCGCTCGAGCGCGGCGGCGATCTGCGGCACATCGTCGATCGCCCCCTCGATGATCAGCGCGCCGGCCATGCCGCTGCCCACCTGTATCGCGGAGGAGCCGTGCAGATGCGGGTGATACCAGTAGGTTCCCGGCGGGTGGTCTTCGCGGATCCGGTACTCGTACTGCCGCGTTTCCCCCGGCTTGATGCCCTGCTCGGGATCGTCGACCACGAAGTCGCCATACAGCTTCGGCGGCGTCGAGGTGTCCGGATTCTGGCCCGGCGGAGTGAACGGCTGCGGGTAGACGTCCGGAAAGACGTGCAGGCCGTGCGTGTGCAGGTTCGTGCTGTTGGGATAGCGCAGGTGCGCCGGTTGCGGCCATGGGCCCGGCGGGTACGGCGTCGTCGGTGGAAGCGGCGGCGGAAATGGCGGATTGGGCGGCAGGTTGTTGACGATCTTGATGCGCAGGAGTTCGCCGACGCGCAGGCGCAGGGTCGGCGCGGGAATGCTGCCGAACATGTTGCGCAAGGTCACCGCATTGTTCTGGCCGATGACGACCGGGTCGGGCAGCGTCGTCGTCAGGTACGACAGTCCGATGGTGACGTCGAGCACCCCATTGACCGCCTGAATGTTCAGCGGCTCGACGAACGTTTCCTTCGTCCCGCCCGAGTCGCCGCCGCCGCAGGCCGTCAGCACCGACGGCACGACGACACCGGCGGTGATCGTGACGCCGAGCTTCAGGAAGTTGCGGCGGTTGATTTCTTCGCGTTGAATTTCAGACATCGCGACCTCGCGTGAGTGGGCTGATGGCAAGCAGTTGCGTCGGATGCCGTTGCTCGAGCGCGGCCGTGCCGATCTGGCCGGCGGCGTTGCTGCCCCAGCCGTAGAGAAATCCTGAGTCCAGCGCCACCGCATGCGCCTGCCCTGCGGCGATCGCGCGAACGCGCGCGAGCCCGGGTATTCGCGTCGGAACGCGCCGGTCCGTGCCGTCCAGTCCGAGCTGGCCCTGGCTGTTCCAGCCCCACGCGTAGACCTGGCCGCTGTTGCCCAGCGCCAGCGAAAAATACATGCCGGCCGCGACGGCCTGCGCCCGTTCCGGCAGCGCTACCGCCATCGGTACGGTCGAATACGCCGGGCTCTCCTGCCCCAGTTGCCCGTGGTTGTTGCTGCCCCAGGCCATGACCTCGCCGGTGGTCGTGAGCGCCAGCGAATGGCTGGCGCCCGCCGCCAGCGCCGCGACCCTGTGCGGCAGCGACAGCGGCGCTGGCGACTCCACCGTGCGCAGATGACCGAGTCCGAGTTGCCCTGCCGCGTTGCCGCCCCAGGCGTAGAGCCGCTGGTCCATCGTCAGCGCTAGCATGTAGCCCTTGCCCAAGGCGAGCGCGCGTGCCGCAGGCAGACCGGCCACGCGACCGGGCGGCGCCTCGACCGGCGCATCCGGCCGGCCGAGCGCGCCATCCAGATTGAGTCCCCAGGTGAAGAGATTGCCGGCCCCGTCGATCGCGGCCGACTGAAATTCACCGGCCTCGACCGCCCGCACGCCGGTGAGCTCTCCGAGCAACAGCGGCGTGGCCGGCGCGACCGCGCCGAGACGCCCGGCGATACCCGCGCCGTTCGCCCCCCAGATGGCCACCCTCCGTTGCGGCGTGATGCCGAGACTCAATCCATAGCCGGCCGCCACCGCCGTCACCGGCTCACGCAGGAGCACCTCAACCGACCGCGTCGGCGCGGGCGTCGTGCAGTACTCGGGCGAGGCGGATGGAATCCGTCCGCTGCCGTCACCGCCCCAGCCAATGACTTTTCCGTTATCGAGCAAGGCAAGCGTCTGGTCGCGGCCGCAGCTCACGGAGGTGACCGTGTACTTTTCAGAAACTTTTGTTGGAGTCATCGGATGCCGATCATGATCGAGTTGATGGAGTCATGCGCGCCGGAACAAAATACAGGAATTGTGTCCGCCGGTGTTGTCGAATTTTCTTCTTCACGACTGCTTTCCTTGCTCGAGTTCTACCACGAGACTCACGCACACACGCCTCCCCTGTATCTTCATGCGGACGATCCTCTGGCGCTGCGCAATGGCATCGACGCCACGCAGCGCATCGATTCGTCCGCGCCGGTCCGTGTTCGATACCGCGTCAACGCACGCGCGCTTCCGATCGCAGCCGCTCGAGAAATCGGCGATGCGTCAGTATCCAGGCCGCGGCCGGAACCACCACCGGCACGATGAGTGCGCCGAACTGATAGGCGAACACGATTGCCTCGCGTGCGGGTCCCGTGAATCCACTCTGCGAGGTGATCTGCGGCGCTGCAGTGACCGCGACGTTTTTCAGGAAGTCGGCAAGCACGCCCCAGACCATGAACGGCAGCATGGTCGCGTAGCCGATGCCGAGCGTCCGCCAGATCGGAGCCTGGCGCGCTGCGAGCACCAGCGCCACGAATACCGGCACGCCGATCGCGTAGGTGAGCATGTTGACGTCGACGGTCACCACGGCGAGACCATCACTGCGGCCAGCCTTGAGGGTGGTGACGAACGACACGATCGCCGCGTGCACCTCGACGCCGCTTACCAGTCCATCCATCGTCGTGCTCGCGACGAGTTGGCACAGGAGCGCGACCGGCCGCAGCGCTATGGGCGCGAGAAAATGCCAGGCAACAAAACTTGCCGGCAGCCAGACCAGCGCGGCAAGCACGAATCTGGTCAACGGGCTCCTCAAACCGTACCTTCCGGAGAGGTCAGCCGGCGGCCAGTGCCGGCGGCGGGCCCGGCGGCATGGAGTCTTCGCCATCGTACGGCACGCGACGCACCCAGATCAGCCAGACCACCAGCACGTCGAGCATGATCAGCGCCTGCCATGCGTACTGATGTGCCCACTCGAAGACCGCGTGATCCCACTGCCCCAGATAGAACAGGCTGATGACCCGCGCGACGTTGAGCACCTGGACTGCTGCCGCCCCGATCACCAGTCCTGCCAGCTTGTGCCGCCACGGCGCCGGGAACGCGAGGATCGCGGCGGCGAGCACCAGCGTGGCCTCGATGCCGTTGCAGCCTGCCTCGATGGATACGGCAAAACCATTGGCCGTGCTGCGAATCACCTTGCCCACCGCCACGACATTGGCATCGAAGAAAGTGACGATCGCCGTGGAAATCGCGGCCAGCGCGCCGGTCCACGGCACAACCAGCCAGCGCTGCGCCCCACGGGGTCAACTCGATCCCGAAAAGGACCACAAGCAGAACCACGAAAATCACCAGAAAGCGGGTCATTGCGTCATTCTACGAGAGCGCGGCGCCATCGGCCCACTTCCTGGCGCCGGATCAGGCGCGCGCCAGAGGTGGATTCTGCGAAAAATAGCGGGTTACGCCGTCGTGGATCGATTCGGCGAACCTTGTCTGATGTCGTCCGCTGCGCAGTTTCAGTTCCTCGTCCGGGTTGGAAATGAACGCCGTCTCGACGAGTATGGACGGAATATCCGGCGCCTTGAGCACCGCGAAACCCGCCTGCTCGACGTTGGCCTTGTGCAGCGTGTTATGCGTCCCGATGCCCTCGAGCACGTGCCGGCCGACTTTCAGGCTGTCGCTGATCTGTGCCGTCTGCGACAGATCGAGCAGCGTGCGGGCAAGCACGGGATCGCGCCGGTCGAGGTCCACGCCGCCGATCAGGTCGGCGTTGTTCTCCTTCTTCGCCAGCCATTTCGCCGCGGCGCTGGTGGCGCCGGACTCCGACAGCGCAAAAACGCTCGACCCACGGGCGCGCGCTTCCCGGAATGCATCGGCGTGGATCGAGATGAACAGGTCGGCCTGGACGCGCCGCGCCTTTTGTACCCGCTGCGCCAGCGGCACGAAATAGTCGCCGTCGCGCGTCAACATGGCCCGCATGTTGGGCTGCGCGTCGACCATCGTCTTCAGCTTGCGCGAAATCGCCAGGACGACATCTTTTTCGTAGGTGCCACGGCGGCCGATCGCGCCCGGATCCTCGCCGCCATGCCCGGGGTCGATGGCCACGGTGATCGGCCGCGAACCGGAGCGCAACGCGCTTCGATCGTCCGCCGACGAACCGCGCGTGCCGGCCGCGTCGGCCGCATTGCCCTTCGCGCGTTCGCTCTCCAGCAGAGCCATCAGCGGATCCAGCGGAACCAGCGGATTCAGGTCAAGGATGAGACGATGTCCGTAGCTGCCGACCGGGCTCAGCGCGAACAGATCGGGCCGCATTTCGGCTTTCAGGTCGAATACCACGCGCAGCGTGTTTGCCGGCTGGCGCCCCAGTCGAATCGCCGCGATGTGCGGGTCATCGTGCTGCACTCGCCTTGGCAAGTCCGCGAGTTCGGACGACAGGTCCAGGCCCTCGATGTCGATCACCAGACGATCCGGATTCTTCAGCACCTGCAGACGGTGTTCGAGCGCCACATCCGTCTCGAAGGTCACCCGCGTGTATTCCATCGCCGGCCAAATGCGCGCCGACGCGACGCGCGCCGCCAGTGCCCACGTCACCGGCACCACCATCTGAGCTGCCGGCACCAGCAGCCACCGCGAAAAGCGCCGACGTGCGAGGCTGACGCTGATCAGTTCGCGGTCCAGGTCGTGCTGTGGGCGATCGCGGCGAGACATCGTTCACCCGCCGCCGTGTGCGCAGATATGTCGAGATAGCGGCCGGCGTCCGAATCCGCGCCATAGGTCAGCAACAGTTCGACGTCGGCGACCGGCAACAGACCGCCAACGCGTTCCGGCCATTCGACCAGACATGCACTGTCGCTGCGAAAACATTCGGCGAGCCCGGCCGTTTCCCATTCACTTGGATCGGCGAACCGATAAAAATCAAAGTGATACAAGTATAAACTCGAAAATGGGTAATGTTCAACCAGGTTGTAGGTCGGACTCTTGACGGCCCCGACTGCGCCCAGCGCGCGTACCACGCCCCGGACCAGCGTCGTTTTGCCGGTACCGAGGTCGCCCTCGAGGGTCACCACCATGCCGCCGGCAAGCGCGGACGCGAGCGCCGCGCCGATCCGTTCGGTCGACTCCGGGTCGGGTAGCTGAAGAGAGAGAGTGCTGGGCATCGTTCACCGGACGGGCTGCCGAGCGCGAAGCATAACCTCGTTGCGTTACGCTAGCGCCGATGATCAGCCCTGTTTCGCCGCGAGCCCCCGCTTCTGCCGACTGGCCGGGGCTGGCCGCGCGCATCGGCATCTGGGGCCAGGAACTGGGTTTCCAGGCCATCGGGATCGCGGACACCGACCTTTCGGTCGCGGAGGAGCGGCTGCAGCGCTGGCTGGACGGCGGCCGCCATGGCGAGATGGCCTACATGGCGCGGCACGGCGCGAAGCGAGCGCGGCCCGCCGAACTGGTGCCGGGTACCGTGCGCGTGATCTCCGTGCGCATGAACTATTGGCCCGCCGAAGCCGCCGACGCCACGGCGGTGCTCGACGACCCGGGCACCGCCTACGTCGCCCGCTATGCGCTCGGTCGCGATTATCACAAGGTGTTGCGCGCGCGCCTGCAGCGTCTGGCCAATCGCGTCGAGGGCGAGGTCGGTCCGTTCGGTTATCGGGTCTTCACCGACAGTGCGCCGGTGCTCGAGGTCGCACTCGCCGCGCGTGCGGGGCTGGGCTGGCAGGGCAAGCACACGCTGCTGCTGACCCGCGACATGGGCTCGTATTTTTTCCTGGGGGAGATCTACACCGACCTGCCGCTGCCCGTGACCCCCGCCACCACCGGCCATTGCGGGAGTTGCAGCGCCTGCATCACGGCCTGCCCGACCGGCGCCATCGTCGCGCCCTACGAACTCGACGCGCGCCGCTGCATTTCCTATCTGACCATCGAGCATCCCGGTCCCATTCCGGAAGCGCTGCGCCCTGCCATCGGCAACCGGGTCTACGGCTGCGACGACTGCCAGCTCGCCTGTCCGTGGAACCGCTTCGCGGCCGCGGCCTCCGAGGCAGATTTTCAGGCGGTCCGGCACGGACTGGACCGCGCCAGGCTTACCGAATTATTTGTCTGGACCGAAGCAGAATTCGACCAGCGCATGGCCGGCAGCGCGATCCGCCGCATCGGCTACGAGCGCTGGTCGCGCAATCTGGCAGTGGGACTCGGCAACGCGCCTGCCGGAGCGGACATCATCGCCGCGCTGGAGAGTCGCGCCGGCGATACGTCGGCGCTGGTGCGAGAGCACGTTGCCTGGGCGCTCGCGCGGCAGCGCTCGCGCTGAGCGCCACGCGGCAACTCGCCAGACTCCATTTCCGGTCGGCAGCTCAGGCGCCGCGCGGCGGCGCCCATCGACGCAGGAAATCGGTGAATACCGCCTTGTCGTAACTCTTTCCCGATTCCAGCGCGCCGGTCTCCTGCGAACGCAACAGCCGTCCGTCGCCATCAAGCACGAACAGGTGCGGGTAGCCACCGATCGCCGGCCAGCGCGAGAGCAGCGCCTCGTTCTTGTTTTCGCGCGACCAGTTCACCTTGACCCATACATAGTTGGCGTCGACGAGCGCCTGCACATCGCGATTGGCCGCGATGAAGCGATCGAGGATGTGACACCACGGGCACCATTCGCCGCCGACATCGACCAGCACGCGCTTGCCCTGCGCCTTCGCGGCAGCCGTCGCCGTCGCCACGTCCTTTGCCGCATCGCGCGCGGGATCGAATTTCGCCGGCAGGTCCTGCGCCGCGACGGCAATCGCAAGGGCCAGCATCAGGACGGTCATGACGGCAGATCGAATTTTGCGCATGGGCATCACCGGATGAGTTGGTTCATGGAGACAATCGGCAGCATCACCGCCAGCACCAGCACCAGCACGATCGCGCCCATGATCACGATCAGCGCCGGCTGCAGCAACGCCGCCAGCCAGGCAAGCCGGCGCTCGGCGTCGCGTTCGAGTTCGGCGGCGGCGCGCTCGAGCATCGACGCGAGGCGTCCGCTGCCTTCGCCGCTGGCCACCAGATGAACCAGCACCGGCGGAAACACCCGCTGCTCGCGCAGCGCGCGCGACAACGCGACGCCTTCACGCACCAGCGCCGAGGCGGCGCGCGCGGCGCGCTGCAAGGGCAGCATTTGCACGACGTCGGCAGCCGCGTCGAGCGATCGCAACAGCGGCGCGCCGCTGGCGACCAGAATCGCCAGCGTGCTGGCGAAACGCGCGCTGTCGAGACTGCGGGCGAGCCTGCCCGCCACCGGCAGGCGCAGCAGCAACGCGTGCCAGCGGGCGCGGAAAGCGCTGCGCCGGTTGGCCAGCGTGAAGACGACGAGCAGCGCAACGAGCAGTATCGCCCACAGCCAGCCGGTCGCCCGGAAAAACGTGCTCGACGCGATCAGTGCCTGCGTGAGCCAGGGCAGCGTCTGCCGGCTCTGCTGGTAGACCGATACCACCTGAGGCACCACATAGACCAGCAGCACGGCGATCACCCCAAAGGCAATCACCGTCACGATCGCCGGATAGATCAGCGCCAGCACGACCTTTTGCCGCAGCGCCTCGCGCGCCTCGAGATAGTCGGCAAGCCGCGCCAGCACGTCGGCGAGTCGACCGGTTTCAGCGCCGGCACCGACCAATCCCCGGTACAGCGGCGAGAACGCGCGGGGATATCGGGCGAGCGCCGCCGGCAACGACTCGCCCGTCGTCACGTTCTGGCGCAGATTGACCAACAGCTTGGCGGCACGGGCGTCGTCCGCCTGCTCCGCCGCGGCCGCGAGCGCCTGATCCAGCGGCATCCCCGATTGCACCAGCGTGGCGAGCTGGCGCGTGATCATCGCCAGCAGCGGCGCCGGCAGCCGGACAAAACCCAAAGTGTCGCGACGCGTCGGAGCCGGATCGACCGCCGTGGGGGTGAGACCGTCGGCGCGCAGCTGGTCGCGCGCCGCACGTGCGTTGTCCGCCTCAAGCAGACCCTGGCAGATGCGCCCCTTGGCGTCGACGGCTTCCCACCGGAATTCGGGCATCGCGGCTCCGGCGTGGTTCACGCGTTGCGGGTCACGCGCACGAGCTCGGGCAACGACGTCGTGCCGGTGGCGACCCAGCGTCCGCCGTCCCGGCGCAGACCGCGCATGCCCGCTTCGAGCGCCGCGGCACGCAACGCGAGTTCGTCGGCGCCATCGTGGATGATCCGCCTGATCGCCTCGTCCACCAGCAGCAGTTCGTATACGCCGGTACGGCCACGAAAACCGCTGGCGCCGCAGTTCTCGCACCCCGGTGCGGTGTACACGGATTGCGTCGGCGCCAGGCCGAGCCCGCCGAGCAATGCGGCTTCTGCCGGCGCCGGCGTCTGCTCGACGCGGCAGGACAGACACAAGGTGCGCACCAGACGCTGCGCGACCACGCCGAGCAGACTCGACGCCAGCAGGTAGGGTTCCACCCCCATGTCGGCGAGGCGGGTGACCGCACTCGCCGCGTCGTTGGTGTGCAGCGTCGCGAGCACCAGATGGCCGGTCAGCGACGCCTGCACCGCAATCTGCGCGGTCTCCAGATCGCGGATCTCGCCGATCATGATCACGTCCGGATCCTGGCGAAGGATTGCGCGCAGCGCACGCGCGAAGTCGAGTTCGATGCGCGGATTGACCTGCGTCTGCGCCACGCCGTCCAGGCCGAATTCGATCGGGTCCTCGACGGTCATCATGTTGACTGCACCGCGCGGCAGGCGCGACAGCGCGGCGTACAGCGTCGTGGTCTTGCCCGAGCCGGTCGGACCGGTGACCAGCACGATGCCATGCGGCTCGCGAATCAGCCGGTCGATCGCCTCGCGCGTGTCTTCGGCCATGCCCAGCGCGGTCAGGTCGAGCCGTGCCGAGTCCTTGTCGAGCAGCCTAAGCACCACCCGCTCACCCGGCCCGGTGGGCAGCGTTGACACCCGTACGTCGACCTGCTTGTCGCCGAGTTTCAGCGCGATGCGTCCATCCTGCGGCAGCCGCTTCTCGGCGATATCGAGACTGGCCATGATCTTGAGCCGCGAGACGATGGCGGCGTGCAGCGCACGCGGTGGCTCGATCACGTCCTGCAGGACGCCGTCGACGCGAAAACGCACGACCGAGCGTGACTCGTAGGGCTCGAAATGCAGATCGGATGCGCGCTCGCGCAGCGCCTGAAGCAGCAGCGCGTTGATCATCCGGATCACCGGCGCCTGCGTCGAGCTGTCGAGCAGGTCCTCGGTCACCGGCATGTCCTGCATCAGGCGCGCGAGATCCGTTTCGCGCGAAAGATCGCCGGCCAGCGCGGCGGTCGCCGGCACCGCCTGGTTGTACGCGCGCGCCAGCGCCGTGGCGAATTCCTCCGCCCCCACCGCGCGTGTAACCAGCGGCCGCTGCAACACCCGCTTGATTTCGATGACGCCGTCCGCAGTAGCGTCCGGCCGCGTCAGCACGACGACCGCGCCGTTCTCGGTCCCCGACGCCAGCACCCCGTGCGACCTGGCGAACGCGTAGGGAATCTGCGCCGCCAGTGCGGCAGCGGTCAGCGCAGGTTCGGGACGGGAACTCATCGCGGCCAGCAGCTTCGGCGCCGTGCCGCTAGCGGTTGTATTCCGGCCCGCCGTACCCGGGTGGCAACACGGCTGGTTCGGCCGGTGGTGCAGCACGTGATGCGGGCGGCGGCGCAGGCATCGCGCCGTTGGGCGGTATGGCGGGAATCGCGCCTGCCGGCGTGCCGGGCATCGCGCCCTCGGCAGGAAGCGTCGGCACAGTCTCATCCTTCCAGAATTGACGCGGCTCCGGCCGACTGCGCAGCTGCTCACCCATGATGTAGTCGTAGCGCTCGGAAGTCAGCGCGCGGCCCTGACTGTCGTTGCGCACCACCGACGGCTTGAGGAAGATCATCAGGTTGACCTTCTGGCGCTTGCGCGCGTCGTAGCGGAACAGGGCCCCGAGAAGCGGCAGGTCGCCGATCCAGGGCACGCGATCGGAACCGTCGGTGAAGCTGTCCTGGATGAGTCCGCCGAGCACCGCCACCTGCTGGTCGTCGACGATCACGGTCGATTCCAGCGCGCGCTTGGACAGCACCAGGCCGGTGGTTGTGGAGAACGACTCGATGCGGGAGACTTCCTGGTAGATCATCAGTCGAATGGTGCCGCCCTCGGTGATCTGCGGCTTCACGCGCAGCATGACGCCGATGTCCTTGCGCTCGAACGTCTGGAACGGCTGCACGGTCGATGCCGAGCCGGACACCGAATATTGTCCGGTGACCAGCGGCACGTTCTGGCCGACGATGATGCGCGCCTCCTCGTTGTCCAGCGTGAGCAGAGTCGGTGTGGAAAGGATGTTGGCGCCGGCGTCCTGCTCGAGCGCGCGCGCGAGAAACGCGAGGTTGGTGATCGTCCCGATGCCGGGAATGTTGACGGTGCCGTTGACGATGCCGGCGTTGAGTCCCTGCCCCAGCGCCCCCAGATTGAGTGAACCGGAAATGATGTTGTTGCCCGAATCGCGCGTCCCGAAGTTGGTGCCGCCGAAACCCTGCACATTCGATTTGTTGATGCCCTGCAGGATCTGCCACTGGATGCCGAATTCCGCCGCCCGCTCCGCGGCGACCTCGACGATCAATGCCTCCACGAAGACCTGCGCGCGCCGCACGTCCAGCCGGTCGATGACCGCCCGCAGGTTGTTGTAGAGCGGCTCCGGACCCATGATCACCAACGCGTTGTTGGCCACGTCGGCCTGGATGGTGAGTCCGCCGGGCAGCGTCGTGCCCGTCGCGCCGGCGGTGAAGGGATTGGCGGCCGAGCTCGGCGACGCGGCGGCTCCCGGAGATGCCATCGACGAACCGAGCTGGTTGCCGATCGCCGATGGCGCGGGTGACGAAGCCGGCGCCGCGTCGCTTCCGCCGGACATCAGCGCGCGCAGTGTTTGCGCCACTTTTGCCGCATCGGCGTTCTTGAGATAGACGATGAAGATGTTGCCGCCGGGGCGGCCCGGCGTGTCCAGTTGCTCGACCAGCGCCTTGACCCGTGCCGCACGCGCCGCGTTGTCCGAACTCACCAGCACACTGTTGGAGCGTGGGTCGGCCACCACGCTGACCCGCTGCTGCGCATCCGGAGGTTGCCCGGTCTTGCCGGTCGCGTCGTTGGTGACCAGACGGTTGACCAGCGGCACGAGGTCGACCGCCGACGCGTGCTTGAGCGTGATGACCAGCGGCTCCCCGGCCGGCGCCTGATCCAGGGAAGCGACGATCTTTTCCACCCGCCGCAGATTCTCGGCGTAGTCGGTGATGATGAGCGCGTTGGTACCGGGAAACGCGGCAATGGTGTTGTTGGGCGTGATCAACGGCCGCAGCACGTTCAATATCTGCTGCGCCGATTCGTAGCGCAGCGTAATCACCCGCGTCGTCAGGCGATCGCCGCCGCCGGTTCCGCTGCCCGAGACGGCCGAGCCATGCATCTTGGCCTCGGTCTCGAGCACCAGCTTGGTCACCCCATCGCCCTCGACCGCGACCACGCCCTGCAACCGCAGCGCGGAGAGCAGCGTCGGATAGACCAGGCTCCTGGGCACCGGCCGGGCCGAAATGATATTGACGGTCCCCTTGATCCTCGGGTCGACGACAAAATTGCGGCCGGTGATCTCGAACACGGCCTTGACCACCGCGTCGATGTCGGCGTTGACGAAATTGAGCGTGACCGGATCGTCGGCCGCGCGCGACGGCAGGGCCGTGGCGGTCAGCACGGCGAGCAACATCCCCGCCAACCATCGCAGGATGGCGATTTTGCTGCGATGCGGCATGGAGAGGGTCAGCAAAAGGCGTGCGCGGGAGGCAGAGTGGACGGCCATCGGCAGGCGTAGCGACGGTTTCCGGATCCTTTTGATCGATATCGCGAGCGTCGGAGCGTCGAGTCGGCCGCCAGTGCCAGCGTCGATGTACCAGCGGCGCCGATGATAGCATGGGGTGTGCACTCGCCCGCACTCGAGCGGGGTGTCCGGGAATGCGGATTTCGACCTTGTGGCGAATCTGCCCGTGGGGTTCGGCGCATCCAATGACCGTTCACCCCTGTTTCGGAGCAATCATGGAACGACTGTCGCCTGTCTCCCTTCGCCGCCTGGTACTCGGTGGGGCCCTGTTGCTGGCCACGCTGGTGGCACTCCTGCCTGACTCGCCGACGGTCCTTGCCGCGGAACCGGACGCCGCGCGCGTCCTGTTTCTCGCCCAGAACGACGTCAAGGCCGCGACTGAAGCCACGCGGGAAGCCGCCGCCGAGGCCCGAAACGCCGCCAGAGAAGCCACGGACAAGGCGCGCGAAGCATCCCGCGAAGCCCGGCGCAAGGCGGTCGAGGCCGGCGTAGAATTCGACGACGCCCCCGCCACAGGCGGCAAGACCCGCAAGCGCATCCACATCGACCTGTCCGACACCGATCGCGAATACGATTCCTTTGAACAGTTTCTCAATCGCGAACCGGGGCTGGCCGGTGGAGTGCTCGGCATCGTGTTCATCGTGTTCCTCACGCCGATTCTGATCATCGGGCTGGTCATCTGGTTCAAACTGCGCAAGAACCGCATGCAGAACGAGACCATGCTCAAGCTCGCGGAAAAGGGTCTGGTGGCCCCCGCCGAGGCCATGCAGGCGATCGGTTCCGGTCGCCCGGATCTGACCTTGAACGCGGTCGCGGCAACCGCGCCGCTGACCGAACAGGCGCGCGCGCTGCGCAAGGCGGCCGCTTGGTCCGACCTGCGCAAGGGGGTGCTGATAGGGGCCGTCGGATTTGCTGTCACGCTTTTCCAGATGATGGACGATGGCTCGCCGAACTGGCTGGGGCTGGTGCTGATGTTCGTCGGGATCGGCTATGTCGTGCTCTGGTACCTCGAGGATCAACAAGCCGCGGCTGCGGCGGAAAAACGCGCCCAGACCCCGCCGCCGAACCCGGCTTCGACAGATTCATCCAATTGACGATCAAGGGACCGGAGCCATTGCCGTGCGCAACGCAACCTGCCCGTGGTCCTGGTCCCGCCGCCGGAAGGCGGCCGGACTGAGGCTGGTCGATGGCCGATTCGCCGGTCACCGATGCCCAGCTCATCGCCCGCGCGGTGGTGGCGAACGACAACCACGCCTTCGCGGAGCTGGTGAAGCGGTACCAGTCGGGTGTGCGCGCCTGCCTGCGCAAGCTGACCGCCGGCAACCACGCGCTGGCCGACGATCTTTCGCAGGATACCTTCGTGCTCGCCTGGCGGCATTTGAAATCCTTCCGGCAGGAGGCACGTTTTTCCACCTGGCTGTACCGGATCGCGACCAACTGCTGGCTTGCTCATGCGCGCAAGCGCCGCGAAGAATTGCTGGGCGATCGCACCGACGAACTCGCTGACGAAGACCACATGGACATGTCGCACACCGACGAAATGCATGCCGACCACGCGCGCGGAGCCTCGCTCAAACTCGATCTCGAACGAGCGATGGGTGTGCTTTCCGACGCCGAGCGGGCGGCCATCGTCCAGTGCTACCATAACGACCTGACCCATGAAGAAGCGGCGTATGTGCTGGACTGTCCGGTTGGAACGGTCAAGACGCACGTGCTCCGCGGCAAGCAGAAGCTGAAGGTGGCGCTGGCCGCCTACGGGAAGCAGCCCGAATGAGCAACGATCGCCGTCACGATATCCCCGACACAGCGCCTGAGGGCGGCGACTGGCTCGACCGGCTGCTGGTCGACGACGCGATCACGTCGCGCGACGCCTATATCGCCGACGACGGGTTCACCGCGCGCGTGATGGCCGCACTGCCGGCGCCCGTCATGCTGCCGGCCTGGCGGACGCCGATCGTGGTGGCGCTGTGGAGCGTCGTCGCGATAGGGTTGGCGTTTGCCATTCCCGGCGCCGTGCTCGAAGTCGGACGCGGGGCCTATCGCTTGTTGGCGGCACAGCCGGTTTCGCTGTCCGGGATCGCCGGAGCCGCTGTGGCG
This sequence comes from Betaproteobacteria bacterium, assembly GCA_032123655.1. Taxonomy (GTDB): domain Bacteria; phylum Pseudomonadota; class Gammaproteobacteria; order Burkholderiales; family Casimicrobiaceae; genus VBCG01. The sequence continues at coordinate 65,010 of JAQBEY010000128.1, forward strand.
ATGATCGGGCTGACCTGCGCCGCCGCCGCCTACACGCTGCGCAGCAACTGATTTTCGGCAGGCGCGGTCAGTCCTTCGCCGGCGCAGCCGTGAAGAACCTCGGGTCGACGCGGAAGGCCTCGCGCACGCCCGTTCGATGCTGTTCCGCCATGGTCAGATAGGCTGCCTCGAGCGCCCGCGTCGTGCGGGCCGTGTCGAACAGCGGGCTTGCCTGTCCCGCACCGGCCAGATGATCCTTCAGCCGCGCGATCTCCCCGCGGTCCGCCGCGAGCGCAATCGCACGCGCAATGTACTGGTCGACGGTTGGCATGACCAGTTCAGGCAAGCCGACCGCATGGAGCAGACTTGCGGCGACCCGTGCGGCGAAGGTGTCCCCCAGTACCGTGAGCACCGGGCAGCCGGCCCACAACGCGTCGCTCGCGGTCGTATGGGCGTTGTATGGCCAGGTGTCGAGAAACAGGTCGGCGTGACGGTACAGCGCCAGATATTCGGCGTTGGGGCGGTGACGCGCGAACACGAGGCGCGAGGTGTCGACGCCTCGCGCCTGCGCTTCGCGTTGCAAATTGGCGATCCCGGGATCGTGGTCGGTCCTGGTCAGCAACCACAGCACGGAATTCGGAACCGCCATGAGGATCGCCATCCAGGCGTCGAACACCGCAGGATTGATCTTGTAGGTCTGGTTGAAGCTGCAGAACACCACGCCCTGCTCGGGCAGACCCAGTTCGGTGCGCGGCGCGGCGGGCGCCATCGGCCGATTTCGATCGTTGATCTGGTAGCTGTCGGGCAGCATTGCGATCGTTTCCGAGTAGTCGGCCTGATGCTCGGCGGGTGTGACGATCGGATCACCGATCAGGTAGTCGACCATGCCGCCTTCAAGCGTTCCGGGGTAGCCCAGATAGTGAACCTGGATCGGCGCTGGTCGCCCCGCGAGAACGATCGGCGTTGCGCCCTGCGTATGGCCCTTGAGATCGACGAGGATGTCGATCATGTCGCCACGAATGACCTCGGCGATCACCCGCGGATCACGGTCGCGCACGTCGACGAAGCGGTCGAAGGCGCGCACCAGGCGCGCCCGCATCGGCGAACCGTCGTCGGGTCCGGTCGAGTAGGCGAAGACCTGGAAACGCTGGCGATCATGGTGCTCGAACAACCCGGCCGCAAGGTAGGCGGTGGCGTGGCTGTGGAAATCGGCCGACAGATATCCGATGCGCAGCCGCCCGCTCGACAGGATGCGACGGCGCGAAGTCGCCTCGATGTCGACCAGCGGCGCGGTCCACGTCCGCGCGCATCGGCGCTGCTCGGCGCGCGACGAGGACAGTGACAGGAAGGCGAACGGAGAGAGCACCGGCAGGCCGGCTTCGACACCCGCGCGATAGCGTGCAACGAGTTCGTCGCGGCCGCGCCAATCGGCCAGCCGCCCCTTCAGGAACGAGAGTTGGGACAGCGACGGGCCATGATCCGGATCGGCGCCGATCGCCTGCTCGTAGGCGGTCACCGCCGCCGGCAGCTCCGCCAGCTTGAATTCCAGAACACTGGCAAGTTCGAATCGCAGCGTCGCCGACATCGGGTGGCGTGCCAGCGCCTTGTCCAGTGTCCTGCGCGCTTTCTCCGGCGCGCCAATGCCGATTTCGATCTGCGCCTTCAGTCCCGCATAACCCTCCTGATCCGGCGCGAGGCCCGCGGCACGCGTCACCGCATCGAGCGCTTCCAGCATCCGGCCCTGTGGTTGGAGCGCAAGTGCCAGGATGAACCAGCCCTTCGCGTTGTTGGCGTCCAGCGCGTTGAGCCGGCGCGCCGTCGCCTCGGCCTCGGCATGGCGGCCCCACGCGAACTGCCCCGCGCCAAGATTGGACAGGATTTCGGTCGACTCGGGAGCGATCTGCGCCGCACGCTCGAAGACCTCGACCGCCGCGCGCTTGTGCCCGATCGCCTGCAGGACCAGTCCCAGATTCGACCAGGCATCCGCCACGCCAGGATCGGTGTTCACCGCTTCCCGGATGCGTTCAAGCGCGCCGCGAAGATCGCCCAACTGGTAGAGCACCACTCCGGAATAGTGCAGCGTACCGGCATGGCGCGGCTGTTCGCGAAGAATATCGTCGTAGCGCGCAAGTGCTTCGCGCAATCGACCCTCACCGTGCAGGCGCAACGCGGCGTCCCAGCGGGGGTCACCCGGCTTCGGTTCGGTCATCGGATATTCACGGCATGGCCGGAAAGTCGCCGCATGGCCGAGACCGGATCGGGCTCCGCACCACCGGCCCGCGCCTGCTTCAGCGCCTAGTCTTTCAAACTGAAATTGATCTCGACTTCGCCGACGTATTTCTCACCCTCGGCCCTGAACTTCCACTCTTCAAGTGCGGCGATTACTTCCTTGTCGAACACCCGCGCGGGCTCGGAGACGGTGATGGTGATGCCGATCACGTTGCCTTTTTCGTCAATCTGCAGTCGGGCAACCACGCGGCCCTTGGCCACGCCGGCGCGAATGGCTGCACGCGGGTAGGAGGGGTCGTCGCCGGACAGGCGGACGATGCCACGGCGGACCGCCGGTTTCGGCGGCGCTGGCGGCGCCTTCACTACCACCGGCGGCGGCGGCGGCGCGATCACATGCGGCACCGTCGGCGCGACCGGCGTCACCGCCGTGATCACCGGCGCCGTCGTCGGCGCCGGCACCGGGATGTCCGGCGGCGGTACGTAGATCTCAACGGGCGGCGGTGGGGCCTTGGGGGCCTCGACGATCTTCTTCGGCGGCGGCGGCGGCGGCGGTGGCGGCGGTGGCGGCAACTTGATTTCTTCGATGACCGTCGCGTTCAGCGGCTTCTTGATGATCTGGATGACGCTCTTGCCGAGGCCGGACAGCAGCGCCCAGATCACCAGGACGTGCACCAGGATGACGAACCCGATGCCAATCAGGTGTCGCGCCGGATCTCGTTGCTGTCGTGCGTAATCCATATCGTTTCGACTCCGCTGGCCCGGCGGCGCTTGTGGCGCCGGTGGCGACCTAATCGTTGATGAACTGTTCGCTGCCGACGATGCCGATCTTGGTCAGACCCAGCCGTTGCGACGAGGCCATCACCAGTGCGACGACCGAGTACTTGGCGCCCTTGTCGGGCCGCAGATGCACTTCGGGCTGGACCGGCTGGTTGGCCGCTTGCGAAATCTTGTATTCCAGCGCCGCGCGGTCGACCACGACCTCGCCGTTCCAGTAGATCGCGCTCGACGGATCGATGTCCAGCTTGACCACCTCGGGCTTGATCAGCGGTGGCGGCGGATTTCCGGTCGGCATGTTGAGGTTTACCGAATGCAACTGGATCGGCAGCGTGATGATCAGCATCACCAGCAGCACCAGCATCACGTCGATCAGCGGCGTGGTGTTGATGTCGAGGATCACATCCGGGTCACTCGATCCGCCGCTCGCGCCAATGTTCATTCCCATTGTCTGTTCCTCCTCCGGTTGTCCGCGGCAGCCGAATCAGCCGCCACGCGCCGGCGGCTCGGTGATGAAGCCGACCTTGGCGATACCCGCGCGCTGGCAGGCATAGATGATGCGCCCGACCGAATCGTATTTGGCGGCGCCGTCGCCGCGAATCTGGACCTCGGGCTGCGGGGTCAGGACCGCGATCTTCTTGAGCCGGTCGATCAGCGCCGCGGTGGTGGGCATTTTCAGGTCGTTCCAGAAAATGCCGCCGTTCGCGTCGACCGACAGCACGATGTTCTCGGGCTTGGTTTCGCGAATCTCGTTGCGCTCCTTCGGCAGCGTCACCGGAACCGATGTCGTGACGACCGGAATGGTGATCAGGAAAATGATCAGCAGCACCAGCATCACGTCGACCAGCGGCGTGGTGTTGATGGTCGAGACGACTTGATCCTCGTCGCCGGAGGACGCGCCGACGTTCATGCCCATGATTTCAGGCCTTGGCCGGCGTTTTGTTGTTGCTCAACAGCACCGCGTGCAGGTCGGCGCCGAAACCACGCACCTCATCCATCGCCGACTTGTTGCGCCGGATCAGCCAGTTGTAGCCGAGCACCGCCGGCACCGCCACGGCAAGACCGATCGCCGTCATGATCAGCGCTTCGCCCACGGGACCGGCCACCTTGTCGATCGACGCCTGGCCGGCAATGCCGATGGCGGTGAGCGCGTGGTAGATGCCCCAGACCGTGCCGAAGAGGCCGACGAACGGGGCGGTCGAGCCCACGGTGGCCAGGAACGCCAGGCCGTCCTGCGTCCGGCTCTGCACGTTCTCGATCGCGCGCTGGATGGACATGGCAATCCACTCGTTCAGATCGATGTTGCCAAGCAGCCCTTCGTGCTTGCTTGTCGCCTCCAGCCCCGACTCGGCGAGAAAGCGATACGGGCTGTTTTTCTTGAGGACTTCGGCCCCATCGCGCACCGATGCCGCCTTGAAGAAGTTCTTGCGGGCGTCCTTCGCCTGCGTGCCCATCTTGGCCTGCTCGTAGATCTTGGTGATGATGATGTACCAGCTCCCCATCGACATGATGATCAGGATCGCCAGCGTGGTCTTGGCGACCAGGTCACCACCCTTCCAGATGGCCTCGAGCCCGTAGGGATTGTCGAGCAGCACCGGCGAGGCCGCCGGGTCAGTGGCTGGGGCACTGGCCGCCGGCGCGGCGGGGGCCGCGGCCGCCGCTTCGGCGGCAGG
>JAQBEY010000129.1:0-11376 GCA_032123655.1 Betaproteobacteria bacterium
GCGACGGTTGCCAACATGCGCTTTGTCAAACCGCTGGACGTTGACCTGGTGCTGCGGCTCGCACGTGAGCACGATGCCCTGGTCACGATCGAGGAAAACGTGGTCGCCGGCGGGGCCGGCAGCGCGGTCGCCGAGGCCCTGGCGGCGGCCAATGTCGTCGTGCCGATCATGCATCTGGGGTTGCCGGACCGCTTCATCGACCATGGCGATCCCGCGTTCCTGCTGGCCCACGTGGGACTCGACGCCGCCGGGGTGACCGCGGCGGTGCGGGAGCGTTTCGCTGCGTTGCAGGCCCGTTCCCGGACGAAACCCGCGGCCTGACGCGGCCTCGGCTACAGGCTACAATAACCCCCTGACGCCATGAACCGACCCGAGAACCCCGGCCAAATGATGCCCATCCCCGATATCCAGTCGGGGCGGGACGAGCGCAACCTGGCAATCGATCAGGTCGGCATTCGCGGCCTCAAGTATCCGCTCAGCTTCGCCGATCAGGACGGTGTTGCCCGCGGCACGATCGCGGTCGCGAACGTCTATGTGGCGTTGGCGGCGGAACGCAAGGGCACGCACATGTCACGCCTGGTGATGCTCCTCGAGGAGCGCGCCGTGCCCGGCGCGGCGCCACTTTCGGTGGCCACCTTGCGGGCGTTGCTCGATGACCTCGTGTTCCGGCTGGATGCACCCGGTGGCCGGATCGAGTTCACCTTCCCATTTTTCGTGCGCAAGCTCGCGCCCGTCTCGGGCGTGGCGAGCCTGCTCGACTACGAGGTGCGGCTGACCGGCGAATTGCTGAATGGTCGCTACTCGACCACGGTGACCGTCGCGGTTCCGGTAACTTCGCTGTGCCCTTGCTCGAAGGAAATCTCCGAGTACGGCGCGCACAACCAGCGCTCGACGATCACGATCGCGGTGAAGGCGGACGCGCCGGTGTTCGTGCAGGAACTTCTGCGTATCGCCGAGGAAGAGGCATCGTGCGAGCTCTTCGGCATTCTCAAGCGTGCCGACGAAAAATACGTGACCGAGCGCGCGTACAACAATCCGCGCTTTGTCGAGGACCTGGTACGCGGTGTCGCCGGCCGGCTGGCCAGTGATCGTCGCTTCGGCGGATTCTGCGTCGAGGCCGAAAACTTCGAGTCAATCCACAACCACTCGGCCTACGCGCGCATCGCGCGCAATTTCTGACGCCGCACGGACCGCGGGCCACGCCCGGCCGGCCGCTGCTCGTCCCCGGATCCCGGCGCTTCGTCGGGTTCGTCCGCCTTTTCCGCCCGGAAATTTCTACGATGACGGCATGAACTCCGGAGGAGAACCTGCTTGCGCATGATCGAGACGCTCAGGACTCGCTATGACGATTTTGCGCAGCGCGTGCTCGGATCGCTGTCCGAAATCGAGCGACGCGATGTGCGGGCGTTCGACCGCTGGTTCTACACGAGCGGCGGCTGGCGTTGGCTGATTGGCGTCGTCGCCGCCACCACGCTGGTGGCGTGGATGGCCTCGCAGCTTCCGTGGAACATGTCGTTCGCAGAGGCGGCGATCCTGTTCAATCTGGTGGTGCTGACGCTGATCTGGTCCGGACTTTCCGCCTGGTTCGGCTATCGTAAATTTCAGGGCCGAATCTTCCGCCAAACGGTGCTTGCGCCGCTGCTGGCGCTGGTTGGCGCGCTGGTCGGCGCGTCCATTGCCGGGCTGGTGCAGGGGGTCGACCCTCTGGCCTACCTCAACGACAGCGCCAAGCTGCGTCACGTCGTCACCGCCGCGCTGGTATTCGGATTCCTGTTCGCGTTCGTGACGGCGTTGATCGCCCATCTGCGCAATCGCGAATATCGCGCGCTCACCGCGCACTTCGAAGCCGAGGCGCGGCAGAGCGAGACGTCAAGGCAGCTCGCCGAGTCGAAGCTGAAGCTGCTCCAGCTGCAGATCGAGCCGCATTTCCTGTTCAATACGCTGGGCAGCGCGCAGCAGCTCGCGGAAAAGGGTGCGCCCGATGCGGCTCGACTGATCGGTGATCTGATCCGATTCCTGCGCGCTGCCACCCCGGCGCTGCGTGACGAGGTGGCCACGCTGCGGCAGGAGGCCGGAATGATTCGCGCCTACCTGGGGATCATGCAGGCGCGTCTCTCCAGACGCCTCGTCTGGTCGCTTTCGCTTCCTGAAGATCTCGAGGCGACGCCGGTTCCGCCGGGGATGCTGATCACGCTGGTCGAAAACGCGATCAAGCACGGCATCGAGCCTTGCGCGCGTGGCGGGCGCATCGACGTCATGGTCGAGCGACGGGGGGCGTGGCTCGTGCTGACCGTCGAAGACACGGGCGCGGGCCTGACCGGCTTGCCGTCGACGTCGGGGATTGGCCTGGCAAACGTGCGCGAACGCCTTGCGCTGCTCTATGGTGACGCCGCGGCACTCGAGCTCGAAGAAAACGAGCCCTGCGGATTTCGCGCCCGCATTCTCATTCCGCTGACGCGGCCCGACAGCGCAGCAACAGATTCGCTTTCCGCGAGGACACCCACCGAATGATCGCACCCACTGCTTTGATCGCCGAAGACGAGCCGCTGATGCGCGAGCGGTTGAAGGAAAAGCTGGCGAAGGCGTGGCCGGAGCTGGAGATCGTTGCCGAGGCCGAAGACGGCGACACGGCGCTGGCGCTGTTCGCGCAGCATCAGCCACGCCTCGCCTTTCTCGACATCCGCATGCCGGGACGGTCGGGCCTGGACGTTGCGGCTGCGATCGGCGGGCACTGCCACGTCGTGTTCATCACCGCCTACGATCAGTATGCACTGAAGGCGTTCGAGGCCGGCGCGGTCGATTACCTGCTGAAGCCGGTGGACGACGAGCGGCTTGCCGTGATGGTTGCGCGCGTTCGCGCCAAGCTTGAAGGCCCGCCGCTCGATCTTTCCGCGCTGCTGGCCGAACTGCGGGCCGCGGCGAGGCCCGATGGACAGTGGATGCGCTGGATTCGCGCGGCGGTCGGCAAGCAGCTGCGGCTGATACCGGTTGCGGACGTCGTCTATTTCCAGTCGGATACCAAATACACGAGGGTTGTGCTGGCCGACAGCGAGGCGTTGATCCGCACCCCCCTGAAGGAACTGCTCGCCGAACTCGATCCGCAGAAATTCTGGCAGGTGCACCGCGGCACGATCGTCAACCTCGACGCGATCTCCGGCGTGCTGCGCGAAGATGCCGAGCGGCAGTTCATCATGCTCAGGAACCGGCCCGAAAGGCTGCCGATTTCGCGCCAGTTCACGCACCTCTTCAGGCAGATGTAGCGGCGGCCAGGCGGGCAGCGTCCCTCTGCTAATATTTGTGCTGGTTCCGTCGGCCGGATGACCGAAGGCGGGGCCGACTCGTCGACCGCCGCCCATGCTCCCCATCGCCCTTTTCCGCTTCACGCCCTCCGAGCATGCCGGGTACTTCGGCGAATGGCTCGCAGCGCAGGGCATTCCCGCCCAGCTGATCGCAATCGATGAAGGCGCCGCGGTGCCGGCGAGTCCGGCGGCGTTCTCCGGTATCTGCATGATGGGCGGACCGATGAGCGTCAACGACCCGCTGCCCTGGGTGGACCCGCTGTGTGAACTCCTGCGCGACGCCATTTCGACCGCTACCCCCGTCATCGGGCATTGCCTTGGCGGTCAGTTGCTGGCGAAGGCGCTGGGCGCGCGGGTCGCGCCGATGTCCGAACCCGAAATCGGCTGGCTGCACGTCGACGTCTGCGACCGGGGCGCCCGCCGCGAATGGTTCGGCGGCCTGCCGCGCTTCGCCGTGCTGCAGTGGCACTACGACGCCTTCGACCTGCCACCGATGGCCACGCGCATCCTGACCAGCGACGTCAACGCGAATCAGGCGTTCGTCATCGACGGGCGGCACCTGGGGTTCCAGTGCCACATCGAGATGACGCGCGAACTGGTCGAAACGTGGTGCCGCATCGGTGCCGACGAACTGCCGGCGCGGTCCAGCGTCCACCTGCAAAGCGCGGCGGACCTGCGCAGCGACCTCGAAGCGCGGCTGGCCGCGCTCCGCGCTGTCGCCGACGGAATCTACACCCGCTGGGCGCAGGGGCTGCGCCGCTGATGCCGGCGATTCGCGCGCTTCCCGATCTGCTCATCAACCAGATCGCCGCAGGCGAGGTCGTGGAGCGGCCGGCCGCGGCGGTAAAGGAATTGATCGAGAACGCGCTCGATGCGGGAGCGACCCGGATCGATGTCGATATCGCGGGCGGCGGCGCCAAACGCCTGCGCGTCGCCGACGACGGCGCCGGGATCGCGCGCGAGGATCTGGCGGCGGCGATCGCGCGCCACGCGACCTCGAAGATCCAGTCGGTGATGGACCTCGAAGCAATCGCATCGCTGGGCTTTCGTGGCGAGGCGCTGGCGTCCATCGCGTCGGTGTCGCGTCTGGCGCTTGCCTCACGCGCCGCCGGCAAGCCGCATGCCTGGCGCATCGAGGTCGAAGGCGGCACGGTCGGGGGAATCGCTCCGGCGGCGCTCGCTGCCGGCACCGCCGTCACCGTCGAGGATCTGTTCTTCAATACGCCGGCGCGGCGCAAGTTCCTGCGCACGGAGGCCACCGAGTGGGGTCATTGCGACGAAGCCTTCCGTCGCCTGGCGCTCGCGCACCCGTCGGTGGCGTTCACGCTGCAGCACAACGCCCGTGTGAAACAGCGGCTGGTGGCTGGAGGACGTCAGGCGCGGGTCGAGGCACTGCAAGGCGAAGCGTTCGTCGCGCAGGCGGTGCGCGTGGATGCCGACGCCGGTGAGGTTCGACTATCCGGGTTCGCGGTCCGGCCGGCGTATGCGGCGCAGGGCGCCGGGCAGTACCTGTTCGTGAACGGACGTTTCGTGCGCGACCGAGTGTTGCAGCACGCGCTGCGCGAAGCGTATCGCGACATCCTGCACCACGACCGGCAGCCGGCCTACGTGCTGTGGCTCGAAATCGATCCGCGGCGTGTCGATGTGAACGTGCATCCGCAGAAGATCGAGGTGCGCTTCCGCGACGCGGGCGGGATCCACCAGTTCGTCCGGCACGCGGTCGAGCGTTCGCTTGCCGCGACGGCGGCCGATCAGCCCGCGGTATCCGCGGCGGAACGACTGGGCATCGCGGCAGCACGCCCGCCGCCGATCGGAGAGGCGCGCGATGCCCCGGGCGCTGTTCGTGGGGGGAGTCCGGATTTCGTGCGCACGGGGCTGCCACCGGCGCAGGCGACCATGGCGCTGGCTACCGGTGAAGCGTCGGCGTTCTACGCCCGGTTGTTCGGTGCGCGGGATCCTGCGGTGGCAACGGAACTGCCCACCGACGAGGCGCATCCGCTCGGCTTCGCGCTGGCGCAGTTGCACGGCGTGTACATCCTTGCGCAGAACCGCGCAGGACTGGTTCTCGTCGACATGCATGCGGCGCACGAGCGCATCGTGTACGAGAAGCTCAAGTCCGGCTTTGACGCGCACCTGCCGGTGCAACCTTTGCTCGTCCCCGCGACCTTTGCGGCGGCGGCACTGGAAATCGACGCCGCGCAGGAGCATGCGGAGGCGCTGGCCGCACTCGGCTTCGCGCTGTCGCCGCTCGGGCCCGGCACGCTCGCCGTGCGCGGTGTGCCGGCGCCGCTCGCCGACGCCGATCCGGTGACACTCGCGCGCGCCGTGCTGCACGAAATGCGCGAGTACGGTGGCACGCAGGTGCTGTCGGCGCGCCGCGACGAGCTGCTGTCGACGATGGCCTGTCACGGTGCCGTCAGGGCGAACCGGGCGCTGGCGGTGCCGGAAATGAATGCGCTGCTGCGCTCGATGGAGGCGACCGAGCGTTCGGGGCAGTGCAACCACGGACGTCCGACCTGGTATCAGCTGTCGCTCGCCGACCTCGACCGCCTGTTCCTGCGTGGCCGCTGACGGCGCGGTCGTTGTGCTGCCCGCCGTCCTGCTGATGGGTCCGACCGCGTCGGGCAAGAGCGCGCTTGCGCTCGAACTGGCCCGGCGCTTCGATGGCGAAATCGTCTCCGTCGACTCGGCGCAGGTTTACCGCGGCATGGACATCGGCACCGCGAAGCCGGGGGCGGAGGAACGCGCGTCTGTTGCGCATCACCTCCTGGACCTGGTCGAGCCCACCGAGTCGTATTCGGCTGCGCGTTTCGTGCGCGACGCACTGGCCGCAATCACCGCGATTCGCGGCCGCGGGCGCCTGCCCATCGTCGCCGGCGGCACGATGCTCTACTTCAAGGCGCTGCGCGAGGGCCTGTCCGAATTGCCGCGCGCCGATGCGACCGTCCGCGCCGAAATCGATGCGCGCGCGGCGCGGGATGGTTGGCCGGCGCTGCACACTGAACTTGCGGCGGTGGATCCGGCGATGGCAGCGCGCCTGCAGCCCACCGATGCGCAGCGCATCCAGCGCGCGCTGGAAGTGCACCGGATTACCGGAATGGCACTGTCGGCGCTGCAGGGGCGCCGCGCGGCATCGCCGACGGAGCTCGGCCCGACCTTGACCCTGGCGTTGATTCCGGCCGATCGAGCCGGATTGCATGCGGCGATCGCCCGCCGCTTCGACGCGATGCTGGCGCAGGGACTGGTCGATGAATTGCGTTCGCTCAGGCATCGCCACGCCCTGTCCGCGGCGATGCCGTCGATGCGCTGCGTCGGCTATCGCCAGGCCTGGGATTTCCTCGAAGGCGGTTCCGACGCGCGCGCGCTGCGCGACCGTGGGGTCGCGGCCACCCGCCAACTCGCCAAGCGCCAGCTGACCTGGCTGCGCAGCACGGCCGCGTTGGTGCTGGACCCCGGGAGCCAGGACATTTCGGGTGAGGCGATCAAGGCGATCGCGGCGGCGCGCGGGAAGGCGCGGACCTGAGCGGCGGCACCGGCGACAGCCCTGGCCGGGGCCGGCGCTGACAACGCCGATGCTGCTATGCAATAATCACCGATTGAACGGTGGATTCCGCTTCGACGCGGACGGTTCCGATGATGGCGCGCACGCTCTACGACAAGTTGTGGGACAGCCATGTGGTTCGCGAGGAAGCGGACGGCACGGCGCTGCTCTACATTGACCGTCATCTCGTCCATGAGGTGACGAGTCCGCAGGCCTACGAGGGTCTGAAGCTCGCCGGGCGCTCACCTTGGCGCGTGCAGTCGATCGTCGCCACGGCGGATCACAACACGCCGACCAAGGACTGGAACCTCGGCATCCGCGACCCGATTTCGCGCACGCAGGTCGAGACGCTGGACAGCAACATCCGGGAGCACGGCGCCAAGGCGTATTTTCCGTTCCTCGACCACCGGCAGGGCATCGTGCACGTGATCGGCCCCGAACAGGGTGCGACGCTGCCCGGCATGACCGTCGTCTGCGGCGATTCGCACACCAGCACGCACGGCGCGTTTGCGGCGCTGGCCTTTGGCATCGGCACTTCCGAGGTCGAGCACGTGCTCGCCACGCAGTGCCTGCTGATGAAAAAAGCCAGGTCGATGCTGATTCGCGTCGACGGCCGGCTGGAGGCAGGCGTGACCGCCAAGGATCTGGCGCTGGCCGTCATTGGCCGCATCGGCACGGCTGGCGGCACCGGCCATGCGATCGAATTCGGCGGCGAAGCAATTCGTGCGTTGTCGATGGAAGCGCGGATGACCCTGTGCAACATGGCGATCGAGGCCGGCGCACGCGCCGGCATGGTCGCGGTCGACGCCCGGACGATCGACTACGTGAAGGGCCGTCCGTTTGCGCCGACCGGTGCGCTGTGGGATCGCGCGGTCGCGCTATGGCGCGTGCTGGTCAGCGATGAGGGCGCGCGGTTCGATGCGACCCACGTCTTCGACGCCGCGGCCATCCAGCCACAGGTCACCTGGGGTACGTCGCCGGAAATGGTCGTTCCGATCGACGGCCGGGTGCCGGATCCGGACCGGGAGCGCAATGCTGAACGCCGTGAGGGCATCGCCCGCGCGCTGGCCTACATGGGCCTGACGCCCAACACGCCGATCACCGACATCCGCATCGACAAGGTGTTCATCGGTTCGTGCACCAACTCGCGGATCGAGGATCTGCGGCAGGCGGCTGCGGTTGCACGCGGTCGGCAGGTGGCTTCCAGCGTGAAGATCGCCATGGTGGTTCCGGGATCCGGACTGGTGAAGGCGCAGGCAGAAGCCGAGGGTCTGGACCGCGTGTTCCGTGCCGCGGGTTTCGAATGGCGTGAACCGGGATGTTCGATGTGTCTGGCCATGAATGACGACCGGTTGGAGCCGGGCGAGCGCTGCGCCAGCACCTCCAACCGGAACTTCGAAGGCAGGCAGGGCGCCGGTGGCCGCACACATCTGGTCAGTCCGGCGATGGCGGCCGCGGCCGCGGTCGCCGGTCATTTCGTCGACGTGCGTCGACTCGCATAGCGCGGGGTCTACCGGAGATGCCAATGCTCAGAACAATTGCCCTACTCGCCGCTGTGGCGAGCCTTGCACTCGCCGCCGGCTGCAATACCATCGAGGGTGCCGGCAAGGATGTGAAGGCTACTGGGCAGGCCATCGAAAAGGCCGCCAGCTCGGCGAAGCCGAAGTAGGCTGCCATGGAGCCGTTCCGCATTCACACCGGGATCGTCGCGCCGCTCGACCGCGCCAATGTCGACACCGACGCGATCATTCCCAAGCAGTTCCTGAAGTCGATCAAGCGCTCCGGTTTCGGGCCGAACCTGTTCGACGCGTGGCGTTACATCGACCACGGCGAACCGGGTATGGACCACGCCAGGCGGACGCGCAATCCGCAGTTCGTGCTGAACGACCCGCGCTACCAAGGCGCCTCGATCCTGCTGGCGCGGCGCAACTTCGGCTGCGGCAGCTCGCGCGAGCACGCTCCCTGGGCGCTGCACGATTTCGGCTTCAGGGCGCTGATCGCGCCGTCGTTCGCCGACATTTTCAACAACAACTGCTACAAGAACGGTCTGTTGCCGATCGTGCTGCCGGAGTCGCAGGTCGACCGGCTGTTTGCCGCTACACTCGCGTTCCCCGGTTTTTCGCTGAATGTGGATCTGGAAAAACAGCTGGTCGCGACGCCCGACGGATCGCTTGCCTTCGACTTCGAAGTCGAACCATTCCGCAAGCACTGCCTGCTCAATGGCTTCGACGACATCGGCCTGACGCTGCAGCACGCGGAGACGATTCGGGCCTTTGAAGCCAAACGGCTCGAGGACCAACCCTGGCTCGCGTGAGGAATTTTGAAATCACGACGCGGCGCCGGATCGAAGGAGACGGCGCCGCGTCGTTTTGAGGGGAGTACTGGAACGTGAAGATCGCTATTCTGCCGGGTGACGGCATCGGTCCGGAAATCGTCGCGCAGGCGCGGCGCGTGCTGGACTTGCTGCGTGACGAAGGACTGTCTCTGGAACTCGAGGAGGCGCCGATCGGCGGCGCCGGATTCGACGCGGCCGGACATCCATTGCCGCCGGCGACGCTGGCGCTGGCGCGCGCGGCGGACGCGGTGCTGCTCGGCGCCGTCGGCGGCCCGCATTACGACACGCTGGCGCGCGAGTTGCGGCCGGAGCAGGGGATCCTGGGCATCCGCAAGGCGCTGTCGCTGTTCGCCAACCTGCGCCCGGCCATGCTCTATCCGGAACTGGCCGCCGCCTCGACCCTGAAGCCCGAGGTCGTCGCCGGGCTCGATCTGATGATCATCCGCGAACTGACCGGTGACATCTATTTCGGGCAGCCCCGCGGCCGCAGGAAAAATGCCTCCGGCGACGACGAGGGTTTCGACACCATGCTCTACAGCGTGCCGGAAATCCAGCGCATCGCCCGCGTGGGCTTCGAAACGGCGCGCAAGCGTGGCAAGCGGCTGACCTCGGTCGACAAGGCCAATGTGCTCGACACCAGCATCCTCTGGCGCGAAGTTGTGAGTGCGCTGGCGGCTGACTATCCGGACGTGGCGCTGTCGCACATGTACGTCGACAACGCGGCGATGCAGCTGGTGCGCAATCCGAAGCAGTTCGATGTCATCGTCACCGGCAACATCTTCGGCGACATCCTGTCCGACGAGGCGTCGATGCTTGCCGGCTCGATCGGCATGCTGCCCTCCGCTTCGCTTGACGCGAACCAGAAGGGGCTCTACGAGCCGATTCATGGCTCCGCCCCCGACATCGCCGGGCTGGACCAGGCAAATCCCCTGGCAACGATCCTGTCGCTGGGAATGATGTTCCGCTACACGTTCGAGCGCGAGGATCTCGCGGCCCGCATCGAGTCCGCGGTGCGCGCCGTGTTGCGCGACGGCCTGCGTACCGGCGACATCGCGCTGCCGGGCGAGGCGGTTGTCGGCACGAAGATGATGGGCGATGCGGTGGTCGCGGCGCTGCGGGGCGCGCGGTGAAGCCTCGCGCTCCCGCTGCGAAGGTCCGGCGCGCCGAGCTGGCCGATGCCGAGGCGATCTGCGCGATCATGGCCTCGCCGCGGGCGATGGCGGGGACGCTGCAGTTGCCCTTGCCGACCGCCGAGATGTGGCGCAAGCGCATCGTCGACAACGGACCTGACGACTATCTGCTGGTAGCCGAGGCCGACGGCGAAGTGGTCGGCAACCTGGGTCTGCATCCGGTATCGAGGTCGCCGCGGCGGCGGCACGCGGCCGGGGTCGGCATGTCGGTGCGCGATGACTGGCATGGGCGGGGAATCGGCGCAGCGCTGCTTGCCGCCGCAATTGATATCGCGGACAACTGGCTGGGTTATGCGCGGCTCGAACTCACGGTCTATACCGATAACGCGGCGGCCATCGCGCTGTACGGCAAGTTCGGATTCGAGGTCGAGGGCACGCATGTGCAGTACGCGCTTCGCGACGGACGCTACGTTGACGCGCATGCCATGGCGCGGCTGCGCGCTGTGCCGACGGCGGTGCGTCGAAAACCGGCACGGGCAAAGCGCTAGCGCGCAACTACACAAGCAACAGGCAGACCAGGCGCCGGGGCGAATCGCCCGGCGCGATGACCAAGGCACGAGGAACCGGACGGGAACGATCATGCGTGTAGGAATTGTGGGATGGCGGGGAATGGTTGGGTCGGTGCTCATGGACCGAATGCGCGAGGAACGCGACTTCGACCTGATCGAACCGGAGTTCTTCTCGACGTCCAGCGCGGGCGGCAAGGGCCCGGACGTCGGGCGCGGCTCGACGGCGCTGAAGGACGCCGGCGACGTCGCGGCGCTGGCCGCGCTGGACACGATCATTAGCTGCCAGGGTGGCGACTGGACGGCGGCGACGTATCCGAAGCTGCGCGCGGCCGGCTGGGACGGCTATTTCATCGACGCGGCCAAGACGCTGCGCATGCAGGACGACGCGGTCATCATCCTCGATCCGGTCAATCGTCCGGTGATCGATGCCGCGCTCGCGAACGGCGTGCGCAATTACATTGGCGGCAATTGCACGGTCAGCCTGATGATGATGGCGCTGGCC
>JAQBEY010000130.1:0-5938 GCA_032123655.1 Betaproteobacteria bacterium
GCTCGATGCCGATGCACTGAACCTCATTGCCCGCGATGCCGCGTTGCTGGCCGCGGTGCAGCGCCGCGCAGCGCCAACGTTGGCGACTCCGCATCCCGGCGAAGCGGCGCGCCTGCTCGGGGAAGATGTGGCCGCGGTCCAGGCCGACCGGATTCGCGCGGCAGGCGAACTCGCCAGGCGCCTGGGCGCCAGCGTTGTATTGAAAGGCGCCGGCAGCGTGCTTGCCTACCCGGGCGACAGCATCGACATCAACGGCAGCGGTGGTCCGGCGCTCGCGACGGCCGGAAGCGGCGACGTGCTCTGCGGCATCCTCGGTGCGTTGCTCGTGCAGGGCATCGATGCGCCGACCGCGCTGCGCTTCGCCGTCTGTCTGCATGGCGCCGCCGCCGATCTTCTGGTCGAACGCGGCGCCGGCCCGCTCGGCGTCACCGCGTCGGAGCTTCCCGACGCGGCGCGCGAATTGCTGAACGCCGCGGCGCGCAGCGCTAGGGGATCAACACCGTAGCACCCGTGGTGGCGCGCGACTCGAGCGTGCGATGCGCGACCGCCGCGTCGGCGAGCGGGAAACTCTGCCGCGCCTCCGACTTGATCTTTCCGGAACGCACCAGTGCAAACAGATCCTCCGCCATCGCCGTGGTGGTCGCGCGGTCGATCGCATGGGAGAACAGCGTCGGCCGGGTCGCGAACAGCGAGCCCTTCTGCAACAGCAGGCCGATGTTGAATGCGGCGATCGGGCCGGAAGCGGCGCCAAAACTCACGAACAGGCCACGCAGCGACAGGCAATCCAGCGACTGCGGAAACGTGTCCTTGCCGATCGAGTCGTAGACCACGGGCACGCCCTTTCCGCCGGTGATCTCCTTGGTCCGCGCGACAAAGTCCTCGCGCGTGTAGACGATCGTGTGCGTGCAGCCGTGCGCGCTGGCCAACTCGGCCTTGGCATCGGAGCCCACCGTGCCGATCATCGTCACGCCCAACGCCTTCGCCCACTGGCAGGCGATCAAACCGACGCCGCCCGCGGCTGCGTGGAAGAGAATGGTTTCACCGGCCTTGAGCACATAGGTCTGGCGGAACAGGTACTGCACGGTCATTCCTTTCAGCATCAGCGTCGCCGCCGTGGTGTCGTCGACGCCGTCGGGAATACGTACCAACCGTTCCGCCGGCATCACGCGTTCGGTGCTGTACGACCCGGGCGCGCCACCGCAATAGGCGACGCGGTCGCCGGTCTTCACCCAATCGACATTGGCGCCAACCGCCTCGACCACACCGGCGGCTTCGAGCCCGATTCCCGCTGGCAGCGGCAACGGATACATGCCGGACCGATGATAGGTATCGATGTAGTTGACCCCGATGGCCGTGTGGCGGATGCGTACCTCGCCAGGTCCGGGATCGCCGACCTTGACGTCCTCGAGCACCATCGCCTCCGGGCCCCCTGCCGCGTGAATTCGAATCGCCTGTGCCATATGAAATTTCTCCTTTGGGTCGGCGCCGGCCTCAACCGGCCAGCGCGCGGAAAGTTGCGAATCCGGCCACTGTCAGCAACAGCGAACCGGCCAGATGGGTAGCGGCAAGGGCGATCCCTGCCGAATAGTCGCCACGGGCGAGCAGTTCGACGACTTCCGCAGAAAATGTAGAAAAAGTCGTCAGGGCACCGAGAAATCCGGTAATGACCAGCAACCGCCATTCCGGCGGCAAATCAGGTCGGGCCAGGAAGAACGCGACCGCAAAACCAACGAGATAGCCGCCTAGCAGGTTGGCGGCGAGCGTGCCCAATGGAAATGCCGGCACTCGAGCGTTCAGCCAAGTGGCAAGTCCCCAGCGCAACCACGCGCCGAGGGCAGCGCCGATCCCGACGGCGGCAAATTGTCCAACCACCATGCAATTCTACGCGATCACCGCGAGGGCTCTGGCGCGGTGGGTCCGAATCGATTCCGCACACTCGTCAACGAATGAACTGCTCGACATGCTGTGCCCCGAGTCCGCAGCCCTCGTAATGTGCACGGCACATTTCGACCTTGGTCCATACGTCCTCGTAGCCGTTCTGGTTACCGTTCTCGTCCAGGTAGATCATCGCACCGCTGATGTTGAAAAACGTGATCATCTCGGCGCAGTCCTCCGGAACGGTCAGCGTATGGACCTCGCCCGGCGGTTCATAGACGAAGCTGCCCTCCTCGGCGATCCAGTCATGTTCGAGGTATCGCCAACGACCCTTGATGACATAACCGACCACAATCATCGGATGGCGATGCCGCGACAACACGCCGCTGCGGCGTACGCGCAACAGATTGCACCAGCCACCCGAGACCGTGTTCAGCAACAGCGGGCGGAACCACACGCCGGCGGCCTGCGGCACCCACTCCCGTTCGTCCGCCGGAATGGCCGATAGCGCGATCTCCGGCTGAATGCCGGCGCTCGACCGGGACAGCGCCGCGCTCATTGCGACGATTCCCGGACCGCGCTGGCGAGCGCGGTTATCTCCGCTTCGGCATCGGCCGCGGCGCCGGGAAAATCCCGGTGCGCCCGCCGATACCAGTACCGGGCATTCGGCACATCGCCCTCGAGCATGTGCACGATGCCGTGGGCCCAGCAGCCAAGCGTGGTCTGGTCCTTCTGCACCAGCAAATGCGCCTTCTCCCAATCACCTTTCTTCAGATGCCGTATCGCCGTGCCGATCGCCATCATGATCCTCCGGGCAGACGTCAGTTGATGAGATAGCCGCCATCGACGGGCAACACGACGCCCGTGATGAAGGCTGCCGCGGGCGAGCAGAGAAACACTGCCGCTCCGGCGATGTCTTCGGGTTCCGCCCAGCGCCCGAGCGGCGTACGCGAGAGAATCGCGGCGTTGCGCTGCGCGTCATTGCGCAGCGTCTGCGTCAGCGTTGTCGTCACCCAGCCGGGGGCCAAGGCATTCACGCGAATGCCGTCTGCCGCATAGGCGATGGCCAGCGACTTGGTGAGTTGAGCCACGCCGCCCTTGCTCGCCGAATAAGCCGGGACCAGGCCGCCGCCGAAAAACGACAACACCGACGCGGTGTTGAGGATCGACCCCCGCGCGGCCTTGAGCTTGGCGCGGCCATGGACACAGGTACGCATCGTGCCCGTGAGGTTGATCGCCAGCACCTCTTCGAAGACATCCACGACGTGCTCCGCCAGGCGACGAATGACACCCGCGCAATTGACCAGCACGTCGAGCCGAGGCAGGTCGTCGATCAGCGCGGCAGTCGCGGAATCGTCGCGAACGTCCAGCGCAAGTGCGTCGCGACAGCGAAAGCTGGGCGACGCGCGGGTCGTGGCACACTCAGCGGCCGTCGCTCCGGTCACGGTCACAACGGCACCGAGTTCGGCAAAGGCATCCGCGATCGCGGCGCCGATCCCGGTCGTGCCACCGACGACCAGCACCACTTTACCTGCGTACAAATCAGCATGAAAGGTGATGCCGTTCACGCCGCCTGCCCCATCGCCAGAATGCCTTGCACCGCCTCGACGCGCGGCAACGGCGCGACGGCGCCATAGCCGGTCGTCGCCAGCGCGGCGGCCACGTTGGCGAACCGCGCCGCTGCGAACGGGTCGTCGCCCGCCAGCAACCGCGAGGCGAACGCGCCGTCGAAGCAATCCCCGGCGCCGGTCGCGTCCACGCATTGCACCGGGTGGGCGGCGACCTGCGCTCGCCGCGTCCCGTCGGACACCAGGCAACCGTCGGCGCCGAGCTTGAGCACCACACCGGCCGCGCCTTCCCGATGGAAGGCATCGACCACCGCGTCGGGTGCCGCTCCCGGGAACAACAGGCGCGCGTCATCCATGCTCGGCAGGCACCAGCTGCATCGCGCCAGCGTCGCGACGACGATCGCGCGGGCTCGGGCGATCGGCCACAGTTTCAAGCGCACATTCGGGTCGTAGGTGACGAACGCATCGGCGCTTCGGGCAATGTCGATCGCCGCGAACACCGCGTCGCAGGCCGACGCCGAGATCGCCTGGCTGATGCCCGACACGTGCAGCAAGCGCGCGCCCCGCAGTAAATCAATGGGCAATGTGTCTGGTGCCATGCGGCTGGCCGCCGATCCCGCCCTCAGGTAAGAAAAGGCGTGGCCACCGTCGCCATGCGTGACGAAGTACACGCCGGTATGGGCCACGCTGTCGAACACCACGCCCGTGGCGTCAACGCCTTCGCGAGCCCATAGTTCGATGAATTTCCGGCCGAATTGGTCGTCGCCCAGCCGTGTCACATAACCGACGCGCGCGCCCAGACGCGCCGCGGCAATCGCCATGTTCGACGTGTCACCACCGTAGCCCTGCAGATAGGCATGCGGGTCGTCAGGACGCGACTGGTTGAATTCGATGAGCGGTTCGCCCAGGGCGATGATGTCAGTCATCGCGTCGGAAATAGAAGTGTTTGGAAGTGTCGACGTCGCCCATCATCACGCCCGGCCCCTCGCGCGCGATCCACGATCGCTTGCCGTTGCGCCACGTGACCATGCCGTCGCGCAGATCCCCCTCGTTGACCATGCCCCCGAGTTCATCGCGCAGGTATGCCCGGCCGCCGCCGCTCACCACCAATTGCACGATGTCGCCCGATTCCGGATCGTAGCCGTGATACGAGCCCACCACCCAGGCCGGCGCTTTGACGGCAACGGCAACGGCCGCGGGTGCGGGTGTCGCCTGCGGGGGCGCCGCTGGCGGAGTCTGCTTCGAAGAGGCGATCATCGCACCCAGTGCGAACGCGCCGACGATGCCTGCCGCGATCGCGGCGTCATGACCGCCACTCCCGCCGCTGGCACCACCACCACTATCGCTCCAGCCAAAACGGAATTCGCCGCGACAGCCGCGGTCGACCCAGATGCGATGGCGATCGAAACCCCAGCCGGTCCCCTGCCGACAAAGGTTGCCCGTGGAAATTTCCCGGTCGAGGCGCACGCGGCCCTGCGTGTCGGCGTTGCAATAGTGACGGCGGTAGCTGACGCTTTCGCAAGTCAGACGGCCCGCGCTTCCCCAGGATCCACCGCCGTGGTTACGTCCGTAGCTGAATTCCGCCCGACAGCCGCGATCCACCCAGACGCCGCCACCGTCGAAGCCCCAGCCGGTACCCTGGCGACATAGCCTGCCGTCCGAGACCTCGCGCAGCATGACCACGCGACCCTCGGTTCGCACCGGACAGTACTGGTAGCGATAGCCGTTGCTGGCGCAGCTGATGAATCCCTGCGCCGCCTCGGCCGCGGGAATACCCACCCCGAATCCAAGGATCGTCGCGAGCGCGACGGCGGCCAATTGCGCCGCCACGCGGCTTCCCAAACGAACAGTCGACATTTCAGTTCCCCCTTGGCGCGAGCGCGCGCACGCCGGCCGCGTAGGCCCGCGCCGCGTCCCGCACCGAAGCTAGCGACGTACCGGGCCGATACAGGTTCGAGCCGGTGCCGAACCCGGACGCGCCCGCCACCCAATACGGGTCGAGATTGTCGGGCCGCATTCCTCCCACCGCGAACACCAGCGCGCCAGACGGGAGTACCGCCCGCCAGGCCTTGAGTGCCGCCGGCGGCAACGCTTCGGCAGGAAACAGCTTGAGAGCATCGGCGCCGGCAGCGAGCGCGGCGAACGCTTCGGTGGGCGTGGCCACGCCGGGAATACAGATCATGCCCTGCGCCTTCGCTTCGCGAATGACGGTGACGTCGGCGTGTGGCATCACGATCAGTCGCCCGCCCGCCTCACGGACTCGTCCGACGTCTTCCGCAGTGAGCACCGTGCCGGCGCCGATCAGCGCACGCTCACCAATTTGTTGCGCCAGCAAGCGAATCGAGGCGAGCGGTTCCGGCGAATTCATCGTCACCTCGAGAATCCGGAAGCCGGCATCGAACAAGGCGTTGCCAACGCCCGGCACCTCTTCCGGGGTGATTCCTCGCAGTACAGCCACCAGCGGCAGTGGCGTAAGAAATGGGGTCACCATCGCG
>JAQBEY010000131.1:0-3765 GCA_032123655.1 Betaproteobacteria bacterium
TAATCGCCCTCGCCCTTCTTGAAGGCGTCGATCATCTGTTCGGACGTGCCCGCGTCGATCGCCACGATGTCGGCGAAGTTGACGCCGGATTTGAAGCAGGCGAAACGGAACATCGCCATCGGCTGGCCGCCGTGGTCGACAAGCACCTTGCGGCCCTTCAGGCGCCCCCAGCCGAAGTCGGGCTCCGCCCTGCGGCCGGTGAGGAAAAAGCCGTCCTTCTCATTGACCTGCGCGAAGTGCAGCGCGGGCGGCGTCTTGCCTTGCTCGAGCGGCGCGAATCCCTGCGAAGGCGCCGACTGTGCGACATGCACCGAGCCATCGATGAGGCCGGCGATTGCCGACTTGCCCGGCGGCGCGATCGAGTGCTTTGGCTTCAGTCCTTCCTGCTCGAGGAAGCCGCCGGCCATGGTGGCGATGAGCGGCGAATAAAACGCCGAAAAGCGTGTGAACTGAATACTGATGTCTTCGCTCAAGCGAGCCCCCTGGATCATCAATCGATGTGAGCGCGTGAGCGTAGCAGTTCGACCGGCGCCCTGCTGGTGCGAACCGGATGGCGTGTGGCGCGTGTGGCGCCGCGTGCGCCGCGTGCGCCGCGTGCGCCTAGGCCGGCGCCTGGGCGCTGAATTTTTCCATCTGCACCACGAGCTCGCCGCGCGTCGGAAAGAAGAGGGACGCGGCGAGCATGCCCGCCGCCAGAACGCCGAGCACCATGAACACGTTGCCGAAGCCGCCGTCGGTCGCGTGCAGCGCGGCGATCATCGGCACCGCGATCGCTGCGACACCGAGCGAAATTACGTAGCGCACCGACAGCACCCGCGCGCGGTATTCGTCGGCGCAGTACTTGCCGACGATCGCGTCATTGAGCGGAATCTGGCCGAATACACCGAGCATCATCAGCAGCGCGACGCCGAGCATCGCCCAGCCTTCCAGGTTGGCGGCAAGGAACATGAGCGGCACCTGGACGAGCGCAATGCCGATCATCAGCCGGCGAAGTTCCGTCCGGTCGATGAGCGTGCCCATCAGCACCTGCGCGAACGCGGCCAGCGCGTACACCGCGGCGACCAGCGCGCCGATGCCGAAGCTGGTCTGGGTCAGCATGCGCAGGCGCTCGTCGAACACCTTTGGCATCGAGATCGTCGTCGAATTGAAAATGATTCCGCCGCAGGCCGTCGCAATCAGCAGAATCGAGAAGATGCGCGCCATCATGCGCGCGTCGATGTGAAGCCCGATCGTTTTCGACACCTTCTTCACCGGACCCGGGTCGGGTACCACCAGGCGAAACGCAATGCCGACGGCGATGCAGACGACGCCCGGCACGAAGAACGCGGCGCGCCAGCTGACCAGGTCGACCAGCGCACCGGTGATCAGCGCCGCGGTCGCCAGACCGAGGTTGCCCCACAGCCCATTCCAGCCGAGCACGCGGCCCATGTTCTGCGGCACCGCCACCAGCATCGCGATGCCGACCGGGTGATAGATCGCAGCGAAGGCACCGGTCAGCGTGAGGCCGGCGGCGATCTGCCAGGGCGACTGCGCGAAGCCGGTCAGGATCATCGATCCGCCGATGCCGAAAAAGAACAGCAGCAAGGTCTTGTACCGGCTCCAGTGATCGGCGAGCCAGCCCGCCGGAATCGCGAAGGCGCCGAAGGCGATGAAGCTACCCACGGCGAGCGGCAGCAGCTCGGAGTACGACTGATTCCAGTCGCGTGCCAGCGAGACCACCGCGGTCGGAAAGACCAGCATTACCAGATGATCGAGCAGGTGCCCGATATTCAGGAACGGAACAAGCAGGCGTCTTTCCGGCATGGCGCGCGCAGTGTGGCATGCCCCGGCACGGCGCGACAACGCCGTTTCGAACTGCGCACTTACAATGTCGCCATGCGCGAAGTGACCGGCGTCACCGGAATCGTCCTTGCCGGCGGCCAGGGCCGACGCATGGGCGGCGTCGACAAGGGTCTGCAGCCGCTCGAGGGTCGGCCGATGGCCCAATGGGCGATCGAGCGGCTCGCGCCGCAGGTCGAGACCATCGTCGTAAACGCCAACCAGAACCTCGAGGCCTACGGCGCTTTCGGCTACCGCGTGGTGAGCGACGCCGTCGGCGGCTTTGCCGGCCCGCTCGCCGGATTGCACGCCGGCCTGCAGGCGGCGCACACCGCGCTCGCGGTGACCGTGCCCTGCGACTCGCCGTTCCTGCCGACCGACCTCGTCGCGCGGCTGCGTTCCGCGCTCGAGGCGAACGACGCCGACCTCGCGGTCGCGAAGACCGGCGATCAGCCGCACCCGGTGTTTTCGCTCGTACAGGTCCGGGTCTTGCCTCACCTCGAGGCCTTCCTGCAATCGGGCGGACGCAAGATCGACGCCTGGTACGCGAGCCTGAACGTCATCGTATCCTTCGACGATCAGGTGGACGCCTTCAGCAACATCAATACGCGCGCAGAGCTCGCTGGCTTCGACGTCCAGAACACGCGATCTTCGCAATGCAAATGAACCAACGCATCGCTTCGATTGCCGCGGCCGTCAGCTGCATGGACGGCTACGATCCCGACGCGCTGCCGGTCGAGCGGGCCTGCGCCGCGATTCGCGCCTGCCTGACGCCAGTCAGCGGCGTCGAGCGCGTTGCAACGCGTAGCGCGCTCGGGCGCGTACTCGCCGAGGACATCGTGCCGGCGATCGACGTGCCGGCACACGACAATTCAGCGATGGACGGCTGGGCCGTGCGCGGCGCGGACCTGACGGCCAACGCTGATGCGACGCTCACCGAAATCGGCACCGCGCTCGCCGGCAAGGCGTTCGCCGGCACCATCGGCGCCGGGCAATGCGTGCGCATCATGACCGGGGCGGTCATGCCGCAGGGTGCCGACACCGTAATCATTCAGGAAGTCGTCAAAGCCGACGGCGCGCGCATCGTCGTTCCCGCTGGGCAGAAGCCGGGCCAGCATGTGCGCGCCGCGGGCGAGGATCTGAAGACCGGCGTGCCGGTGCTGCGGCCCGGCCGCGCGCTCAAGCCGGCCGATCTGGGTCTGGTCGCCTCGCTCGGCATCGCCGAAGTCGTCGTCAAGCGCAGGCTGCGCGTCGCCTTCTTCTCCACCGGCGATGAGCTCACTTCGATCGGTCAACCACTCGCCGCAGGACAGGTCTACGACTCGAACCGCTACACGCTGCACGGCATGCTGACCCGGCTCGGCGTCGAGCGCATCGACATGGGCGTGGTGCGCGACGACCCGCAACGCCTCGAAGCCGCGTTCCGCGAGGCGGGGGCGAGCGCCGATGCGATCGTCACCTCGGGCGGGGTGTCGGTCGGCGAGGCCGACTTCGTCAAGCAAATGATGGCCAAGCTCGGCGAGGTGTTGTTCTGGAAGATCGCCATGCGCCCGGGCCGGCCGATGGCCTTCGGCCGCATCGACGACGCGTTCCTGTTCGGACTGCCGGGCAATCCGGTTGCGGTAATGGTGACCTTCTATCAGTTCGTGCGCGAGGCGCTGCTCGTTCTAAGTGGGCGCAGCGACGACTGCGCGCTGCCGCTGCTGCACGCCGAGGCCGCGCATCCGTTTCGCAAGGTGCCTGGGCGCACCGAGTACCAGCGCGGCATCCTCTACCGTGACGGCGCGGCGTGGAAGGTCAAAAGCACCGGTCAGCAAGGCGCGGGCGTGCTGCGCTCGATGTCGGAGGCGAATTGCTTCATCGTGCTCGAGCATGCGCGCGGCCGCGTCGAGGCGGGCGAGCCGGTGCAGGTGCAGCTGTTCGACGGCCTGGTGTGAACGCGTCGCG
>JAQBEY010000132.1:0-10193 GCA_032123655.1 Betaproteobacteria bacterium
GGAATTGACCATGACGAATACGATGCTGGCCTGCCGCATCCATGCCAAGGAAGACCTGCGGATCGAAGCTGCCGACACGCCCGAGCCGGGACCCGGCGAGGTGCTGCTGCGGCTGGGCGCCGGCGGGATCTGCGGTTCGGATCTGCACTACTATTTCGAAGGGCGCAACGGCAACTTCATCGTTCGGGAGCCGCTGATTCCGGGACACGAGGCCTCGGCAGTGGTGGCCGGCATTGGCCCCGATGTCACCCGGGTCAAGGTTGGCGACAAGGTGGCCGTCTCGCCGTCGCATGCCTGCGGCCGCTGCGAATACTGTCGCGAGGGCCGCGAGCAGCTGTGCTCGCAGATGCGCTTTCTGGGCAGCGCCAGCCGCTATCCGCATGTGCAGGGAATGTTCCAGGAATATTTCGTGATGGGTGAGCGGCAGTGCTACCCGGTCGCGGGCGACATCTCGCTGGGCGAACTCGCGTTTGCCGAGCCGCTGGCGGTGGGCCTGCACGGCGTCAATCGCGGCGGCGGCCTTCTAGGCAAGTCGGTGCTGATCACCGGCGCCGGCACCATCGGTTGCGTCACCGTGCTGGCGGCACGCCTCGCCGGTGCTCGCAAGATCACCGTCACCGACGTGCTCGACCGTCCGCTGGCGCAGGCGAAGCTCGTCGGTGCGGACGTCACGCTGCGCGCCGACCGCGACGGCGACGCGCTGAATGAACCACAGTTCGACGTCGCCTACGAGGTGTCCGGCAACTTCAGCGCCCTCAAGTCCTGCGTGTCGGCGACCAGGCGCGGCGGCGTGATCGTGCAGGTCGGGACGCTGCCGCACGAACCGCTGCCCTTCGTTGTCAACGAGCTGATGGCCAAGGAACTCGACCTGCGCGGCGCGTTCCGCTGGGGCATCGAATTCGACTGGGCGGTGGAGTATCTGTCGACGCGTCGCGTCGATGTCAGGCCGCTGCTTTCCGGGCAGTATCCGCTGCAGGACGCCGTGGCAGCATTCGCCGCGGCAGCGGACAAGAACAAGAGCACCAAGGTACAGATCGTCTGCAGTTGACCGTCACCGAAGCAGTATTTCATTTGCTGTAAAAACGCATCGAGGAGGAAACATGCGCATGCTTTCGAAACTGATACTGATGTCCATCGCAGCCGTCGCGGTAGTCGCCGGCGGCCCGGCGCTCGCGCAGCAAAAGCTCAAGTGGGCGCACGTGTACGAGACGAGTGAGCCCTACCACAAGTGGTCGGTGTGGGCGGCCGAGGAAATCAAGAAACGCAGCAACGGCAAGTTCGATATCACGGTCTATCCGGCGAGTTCGCTGGGCAAGGAGACCGATATCAATCAGGGCCTGGCGCTGGGGACGGTCGACATGATCATCAGCGGACCGTCGTTCGCCGCCCGCAGTTATCCGCGGCTGGGGATCGCCTACTATCCGTTCATATTCCGCGACGGCGAGCATCTGCTCGCGTACTCGAAGAGCCCGGTGTTCAAGGAGATGGTCGACGGCTTCCGTGACAAGACCGGAATCCAGATCACTGCCTACACCTACTACGGCTCGCGGCACACGACGTCGAACCGGCCGTTCACCAACTGCGCAGGCATGAAGAACCTGAAGATCCGCGTGCCGGATGTACCGCTGTACATGGCTACGCCAAAGGCCTGCGGCGCCAACCCGACGCCGATCGCCTTTGCCGAGGTGTACCTCGCGCTGCAGAATGGCACGGTCGAGGCGCAGGAAAATCCGCTGACGACGATCGAGGCGAAGAAGTTCTATGAAGTGCAGAAGGCGATCATGCTGACGGGGCATATCGTCGACGGCCTGACGACGCAGGTTGCGCCGCATGTCTGGAGCAAACTGACGCCCCAGGAAAAAGAAATGTTCACGGAAGTGACCCGCGAAGCTGCGGCCAAGGCCAGCGCCGACATCAAGGCGCGCGAGTTGGTGCTTGCCGACGAGTTCAAGAAGAAGGGTCTGCAGGTCATCCCGGTCGATCGCAAGAGCTTTTCCGACGCGGTGTTGAAGAACTCCCCCGTCGAGAAAATGGGATTCACCAAGGCCGACTACGACCGTATCGTCGCGATCAAGTGACGCGGTACTCCATGCGCGCGGGGCGGGAGCCCCTGCGCGAGTGGAGGCAGTCGGCATTCCAGGAAGCGCGGGGATCTGATGACGTTGACGCAGGTCGACGGAGCAGGTTCGCCGCGTGAACAGGATGCACGACCAAAAAGCGAGGTCGCATGAGCGTCAACATTGATTCCGCGGCGGACGACGCCCCCGTACTGGACGAGTCAGGTCGACTGCATTCGGTCGATGCGCCGATCGATCTTTCCGATTATCGCTGGGAGGACTGGTTCACGCTGGTCGTTTTCTGGCTGCTCGCGCTGGACGTGTTCTACCAGTTCTTCACACGTTATGTGATGGAGGATTCGGCGGCGTGGACCGAGGAAATTGCCCGCTACCTGCTGATCGTCGTCACTTTCGTGGGCGCATCGATGGCGGTGCGGCGCAATACCCACATCCATGTCGAATTTCTGTATCACTACCTGCCGGCCCCGGTGGGCCGGGCAATGTCGGCGATCGTCGACGTCGTGCGGGTCGCCTTCCTGGGCTACGCGACCTACCTCAGCATGATCCTGGTTCCGAAAATGCAGAACCTGCAGATGACCGTGGTCGACTTTCCGATGAGCTATGTCTATGGCTTCGTCGCCTTCGGCTTCGCGATGATGACGTTCCGGGCGATTCAGGTCGCGTACCTGCACCGGAAGCAGGGCTGGAGCGTGCTCGAGCGTCCCGAAGAAGCGCATCTCTGACCGGCCGCACAGGACCCGCGAAAAATGAACAGCATCCTTCTCGGCGGATTCGTTGCCTTGATGGCGAGCGGCATCCCGATCGCCATCGCCATGTGCATTGCGTCGCTGCTCTACATCTGGATCAGCGGCACGATTCCACCGCTGACCGTGGTGCACCGGATGGTGGGCGGCGTCGACAGCTTTCCGCTGCTGGCGGTGCCGTTCTTCATCCTCGCCGGCAACCTGATGAATTCGGCCGGCATCACCAACCGGATCTTCAACTTCGCCCTTGCGCTGGTGGGCTGGCTCAAGGGTGGACTGGGTCATGTCAACGTAGTGGCCAGCGTGGTCTTCGCCGGGATGTCGGGCACCGCGGTCGCCGATGCGGGCGGGTTGGGCACGATCGAGATCAAGGCGATGCGCGACCACGGCTATCCGGTCGAATTCGCGGTCGGCATTACCGCCGCTTCGTCGACGCTGGGTCCCATCGTGCCGCCGTCTCTGCCGCTGGTAATCTACGGCGTGCAGGCCAATGCGTCGATCGGCAAGCTCTTCGCCGGCGGCATCCTGCCTGGCGTGGTGATGGCGCTGTTCATGATGGCGATGGTCGGTTACATCTCGCACAAACGCGGTTACGGCCGGGACCTCGTTTTTTCCTGGCCGAGAATGGGACTGGCATTCTTCGAGTTGACCGCCGTCGCGGTGGCTGCCGGCGTGCTCTATTACCTCTGGTCGCAGGAAACGATGTCCGGCTGGCTGCGTTTCGGCGCCCCGCTGCTTGCCGTGATGATTGCCGATCGCGTATTCAGGTTCGAGGCGTTCATGGCGCTGCTGACGCCGGTGATCCTGATTGGCGGGATGGCCAGCGGATTGTTCACGCCCACCGAAGCTGCCGTCGCAGCGGTGGCCTGGGCGCTGTTCCTCGGCTTTGTCTGGTATCGCTCGCTGAGCTGGCGGATGCTGATGAAGGTTTCGATGGAAACCATCGAGACGACCGCGGTCGTCCTGTTCATCGTCGCCAGCGCGTCGATCTTCGCCTGGGTGCTCACGACGACCCAGGTCACCGACAACATCGCCAGGATCGTGCTTTCCATCAGCGACAATCCATTGGTCTTCCTGCTGCTCGCCAACATTTTCCTGCTGTTCGTAGGCTGCTTTCTGGAGACCATTGCGGCGATCACCATTCTGGTTCCGGTGCTCGTGCCGATCGCGCTCAAGCTCGGCATCGACCCGGTCCACTTCGGATTGGTCCTGGTGCTCAACCTGATGATCGGCTTGCTGACCCCACCGATGGGCATGGTGCTGTTCGTGCTGCAGAAAGTTGCCCGTCTGTCGTTCGACCAGACCGTGCGCGCCATATTGCCCTGGTTGGCGCCGCTGCTCATCACGCTGGCGCTGATCACCTACGTCCCGCAAATCGTGCTCTGGCTGCCCGGTGTGATTTACGGAAAATAGGACCGTGAGTCCGATCGAACGCGTCGAAATCATCCAGGTCGACCTGCCTCCGAAGGTCGTCCGCACCGACGCCATCCAGTCGTTCGTCACGCAGGAGACGCCGCTGGTGCGCATCACTTGCGCCGACGGCGCGACGGGCACCGGCTATTCGTACACGATCGGCACCGGCGGATCGTCGGTGGTCGCGCTTCTGCGCGATCACCTTGCGCCGCGACTGCTCGGTCGTGACGCGGACGAGATCGAGGCGATCTGGAAGGATCTTTTCTTTGCGACGCACGCGACGGCGGTTGGCGCGATCACCAGTCTGGCGCTGGCCGCGATCGACACGGCGCTCTGGGACCTGAAATGCCGGCGCGCCGGGCTGCCGTTGTGGAAAATGGCGGGTGGCGCGCAACGGCGTGTGCCGGTGTACACGACCGAAGGTGGCTGGCTGCATCATCCGGTACGGCAACTCGTCGACGAGGCGGTCGCGGCCCGCGCGCAGGGCTTTCGCGGGGCCAAGGTCAAGGTCGGCAAGCCGACCATTGCCGAGGATGCCGCGCGGCTCGCCGCGGTGCGCGCGGCAGTTGGCGACGAATTCGAATTGATGGTGGACGCAAATCAGGCGTTCACGGTACCCGAGGCGTGCCGACGGGCGCACGCCTATGAGCAAGCGGGACTTGCCTGGTTCGAGGAGCCGTTGCCGGCGGAAGATCTGGGCGGGCATGTCGAATTGTCCCGCAAGGCCACCATGCCGATCGCGGTCGGTGAATCGCTCTATCATCCCGCGCATTTTCGCGAGTATCTCGAACGTGGGGCCTGTTCGATCGTCCAGGTGGATTGCGCGCGCATCGGCGGCATCACGCCCTGGCTCAAGGTCGCGCACCTTGCCGAGACCTTCAACGTCCCGGTATGCCCGCACTTCCTGATGGAACTGCACGTTTCGCTGTCGGCGGCGGTGCCCAATGGCGCGTGGGTCGAGTACATCCCGCAACTGGACGCAATCACCACGTCGCGGATGGCCATTCGCGACGGCCATGCCATTCCACCCGAGGCCCCGGGCCTCGGTATCGACTGGGACTTTGCCGCGATCGACCGACTGGCGTCGGCACGCGCGACGATCTCCTGAGGGAGCACACCATGCTGACTCGCAGCTCGCTGACCATTCGCCTGCATCCCGACGACGACGTCGTCATCGCCCGCGCCCAACTGGTGGGCGGCACACGCCTGCTTGAAGAGGACGTCACGGTCTCGGGGCTTATTCCCCCGGGGCACAAGGTGGCGACGCGCGCGCGCAAGGTCGGTGAACCCGTACGGAGGTACAACCAGATCATCGGTTTTGCCAGCCGCGATATCGCGCCGGGCGAACACGTCCATCTGAACAACCTCGTCATGGGTGATTTCGACCGCGACTATGCCTTTGGCGTGGATGCGCGGCCGACGCAGTACTTCGCCGAGCCGGCGACCTTCATGGGCATCGTGCGCGAGGATGGTCGCGTGGCGACACGCAACTACATCGGCATCCTGTCGACGGTGAATTGTTCGGCCACGGTCGCGCGCGGCATCGCCGATCATTTCACTCGCGAGCGTCTCGCCGCATTCCCGAACGTCGATGGCGTCGTGGCGCTGACGCACGGTTCGGGCTGCGGCATGGATACCCACGGCGAGGGCATGCAGATCCTGCGCCGCACGCTCGGCGGCTACGCCCGGCACGCCAACTTCGCCGGAGTGCTGATGATCGGCCTGGGCTGCGAAGCCAACCAGATCAGTTCGCTGATGGGTGCGCAGAAACTGGCCGAGGGTCCGCTGCTGCGCACGTTCAGCATCCAGGACACCGGCGGCACCGCCAAGACCATCGCGCACGGCATCGGCATCATCGAATCCATGCTGCCGCATGCCAACGCGGTGACGCGCCAACCGGTGCCGGCAGCGCATCTGGCCATCGGGCTGCAATGCGGCGGCTCGGACGGATATTCAGGCATCACCGCCAACCCCGCGCTGGGTGCCGCGGTCGACCTGCTGGTGCGCCATGGCGGTACGGCAATTCTCTCCGAGACCCCGGAAATTTACGGTGCCGAACATTTGTTGACGCGGCGGGCAGTCGACCGCGAGGTGGGCGAGAAGCTGGTGTCGCGCATTCGCTGGTGGGAGGAGTACACGGCGCGCGAGAAGGGCGAAATGAACAATAATCCTTCGCCCGGCAACAAGGCGGGCGGGCTGACGACAATTCTCGAGAAATCGCTTGGCGCCGTCGCCAAGGGCGGCACCACCAACCTGGTCGCCGTCTACGAATACGCCGAGACCGTCGTGGCAAAAGGCTTCGTGTACATGGACACCCCCGGTTACGACCCGGTGTCGGCGACCGGCCAGGTCGCAGGCGGCGCCAACATGATCGTGTTCACCACCGGTCGTGGTTCCGCGTACGGCTGCGCACCCTCACCCTCGCTGAAACTGTCGACGAATACGGCGCTGTGGGTGAAGCAGGAAGAGGACATCGATTTGAACTGCGGCGAAATCGCCGACGGCGATGCATCGATCGAGGAAGTTGGGCAGCGACTGTTCGCGCTGATGCTGGAGACCGCCTCGGGCAGCAAGTCCAAGAGCGAGAATCACGGGTATGGACAGAGCGAGTTCGTGCCCTGGTATCTCGGCGCCGTCATGTAGGTTGGCATGATCCTGTTGAACTTTCCGATCTGTCAGCGGGACCCCTTTTAATCACTGAATCACTGGAAACGCCGTCATGAGCAAGAAACCCGCGAAAAAGAAATCCCCACTCCGCTCCTCGAACTGGTTCGGTCTCGGTGACCGCGACGCCATCGTGCATCGCTCCTGGATGAAGAACCAGGGCATCCCCAACGACCAGTTCGACGGCCGTCCGGTGATCGGCATCTGCAACACCTGGTCCGAAGCCACGCCATGCAATGCGCACTTTCGCGACCTGGCCGAGCAGGTCAAGCGCGGCGTATGGGACGAGGGCGGCTTTCCGATCGAATTTCCGGTGATGAGCCTGGGCGAGACGCTGATGCGGCCGACCACCATGCTCTTTCGCAACCAGACGGCAATGGACGTCGAGGAGTCGATCCGTGCCAATCCCTTCGACGGCGTGGTGCTGCTGATGGGCTGCGACAAGACCACGCCGGCGCTGCTGATGGGGGCCGCCTCGTGCGACCTGCCGACGATCGGCGTGTCGGGCGGCCCGATGTTGAACGGCAAGTTCCGCGGCGAGGATATCGGCTCGGGCACGCACGTGTGGAAGTTCACCGAGATGCTCAAGACCGGCGAGATGAAATCCGCCGACATGGTCGAGGTCGAGTCGTGCATGTCGCGCTCACCCGGCCACTGCATGACCATGGGCACGGCGTCGACGATGGCGTCGATGGTCGAGGCGCTGGGAATGGGCCTGCCGACCAACGCGGCAATTCCCGCAGTCGACTCGCGCCGCAAGGTGCTGGCACGGATGGCGGGTCGGCGCATCGTCGAGATGGTGCATGAGGATCTGCGCATGTCGCAGATCCTGACCAAGAACGCGTTCGAGAACGCGATCATGATCAACGGCGCCATTGGCGGCTCGACCAATGCGGTCGTGCACCTGCTGGCGATCGCCGGGCGCATGGGGGTGCCGCTGTCGCTGGACGACTGGGACCGCCTCGGCCGCGACATGCCCTGCCTGGTCAACTTGATGCCGTCGGGCAAGTACCTGATGGAGGACTTCTACTACGCCGGCGGCCTGCCGGTGGTGATCCGCGAAATCGGCAAGTACCTGCACAAGAAGGCGCTGACGGTCAACGGGCGCAGCATCTGGGAGAACTCAAAGGACGCGGTCAACTACAACGAGGCGGTGATCACGCCGATCGCCAAGCCGTTCAAGCCGCAGGGCGGCATCGCCGTGCTGCGCGGCAATCTGGCGCCCGACGGCTGCGTGATCAAGCCTTCGGCGGCCACGCCCAAACTGCTCAAGCACAAGGGTCGCGCCGTGGTGTTCGAGGATGTCGATGACCTGCACAAGCGCATCGACGATCCGAAGCTCGACGTCGATCCGTCATGCGTGCTGGTGCTGAAGAATTGCGGACCCAAGGGTTACCCGGGCTTTCCCGAGGTCGGCAATTTTTCCCTGCCCGCCAAGATTCTCAAGAAAGGCATCACCGACATGGTCCGCATCTCCGATGCGCGGATGTCGGGCACCGCCTACGGCACGGTGCTGCTGCATACCGCGCCGGAGGCAGCGGCGGGCGGTCCGCTCGCGCTGGTCAGGAACGGCGACCTGATCGAGGTCGACGTCGCCAAGCGCCGGGTCCACCTGCACGTCTCCGACGAAGAACTCGCCAAGCGCAAGACCAAGTGGAAGCCGTTGCCGCCGCATGCGGATCGCGGCTGGGTCAAGCTCTACTGCGACACGGTGCTGCAGGCCGACCGGGGCGTCGATCTCGATTTCCTGGTCGGCAAGTCAGGGTCGAAGGTGGGGAAGGTCAGCCACTGAGCTGGCGCTGTCCGGCGACGATGTGACGCCAATCCCCGTGGCCTGTCGCCGCCGATCCGCCGTCATGAGGCTGCGGCAAGCGCATGCTGTACGTCGCCGCGGACGCGCCCGTGTGGCTCGTGGAGGGCGGCGGAGCCGACCTTGACGTCATGTTTTCGCCGGAACAAGATGCCACCGATCCATCAACGGCAGGAAAGGTTCTTCCCCCATCGGCAGGCCGCATGTCGAATCGGCGGGCCCAGCCATTTTGTCAGGAGGGGAATTATGGTGAAAAGCGCTTCCGTCACTTTTTTTCTGCGAGCGCTGTTGACGATGGCGCTTGTCGCGACCGCGACGACGGCTTCGGCCCTGTCCGCGCTCTTCTATATCGATCGAATCTACTCGAATGCCGACGGTCGGCTGCAATTCATCGTGGTACGCGATGGCGGGCGCACCGACTGCGACTCGGGCGAAGCGGCATGGAAGGGCCAAATGCTGATCAGCGGGGGCAAGGCCCCCGCGACGCCGCAGACGTTCGTGTTTCCGGCAGATCTTCCGACCTGCAAGACGTCGCAGCGAAGCATTCTGATTGCCACTCAGGGCTTCGCCGATCTGGGCATCGTCACGCCGGATTTCATCATCCCGAACGGATTTCTCCCCATCCCGGATGGATCGATCCAGCTTGCCAATGTCGAAATATTTTCATACGCCGCTTTACCCAACGACGGTGTAACCGCACTCAACAAGACCGGCGCACCTGTTCCAAACCTGGCAACGAACCTGGCCGGTGCGTCAGCTTCGGTCACTGCGGCGCAGGCGGCGCCGGCGGGCCCGGCGCTCGTTACCCTGGTCGAGTTCTACAACTCGACGCTCGACCATTACTTTCTCACGCATGTGGCGAACGAGATCGCGCTGCTCGATGCCGGCACCACGATCAAGGGCTGGGCGCGCACCGGCCAGATGTTTGCGGCATATGGCGGCGCGCAGGCAGGAACCTCGCCCGTCTGCCGCGTTTACATTCCCCCCGGCAAGGGCGACTCGCATTTCTACGGGCGCGGGACGGCAGAGTGCACCGCGACGGCGGCAGCGAACCCGAGCTTCATCACCGAGGACCCGCAGTTCTTCCACGTCGCGCTGCCCGCGGTGGGCGTCTGCCCGCAAGGAACGATTCCGGTCTATCGCGTCTTCAGCAACCGCATCGACGCCAACCACCGGTACATGATCAGTCGCGAGCTGCGCGATCAGATGACGGCAGCGCTTTGGCTCGCGGAAGGCGACGGGCCCGACCTGGTCGTCATGTGCTCGCCGCAGTAACCGCCGAGTGAATCCTCGGCGACGCATCGCGCATCCCGGATAAGAAGGGTGCAGGCAACTCCGGCAATCGGCAGGCGGTCATGACAGTCGCCGCGCCCGACTATCTCAATCCGGCGCTGCCGGCGGACCTGCGCCGCGTGCGCATGCCGGTGGTCGAGGCGACGGTGGAATCGCTCGAAGGCTACGGTCTGCTGGTCGACGACCCTGACG
>JAQBEY010000133.1:0-10577 GCA_032123655.1 Betaproteobacteria bacterium
CAGCGCCGCCAGGGTCTCCTCGTTGCGGCCGGGCAGGAAATTGGCGAACGACGGCGTTTCCGCCGGCGCGAGCTCGAATATCAGTTGCTGCATGGCGGCCGGCGCTACCGTCGGTCGCGATAGACCGGTGACTCGACGTAGGCCCCCAGCAAGTGCCTGAGGCCGACGAGGATCGCCGCCGAGACCGGCAACGCCATCAGCACCCCGGCGAAGCCGAACAATTGACCAAAGGCGAGCAAGGCGAAAATCACCGCAAGCGGATGCAGGCCGATCCGGTCGCCGACCAGCCACGGGAGCAAAACATAGGCCTCGAGCAGTTGGCCGATGGCGTAGACCGAAAGCACGCCCAGAAATGCCGGCCAGCCTCCCCATTGCAGCAGCGCAGCGACGATGCCGAGCACCAGGCCGAGGCCGAAGCCAACGTAGGGGATGAATACCAGCAATCCGGTCAGGATGCCGATGGCCACGGCGCGATCGAGGCCGGCAATCGACAATCCGATCGCGTAATAGCCCGCGAGCACCAGCATCACCAGCAACTGCCCGCGCAGGAATTCGGCGAGGACCGCATCGATTTCCTCGAGAATGGTGCGGACCTTGACCTGCCAACCGCGGGGAATCAGCGTATCGAGGCGTTCGATGATCATGTTCCAGTCGCGCAGCAGATAGAACATGACCACCGGGATCAGCGCGAGATTGACCAGCAGCGAAACGACGAAAAGTCCGCCCGCGGTCACCCCGGACAATAGACGCATCGAAAGCGCACGCGCCTCGTGCATATTCTGGGTCACCCAGGTCTTCACCATCTCCAGATCGAGTCCAAGCGTGATGTCGAAGTGCTGCTGCAACCACGGCGCAACGCGGGCGTTCGCCGCCGCAATGAGCTCGGGAAGTTTCTTGGCGGCCAGTCCCACCTCTGCCTGTACCAGCGGAACCAGCACGAAAAAGAGCGCGAGCAGTAGCAGGCCGAACAAAACCACTACCACCACGGTCGAAAGTGCACGTGCGATGCCGCGCTGCGCGGCCCAGCCGACCAGCGGCGTGCCGAGATAGGCGAGAATCGCGCCGACCAGAAACGGCGTCAGCACGGGTCCCAGAAAATGCAGACTCAGAACGACGACCAGCGCGGCGCCAACAATCCACGCGTAGCTCGACCACGCCAATGGGCGACGACCAGCGACCCGTCCTGACGCCTGTCCGGCGCGCGCGCCACCGCCGGCCGGGGCGCCCCGCTCAGGCGTGGCAGCGTCGGCAGCGGGCGCCTGCGCCGATGGCGCGCCCGGATTCGGGCTGTCTGCGGAAGGACGGGATTCGGTCATTTCTTGTAGAATCAGCGGCTCTTGTTGCAGCCGCGGCTGGTTGAGCGAACGGGCCCCGGCGACGCATCGATTGTAGTTGTTTCGGCGCCGCCTGCGCCAATGCGGTGCTGCCCGCCCGCCACGCCATCCGAATCCCGACCGCGCCCGCGCAGGCGCGACACCAGGCTGACAACATGTCCGACCACGCTTCCTCCCGCCTCTCCTATCGCGACGCCGGCGTCGACATCGAAGCCGGCGACGCACTGGTCGAGCGCATCAAGCCCTTCGCGCGCCGCACGATGCGACCGGAGGTGCTGACCGGAATCGGCGGCTTCGGCGCGCTGGTCGAAATCGGCAAGCGATTCCGCGAACCCGTCCTGGTAGCCGGTACCGACGGCGTAGGTACCAAGCTCAAACTTGCGTTCGCGCTCGACCGCCACGACACCATCGGCGTCGATCTGGTGGCGATGAGCGTCAACGACATTCTGGTGCAGGGTGCCGAACCACTGTTCTTTCTCGACTACTTCGCCTGCGGCAAGCTCGACGTCGACGTCGCCGCCGACGTGGTGAAGGGCATCGCCGACGGATGCGTGGATGCCGGTTGCGCATTGATCGGCGGGGAGACGGCCGAGATGCCCGGCATGTACGCCGAGGGCGAATACGACGTCGCCGGATTCGCCGTGGGCGTCGTCGAAAAGGACCGCATCATCGACGGCCGGTCGATCGCCGCCGGCGACGTGGTGCTCGGGCTCGCGTCCAGCGGCGCCCATTCCAACGGGTATTCGCTCATTCGCCGCATCGTCGCCGACAGCGGCACCGACCTCGCCGCGCCCTTTGACGGCGCGACCCTGGGCGCCGCGCTGCT
The DNA here is from genome assembly GCA_032123655.1 of Betaproteobacteria bacterium. GTDB lineage: Bacteria > Pseudomonadota > Gammaproteobacteria > Burkholderiales > Casimicrobiaceae > VBCG01. The sequence goes on from JAQBEY010000133.1 coordinate 2,161, forward strand.
CGCACCGACGCGCATCTATGTGAAGCCACTGCTGGCGCTGATGCGCGATGTGACGGTCAAGGGCATAGCGCACATCACCGGCGGCGGCCTGCTTGAAAACGTTCCGCGCGTCCTGCCGCAGGGGCTGCAGGCGCGGCTTTCGCGCGCGTCCTGGACCCGTCCGGCGATATTCGAATGGCTGCAGCGCCATGGCGACATCGCCGACGAGGAAATGCACCGTGTCTTCAATTGCGGCGTCGGCATGATCGTGATCGTGGCGCCCGCGAATGTCGAACGGGCCATGCGGTGCCTCGATGAAGCCGGCGAGCACGCGCAAAAAATCGGAACCATCGTCGCCCGACCGGCCGGCGCGGCGGCGACGATCGTCATCTGACGCTCCCGGTCGCGCCAGCCGTCGCCAATGGCGCAAACCCGCATCGTCGTACTCATCTCGGGCCGCGGTTCGAATCTGCGGGCGCTGCTGGAGGCCATGTCGGACGGTCACCTCGGCGGTGCGATCGCGCGGGTCGTTTGCAACCGCGCCGACGCCGCTGGTCTCGATGTCGCGCGCAGCCACGGTATTGCGACTCAGGTCGTCGATCACCATGCCTATCCGTCGCGCGACGCGTTTGACGCAGCGCTCGCCGAAGCCATCGACGCCGCTTCACCCGATCTGGTCGTGCTGGCAGGCTTCATGCGGCTGCTCGGCGCGACGTTCGTGCGTCGCTACGCCGGACGGATGATCAACATCCATCCCTCGCTGCTGCCGGCGTATCCGGGCCTTGCCACGCATCGCCGCGCGCTCGCCGACGGCGTGCCTCTGGCTGGATGCACGGTCCACTTCGTAACGCCGGAAGTCGACGTCGGACCGATCATCGCGCAGAACACGGTGCCGGTCATTCAGGGCGACGACGAGGCCACGCTGGCCGCGCGCGTGCTGGCCGCGGAACACCAGCTGCTCCCGGCAGTCGTACAAGGGATTTGCACAGGACGGATCGCGCTGGTCGACGGACGGGTTCATGTCGATGGCGCGCCTGCGGGCGCGCCACCGGCGAGCCTGTTCGCGGCACCTCCCTGAATCCCGGTTTCCGGCCCACTGACTTGAACCACGCCGCCATCGCCTCGTCGCCTCTGGGTCCAGCGCTCGCGGTTGCCAGCGCCAGGGCCGGAACACGTACGCGCCGCCTGCTGCTGGGCGCGCTGGCGCTTTCGTTGTCCGTCCACCTCGCCTTGACGTTCTGGCCGACGGAAACGCCAAGCTCGCCGGAAGCCACACCGCTTGCCGTCGTCATTACCCAATTGCCGCCACCGCCCAAGCCGTCGGTCGTGGCCGCGAAGCCTCCCGCACCCAAGCCACGACGCGTGCAACCCAGGCCGCCGCCCGCGCCCGCTGAGACTGCGCCCGTCGAGATTGCGCCAGAGGCGGTTGAGCCAACACCCGACCTCGGCCCCGCCCCCGATCCCATCGTTGCGCAAGCGGAGGCCGAGCCAACGATCGACGCGGCCGAGGCGCAAACACAGTTCGTGCCGGGTGCGGCGACCAGCGGCAAGACGCTCCCGCCGCGCGTCGATCTGGCCTATCAGGTGTTTTACGGCACCCAGGGATTTTTGATCGGCGAGGCGGTGTACCGGTTCGAACACGCCGACAATCGCTATCGGATCGCCACGCTCGGCGAGGCGCGCGGACTCGCCGCGCTGGTGCTGCGCGGGCAGGGCAAGATCGAGAGCCGTGGACTCATCACCGAGGAAGGCCTGCAACCACAGTTGTTCCGCGTCGAGCGCGGCGGTCCCGACCGGGTCGAGACGGCAGAATTCGACTGGGAAGCGGGAATCGTCACCATGCACGAAAACCGAATCGCAGCGCTCGATTTCCCCACCTTCGACCCACTCGCCTTGATGTGGCAATACTATTTCACGCCGCCGACCGGAGACCAGATCAGCGTCACCGTCGCCACACCTCGTCGGATCTACCGCTACACAATGACGCGCGAATCGTCGGAAGTGATCGAATTGCCGCAAGGGCCGGTCGATGCCGAGCGCTGGCACCGACGCAGTGAGGACGGCAAGACCGACGCCTACGTCTGGCTGGCGCCGTTGCTGCGTCACATCCCGGTTAAGATGCGCGTGTCACACACCTATCGCGGCACCATCGAAGTGCTGCTCGCGGCGATCCGCGTTGACGAGACTGCCGCCGAAATCGGGAGCGACCTGCCGAGCTTCGCGGATGTGCCGGATACCGCGAGCGAGTCGCCGCGCAACGCCGGGCTCATGGACTCCTACGAAATGACGGGCCAATGAACTTGCGTGCCAATCAGCTGGCGATGCTGGCGGCGGCGATCGAGCGCGTGCGCCGCTTCGACGCGCCTTCGGACACCGGACTATCCGCGTTCTTTCGCGCGCATCCGGCGTTGGGTCAACGCGACCGCGCGTTCATTGCCGAAGGTGTTTTCGCCACGCTGCGGCGATTGCGCTCACTCGAAACGCTGGCCGAGTCGACCGAGCCGCGCCATCTGGCGCTGGCCGTCGTCGTGCGGGAGATGGGGCATTCGTTGCGCGAGCTCGAGCCGATATTGAGCAAGGCCGAGGCGCTTTGGGTGAGGGACTTCAAGTCCCGGTTGTCCACGACGCTCCCGCCGGCCGTGGCGCATGACCTGCCCGACTGGCTGTGGGAACGGCTCGGCAATGCGTACGGTGACGCCGAGCGATCGTCGCTGGCGCGCGCCTGGCAGCAGCCGGCGCCGCTGGATCTTCGCGTCAATACGATGAAGTCCACGCGCGACGAAGCGCTCGCCGCACTCGCCGCCGACGACCTCGACGTGGCACCGACGCCCTGGTCGCCGCTGGGCATTCGCGTTTCCGGCCGGCCGTCGCTGGCGCGCCATCCGTGGCTCGCCGACGGCCGCCTCGAAGTGCAGGACGAAGGCAGTCAGTTGATCGGCTACCTGGTTGCCCCGCGTCGCGGCGAGATGGTGGTCGACTTCTGCGCCGGAGCGGGCGGCAAGACGTTGCTGCTCGGCGCGCTGATGCGTTCACAGGGTCGGCTGTACGCGTTCGATATCGCCTCCAGGCGGCTGGCCAGTCTGGATCCCCGGCTGAAACGCTCCGGACTGTCGAACGTACATCCGCAAGTGCTGGCTGGCGAACGCGACACGAAGGTGAAGCGCCTGGCCGGCAAGATCGACCGCGTGCTCGTCGATGCGCCCTGTACCGGCTTCGGCACGCTGCGACGCAATCCCGACCTCAAATGGCGGCAACCCGAGTCCGCCGTGGCCGAACTCGCGGCGAAGCAGTCCGCGATCCTGGCCGCTGCCGCTACGCTGGTGAAGCCCGGTGGCCGGCTTGTCTATGCAACCTGCAGTCTGCTGCCCGACGAGAACGAGACGATCGTCGCCGCGTTTCTCGAGGCACATCCCGCGTTCGCGCAGGGCGACGCGGCAGCAGAACTGCGTCGCGCCGGCATTGCACTGGACACCGGTCCCACGCTCAGGCTCTTTCCACATCGCCACGGCTGCGACGGCTTTTTCGCTGCGCTGCTCGAACGCGCTCGCTGATACATTACGCGCCTGGATCGCCCGCCCCGCGAACTGCCTAAATACCACCAAACTGACAGTGCTCGCCCCGATCGAATTCTCACGCCTCGAAGACGTCCTGTCCGGCCCCAAGGGCTGGGTGGACCTGGCGATTGTCGCGCTGTGTCTCACAGTCGCCTGGCTGATCGACCGCCAAGTCGAGCAGCGCGCCCGCGCCAAGGCCCCGCGGGCAGGCAGCGGCGCCCGGTTGCGGGCGGGCATCGCCCGAGGCCTTTTTTCGCTCCTGGCCATCGTACTGTTGTTGATCGCGCGTGCCGGCTATCCCCGCTTCGGCGGCGACCCGATTTTCATCAACATCGCGATTCCGCTGTTGATCGCGCTGGCGGCAATCCGGATCACGTTCTACGCCATGCGCAAGGTGTTTGCCGACCGGACCTGGCTGAAATCGTCCGAGCGGATGATTGCCTTCACCATGTGGGGCTTCGTCGTTCTGTATTTCGTCGGCGCATTGCCGGAAATCCGCAGGGAACTGGACGCCATTGTCATTCCGTTCGGCGAGTCGCCGGTTTCCCTCCTGACCATCGGCACGGGCGTGCTGGCGGTCGTGGTCACGCTGATCGTCACGCTGTGGCTGTCCGGCATGCTCGAGCAGCGGGTAATGGGCGCGACTACGCTCGACTCCAGCACCAAGACCCTGCTGGCCAAGGTGCTGCGTGCCGTGTTGCTGGTCGTCGGCGTGCTGGTGGCGCTGAAATCGATCGGCTTCGACCTCACGCTGCTCGCCGTATTCGGTGGAGCGCTTGGTGTGGGCATCGGCCTTGGGTTGCAGAAACTCGCGGCCAACTATATTTCCGGCTTCACCATCCTGCTGGACCGCTCGATCCGCCTGGGCGACATGATCACCGTCGACAATCGCTACGGCATTGTCGCGCGCGTGACTTCGCGCTACGTCGTCGTGCGCAGCCTGGACGGCATCGAAGCCATCGTGCCCAACGAAACACTGGTCACGACCACCGTGCTCAACCACTCCTCGACCACACCCGAGGTGCGGATGAGCCTGCCCGTGCAGATCGCCTACGACAGCGACGTCGATCTGGCGTTGCGCCTGATGGAGGAGGCCGCTCGTGCCGAGCCGCGCGTGGTCACGACTCCATTTCCGCCGACCGCCTTCCTGATGTCCTTCGCCGATAGTGGCATCAATCTCGAACTCGGCTTGTGGCTGCGCGATCCCGAAAATGGCCTTCTGGGGCTGCGCAGTGCGATCAATCGCCGCATTTTTGCTTCCTTCCGTGCCAACGGCGTGGTGATTCCCTATCCGCGCCGCGACGTGCAGTTGCTCGGCGCCGCGCCGCCACCGACCTGACGATTCGCCGACCGGCGCTGCCCTCGGCGGCTCAGTCCTTCGCGAGGCGCCGCATTTCCGTCAACGCAGTTTCCGCCTGGGCGAACCCCGGCGCGCACAGCAATGCGGTCTCGAGCGCCACTACCGCCTCCACCGACTTCTGCAGCGATCGCAGCGCCTCACCGAGGTTGTACCAGGCGACGGCGTGGCCGGGCGCCTGCGCGACCACCTGCCGCAGTTGTTCGATGCCTTCGTCGACCCGCCCCGCCGCCGCCAGTGCCTGTCCGAAACTGTGGCGAAACTCCACCTCATGTGGATAAAGCGCCTGCGCGCGCTCAAGCAACGCGACCGCTTCGGCCAGCCTGCCGCGCTGCAGGCAGGCCAGCCCACGATTGTGCAGCGCGTAGGGATGCGCCGGTTGCAGGACCAGGGCGGCGCGGTATTCGCGATCGGCACCAATCAATTCTCCCGCCTGGTGCAGTGCGATTCCGCGGCGGACGAATTCGTCCGGTGTTGGTGAACGCCACTGCGGTTCGAGCAATGAAGGTGCGCCGGCCGCGCCGTGGCAGGCCGAATGTTTCTCGCCGCTGCCGCAGGGACAGGGGTCATCGCCGCGCACGTCGACGACACGCGCGAGATTCGCTTCGGCATCGTCGAGCAACGCGCGGATTTCCGCTTGGTCGGGCTCGACTTCGAGGATGCGGCGCGCGATGGCGACTGCCGGCATCCACAAGCCGTTGTTCAGGCAGTTGTGCAGCAGTTGGTCGAACTGCTCGGACCGCACCGTAGGGTCGGAAAATAGTGGCGGCAAAGTCGCAAGTTCACCGGCCTTCATCACGCGCCAAAAATTGAACAGTCCATGAAAACCGAAGGGCCTGCCGACCGGATGATCGGCCTCGAAGGAAAACCGGTCGGCCAACGCCTCGCTGCCGAAACGAATGCCGTGGTCGCGCTCGAGCAACGGTCGATACGCGCGGCCGATGGTCACATCTTCCGCTTCGACGAGATCGATGCGCGGATCCCGGAGCGCCTCGAGCAGGCGCCGCGATCGCAGCGAAAAGCCGCCATTGCCCACGCGCATGGCCTCGTCTAGCCAGAACCAGCACGCGCCCAGGTAGTCGCATTCAAGAAACGCAGGATCCCAGGCGTCCGGATTGACCACGTAGCCGTCCCATTGCACCAGCAGCACATGGTCGGTCGTCACATACCCGAGCAGATCCTTGAGGACGAAGCGCGAATACGCGTCGCGGGAGGGAATGCGCTCGATGGCGACCACGTCCACTCCCTGTGGCACCTCGACTCCGTCCGGCAGCCGGTCCGTCAGCAGCAGCGCACGCGCATAGCGGATATCCGAACAGGATCGGTCGAGCGCCCGCAGCGCCAGCCGATGGTTGGCGGTATCGATACAGACCAGTGTGACTTCCGGTAAATGCAGCATCGTGTGACGTTCCGGGTGATCAAGGAACCGTGAGTCGGGCCCTGGGTCGAATGGATCAAGCCTGCAAATCTTCCTGCAAAGGCGACGGCGCTGGCTCGGGTTCGATCACTTCCTTTTACCCGACCGTCCGGCCAACGCAAATCTTTAGAGTTGGTCACCTACGCCGGTGTCGCGTAAAATGGTACGGTTTGCCGCATTGTGTTGCTCAACGCGCCAATGGTCGGCTCATATTTATAGGATAATCAATGAGTTACGATTTTCTAGGTCTTCTATCGCACGGCCTGATCGACCTCCCTTGGTGGGGCTATGTGGTCGTGGCGCTGGCGCTGACCCACGTGACCATCGCCGCGGTGACCATTTACCTGCATCGGTGCCAGGCGCACAAGGCGCTGGACCTGCACCCGTCGGTCGCGCATTTTTTCCGCTTCTGGCTCTGGCTGACCACCGGCATGCAGACCAAGGACTGGGTGGCGATTCATCGCAAGCACCACGCCAAGGTCGAGACTCCGGACGATCCGCACAGTCCGCAGACCCGCGGCATCAAGACGGTGTTCTGGCAAGGCTCGGAACTCTACCGCTCTGAAGCCAAGGTGCAGGAGACGCTCGACAAGTACGGCCACGGCACGCCGGACGACTGGATCGAGCGCAACGTCTATTCGCGTTTCACCTTCCAGGGCGTGGGCCTGATGCTGGTCGTCAACCTGGTGCTGTTCGGGCCGATCGGCGCGACCATCTGGGCGGTGCAGATGATGTGGATCCCGGTGACCGCGGCCGGCATCATCAACGGCATCGGCCATTATTGGGGATACCGCAATTTTGCCAGCGCCGACGCGTCGACCAATATCGTGCCCTGGGGCATCATCATCGGCGGCGAGGAACTGCACAACAATCATCACGCCTACGGAACGTCGGCGAAGCTGTCGTCGCAGTGGTGGGAGTTCGACATCGGCTGGATGTACATACGCACGCTGGCGATGTTTCGCCTGGCAACGGTGCGCAAGGTGGCGCCGCAAATCAAGTTCGCGCACGCCAAGACCGTGCCCGATCTGGCCACACTACACGCAGTGATCACCCATCGCTACCATGTGGTGACCAACTACGCGACTTCGCTCAAGGCGGCCTGTGCCGCCGAATTGGCCCATCTCAAGTCGCGTGCCACCGCCGACGCCGACGTGCCCAGCTCGCGGCGCATCAAGCACTGGCTTCTCGCCGACCCGGCGACGCTATCGGAAGGCGACCGGGTCAAGCTCGACGCAGCGCTGGCCAGGAGTCGGGCCCTGTCGACGATCTATGCAATGCGTTTGGAACTGTCGACCTTGTGGGAGCGCTCGACCGAATCCTCCGAGCAGCTTCTGGCACGCCTGCAGGACTGGTGCAAGCGCGCTGAGTCGTCGGGCATCGCGCCGCTCGCCCAGTTCTCGATGCGGTTGAAGCGTTACGCCTGACGCATTGCTGGCAAGATCGAAAAAGCCCGCCATCCGGCGGGCTTTTTTTGCGCGACTGCGAGCTCGATTCGGCAATAAGATCGGTCAGCCCCCACCGCAATCGCCCGACGGACGCGCACGGCGTCGAATCCGGTACACCGCTGCCGGCGGTAAATTTCGCCGCACCTGACCCAGCCGACGGGCCTCGAGTCCAAGCCGCTCGAGCATTCGCGCCGGCACCGGACAAAACGGTCCGTAGGTAAATTGATATAGCGCCCCTTCGATGCGCAGTTGCCTGAACACGCCGGTGAGTACGCAGAAGACCTGCCGACGCGGCATCGTAAGAAGCGGCAGGCCGCTGACCACTGCGCCGGCCAGCAACCCATCGAACAGCTGCAATTGCGCCAGTCGCGCCGCGTTGGCGCACAGGACCCGGGCGTCGGGATATCGATCTCCAAGCAACCGGGCGAATGCGGCACTGCATTCGACCAACGTCAGGTCCCGCTGTCGCACGCCCCGGGCCAACAAGGCATGCGTCACTGCGCCGGTCCCCGGACCCAGCTCGATCACCGGCCCCGTTGCCGACGATATTTCGCAGGTCAGGAGTTCGGCCAGCGGCACGCTCGACGGAGCAATCGCCGCAACCCGCCGCGGATCACAGATCCAGGCGCGAAAGAATGGAAGCGCATCGGAAAGGGCCATGT
>JAQBEY010000134.1:0-11237 GCA_032123655.1 Betaproteobacteria bacterium
CTCAGCGTTTCATGCCGGGCATGAATTTGGCGAAGTCGCCCATCACCCGCTGCATCGACTCGAACGCGTTGCCGCCGGACGAGACCACGCCCTGCATCGCGTTGATGACATCCTGCGCCTGCCGCAGGTCGGGCATCATCGCCATCGCCGCCTTGGCCTCCTTGACGCCGGGCACGCCGGCCATCTGGCCTTCCATCATCGTGAACAGGCGTTTCTGCATTTCGACGATCAACTCGAACATCTGGCCCCAATAACGCATCGCCTGCTCGACGGCTTCCTGTGACGTCGCCTGACCAGCTGCCATCAGTGCATCCGGGCTGCCGGCCTGCGCTGCGCGTTGCGCAGCCTTGCTGCCCATCGCGCGGGCGGACTCCTCGCCTTCGAATTGCAGGCGACGCATGCGCGTGGTGCCCTCGATCGCCGCATTGATGACGTCGAGTGCCATTTTCGAATTCGCCTTGTACAACTCGATCGCCTGCTCCGGCGACATCACTTTGGTCATGTCGGCAAACTCGGCCATGCTCGGAACGGCTCCGGAAGCGAAACGCGCGAAAGGATCGCTCCTCCCCGCAGCAGAGGCCTTCGGTGCGCCAGAGGCCGTGGATCGCTTGGCGGCAGGCTTCCTGGCGCGCTTGCGGGGGGCCGGTTTGGGTGCGGCCGCGGCGGCCGCTGGTTTTTTCTTGGCCATCATGCACTCCTCGTTTGGACAGTAGCGACCATTTAATGAGACTCCGTTCGGGCCGCGCCGTCAAGGGTAAGGTCGCGCCAAAATCGTCGTGGAGGCCACGTGCTAGGATTGACTGTTACCGATTTGATCTCGCTTTGATCTGGAACAAGCGGCAACTCGGACTTGGCGCACCGATTCATGATGCGGTTGGACGTTGATCGCCACACCGGGCCCGCATCGCCGCGTCCGTTGCGGTAACGCCGCAAGACCTGCTGGTGCGCCTTCCGGCGACTCGACCTTGCGACCTTTCGGCATTTCCGATTCTTCCAGTGGAGCAACATTCATGTCAGGACTAAAGGAGCGTTTCGGCCGTCCACTTAGGCTGGGCATCATCGGTGGTGGCCCCGACGCCTGGATCGGCCGCATGCATCGTGGCGCGGCCGAAATGGATGGCTGGTGGCAGTGCGTGGCCGGGGTATTTTCCAGCGACCCGGCCCGCTCCCGCACCGCCGGCGTGACGATGGGCTTTGCCGCCGACCGCAGCTACGGCGACGTTGCCGAAATGCTGGCGGGTGAGAAGGCGCGCGCCGACGGCATCGACGCCGTGGCGATCATGACGCCCAACGACACGCATTATCCGTTCGCGGTCGCCGCGCTCGACGCCGGTCTGGACGTCGTCGGCGACAAACCGGTCACGCATGACTTTGCGCAGGCCTGCGATCTGGTCAAGCGCGTGCACGCAGGTAACCGCGTCTACGCCATTGCCCACGGCTACTCGGCGTATCCGATGACGCGCTACGCGCGCCATCTGGTGCGCGAGGGTGCGCTGGGCGCGCTGCGCCTGGTCCAGGTCGAATACATCCAGAGTGGGATGGCGACCGCCGTGGAAGCGGGACCGCAGAACAACCGCTTCGGCTGGATCCTCGACCCCAGGCGCAGCGGGCTCGCGCTGGTGATGAGCGCGATCGGTTGTCATGTGCAACATCTGGCCAGCTTCACGACGGGCAAGAAGGTCGAACGCGTCGTCGCCGACGTCGGCGCGCTGGTTCCCGGTCGCAAGGTGGTCGACTACGTCTCGGCGTTGATTGGCCTGGAAGGCGGAACGCGGGGGACGTTCACGGTGACGCAGGCTGCGGCTGGCGGTGAGAACGACATCCGCCTGCGCATCTACGGCGAGCGCGGCATGCTCGACTGGTCGCATCGCGACGCGTCCTACCTGAACCTCGCAATGCAGGGCGAGCCGGCGCAGCGCATCGGTCGTGGCGACACCTTCCTCCCGGCGGAAATACTTGCCACCGGCCGCTCGCCGCGTGGCCACCCCGAGGGTCTGCGCGAAGCCTTCGCCAACGTCTATGCCGAGGCGGCGGCCGACCGCATGTCGCGCGCGTTGGGCGATGGTCCGCTCGACCTGCTCTACCCGCACATCGAGGAAGGCGCGCACACCATGGCGTTCATCGAGGCCTGCGTCGCGTCGCAGGCCTCCGGCCGCTGGGTCGACGTGGCGCGACTGCCAGCCTGACCGCGCGCTGCGCGTGGTCCGCCACGGCGTCATAATGTCAACTTCAAGAGCCGGGACCAGGGTCTGCGAATGAAGTACAAGGACTATTACGCCATCCTTGGCGTTGCCCGCGACGCCTCGGCGGAAGACATCAAGACCGCGTATCGCCGCCTGGCGCGCAAATTCCATCCCGACGTTTCCAAGGAAAAGAACGCCGAAGAGAAATTCAAGGAGATGGCCGAGGCCTATGAGGCGCTGAAAGACACCGAAAAGCGCGCGGCCTACGATCAGCTGGGCCGCCACGACGCGGGACAGGAATTCCGGCCGGGTCCGGACTGGGGCCAGCAATTCGGACCAGGCAACGCGTCGTTCGACGACATCGACCTTTCCGATCTCTTTGCCGGACTTTCGGCGCGCCGGTCGCGCCAGGCCGACGCCGGTCGGCGCAGCGAACGTCCGGTCGCCGGCAGCGACTACGAGGCCGCGGTGCGCCTGACCTTCGAGCAGGCCTACACGGGCACCGAAGTGGATCTCGAACTCTCGGTGCTGGAATGGGACCCGGACGGCGGTGTGCGGCGCGTGCCGCATCGGGTGAAGGCCCGCATTCCGCGCGGCGTCACCAATGGCGAAAAGCTGCGCGTGCCTGGCCGGGGGGGCCGCGGTGCACGCGGCGGGCCCGACGGCGACCTGTACCTCGACATCGAAGTGACGCCGCATCCGCTCTACCGCGTGGCGGAACGCGATCTGTACCTCGACCTGCCGCTCGCGCCCTGGGAGGCGGTGCTCGGCACCAGCGTGCAGTTGCCGACTCCCGGCGGGCCCGTCACGCTCAAGGTGCCCGCCGGCACGCGCGCCGGCCAGCAGCTGCGCCTCAGCGGACGCGGCATCGCCCGCGGCAACGGCACTGCAGGCAATCTGTACGCGATCGTGCGCATCGAAGTACCCACGACCATCGACGACGCTGAACGCGAGTCGTACCGCCAGCTCGCCGAAAATGCCACCTTCAATCCGCGTGCGGCACTCGAACGGGAGGCCAGCCGATGAACGCCCAGACCCACGAGGCGCAGCGCCTCGACGACGTCGCCGAGATTACCTGGATGCAGCTCGTCGGCGCCTCCGGACTCTCCGAGGGTGACCTGCGCGAGCTGGTTCACTACGGCGCGCTGGTCCCGCGCGACCCGGCCGCGCCGACCTGGACCTTCGAGACACGCTGGCTGGTCGTCGCCCGCACGGCTTCGCGCCTGCGCCATGACTTCGATCTCGACTCGCACGGCGTCAGTGTGGTGCTGAGCTTCGTCGACCGCATCGACACGCTCGAAGCCGAGCTGTGTCGTTTGCGCGCGCAATTGGGCTAGTCCGGGCCAAGGCAGCGCGCGATGCACAGCGACGCGCCTGTTCCGAATGCGCGGCATGCGCTCCGGGAACTCGCGCGCGATGAAGTCGCCACGCTGGCCCGCCTGTCCACGCCGGAAAAAATACAGACGTACCTGAACGCACTGCCTGCGAACCACGAACTCGAAGGAGAGACGGTGAGCTCGGTGCGCACGGTATTGCGCGACGGCCGCGCGCACTGCATCGAAGGCGCGTTCGTCGCCGCCTGTGCGCTGTGGCTGCACGGCCGGCCACCATTGCTGATGCACCTCGACTGCAGTCTCAGCGATTACCCGCACGTGGTGGCGCTGTTTCGCCGCGGACAAAGGTGGGGCGCGCTGTCCAAGAGCAACGGCGCGTGGCTGCGCTACCGCGATCCTGTCTACCGCACGCTGCGCGAACTGGCAATGTCGTACTTCCACGAGTACTTCGACAGCCGGGGCCGCAAGACGCTGCGCAGCTATTCGGCGGCCTTCGACTTGTCTTCGCTCGACCCGGCACTATGGGTCACCAGCGAAGCACCGTGCTGGAACGTGCATGAAAGGCTGGCGCATCTGCGCCACTACCCGCTGCTGCTGCCGGGCGCCGTGCGCAGCCTCGCGCCACGCGATGCCTTCGAGCGCCGCGCCGCGAAACTGGTGCAATACCCGCGACCGCGCCGCGCCGGGCGGGACTGAGCCTCGCCCGCTACAGGATCCGGCCGAACCAGAGCATCGACAGGAATGCCGCCGCCACCGCGAACAGCGCCGCGGCGGCCGCAAACAGCGCGGTGATTTCCGTCTGCTTCTGCTCGAACACCAGCTTGGCGTTCAGCGTCGCGTAGACCTTCTTCAGGTCGGTCGCGGTGCCCGCGTAGAAATATTCGCCCTGCGTGACGTCGGCGATGCTCTTCAGCGCCGCCTCATCGAGCCGCACGCGCATCGACCAGCCCTCCGCGCCGATCAGCTCGCCCTTGGTGGTGCCGACGCCGACGGTGAATACGCGCACGCCGCGTTCGGCCGCCATGCGCGCCGACTCGATCGGATCCGGGCCCATCGTGGTCTGGCCGTCGGTGAGCAGGATGATCGCGGCGGATGCATACGATCCCGCCGGGACCGGCTTGGTCGCCGACTTGCCGGTCTTGTCGTCCTTGCCCGCTTTGCCGACCTTGTCGAGCGGAGTGGACTTCGCCCGATCACCGCGCGGATTGTGCGCGCGCAGATCGAATTCGATGTCAGGGAAAATCGTCTTCAGCGAAACCAGAATACCGCTGCCCACCGCCGTACCACGCTGCAGCTGGAAGCGGTCGATCGCCGCGATCGCATCTTCGCGGTTGTTCGTCGGCGGCTGCACCACGGCGGCGGTCCCCGCAAAGGAGATCACGCCTACCCGCGTGCGCGGCGGCAGGTCGTTGACGAACGACCGGGCCGCATCCTGCGCCGCCGCCAGCCGATTGGGCTGGACATCGGTCGCGCGCATACTGCCCGACACGTCCATGGCCAGAATGATCGTCTCGTGCTGCGACGGCAGGGTGACCACGGCAGTCGGACGCGCGATCGCCACCAGCATCAGCGTGAGCGCGAGCAGGAAGAGCACCGGCGGCACGTGCCGCCGCACCCGCGCCACGCCGCCCATCGCTTCCTTGACCATCGCCAGGCTGGCATAGCGCACCGCGGCCTTTTTCTTCCGGCGCAGCAGCAGCACGTAGGCGACGACGAGCGCCGGCACCACCAGCAGCAGCCACAGCAGCTCGGGCCAAAGGAAATTAATCATGCCGCCCCCATGTGCCGCGGCAGTCCGCCGGACGCGACCTGGGACCGCCGCTTGCGCAGGTCGGCGAAACGCATGATGGTGTCGACCAGGTCGTCGTCGGTGGAAAGCTCGAGTGCGTCCACGCCGGCGGTGCGAAATGCCGCGCGCAGTTCGTCCTCGCGCGCTTCGGCCATGGCGGCGAAGCGCTTGCGAAAGCCACGGTCGTGCGTGTCGACGAAGACCTGCTCTCCGGTCTCGGCGTCCTGTACCACCATCAGCCCGAGGTCCGGCAATTCCATTTCCAGCGGATCGTAGAGCCGCACGGCGATGACCTCATGGCGCAGGGCGAGATGCCCGAGCATCTCGGGCCAGCCCGGCGCGCTGATGAAATCGGACACGACGAAGACCACCGAGCGTCGGCGCATCGTCTCGTGCGCGGCACGCAGCAGTTCGTGCAGGTCGGTGGCCGGGGCGAGCGTCAGCCGCGGGCGGTTCAGCATCTTGTGGAGGATGTGCATGACATGGCGCCGGCCGCTGCGCGGCGGGATGACCAGGTCGACGTCGGCGCCATAGAACATCGCGCCGACACGATTGCCGTGGCGCGTCAGCAGACGGGCCAGCACGGTCACGAATTCCGCGGACACCGTTTTTTTCTGCACATCGCGCGAACCGAAGTCGACCGACGGCGACAGGTCCAGCAGGAACCACGCGACGACTTCGCGCTCTTCGTTGAACTCGCGCACGTAGGGGACCTGCAGGCGCGCGGTGACGTTCCAGTCGATGTGCCGGACATCGTCGTTGTACTGGTATTCGCGCAGATCGGCCAGGTCGAGCCCGTAGCCGCGGAACAGCGTGCGGTAATCGCCGTGCAGCATCCCGTCGAGCCGCCGGATGACGGTCCACTCGAGACGACGGAGGATGGCCTCAGGCGCTGGCGACGCGGACATGCGATTCGAGCGGCTTGTCCGGTGCGCGCACGTGCTGCATGACCGTGCGCACCAGCATGTCGGCGGTCTGACCCTCGGCGAGCGCCTCGTAGGACAGCACCAGCCGGTGCCGCATCACGTCGGGCACGATATCGGTGACGTCCTCGGGCAGCACATAGCTGCGCCCGCGCAGCATCGCCAGCGCCTTGGCGCCCTCGATCATGTGGATGGTGGCGCGGGGGCTCGCGCCGAAGGTCAGGAAGCGCGCGAAGTCCTTGATGCCGAAGCGCTCCGGATCGCGCGTCGCCGCGACCAGTTTGACCGCGTAGGTGATGAGGTTGGGGTCGACGTAGACCCTGCGACATTCGCGCTGCAGCGCGGCCAGCTGTTCCGTCGTGGCCACCGCCGAGACGTCGAGCGGTTCACCGGTGACGCGCTGGACGATGACGAACTCCTCCTCCTCGCTCGGGTAACCGACCAGCACCTTCATCATGAACCGGTCGATCTGCGCCTCGGGCAGCGGATAGGTACCCTCGGTCTCGATCGGGTTCTGCGTGGCCATGACCAGGAACGGCTGCGGGACGAAGTGCGTCTCGCCCGCGATCGTCACCTGATAGTCCTGCATCACCTCGAGCAGCGCGCTTTGCACCTTGGCCGGCGCGCGGTTGATTTCGTCGGCCAGCAGCAGATGCGTGAACACCGGCCCCAGTGACGTTGCGAAGTCACCGGTTTTCTGGTTATAGATGCGCGTGCCGACCAGATCTGCCGGCACCAGATCGGGCGTGAACTGGATGCGCTTGAAAGTGCCGTGCACCGCGCGGGCCAGCGTTTTCACGGTGAGCGTCTTGGCGAGTCCCGGGACGCCTTCGACCAGCAGATGGCCCTGCGCGAGAATGGCCACCAGCACACGTTCGAGAAAATTATCCTGGCCGACGACGACCTTTTTCACTTCGTAGAGAATCCGCTCCATCAGCGTGGCGGTTTCGCCCTTGTCGGTGTCAATGCTTTCCATGCGGGTACCTTCGGGGAGAGAACGGATCAGAACGGGGACATCCCGACCGCGGCGGCGGCGTTTTCGATGGGTACGGCGAAGCCGATGCCGATGAATACGCGCTGCTCGGTGGGATTTAGAATGCCGGTGACGATGCCGACGACTTCGCCGCCGGCGGTGACCAGCGGACCGCCGGAATTTCCCGGATTCGCCGCCGCGTCGAACTGGATCAGGTTGGAAATGATGCGCTTGCCCTCGGGCGACGTGTATTCGCGCCGCAGTCCCGACACCACGCCCGCGGAGGCCGACGGACCGATGCCGAACGGGAAGCCGACCGCGACCACATGATCGCCGATGGCCAGGTCGGCGGTCGAACGCAGCGTCGCCGCCACCAGGTCATCGGGAATCGTTTTCGCCTGCAGTACCGCAAGATCGTGCTCCGGCCGGGCGCCGATGACGACCGCGTCGGACTCGGTTCCGTCATCGAAGACCAGCTTGATCCGCTCGGCGCCGCTCACGACGTGCAGATTGGTGAGGATGACGCCCTTGTCGACGATCACCACGCCGGTGCCGACACCGACGCCGCCGTGTCCCTGCGGCTTGCCGTCCTTGTCCTTCCCCTTGCCCGCGGATTTGTCCGGCACCTTGGCGGCGCCCTTGCCCGCCCTGTCCTTGTTCGCACTCTTGCCGTTGGCCTTGCCGTCCTTGGGGCCGGACTTGTCGTTGAACGGGTCGAAGGATTTGTGCGCATCGTCGGGCGCGCCGGGACCAAGCCCGATCACCCGCACCACCGAAGGCCGCACCGCGTCGTAGGCCAGTGCCGCCATCGCCGGCATGGGAACGGTCTCCAGCGTGTGCTGCACCGCCGCGTCGATGTCCTTCTGGGTGATTTCGCGCGGCGCGGAATTCATGCGCAGCGAAAGCCCGACCAGGGCCACCGCGAACAACAATCCCACCGCCAGCAACATTGGCCGCTCGTGGCGAAGGTAGAACCCGCGCCAGCCACGGGAAGAGCTCAAAGCCGCCGGAGATTCCGCCGCAGCGTCGGCAGCAGTCGGCACGTCGGCGATCCGGCGCGACCGCTGGGAACGGCTGTACAGCGCGACCTTCTTCATCGGCGAGACCTCGATGCAGGAAACGGCGGCAAGGACAGCGCCACGTTAGCATGCGCCACAGTCGGCGTATATCGGCCACGCCCGTCCGGCAGGCGCATTGTCCATAGGCAGCGTTGGCACCCGCCAAGTTCCCGCCGCAGCGCAACGACGGATCCGCGCGCCCCTGATTCGCCGACTCCACGCGCTCGACGTCCGCCGGCCTGGGCGACCAACGGTCCCCGCGCCTAGCCGTCCCGGCCGCCGCTCCGTGGGACGCGCAGTCGACCCGCGTAGATGCCGGGAGACGATCCCGCAATCGCCACCGCGCCAACCACCTTGGCGTAGAACACTGCCGGACCCACCGCGCCGATGATTGCATAGGCGTAGCCCTGCGCGTGCTGCGCGTACAGCGTGGCGAGCAGCAGCGCGCGGCCGACACCCAGTCCGCGCACGTCCGCCTGCACCGCTTCCGGGCCGAAGAAATTGGGCGCGGTCGCGTCGTGGCAGGCAAAGCCGGCGATCGCGCCTTGACGCACCGCGATGAAGCAGCTCACGGGCAGGCGGGCGAACGCCACGTCCACCTCGGCCGCGGATGTCGGAAAGTGCACGCCGACCCATTCGAGAACCAGCGGCCGCTCGACGACCAGCGCACGGCGGACGACGAATCCCCGTGCGGCAGCGGCGCGCAGCGCGGGCTCGAGCGGCGGCAGATCATACAGGCGCACCAGCATGTCGTGCAGCGCCGGTGGCGCGATTTCGCTCAAGGCCGCGGCCCCAGGGGACGTCGGATTTCGGTCATGACGTGTCGGTGCGGACGGATTCGCCGGTACGTCCACCGAACAGCCAAGGCAGCAACACCGCGCAGCCGACGGTGCAGACGATCCCGGTCGTGAACAGATTGCGATGCATGCGATCCGAAAATTGTGGCGCGGCAACGAGCACAAGCGTACCGCATCCCGCACGGCAAACCATGACGCCCTCTTGACCCCGCCCCGATACCGCCTATAATAACGGTACCGCATATACATACGGTTCATTCGCGCCCATGCTGCCCCGCCCACGCCGCCCCTTCGCCTCTGCCTCCACCTCTGCCACCGACCTTTCGGTGCCGCCGCGCCTGACCGCGCGCCAGCAGCAGATCCTCGACTGGATCCGCGGCCACATGGAAGTCACCGGCATGCCGCCCACCCGCGCGGAGATCGCCACCGGGCTCGGTTTCTCCACCGCGAGCTCGGCCGAGGACCACCTGCAGGCGCTGGCGAAAAAAGGCGCGCTCGAACTCACCCCCGGCACCGCCCGCGGCCTGCGCCTGTGCGACTTTCCCGGCGTGCCCATCCAGGGCTTGCTGCCGCTGGTCGGCCGGGTGGCGGCGGGCAATCCGATCCTCGCCGCCGAGCACATCGAGGCGCAGTACCGGATCGACGCCGCGCTGTTCACGCCGCATGCCGACTACCTGCTGCGGGTGAAGGGCACAAGCATGCAGGATGCCGGCATCCTCGACGGCGACCTGCTGGTCGTGCACAAGACCGCCGAGGCGCGCAGTGGGCAGATCGTCGTCGCGCGGTTGGGCGAGGACGTCACCGTCAAACGCCTGAAACGTCGCGGGCGTGAAATCACGCTGGTGGCCGAGAACGCCGCGTTCGCGCCGATCGTCGTCGATCCGAAGAAGACCCCATTCGCAATCGAAGGCGTCGCCGTTGGCGTGATCCGGCCGAGCCGGTCGTTTTAGGAAACCCTTTCACGCATTGCAGAGTTCTGTCTGAGTTACCGGGCACCCGCGACCGTTTGCGGTGGCGAGTGTCCGGTTCTTTTTCAGTGAAGAATGCCGTTCCACCCCGCAACAGATTCACTTTTCAACAGGTCAATTCCGCGGCAGGTTCATCGCCACAGCAGACCCACCGCCACAACAGCTTCACTTTCACGACAGCTTCATCTCCACAACCGCTTCACCTCCACACCGCAAGGAGACTGCAATGGCCGTTGCCCCGATTCCCCCCGGTTACCACAGCGTCACCCCCTACCTGATCGTCGACGGCGCCGCCCGTGCCATCGACTTCTACCAGCGCGCCTTCGGCGCCACCGAACTCGTCCGCCTGCCGGGACCCGACGGCAAGCTCATGCACGCGGAAGTGAAGATCGGTGATTCGCCGGTGATGCTGGCCGACGAAATGGAAAACCAGCGCGGACCGAAGGCGCTGGGCGGCACCGCGGTCAGCCTGATGATCTACGTGACCGACGTCGACAAGATCTTCGCGCAGGCGCTCGCCGCCGGCGCCACCGCGCAGCGGCCGGTGGCCGACCAGTTCTACGGCGACCGCATGGGCACGCTGACCGATCCCTTCGGCCACGTCTGGTCGATCGCCACGCACGTGGAAGACCTCACCCTCGAGGAAATCGACCGCCGTTTCGCCAAGATGACGCAGGGCAGCTGACGCGCCACGCACCGTTGTTCATCGTCACAACCTCGGTACTCCCGCGCAGGCGCAATGCCCGTCTCTTCATCGACTCTCGCCGCGCTGCTCGCGCATCCGGCGATCTGGCGCGGCGACGACTGCGCGCCGGAGACCGCGGTCCTGCCTTCGGGTTTCGCGGCGCTCGACGCCGTGCTGCCCGGGCGCGGCTGGCCGCAGGCCGCGCTGACCGAACTCCTGCTCGAGCGCGAGGGCATCGGTGAACTGCGCCTGACGCTGCCCGCGCTGGTACAGGTGCAGGCGGGCCGGCGCGACGTGGTGTGGATCGCCCCGCCGCACCGGCCCTACGCGCCCGCGCTCGCCGCCGCGGGGCTCGATCTCGCGCGCCTGTTCATCGTCCGCTGCAAAGATGCGAAGGAGGCGCTGTGGGCCTTCGAGCAGGCATTGCGCGCGCCCGAATGCGGCGCCGCCTTCGCCTGGTTGCCCATGCACGACGAGCGCGTGCTGCGCCGGTTGCAGGTGGCCGCGCGCGACGGGCGCACCTGGGG
>JAQBEY010000135.1:0-3843 GCA_032123655.1 Betaproteobacteria bacterium
GCATCATTGCGGCGCTGGTTGTAACGGTCGATCGCACGCTTGTTCGCGGCAATCGAACTGTCGTCGACATCGGTACGACGCGCCTGATCCTCCTCGGCCCAGAGCAGGCAGTTGCAGCGGTGGTTGACGTCGATCCAGCGCCAGCAGGGTTCCGGATAGCCAGGCGGGTCACCCGCCGCCCAGGCTGAATCGGCGACCCCCCGGTCATGAAATGTCCGCAGCGCCGCCGACGTGACGTCGCGGAATATCGCGGTCATGGCGACGCCGGGACGGAATCCGGGTCGGCAGGCGTGACCGCGGCGAACTGGATCTTGTACAAGCGTGAATAGGTGCCATTGGCCGCGAGCAGCGTCGCGTGCGTGCCGGTCTCGACGATCCGGCCGGCGTCGAGCACGACGATACGGTCAGCGTGCTCTATGGTCGACAGCCGGTGCGCGATCACGATCGTCGTGCGCCCGCGCATCAGCGTGTCTAGCGCGGCTTGCACCTGTCGTTCGGACTCGGAGTCGAGCGCGGAGGTCGCCTCGTCGAGAATGAGCAACGGTGCGTCTTTGAGGATCGCGCGGGCAATGGCGATGCGCTGACGCTGTCCGCCCGACATGCGGATCCCGTTCTCGCCGACGATGGTCTCGAATCCCTCGGGCATTGCCCGGATGAAATCGAGCGCGTGCGCCGCGGCGGCTGCACGTTCGATGTCCTCCTGCGACGCGCTGGACATGGCGCCGTAGGCGATGTTCGCGGCGACCGTGTCGTTGAACAGCAATACATCCTGCGACACCATCGCGATCTGCGCCCGCAGGCTCTTCAGCGTCAGCGTGGTGACGTCGTGCCCATCGATGAACAACCGGCCCGCGGAAGGCTCGTAGAACCGCGGCACCAGATTGACCAGCGAGGTCTTGCCGGCGCCGGAAGGCCCGACCAGCGCCACGGTCTCGCCTGGCGCGATCGACAGCGTGACGTCGGACAGCGCCTCGCGTTCGCTGGGGCCATAGCGCAGCGACAACCGTTCGAAGCGGACCTGTCCCTGCGTGCGGTCCAGCGCGACCGTGCCGGTGTCGGCCTCCTCCTCCTGGTCGAGCATGCCGAAAATGCTTTCCGATGCGGCCAGTCCGCGCTGAATGGCGGCGTTGATCCCGGACAGACCCTTCAGGCGCTCGAGCAGCGTGAGCAGCGCCACCAGATAGGACATGAACGACGCAAAATCGAATCCACCCTCGGCCGCCTGCGAAAGTGCAATCCAGACGATGGCCCCGACGGCACAGGCGGCGAAAAACACGGTGAGTGGCGAACTCGCCGCCGAAGCCGACGACTCCTTGGTCATCGCATTGCGCAGCCGGTTCGCTGCGGCGAGGGCGCGTTTGCGTTCGTAGTCCTCGCCACCAAAAACCCGCACCACGCGATGACCGCCGATGAGTTCCTCCAGGACCTGCGTCAGCGATCCCGCGCGGTCCTGAATGTCACGCGCTATCCGGCGCAGGCGCCGGCTGAAGTATCGGATGACGACGCCGACGATGGGTATGACGATGAAAGTCATCAGCGTCAGACGCCAGTTGAGCCAGAGCAGGTAACCGAAACTGGCGATAATCGTCAGCGTCGAGCGGATCAGGTTGGTGATCGCGCTTGACGCCGCCGATGCCAGTTGATGGGCATCGAACGAGATTCGCGACTGGATCGCGCCTGCGGCGTGCGTGTCGTAGTAAGGCGTCGGCAACCGCAGCAACTTGTCGATCAGATCGCGGCGGAGATCGAACACCACGCGATAGCCGGTCCAGCCCATGCCGTACTCGGAAATATAGGCGCCAAGACCGCGCAGGAAGAAGACGCCGATCAGCGCAAGCGGCAGCCATTTCGTCGCCAGCGGAGTCGGCGACTGAAAATTGCGCACCACCGGGATGACCAGGTAGGCGAGCATCAGGTCGCCGGCCGCGACGATGAACATGCCGAACACGGCAAGCCCGAACGCCCAGCGATACGGCCGGATGTAGCGGAAGAGGCGGGAGTAGAGGTGAAGGCCCGTCATTGAGGTGGCATGCAGCGACTGCGGTCGAACCGTGCCGCGCATGCTCGCGTGAGCGCAGCGAAGGCGCCCGGGCGGCAGAGTATAGCGCAGCGCCCGCGGCGGTCCGGGCGGCTTGGGGCGCGGGTCATTGCGCGCCGGGCAACAGCGAGTCGTACATAGCCATCAGGCGCGCAGCCATTGTGGCGGGGGTGAGCAGGCGCACCGACTCGAGCGCCGCGGCGCTGGCCCGCGCCCGCGCGGGCGCAGCCAGCAGCGCGCGCATGCCATCGGCGATGGCACCGATGTCGCGCGCGCCGCAAACAGTGCCCGCGCCGTGCGCCACGACCAATTCACCGGCGCCGCAGCGGTCGCTGGTCACGACCGGCAGGCCGCAGGCGAGCGCTTCGAGCACGGCGTTGGACAGTGCATCGTAGAGCGTGGGCAGCACGAAGGCGTCGGCGGCTCCCAGAAATGGTCCCGGGTCCTGTTGTGCTCCGGCGAAGGTGACCCGCGCCGCGACGCCGCAGCGCCGCGCCAGCGCTGCGTAGCGAGCCGGGTGCCGGTCCCGACCGACGACCAGCAGGTGCGCGGGAGCGGGCACTTCGGCAAGCGCCTCGATGGCCCGACCGACGCCCTTGCGGGCGTAGGCCGAGCCGACCAGCACGAACACCACCGCGTCGTCCGGAATCCGGTGTGTCTTGCGTACCTGCGCCCGGTGAATCGCCAGCCCGGGGTTGAACACGTCCGAATCGATGGCGTTGTAGATCACCGGCAGGCGGTCGCGCGGTAACCCGAAGCGATCGTGGATCTCCGTCTGCACCATCCGGGAAATGCAGATCACCTGCTTCAGGCGCGCGCTGGCGAAAAGGCGTCGTTCGGCGGCCAGCTTGTAACGGTGGTACGGACTGGCGGCGAGCGCCGCGCGTTCCCAACCGGGGGCATCGCGCATCCTTTCCTCGACCCACACTGCGTGGACGCCGTCTCCTGCCCGGTAGATGTCGCAGCACTCGATGCGCTCGTGCGACTGCACCAGCGCGTCCGGATAACGCGCCAGCGTCGCGCACACTGCCCGCGCGAATCCGGCGTCACGCAGAGTTCGTCCCAGATAGGGCGGGTCGACGATCACCGGCGTCACGCGCGTGTTCACGTCGCTGGGCCAGCGTCGCGTCAGCAACAGGATTTCGACGCCGTTCGCGGACAGCGCTTCGAGCGCGCGTTCGACAAAACGCTCGGCGCCGCCGAAGGGCGTGTACCGCTGGCGGATGACGGCAAGGCGCATCAGCCGGGCGGTGGCTCGCGGTGCTTTGCTTCCGCGCTCAGGGTTTCCGGTTCGAGACCATCGTCTCCGTGCAACGGTGCGGCGCCCGCCGAAACGGTGGCAGCACCGGCCCGTGTGGCCATTCGGTGGGCCACACTCGCTTCCAGCAGTTGCTTGTAGAGCAGCACCAGCTTCAGCGTCATTGCCGCGGGCGACAGCGGGAGCGCTGCTTCCCGTGCGCGCACCGCCATCGGCGCGCGCATCGACGGATCGAGCAGCGCGCGCATGTGCCCGGCCAACGCATCGACGTCACGGGCGGCGCAGACAAAGCCCGTATCGTGCGCGGAGACAAGTTCGGCCGCCCCGGAGGTGGTACTGGTGACGACCGGCAGGCCGCTCGCGAGCGCCTCCAATGCGGCCGACGGAAACGCGTCGTAGATCGTTGGCAGGACGAAGGCGTCGGCCGAACCGTAGTAGGGCGCGACCGACTGCTGGTAGCCGGCGAAGGTCACCCGGTCGCGCACGCCGAACGCTTGCGCCATTTGCCGGTATCGTTTGCTGTGCTGGTCTTCCCCGACTATCAGCA
>JAQBEY010000136.1:0-57956 GCA_032123655.1 Betaproteobacteria bacterium
CGCTTCTCGCCGAAATAGTGGTTGTAAGCCATCCGACGGCCTACAAGCGTGTCGAGTTCCCATTTCAACGCACGTGCGGCGAACTGTTTCTGCGACTCGGCGATTTCCCTGAACAACGGGTTCTCCGTCGCCTTTTTTGCCGTCACCGCGTCGTAGGCCTCGAGTTGGCGTTGCAACACGAGGTTGGGGGTCTT
The DNA here is from genome assembly GCA_032123655.1 of Betaproteobacteria bacterium. Classification (GTDB taxonomy): domain Bacteria; phylum Pseudomonadota; class Gammaproteobacteria; order Burkholderiales; family Casimicrobiaceae; genus VBCG01. The sequence goes on from JAQBEY010000136.1 coordinate 195, forward strand.
GTAGAACTTGACCTTTTCCTTGGCCTGCAACTCGGCGTAGGCGGTCGAATAGCGGTCGATCGCCTTCCACGACATGTCGGCCGATGCCGCGTCGACGGCGTTGGCCAGGATCGACCGTAGCCTCTCCGGCAGGGCATCGAATTTCGCCTTGTTGAACAGTATTTCGAACTGTTCGGCGTTCTGGTGATAGCTCTGGAGCATGCAGACCTTCCACCCCTCGTGCAGTCCGGCCGCGCGATCCGAGGACGCATTGTTGAATTCCGCGGCTTCGATCTGGTCACGATCCAGCGCCGGCACGATGTCGCTTTCGGGCAACGGGCTCACCACCGAACCCAGAGCCGTAAAGACGTCGATCGAGATGCCGACCGTGCGGAACTTGAGCCCGCTGAAATCGTCGATCTTGGTCACCGGCTTCTTGAACCATCCCAGAGGCTGCGTCGGCATCGGACCGTAGAGATACGAAACGACGCCGGCGTTGATGGAAGCGTAGACCTTGTCGAGCAGCTGCCTGCCGCCGCCGTATCTATGCCAGGCAAGCAGCATGTTGGCGTCCATGCCGAAGGCCGGACCCGATCCCCACAGTGCCAGCGCCGCTTCCCTGGAGTAATGGTAGGAAAGCACGCCGTGACCGCCGTCGAGGGTGCCTTTGGACACGGCATCGAGAAGACCGAAGGCGGGGACGACGGCGCCGGCCGGCAGCACCTCGATTTTCAGATCGCCGCCGGTCATGTCGCCGACCTTCTTCGAATAATCGAGCGCGAACTCGTGGAAAATGTCCTTGACCGACCACGCGCTCTGCCAACGCATCACGATGGGACCCTGCGCACGGACGAGCGTTGGGAATCCGAGGGTCGCGCCGCCGGCAACAACGCCTGACGCCGCGGTCAGAAAGTTGCGCCGATTGTTGCTGGCAGTCAGCGGCTTCATCGAGGGCGTGGGCTTGGTCTTTTGCGTCATGAGTTCTCCATGAATCGGTATCAGCGGATGGCGGGGCTGGCTAATCAGCAAGGGGGCGGCGCTCGCGCAGCGCCTGCGCGAGCGTGCCCGCATCGACATATTCGAGTTCGCCGCCGACCGGAACTCCGCGGGCGAGGCGGCTCACCTTGAGCCCCCGGGTACGCAACAATTCGCCGATGTAGTGCGCGGTCGCCTCGCCCTCGTTGGTGAAATTGGTGGCGAGTATCACCTCGCGTACGACGTTGTCGCCGACGCGCTTCAGCAAGCGGTCAAGACGGATCTCCTTCGGCCCGATGCCGTCGAGCGGCGACAACCGTCCCATCAGCACGAAGTAGAGCCCCGAGTACGCCTGCGTGTGCTCGACCATCAACAGATCGGCCGGCGTCTCGACCACGCACAGCAACGCCGGATCGCGCCGATCCGACCGGCACATGGCACAGACTGTGTCCTCGGTGAAGGTGTTGCACCGCTCGCAGTGCCGGATCGCCTGCGCGGCATGCGCCAGCGCGGCCGCGAGCGCCTGCGCGCCGTCACGGTCGTGCTGCATCAGGTGCAGCGCCATGCGCTGCGCTGCCTTCGGCCCGACTCCGGGCAGACAACGCAGCGCGGTGGTCAGCCCGTCGAGGCTGCCGAGCGGTTCCTGCGGTGCCGAGTTGCGTGCGCTCATTGGATGCGGCGCGTGCGGACCCTTCCGCAGTACGCCCGTCCGCGAATCAGAACGGCAACTTGAAGCCGGGTGGCAGCGGCATGCCCGCGGTGAGTCCGGACATTTTTTCCTGCGTGGTCGATTCCACCCGCCGCACCGCATCGTTGACCGCGGCTGCGACCAGATCCTCGAGCATCTCGCGGTCGTCGGCGAGAAGCGATGGATCGATGGCCACGCGCTTGACGTCGTGCCGACAGGTCATGACCACCTTCACCAGCCCAGCCCCCGCCTGTCCCTCGACCTCGGTTTGCGCGAGTTCGTCCTGGGCGCGTTTCATGTTGTCCTGCATCTGCTGGGCCTGCTTCATGAGGCCCGCCAACTGATTCTTCATCATGCCTGCACCTGCTCCTCTATCTGGAATCGGATTCGCCCGCGAGCGGGATGATCGTTTCGGACTTTACCTGTCCATCAAAACGCGCGATCAGATCGCGCACAAAAGGCTCGTCGCGGAACGCGGCCTCGCCGCTGGCCTGCGCAGCGGCGCGTTCACGCCGCTCGGTCGCCGCGAGCGAAGTTTCAGCCGGAGCGCCGACCTCGAAGGCCAGCAGGAACTTGCGACCGGTCGCCTTGTCGAGGGCAGACTTGAGTTTGTCCGCATAGGTCCGGTCCGCGAGATGCTTGTGCGACGCCGGCAGCGCGAGCGTCAGTGCATTGCCCTGCACCGACTGCAACTGGGTCTGCGCGGCAAGCTGCGCCGCCATCCCGGTGAGCTTCAAGCCGGCAATGAAGGCGGGCCAGGCAGCGGCATCCGTGGGCAGGGCCAGCCGGTCCCCGGGCGCCTCGGTTGCGGATCCATGCAGTGATGGCGGCACCCGTGCGGAAACCATTGCGGCGATCGTCGGCGCCGCCGGCGCCGCCCGCATCGCCGCCGCTGTAGGCACCGCCGATTCGCTTTGCTGCCGTGGCGACGCGACCGGCGCAGGCGTCACCGCGTCCGCGCGCGGCCGCCGCGACGCAGGTGCCTCGGGCGCCGCCTGATCTGGTGGCGGCCGCATCGATGCCGTCGACGCCGGTCCGGATCGCGTTTTTTCGGTAGTGGCCAGTTCGGTGTCGGGTCGGAACGCCAACATGCGCAGCAAGGTCATGGCGAAACCGGTGGCCTCATCGGGCGCCAGGGCCAGGTCGGTGCGCCCCTGCGCCACGATCTGGTAGTCGAGTTGCACGGTCTCCGGCGCGAATCTGGCCGCATATCGGGCCACGCGATCCGCATCGTCGAAATTGGCAGTGGCCGCGGGCACGGCCTGCGCCACCGCAATGCGATGAAACAGAGCTGCGAGTTCTTCCAGCGCGGAGGCGAACGCCAGTCCGCGTTCGGCGAGCGAGTCGCTCTCGGCCAGCAGCGCCACCCCATCGCCCGCCACCAGCGCATCGGTGATCCGGTAGACGTAGTCGCGATCCACGGCACCGAGCATCGTCCGCACGACCTCTTCACGCACCTCGCCACCGCCAAAGGCAATCGCCTGGTCGAGCAGCGACAAGCCATCGCGCAGCGATCCCCGTGCAGCGCGCGCGAGCAGCGCCACCGCAGCCGGTTCCTGCGCAATCCCCTCCTCGCGCAGGATGTGTTCGATCCGTGCCTCGATCAGGGTCGGGGTGAGCGGCTTGAGGTTGAACTGCAGGCATCGCGACAACACCGTCACGGGAATTTTCTGCGGGTCGGTCGTGGCCAGCACGAATTTCACATGCTCGGGCGGCTCCTCGAGCGTCTTCAGCATCGAGTTGAACGCCGCCTTCGACAGCATATGGACCTCGTCGATCAGGTAGACCTTGTAACGTCCAGCCGTCGGCGCGTAGCGGGCGTTGTCGAGAATCTCGCGCATGTTGTCGATGCCGGTGTTCGACGCGGCGTCGAGTTCGAGCAGGTCGACGAAACGTCCGGCGTCGATGTCGGTGCAGGCCGCGCATGCGCCACAGGGCGTGGCGGTCACGCCATCAAGACAATTGAGGCTTTTGGCGAGGATGCGGGCGATGGTCGTCTTGCCCACCCCACGGGTACCGGTGAGCAGGTAGGCATGGTGCAGTCGTCCCCGCGAGAGCGAGTTGGCGAGCGCAGTCACGACGTGCGCCTGGCCGGATAGCTCGGCGAAGTTCATGGGCCGCCACTTGCGGGCAAGGACCTGATAGCTCATCGCGGAATTATCGCCTGTTTCCGGAAATAGTGCGGCGGGCGACGCCTCGGTGCCTGCCTCGGCAAGGCCTCGCGCCGCTCGGGCGCGGGCCCGCAATGGGTGGCGAGCCGTGATCCCGGCACTTGCACGTTATCGCTGTGGCTGCTTCCTTCCGGACCTGACCAGATTCACGACTGTGCAATGCGGGGCGACCCGCCGATGATCGGTTGCAGCCGAAGCCACACAGCCCATTATAGCGGCATTCCCCGACACGCCGACTGCCCACGCCGCAGTGCCGGCATCGTCGCTATAATCGGCGGCGTACAACGTTTCGGCAAATCATCAGATCGCGCACCTTGTCCTCAAGATTGTTCGCCTGCAGGATTGCGCTGCGCGCGCGCGCACTGCTGGCGAGTTCGCTGTGCGCCACCTTGCTCGCCGGCTGCCAGCCGCAAACCCCGCCCCTGCCGAACTCCACCGGCAAACTGTCGGTGGCCATTCGTCCCGGACCCACGTCGTGGTTCCCCGGCGCCGACGGCGTGCCGACCGGATTCGATCATGACCTGCTGGCGCGTTTCGCGCGCTCGCGCGGCCTGACGCTGGAAGTCGTCGAAGTCGACAGCGCCGTCGCGCTGATCGCCAAGGTGGCTGCCGGTGAAGTGCACGTCGGCGCCGGAGGACTCTATTCTCCGGCACCCGCGACGACCAAGGCCGACGCGGCGCGCGCCGACCCGCGTCCGGTGCTGTGGACCAACGGTTATTTTGCGGTCGAGCCGGTGCTGGTCTACGGCACCGGCGGCTTTCGACCCGAGTCCTGGCGCGATCTGGCCGGCGCGCAAGTCGCGTATCTGCCCGACACCGGCATCGAGGCCGAGCTCGCGGCGGTTCGGGCCGCCCATCCGGAGGTCGCGTGGATCGCGTCGCCACTGCCGACCGCCGACGCCCTGATCGCCGGCGTGTCGGAGGGCCGCGTCGACTACGCCGTGATGCCCTCGACCGACGCCGTGGCGGCGCGCAGTGTGTTCCTGGAATTCGACCAGGCGTTCACCATCGGACCGAAGCGCGATCTCGCCTGGGCGGTGGCGCCGGCGCATCGGGCCCTGCGTGACGATATCAATGCCTTTTTCACCGATCTGCGACGCGATGGCGCGCTGGCCCGCTACGCCGAACACTATTTCCATGTTGGCCGACCGATCGAGCGCATCGACGCCGGTGTCTTCCACGAACGCATCCGGACCGTATTGCCGCAGTACCGCCAACTCTTCGCGGAAGCGCAGCTCCGCTCGGGCATCGAGTGGCGGCTGCTGGCGGCGGTCGCCTACCAGGAATCGCAGTGGGACCCGTTCGCCGTCAGCGAAACCGGGGTGCGCGGATTCATGCAGATCACCGAGGACACCGCCAGGAAACTTGGTGTGACCGACCTGCTCGATCCGCGCCAGAGCGCGATCGCCGGGGCGCGCTACCTCGCCGAATTGAGCGCTCGGCTGCCGGCACGCATCGTCGAACCGGACCGGACCTGGCTGGCACTGGCGGCGTTCAACATCGGCCCGGGACATCTCGAAGATGCGCGGGTGCTCGCGCAGCGGCAAAAGCTCGATCCCGACAGGTGGAGCAACGTGCGCAGTGCGCTGCCGCTGCTGGCCCTGCCCGAGCACTTCGCACTGGCCAGAAACGGCTACGCGCGTGGCGGCATGCCGGTGGCCTTCGTCGATCGGGTGCGCGCCTACTATGACATTCTGCTGCGGCACGAGCAGCCGGCGCCGCCGCGGCTCCATGCGGTCCCGGTCGCCGAACCGCGTTGACTTTCGGTCCCGGGCCACGCGGACGCGTAAAATGCGCGCATGACATCGACGGTGCTGCGCCTGATTGCAAGCTTCATGTTCGGCGCGCTTTCCATGGCCAGCGCCGCGACTGCGCCGACCGTCTTGCTCGAAGAAATGACCGCGCCGGAACTCGCCCGGGAAATCCGCGGCGGCAAGACCATCATCATCGTTCCCATCGGCGGCACCGAGCAGAACGGCCCGCACATGACGCTGGGCAAGCACAACGTGCGCGTCAAGGCGCTGTCCGAACGCATCGCCCGCGCGCTCGGCAACGCGGTCGTGGCGCCGGTGATCGCCTACGTTCCGGAAGGCGGCATCGATCCACCGACCGGGCACATGCGCCATCCGGGCACCATCACCGTACCCTCGGACGCCTACCGCACCGTACTCGAGTACGCCGCGCGCAGCTTTCGTCTGCACGGTTTTCGCGACATCGTTTTTCTCGGCGACTCCGGCGATTATCAGCGCGACAATGTGACGGTCGCGAAAAAGCTCAACCTGGAATGGAAAGCGACCCCCGTGCGGGCGCACGCGATCGCCGAGTACTACCGCGTACCGACGACCTGGTTCGCGCAGGCATTGAAAAACAGGGGCTATGCCGGAGCCGAAATCGGCCCGCATGCGGGACTCGCGGACACCTCGCTGATGCTGGCAGTCGAACCGCGGGTCGTGCGCACCGACCGGTTCGTGCCGGAGCCGGGCCAGACGTCCTTGTCCGGCGTCACCGGCGATCCGCGCCGTGCGACCCCCGAACTCGGCGCGCTGGCCGCGGACGAGATCGTCAGGCAATCCGTCGCGGCAATTCGCGCCGCGACAATTCGCCCTTGATCGAATACCATCCGTCCCGCCCGTCCGCCGGGCGCGTCATTCAACTCATCCCCCGCCAAGGAGCATTTGTGAAGTTCGACCGCGTTGTCCGTCCCCTGCCCGTCGTTTCGGCCCTGCTGCTGGCCTTGGCCCTGTCCTCCTCCGGCTTCGCCCAGACGCCCGCCAAGGCCTCCCCGCCGCCGGGGCCCGCGACAGTGGTGACGGTCCCCGGCATGCCCGGCGTCCCGGACCCGCAGAACCTCTATAGTGAGACGACCGCGGGCAAGCTGAGTCCGGAACTCGCCAACGACCTGCCCCGGGTCTATGTCCCGCACGTGCAGTCCAGCAACGTCTACGTCATCGATCCGGCGACGTTCAAGGTCGTGGACAAGTTCAACGTCGGACTCAATCCGCAGCACGTCGTGCCGTCTTACGACCTGCGCACGCTGTGGGCGGCGAACAACGCCGAGAACACGCCGCACGGCAGTCTCACGCCGATCAATCCCAGGACCGGCAAGCCCGGCAAGCCGATTCCGGTCGAGGATCCGTACAACATGTACTACACGCCGGATGGCACGTCGGCGATCATTGTCGCCGAAGCGTTCAAGCGGCTGGACTTCCGCGACCCCAAGACCATGAAACTGCAGTATTCGATCGAGACGCCGCGCTGTGCCGGCATCAATCACGCCGATTTCTCGATCGATGGCCGTTACGCCATCTTCACCTGCGAATTCGCCGGCCTGGTCACCAAGATCGATCTGGTCAATCGCAAGGTGGTCGGCTACACGCAGGTCATCCAGCCCGGCAGGCCGACCAAGGTCGTCAAGGGCCCGGACGGCCGCGACGAGACCATCTGCACGACCTGGAAGGGCATGCCGCAGGATATCCGCGCCTCGCCCGACGGCAAGCTGTTCTACGTCGCCGACATGATGGCCGACGGCGTGCACGTGGTCGATTTCGAGAACTTCCGCCAGGTCGGGTTCATCGAGACCGGCAAGGGCACGCATGGCCTTTACCCGAGTCGCGACGGAAAGAAACTCTACGTCGCCAATCGAGGCTCGAACAAGATCCACGGCAAGGCCAAGGGCAAGGGCGGGGTATCGGTCCTTGACTTCGCCACGCAAAAGGTCGAGGCCACCTGGATGATTCCGGGCGGCGGCAGCCCGGACATGGGCAACGTCAGTGCGGACGGCCGGTGGCTATGGCTGTCGGGTCGCTACGACCACGTCGTGTACGCGTTCGACACGACCAGCGGCGAGGTCAAGATCATCCCGGTCGGCCGCGAGCCGCATGGGTTGACAGTGTGGCCGCAGCCGGGGCGCTACTCACTGGGGCATACGGGCAATTTGCGCTGAAGGCCAGGTGCCGAGCGCCTGGCGCCCGGCACGCGACCGGCGCTAGCTGCGCGCGATCCGCGTCACTCCGCCCATGTAGGGCAGCAGCGCCTCCGGCACCGTGACCGAGCCGTCCTCGCACTGGTAGTTTTCCAGCACGGCGACCAGCGTGCGGCCCACGGCCAGCGCGGAGCCGTTCAACGTGTGCACGAACTCGGTGCGCCCCTGCGCGACGCGCACCCGGGTCTGCATCCGCCGCGCCTGGAAGGCCTCGCAGTTGGAGCAGGAACTGATTTCGCGGTAGGCATTCTGCCCCGGCAGCCAGACCTCGAGGTCGTAGGTCTTGGCGGCCGCGAAGCCGATGTCGCCGGTGCACAGCGCCATCACGCGGTAGGGCAGACCCAGCCGCTGCAGGATGGTCTCGGCCTGGCCGGTCAGTTCCTCCAGCGCCTCGTAGGACTTGTCCGGGTGCACGATCTGCACCAGCTCGACCTTGTCGAACTGGTGCTGGCGGATCATGCCGCGCGTGTCCTTGCCGTAGCTGCCGGCCTCGGAGCGAAAGCACGGCGTGTGCGCGGTCAGCTTGCGCGGCAGCGTCGCCGGGTCGAGGATCTCCTCGCGCACCGAGTTGGTCAGCGTGATTTCCGAGGTCGAGATCAGGTACAGCTTCTCGCCCTGCTCGGCACCGCCCCGGCGCACGACGAACATGTCGGCCTCGAACTTGGGCAGCTGCGTGGTGCCGACCAGCGCGTCCGCGCCGACCACGTAGGGCGTGTAGCACTCGGTGTAGCCGTGTTCGCGCGTGTGGACGTCGAGCATGAACTGGGCGAGCGCCCGGTGCAGACGGGCGAGGTCGCCGCGCAGGAAGGAAAAGCGCGCGCCGGAAAGCTTGGCGGCGGTGGCGAAGTCGAGCAGTCCCAGCGCCTCGCCCACGTCGGTGTGGTCGCGCGGCTTGAAGCCGAACTGCGGTGGCTCACCCCAGCGACGAACCTCGATGTTGCCCGCTTCATTCGTGCCAACCGGGGTGCTGGCATGGGTGAGATTGGGCAGCTCGAGCAGAAAATCACGGATCGCGCCCTGCACCTCGTCGAGTTCGGCCTCGACCTGCTTGACCGCGCCACCGAGTCCAGCCACTTCCGCGAGCAGCGGCGTCGTGTCTTCGCCGCGTCCCTTGGCAATGCCGATCTGCTTCGACGCGGCGTTGCGCCTCGCCTGCAATTCCTGCGCGCGCGTCTGGATGTCCTTGCGTCGCGCTTCGAGCGCTTCAAAACGCGCGGCGTCGAGGACGACGCCGCGCAGGGCAAGGCCGGCGGTGACGGCGGGAAGTTCGTTGCGCAGAAGATTGATGTCGAGCATGCGCAAATTCTAGCAGAGGCCGGCGCGCCCGCTGCCCGCCGCTTCAGTCCTCGACCGGGTCTCCAGCGGCACGATCGCGTGCCCGCAAGTCGGCGAGTTTGGCGCGGATCTTGGCCTCGAGGCCGCGCTCGGTCGGCGCGTAGAACTCCTGTCGCGCCATGCCGTCGGGGAGATAGTCCTCGCCGGCCGCATAGCCGCCCTCCTCGGCGTGCGCATAGCGGTACCCTTGGCCATAGCCCAGGTTCTTCATGAGCTTGGTCGGCGCATTGCGCAGCCGCAACGGCACCGGGCGCGAGCCGTCGTCCCTGATGAACGCCTTGGCCGCACCGAAAGCGACGTAGGCCGCGTTGGATTTGGCCGCAACGGCGAGATAGAGCACGCACTGCGCCAGCGCCAACTCGCCTTCGGGGGAACCCAGGCGCTCGTAGGTCTCGGCCGCGTCGAGAGCGAGACGCAGCGCGCGCGGGTCAGCCAGCCCGATATCCTCGCTGGCCATGCGGATCAACCGCCGCGCGACGTACAGCGGATCGGCGCCGCCGTCGAGCATCCGGCACATCCAGTACAGCGCGGCGTCGGGATCGGAACCGCGCACCGACTTGTGCAGCGCCGAGATCTGGTCGTAGAACGCCTCGCCACCCTTGTCGAAGCGGCGCAGGCTGCGCGCGATCGTCGCCTCGACGAATGGCAGATCGACTTCCATGCGCCCCGCTTCACCTGCGGCAACCGCCAGTTGCTCGACCAGGTTGATCAGGCGGCGACCGTCGCCATCGGCATAGGCAACCAGCGCATCGCGCGCCGGATCGTCGAGCGACATTCCCGGCGCCGCGACCGCCAGCGCACGCGCAACCAACGTGGCCAGGTCCTCCGGCGCCAGCGACTCGAGCACGTAGACCGCCGCGCGCGACAACAAGGCGCCATTGACCTCGAACGACGGATTCTCGGTGGTCGCGCCGACAAAGGTCACCGTTCCCTTTTCCACGAAAGGCAGGAAGGCGTCCTGCTGCGACTTGTTGAAGCGATGCACTTCGTCGACGAAAAGAATCGTTGCGCGGCCCGACTGGCCAAGAGTCGCCTCGGCGCGCGCGACGGCGTCGCGGATGTCCTTGACCCCGGAGAGCACGGCGGAAAGCGCGATGAAGTCGGCGTCGAAGGCGTCGGCCATCAGCCGCGCCAGCGTGGTCTTGCCCACTCCCGGCGGGCCCCACAGGATCATCGAGTGCAGCTTGCCCGAGGCGAACGCCACGGCGAGCGGCTTTCCTGGCCCGAGCAGGTGGCGTTGGCCGATCACCTCGCCAACCGTGCGCGGACGCAGCCGCTCGGCCAGCGGGGTCGCGGCAACGGATGGCTGGGCGGCAAAGAGATCGGTCACGGAGGCTTTGAGCACGGTGGCGGGCGGCGGGGGACACCGCTGCGTTGCTACCCCGAATTATGCGGGGTAGAGTCCGCTCTTGCACGCACCGAAGACTAGCGCGTGCATTTTCGTGCGCCTCCCTCGACCCGTTTCTTTCATCGGATTTTTCCAGCATGCGCGACAACCCGGTCAAGGCCACCCTCGCGTCCGGCGGGCGCGTCTGCGGCGCCATGGTGTTCGAATTCTTCTCGCCGGGCCTGCCGCAGATCTGCGTAAACGCCGGCGCCGAGTTCATTCTCTACGACATGGAACATACGGGCCTGTCGTTCGAGACTCTCAAGACGCAGGTCGCGCTGTGCCGCGGCCTGCCGCTGGTGCCCATGGTCCGCGTACCGCGCGGCGAGTACCACTTCATCGCGCGCGCGCTCGATGTCGGCGTGCTCGGCGTCATGGTGCCGATGGTCGGGACCGCGGCCGAGGCCGCGCAGATCGTCGCCTGCACGCGCTATCCACCAGAAGGCCGGCGCGGGGCCGCGTTCGGCTTCGCGCACGACGACTACGAGGGCGGCGACGTTTCGGCCAGGATCGCCGCGATCCATGCCCGCACGCAGGTGATCGCACAAATAGAAACCGCCGAGGGCCTGGCCAATGTCGAGGCCATTGCCGCGGTTCCCGGCGTGGATGCGCTCTGGCTTGGCCACTTCGATCTCACCAACTTCATGGGTATTCCGGGTGCATTCCAGCATCCGGATTACCTGAAAGCCGTGAAGCGCATCGTCGCCGCCTGCGACGCGCACGGCAAGGCTGCCGGATTTCTTGCCACCGACGATGCCTGGGCGCGCGAATACCGGGCTCACGGTTTTCGGCTCTTCGCCTACGGACTCGACCAGGCAATGCTGCAGAATGCGTTACGGCACGGCCTCGACGTTCTGCGGCAATAAAACGGAGTCAATTCATGGCCACGAAATATCGCGTGGGGATCACCCGCGACATCCTCGATTCGCGCGGCGAGCCGGCGTTCGGCCGTGCGGCGCTGAAGATCCTCGAGGACGCGCCCGGCATCGAATGGGAATACCTGCCGGCCATCGTCCGGGAAATCGCGATGGAACACGCCGCGCGCTACGACGCGCTGTATGTGAACCTGGCGCGCGTGCCGGCCGCGGCGGTCGCGCGCAACGATTGCCGTCTGCGCGTCGTCGCCCGGCACGGTGTGGGTTACGACTCGGTCGAGGTGCCGGCGATGACCCGCGCCGGCATCATTGTCACCAACACGCCGATGCCGATGCCGCGTCCGGTGGCGACCATCGCGCTCACCTTCATCCTGGCGCTCGCCGGCAAGCTGATGCTGAAGGACCGCCTGACGCGAACCGGTCGCTGGGACGAGCGCATGGACAACATGGGAATGGGCCTCACCGGCCGCACGCTGGCCGTGGTCGGCGCCGGGCGCATCGGTCGCGAACTCCTGCGCATGGCGCGAACCTTCGATTTGAAGCTGCTCGCCGCCGACCCCTACGTCAACGCCGTCGAACTGGGCTACATCGGCGCCCGCAAGGTCGATCTGGACGCGGCGATGCGCGAGGCCGATTTCGTCGTCACTTGCCCGCTGCTCAACGACGAGACCCGGCACCTGATCGGCGCGCCGCAGTTCGCCGCCATGAAACCCTCAGCGTATTTCATCAACGTTTCGCGCGGGCCGGTCGTCGACGAGCCCGCGCTCATCGCTGCCCTGCAGGCAGGCCGCATCGCCGGCGCGGCACTCGACGTATTCGAGCAGGAACCGGTGGACCCCGCCAACCCGCTGCTGACGATGAGCAACGTCATCGTCACGCCGCACTCGCTGTGCTGGACCGACGAGTGCTTCCACAACATGGCAACGACCGGCCTGGCCAGCATCGTCGACGCGCTCGATGGGCGCGTCCCGGAGTTCGTGGTCAACCGCGAAGTGCTCGCACACGCGCGGGTCCGGGCGTTGTTCGGAGACCCGAAGTGAAGGCGCGACTTCGCTTCACGAGAGCGCTGCTGGCGACGATGGTCGCGCTGCCGGTGGCGCTGCCCGCCGCCGCGTTCGACCTGCAGGGCCACCGCGGGGCGCGGGGCCTGGCGCCGGAAAACACGCTGGCCGGTTTCCAGCGCGCGCTGGCGATCGGCGTGACCACGCTGGAGACCGACGTCGTCGTCACCCACGACGGCGTGCCGATGATCTCGCACGATCCCTACGTGAGTCCGGACCTCGCCCGCGTCACGGGCGGCGAATGGGTCGCCGACAAGGGCACGCTCATCCGTTCGCTCACGCTGGTCGAACTCAAGGAGCGCTACGACATCGGCCGCCTGAACGGCGCGGGCAACTATGCGCGGCAGTGGCCGGAGCAGGTGCCCGTGGACGGTGAACGCTATCCGACGCTGGTCGAACTGCTGCGACTGATCAAGGCCAGCGGCAAGCCGGTCCGGTTGAACCTCGAGACCAAGCTCTCGCCGGAGCGCCCCGACGACACACCGCCTCCGGCGGAATTCGCCCGCATCGTGATCGACGTCCTGCGCCAGGAAGGCTTTCTCGAACGCACGATGTTGCAGTCCTTCGACTGGCGCACGCTGGTGGAGGCGCGCAAGCTCGCGCCGAAGCTCGCCACCACCTGCCTTACGGTGATGGGCAGGAATTTCGACAACGTGAAGGGTGTTTTCGGACGGCCCTCGGCGTGGACCGCCGGCTTCAGCCTTGCGCAAAATGACGATTCGGTGCCGCGTCTGGTGCAGGCCGCCGGCTGTGGCACTTGGTCGATGTATTTCCAGAACCTGACGCCGGCCGACCTGGCGCTCGCAAAATCCTTCGGTCTCAAGGTGATTCCCTGGACCGTCAACGATCCCAAGGATATGGCGCGGCTGATCGACTGGGGCGTGGACGGCATCATCACCGACTACCCCGACCGCTTGCGCGCGATCCTCGCACAGCGCGGAATGCCCCTGCCCTGACAACGCGGTCAGTTGATCTCGCCGATGACGTCGGCGCCCTTTGGCGGCACGAAGCGGAAAAATTCCGGCGCAAGCTTCGGATTGCGTTCCATTGCGCTGAAGCGGATCACGCTGCGTTGTCCGAAGGCGTCGAGCAATTCCAGCGCGGCCAGGCCCTTGGCGTCGAAGCCGAGGCGAATTTCCGCGAATGCCGCGTCCTTGGCCAGCGGGGTCGCCGACAGCCATTCCATTGCGTCGGCCACCGGCAGGTCGCGCCAGATGAAGGCCTTTTCGACTTCCTGGTCACCCGACAGCAACGCCGCTGGCGTCGCGCCCAGCGCCTCGCCCACCTTGCGCACGACCACCTGGTTCAAATCCTCGTCGAAAATCCATACGCGCTTGCCGTCGCCGACCAGCAACTGTTTGTAGGGCTTGTCGACGCTCCAGCGGAATTTTCCCGGCCGGGCGAGCAGGAATTCGCCATTGGCCTGCTGCGTGATTCGGCCATTGCGGTCAGCAACCGTCTGCGTAAACGACGCGCGGGCCGTTTGCGTGTCGCGCACGAACGAGCGCAGGCGTTCCAGGTCCGCCGCCAACGCCCGACCGTTCAGAAGGCAGGCTGCCAGAATCACCACGGCGACCAGCGGGCGCGCCGGCATCGCGGCGAAAATTTCTCGACTGCTGTTCAATTGTTCGCTCCGAAATCGGTGCCCGGGATATGCGCGACGCAATTGCCGACGGCATCGAAGATTATGTAGGTATGCCAGAGCCCGCCCTTGTCGACCTGACCGTTGCGATCCTGATACTGGTGTGCGTAGACCCGCCAGGAATCGTATTCATTCTCCACATCGTAGGTGCAGCCCGAGACGAACGTCGTCGGGCCGCAAAAATCATTCGGCAGCAACGCGCGGGTGCGCTCGACCGCCTGCGCAGAGGTGATGCGCGGGGCCGACGCGGGTCGATCATGCGGGCAATACCGCGACCCTTCGAGGTAGAGATCGACCGGCCCTGCGGCGGCGCCACCGGCGACGGTCGCGAGCAGCGCGACAGCAAGCCTGGCACGCAGCACGCCTAACCCTCGCCCTTGGGCGAAGGCACCAGAACCTCGCGGTTGCCGTTGGACTGCATTGATGAAACCAGGCCGGCGCGTTCCATCTGCTCGATGAGGCGCGCAGCGCGGTTGTAGCCGATGCGCAGGTGCCGCTGCACCAGAGAAATCGACGGGCGTCGCGTCTTGAGCACGATGGCGACCGCCTGATCGTAGACGGGGTCGGACTCGGCGTCGGCACCATTCAATGCGCCGCCGTCGGAACCGTCGCCCGCGTCACCACCGTCCAATAGACCCTCGACGTATTGCGGTTCGCCGAGCGACTTCAGGTGCTCGACCACGCGATGCACCTCGCCGTCGGATACAAAGGCCCCGTGCAATCGCACCGGATAGCCGGTACCGGGCGCCAGGTACAACATGTCGCCCTGTCCCAGCAGCGCCTCGGCGCCCATTTGATCGAGAATGGTGCGCGAATCGATCTTGCTGGCCACCTGGAAGGCGATCCGCGCCGGGATATTCGCCTTGATCAGGCCGGTGATGACGTCGACCGACGGCCGCTGCGTGGCCAGAATCAGGTGAATGCCAGCCGCACGCGCCTTTTGCGCGATGCGCGCGATCAGTTCCTCGAGCTTCTTGCCGGTGACCATCATCAGATCGGCCAGTTCGTCGACGACGACCACGATCTGCGGCATTTCGTCGAGCGGCTCGGGTTCGTCGGGCGTCAACGGCAGCGGGTTCGGCAGTGGCTTGCCGGACTTCTTCGCCTCGACCACCTTAGCGTTGTACCCGGCCAGGTTGCGCACCGCGAGCAGCGACATGAGCTTGTAGCGGCGCTCCATCTCGCCTACGCACCAGTTGAGTGCGGTCGGCGCGAGCTTCATGTCGGTGACCACCGGCGCGAGCAGATGCGGAATGCCTTCGTACATCGACAGTTCGAGCATCTTCGGGTCGATGAGGATCAGCCGCACCTGCCGCGGCTCTGCCTTGTAGAGCAGCGACAGGATCATGGCGTTGACCGCCACCGATTTGCCCGACCCGGTGGTCCCGGCGACCAGCAGATGCGGCATCCTGGCGAGGTCGGCGACCACTGCCTTGCCGGCGATGTCCTTGCCCAGCGCCAGCGTCAGCGCCCCATGCGTGTCGTTGTAGGTGGCCGAGGACAGGATCTCCACCAGTTTCACCATCTGCCTGCGCGGGTTGGGCAGTTCGAGCCCCATGCACGACTTGCCGGGAATCGTCTCGACCAGGCGGATCGACACCACCGACAGCGCGCGCGCCAGATCCTTGATCAGGTTGACGATCTGCGCTCCCTTCACGCCCACCGCCGGCTCGATTTCAAAACGGGTGATGACCGGACCGGGATACGCCGCCAGGACCCTGGCGCTGACGCCGAAGTCGGCCAGCTTGCGTTCGATCAGCCGCGACGTGTAGTCGAGTGTTTCCGCACTCACCGATTCCTGTGCGGGCGGCGCGTCTTCGAGCAGCGCGAGAGGCGGCAACGGAGAATCCGGCAGTTCGGTGAACAACGGTCGCTGCTTTTCCTTCACGACGCGCTCGGATTTCGGCACGTTGACCACCGCCGGAACCACGACCACCGGCACGCGGTCGTCCTCGGTTTCCCGCAGCAGATCGACGACGTGTTCGCGCTGGACCGCCGCTTCATGGCCGATGCGGCGATCCTCCGCCTCCTCGCGCCGACGGCGCACCAGGGCCACCAGCGCTTCGAGCGCGGTGCCGATGCGCTCCATCACCCGCAGCCACGAAATTCCGAACAGCAGCGAGGTTCCGACAGCGAACAGCGCCAACAGCAGCAGCGTCGCCCCGTTGAATCCCAGCGACCGCGCAAGGAACTGCCCCAAGGCGTCGCCGAGCGCACCGCCGGGCGAGAGCGGCAACGCCAGGTCGAGTTTCCAGAACCGGATCGACTCGAGCGCAGTACTCGAGACCAGCGTCAGCGCAAACCCGATGAGTGCCAGCGCGAGCGGGTGCTCGGAGACTCGTTCCGGGTGAACGGCCCGCCGATAACCTGCGAACACCACGACCAGGCCACCGACCACCCACCACCACGCGGACAACCCGAACAGGTAAAGGAGCAGGTCGGACAACCAGGCGCCTACGGACCCGCCGCGGTTGCCCAGAGGCGCGCCCGTGCCCGAGAACGACCAGCCCGGGTCGCTACGGGTATACGACGCCAGGATCAGCGAGAGATAGAGAAATGCAGCGACGACGAGCAGCAGCCACGACTCGCGTACGAGGCGGGCGAAACGCGGCGACAGGGGATCGGCAACGGACATGGCGGCCGAGCGCTCAGACAAAGTTTTCAGCGGAAATTAATTAAATAAAACATTAAGTTGCCGAGCTTATCTCAAGCACGACATTATACCGGGGATGCCGCCCTTGGGAAAGGGGCTGCGTAGGTCGAGGGCAACGTGGACGAGACCGCGTGAGCGTCGGCGCCACCTCGCATCGGCTAAACTTTCATTCTTTTGCATTGCGAGAATGCCATGTCCAGCAAGCACGCCCGCCTCCTTATCCTGGGCTCCGGCCCGGCCGGTTACTCCGCGGCAGTATACGCGGCACGTGCCAACCTCAAGCCTGTTCTCATCACCGGATTGGCCCAGGGCGGACAGTTGATGACCACCACCGACGTCGACAACTGGCCCGCCGATGCCGAAGGCGTTCAAGGGCCCGAATTGATGGAGCGCTTCCAGAAACACGCCGAACGCTTCGATACGGAATTGATCTTCGACCACATACATACCGTCGAACTCGCCACGCGCCCGTTCCGGCTGATCGGTGACTCGGGCGAATACACCTGTGACGCGCTGATCATCGCCACCGGCGCCTCGGCGCGGTATCTCGGACTTCCCTCAGAGGAGGCGTACATGGGCAAGGGGGTATCGGCCTGCGCGACCTGCGACGGCTTCTTCTACAAGGGTCAGGACGTGGCGGTGATCGGCGGCGGCAACACCGCAGTTGAGGAAGCGTTGTACCTGTCCAACATCGCCAGGCAGGTGACCGTCGTCCACCGCCGCGACAAGTTCCGCGCCGAGGCCATTCTGGTCGACCGCCTGATGGCCCGGACCGACGCCGGCGGCAACATGCGGGTGCTGTGGAACCAGACGCTGGACGAGGTGCTGGGCGACGCCTCGGGGGTGACCGGCGTGCGCCTCAAGGCGGCCAAGGGTGACGCCACCACCGAACTCAAGGTGCACGGCGTGTTCATCGCCATCGGCCACACGCCGAATACCCAGATCTTCGAGGGCCAGCTCGAAATGGCCGGCGGCTACATCAAGGTGAAAAGCGGCAGCGCGGGCAACGCGACGGCGACTTCGGTGCCGGGCGTCTTTGCTGCCGGCGACGTGGCAGATCATGTCTATCGCCAGGCGGTCACGTCGGCGGGTACCGGCTGCATGGCCGCGCTCGACGCCGAGGCGTTTCTCGAACAGGGCTGAGCGCCCGCGCACCCTGTGGCCAAGCTCG
Organism: Betaproteobacteria bacterium; assembly: GCA_032123655.1. Lineage (GTDB taxonomy): Bacteria > Pseudomonadota > Gammaproteobacteria > Burkholderiales > Casimicrobiaceae > VBCG01. Next base: position 18,114 of record JAQBEY010000136.1, read on the forward strand.
AACAACTGAAGGCGCTGATGGAGGCCGCGCGTTCGGCAAAATCTGCCGCGTCCGCCGCGGCGGCGGCCGGAAGTGTGGTGGCGACCGGCGCCACGGCATCGGCTGCTGCGCCTTCTATCGCTTCGTCGCCTCCCGTTGCTGCATCGAAAGCTGCGACATCGAAAGCAACATCATCGAGAGTTGCATCGGCAAAAGCTGCGCCTCAACCCGGTGGCCAACTGGATCGCGTCCCTTCACCGAACCACAAGGTGGCGTCGACCAAACACGCCACCGGGGATGTCGATCTCCACCAGGCCTTCGCAGATGTACAGAAACTGCCACGCACCAACCGCGCTGCGCTCGCGTTACCTTCGCCTGCGCCGATTCCGCGCCATACGCTGGCCGACGAACGCGACGTTCTGTTCGCATCAAAATATGGTGACGACCCTGCCCCGCAGACCTGGGACATCGGCCAGGAGCAGGAACACGAGCAGACGTACGTGCGCAAGGGTATCGGCCCCGATGTCGCCGGCAAGCTGCGTCGCGGGCACTGGTCGGTGCAGGCGGAACTCGATCTGCATGGCCTGATCGCCGAGGAGGCGCACGACGCACTGTCCGATTTCATCATGCAGGCCCGCAGCCGCGGCATGCGCTGCGTGCGTGTCATCCACGGCAAGGGACTCACCTCGCCGAACAAGGAACCGGTGCTCAAGGGCAAGGTGCGGCGCTGGCTCGCGCAATGGGACGAGGTGCTGGCGTACGCCGAGGCGCCGTCGCACGCGGGCGGCGGCGGCGCGGTGCTGGTGCTGCTGAAGGGACGCTAGTCAGCAGTCTCAGCGCAGCGCAAACGGTCGTGGCTGGCCCCGGCGACCGCCTAGCCACCGCCCATCGATGCGTTGGGGAACAACGGCAGATTGCGCCGCCGCACCCCGGTCAGACGTGCATAGGCATTTGCCAACGCCGGCGCGAGCGGCGGCACCCCGGGCTCGCCCACGCCCGCCGGCGGTTCGCCACTGGTAATGATCTGCACGGTAACCTGGGGCATCTCGCCGATCCGCATGACGCGAAATTTGTTGAAGTTGGTCTCCTTGACCTTTCCGGCCGCGAATGTCGACTGGCCCCAAAGCGTCGCATTCAGGGCGTGCAAAATTCCGCCCTGCATCTGCGCCTCGACCGAGTCGGGATTGATCACGGTGCCGCAATCGATGACGCAGGCGACGCGACGAACCGTTACCGAACTCGCCGTCGGATTCGAGATCTCCACTACCTGGCAGACGCGGGTCCCGAACGACTCGGCAAACGCCATTCCCCACGCGCGGCCTGCAGGCAGTGTCTTGCGCCACCCGCTCAGGATGTCGGCGGCCCATATGACGGCCCGACTTCGTGCGTCGGTGAGATGGTCATAGCGGAATATGAACGGATCAATACCGGCGGCCATCGCGAGCTCGTCCATCATGCTCTCGACTGCGAATGCGTTGATCGACGAGCCGACGGAACGCCAGAATCCCACCGGGATGCCCGCAAGAAGCGGAACCCATTCGGAGACATGCGTTCCAAGCGCATAGGGCAGGTGCACTGATCCCTCAACCGCCTGCGAATCGACGGCGCCGGGAGGAAGCCATCCACGCTGGCCCAGGATCGCCTGCGACACGTTGCGGTACGACCACGCCTTGATCTTCCTGCCCGAGTCGAGCGTCGCCTTCACCTTGACCACTGCGCACGGCCGGTATTGGTCATTCGCCATGTCCTCCTCGCGGCGCCAGGTGAGCTTCACCGGCTTTTTCACGGCGAGCGCGACCTGGATCGCCTGACTCACGAAATCGAGTTCGAACTTGCGCCCGAGTCCGCCTCCAAGCAGCGTCGTATTGACCACGATCTGCGTCGGCGCGAGACCGGTCAGTGCCTTGGCGATGTTGGCCACGCCCGCTGCGCTCTGCGTTGGAGCCCAGATTTCGCAGCTTTGCGCCACGCCTCCGGCATAGGAGATACGGACCGTGCAGTTCAACACCTCCATCGTGGCATGCGGGAGATAGGGCAACGTGTAGGTCGCTTCCAATGTGGGTGTGCCGAGTTCGCTGGCGACCTGCGCTTCGATGACCGGCGCGTACGTTGTGGGCGTGTAGCCGGGCGGAGGTGCCGGCTCGGCAACCAGCGCCGCGCCGTCGGTTGCCAGCGACTGCGCCAGTGCAAGAATTTGCGCACTGTCGACGGCGTTGGTCGATACCGGCAATTTCCATTGCACCGACAGCGAACTGGCGAGCTTGAACGCCAGCCACGTGTTGCTCGCCACGACTGCAACAGCGTTGGTCGAACCGGCGGCGACGATGCCGCGTGAGTCCGACGCCGTGCAAGGCACAACGGCGATGGCGCTCGATGGCTTGGCGGGCGTGCCGGCGAGCGTGCCGCCCATCGTCGGACAATGTTTGATCGCCGCGAACACCATGTCCGGGAACCATGTGTCGATCCCGAACTTCGCGCTACCGTCGGTCTTCGCCGGAATGTCGATGCGTGCAACCGGCTTGCCGATCAAGCGAAACTTGGCTGGATCGGTCAACCGCAAATCCACAGGCACGGACTGCGCTGCCGCAGAGCTCGCCAGTGCTTTGTATGGCCATACCGTGCCCGTCGGAATGTGCGTAACCGCGGCACTGGCCGCCTTGAAGTTGTCGCGGGCAGGGTCGCCCTGCTCGGCCATCGCTGCCGCGACCAGTAGCTCTCGTGCAGCTGCACCGGCGTTGCGCAAGGTCGTGTAACGACCGCGCACCGCGCTGCTGCCACCCGTCAGGTATGACACGATCGGGTTGACGAGTGACTGTTCCACCGTGATCTGATTCCAATCCGCCATCAGCTCCTCAGCGAGGATCTGCGCCAATCCGGACATCGAGCCTTGTCCCATTTCTGCGCCACCGAACGCGAGCGTGATGCTGCCGTCGGTACCGATGCGCACATACGCGCCGGCGAGTTGCTGCGGCGGCGCGGCGGCGGCGACAGTGCCGATTCGGCCGGCCACCGGCAGCACGAAAGCAACGGCAAGGCCTTTCGCCGCAAAGGTCAGAAAGCCACGGCGATCCAGCCTTTGGTTCGACAGGGTCTTGAGGAAATCTTCTGCAGGATGCGTCATCACCGTTCTCCCTGGGTTAGAGGCCACTGACCGCTTCCTTAATTCGCTGATAAGTTCCGCAAATGCAGATATTTTTCATTTCCGACAGAATTTCCTTGCCGTGATGATCGGCCTTGAGGGCTCCGGCGCAAGCCATTATCATTCCTGACTGACAGTATCCACACTGAGGAATCTGATGAGCAATCCAGGCTTTTTGGACCGGATGACTGCGATCCGCCGAAAGCCCTTCAATAGTTACAACTTTCTTTCCGGCCGCCGACGAAGTGTCAAATTTACAGGACTTTTCCGGCTGGCCATTGACCAACACCGTGCATGCCCAGCAGACTTCGATGCCGCAGCCGTATTTGGTCCCGGTGAGGCCGAGGATGTCCCGCAGCGTCCATAGCAGCGGCGTCGCCGCGTCCACGTTGACGTTGTAGCTCTTGCCGTTAACGTTCAAGGCGATCATTGGTGGTTCCTCCTGGGCGGCCGAAAGTACGGGTAGCTTGGATTCGGTTCGACGAATTGTCGGTAGGTATCAGCGCCACTTGGTCGGCATCCGATGTACAGCACAATCTGCTGTTTTTATGACATTGTCAATATATGACATCGTCAAGTTAATAAATATTTTTCGGGAATCGCTCGCCGGGCCAGGGCGAACGACGGAGGCCCGAAAGTGAGGCGCGACACGGCTGTTCAGGCGATCAGCGACGGCGTCCGCCGCGCGTGGGTAATGCCCAGGCGTTGTCTTCCGCTGCGCGGAGCAAACCGATTCGGAGACGTCGACCTTTAGCAGCTTCTGGTCAGGGCTCCAGCGCACGTCGACACACGTCGTCCTCGCTCAACCCGGCGCCCTCTTACCGCAGCCGTTGCAGTTCGGCCGCGGGTGGCTGTGCGTGCAGGATCGCGAGCGTGCTTTCGTGGGCGAGCCGACTGGGTTAGCGCGTCGCTTTCAGGATCAGAGCCAATACCGCCGGTTTCCCGGCAAAAGCCCTTTGGTAAGCCTTGGCCTTTTCCGGCGGCAATCGGTAGCCCGCTGCAATCAGTTCTTCGAGGCCGTCGTGACCGGAAAACATTCCCATGTCGAAAGCGGATAGTCCCGCCCGGTTGGTTGCTCCGACTTTCGCTCCGGCGACGATCAACGTCTTCATCACTTCACGGTCGCAACCCTTCATAGATGCGGCCATCAGCGGACTCAAACCGTTGGCATCGCCCCGATTCGCATCGGCACCGCGCTCCAAAAGCAGTTTCAAAACCACCTTGGTCTCGGGCTTGGTGGGTCGTACGCCGGGGGCGCAAGCATCGCTTACCTGAAACATGACGACCAGCGGCGGGCCGCTGCCGGCCACCGGCGCCACGGGCGACATGCCGGCGTCGAGGAAGGCGCGGACCAGCGTCGGGTCCGTCGCTGCCAGCGCCTGGAAATATGATCCGGTATCCATGGTGATCTTGCGCTCGCGCAATAGGGCGACGCCGGCGGCCTCGGCGGAAGGTTCAGCGGCGCCGGCAGCGCTGCCTGGACCAGGCGCTGCCGCATCGCCCGACGGCGCGCCTCGGCCCAATTTGGCCAGCGCCCGCTTTGCTTCCCGGCGAACCTCCGCGTCGGGATCCTGCTCCATCAAGGCGACAAGCATGGGGCGCGCGTGCTGGTCGACGTTGGCTTTGGCCGCGGCGGTCAACGCCTGCGTGCGTTCGCCCATTTTGCCAAGGGTGACGACCGCGCGTCTTCGCATTGAACCGTCCGGATCACCGAGCATCGCAACCACGGCGTCGACCTGTTTTGCGGCCAGCCCACCGGCACGACCCAGGCTCCACAAGGCCTCGCTGCGCACCAAATCGTCGGGGTCGCGCAATAAGGCCGCGGCCTTTGGCGCCCAGGCCAGGACGTCCTTTTCGGTCGTCTGCTTGCCCAGCAGTGCAAGCGCTGTGTGGCGGACCCTGGGGTCAGGGGAGTCCAGGTACCCGACCACGATGTCGGTCCAGCCATCGGGCTTCGGCTGGAACAATGCAAGAGCCTTGAGCAACGCGGACTGAATGTTCCGTGAACTGCGCATCGCCTCCATCAGCGGTGCGATGAGCGAGCGGTCCTGCGTCTTGGCGAGGCGTTCGAGCGCAGACCCGGCGCCCTCGAAGCTTTCGCGTTCGGCCATGCTATGGCCCGATGCCTTTCTCGGAACTGCGGACCGCTCGAGGAATTCCAGGATCGGTGCTAGCAGCGGCAGCGACGGCACCTGACCGATCAGTCCTCGCGCCGCCATGTAACGATCGGTATTCGAGACCCCTGGCGCATCGAATACATGTTTGCGTGCCGGAACCAGTGTCGCCTGCGTTACGCCGAGCGTTTGCAATGCCCCAGCAGCGCGTATGACCACCGACGGCACGGGATCGTCCAGTGCCTTCAAGAGGGTGGCGCGTGCCGGTTCGGCGGCCTTGCCGGTTTTCCACAGCGCGCCGGCAGCGGCAGCGCGAACGCGTGCGTCGGGATCCTCAAGCGCAACGGTCAACGCCGCAATCACCTCCGGATAGTCGAAGCTGCCAAGATACGCAGCGGCCTTGGCGCGCTCGGTCGCATTGCCATCCTTCGACAGGATCGCGAGGCGTTCGTCTGCCCATTGGCGAAACATCCGCTCTGCGTTTCTGTCGGCATGCACCGGGAGCGCGACCAGCGCCAGCGCAAGAAGGGCGGTGATCGAACACCACATGCTCAATGGCCCCTGTTCATCCACGGTGAGGTCGTTGGCGAAGGATTCGGCGCGGAAGTTGGTGGAGGACCGACCGGGGCCGCCCTCTCGGACCCGGGCCACGATCAATCGCCATCGTACATCGGTCCCGAACCGTGTTGCGGAACCTTGCCATTCCTGCCACCCTCCAAAGCGTACGCGGAGCACCGGCGGGTTTCCCAATGGACTGGTGCGCCCGCCCTACGGGAGTCGGCATGAGCATGTTGAGGTGGGCAGGGACGCTGCTTGTTCCTGCTCTTGGATTATTCGCCGCTGCAATTCCCGCCTTCGCACAGGAGAAGCCGCCGGCGATCGCCTACGTGGTACCGGTCGAGGGCACCATCGACCTCGGGCTGGCGCCGTTCATCCAGCGCGTCCTCGACGAGGCTACGCAGGCAGGTGCCGCCGCCGTCATTCTGGACATCAACACCTTTGGCGGGCGCGTCGACGCGGCCGTGCAGATCCGCGACGCGCTGTTGAACGCGCGCATCCGCACCGTGGCCTTCGTGAACAAGCGAGCCATCTCGGCCGGAGCGTTGATCAGTCTTGCCGCCGAGAACATCGTCATGGCCAGCGGCGGCACCATTGGCGCCGCGACGCCGGTACACGGCGGCGCGCCCGGTGCCGACGCGGTGCCAGTCTCGGAGAAGACGGTTTCCTACGTCAGGAAGGAGTTTCGCGCCACCGCCGAGGCCCGCAAGCGGCCGCTGCTCATTGCCGAAGCGATGGTCGACGCCGACGTCACGATTCGCGGTCTCATCGACAAGGGCAAGCTGCTGACCTTGACCACCGACGAGGCCATGAAGCACAAGGTCGCCGACTTTCGCGCCGACACGCTGGAAGGCGCACTGGAGAAGCTGGGACTCAAGGGGGCGGAAGTGCGGCGAGCCGCGCCGAACTGGGCTGAAAACGTGGTGCGTTTCCTGACGCATCCGCTGGTCAGTTCGTTGCTGATCAGCATTGCCATGCTGGGAATCATCCTGGAGATCAGGACTCCGGGCTTCGGCGTGCCCGGCGCGCTGGGCGTCGCCAGCCTGGGGCTGTTCCTGTGGGGCCACTGGTTAGTGCAACTGGTCGGCTGGGAGGAGTTGCTGCTCGCCGGCGTGGGCGTCTTCCTGCTGGCGCTTGAGCTGCTGGTCATTCCGGGGTTCGGCGTCGCGGGAATCCTGGGCATCGTCGCAATTTTCGCCAGCCTTGTCCTGAGCCTGATCGGCTCCGGGGACACGGTGGCCGTCATCCTGCAGGCCACGAGCCGTGTCGCTGTTTCCCTGGTAATTGCCTTGGTGGGAAGTCTCGTACTGCTGCGTTTCCTGCCAAGCCTGCCCTTCGGGCGCCGGCTGATCCTTGAAAGGGGGCTGGCTGCGTCCAAGGGCTATGCGTCCGCACCGGAGAGCGACGCCAGACTGCTGGGAAAGAAGGGCAGGACAACTTCCCCGCTGCATCCGGCCGGCATCGCCGAGATCGATGGACAGCGTGTGGACGTGGTCTCGGAGGGAGACCTGATCGAGGCCGGAGAAATTATCGAGGTGACGCGAGTGGACGGCAACAGGATCGTCGTGCGGCACATAACGAGCATCACCGACAAGGAGTAAGACATGGGTGAATTATTGGGTATTCTGACGGGCAGTCTCGGGCTGCTCATCCTGGTTGTGGGCGGCCTGGTTCTGGTGCTGTATCTGGTGCCGATCCCGCTGTGGATTGCGGCCTGGGCTTCCGGCGCCTACGTCGGGCTGCTGACGCTCATCGGCATGCGCCTGCGCCGGGTTCCACCGACCACGGTGGTCACGGCACGCATCAGCGCGGTGAAGGCCGGCCTCGAAATTTCCATCAACGATCTGGAAGCGCACTTTCTTGCCGGCGGCAACGTGGTGCGGGTGGTGAACGCCATGATCTCCGCGGACAAGGCCAACATCCCGCTGCCCTTCAAGCGCGCCGCGGCCATCGACCTGGCGGGACGCAATGTGCTGGAGGCGGTGCAGATGTCGGTGCTGCCCAAGGTGATCGAAACACCCAAGATCGCCGCCGTCGCCAAGGACGGCATCCAGCTCATCGCCGTATGCCGCGTGACGGTGCGCACCAACATCGACCGGCTGGTCGGTGGCGCCGGCGAGGAAACGATCATCGCGCGCGTTGGCGAAGGCATGGTGAGCACCATCGGCTCGGCGCTCAGCCACAAGAATGTGCTCGAGAATCCCGATCACATTTCCAAGCATGTCCTGAGCAAGGGCCTGGACGCCGGCACCGCCTACGAGATCCTGTCCATCGACATCGCCGACGTCGACGTGGGTGCGAACATCGGCGCCAAGCTGCAGATCGACCAGGCCAACGCCGACAAGCAGATTGCCCAGGCCAAGGCGGAAGAGCGCCGCGCCATGGCCGTTGCGCTGGAACAGGAAATGCGCGCTCGGGTGGTCGAGGCGGAAGCCGAAGTACCGCGGGCGATGGCCGAGGCGTTTCGCCAGGGCAATCTGGGCATCATGGATTATTACCGCATGAAGAACATGCAGGCCGATACCGCCATGCGCGATGAGATTGCCGGCACTGGAGATCAGCGCCCAGACACGCCGACCGCTTAAGGGGGTTCACCATGAAGGGAATTCCTCCCGAACTGTTCTATGCACTGATTTTTGTCGGCGTCATCCTGTTTCAAATCATGAAACGGCGGCGCGAGGCGCAGGCGCCGGACGGGTCCGGGGAAAGTGACGGTGAACCACCGGTGCCCGATGAGAGGTTTCTGGATTTTGGCAAGTTGGAGCAGGCCGCTCCGCTCGCCTGGTCGCCGCCGTCACTGCCCACACCCGCCTCAAGAGCAGCGTCACCAAGGGAAGCGAACGTCGTTGCCGCTGGTTCGCGACGTCGATTCTCCAGGCAATCGCTGTTTCGAAACCGACTGGACGTGCAGAACGCGGTGGTCATTGCGACCATATTGGGGCCTTGCCGCGCCGCGGAGCCGCCGGGCGGCGCAGCCGCCCCGGATTTCTCCGCGCAGTCCGTTCGCTGACCGCTGCGTCGTTTTCCTGACGCGCATCACGTACACGACTCCTGAACGCCGTGAGGGGGTCTCGTTGCGTGAATGCGCAGCGCAGATCCTGCGCAAGCGTGCCGGCGCCGGTTGGCGCTAGATTCCCAGCAAGGCGGCAATGATCGATTTGGCCACGAAGCCGATCATGCCGAAGGCCAGCACGAAGAACAGGACAAATGTTCCGAAGCGTCCAGCCTTCGATTGTCGGGCAAGGTTCCAGATAATGAACAACATGTAGGCGATGAACGCCCCGACGCCGAAGGTCACCCCGAATTCGGCGATCTGCGCCTCGGTAAAGCCCAGGATGGTCGCGTCGGCGGGCATTGTCAGCGGCGCAGCGGAACGCCGTCGGCATCGACCAGCTCGCGGTAGGCATGCCAGGTCGCATGGCCGACCACCGGCACCGCGAAGGCAAAGCCGACCATCAGCGTGACCATCGACAGCGCGATCAGCGCCATGATCAGCGCAGCCCACAGCGCCATCGCCAGTGGATTGTCGCCGACCGCGCGTACGCTGGTCAGGATCGCCCGCCATAGGCCGATGTCACGATCCAGCAGCAGCGGCACGGAGACGGCAGTCGCGCCGAACACGATTGCCGCGCCCAGCGCGCCGGTGAATACCCAAAGCGGGAACACCCACCAGCGCGAATCCGCGACGAAATGGCGAAGAAACTCTTCGAGGTTGCCCACCGGCGCATCGATGAATCGATGCACCAGCAAAGCCGACACGCCAACCCAGAGCGTCGCGGCGATCGCCAGCAGAATGCCCAGCACGACCAAGGGTCGCGTACCGCGCCGCCAGGCGGCGAACACGTGGTGGAGTCGAGGCTTCTCGCCATGCGCCAGCCGCCGCGACAACTCGTAGAGGCCAGTCGCCAGTATCGGCCCAAGAAGGACGAAGCCGGAGAATGCGCCGGGCAGTATCGGCCACGCCTTCAGCGCAATCGTGAGAATGGACAGGCCACCGATCATCACGATCAGCCCGTGCAGCAGGCTGGGGCCGAAGGCGCGGGTGAAGTCCTGCCAGCCCAAAGCGATCCAGACCAGCGGCCGCGTCAACGGCACGATGCGCACCGGCAACGCCTGGCCGGAATCGCCGTCGGCGGGTCGCCGCGATCCGCTCATGCGTGACGCCTTGTGCCGGTCATCGCGTCGAGTATTCCTGCCCGGGCAGGGTGTCACCCAGGCCCGGACGTGTCGTTACGCGCTCGACCTGCGGATCGGACCATCCGCCGGTGACCAGGTAGTCGAAGCTGAACATCTTGCCGATCGGATTGTCCAGGATGTTCTGCGCCAGCAACGCACCCGCGCCGACGGCGGCGCCAATCAGCGGGTTGGCGAGGAGCAGTACCGTGGCCCCGGCCGAAACGCTCGTCGACAGTGCCGGCTGCACATGCACATTCAACCGCTGCCGTTCCGCGGCGAGGTCGACCTCGCCAATGATATTCACGTTCGCCGCAGGGCCCACAAGTTTCAGATTGTCGGTGTGCATCTGCCCCCGCTGCACGCGAAAATCGCCGGTGATGCTCTCGAAGGCAAAGCCTTCACTGAACACGTCGCTGAAATCAAGGGTGATCCGGCGCGGAAGCGCCTGCAGCGACAGCACGCCGAGCAGCTTGCCGATGCCCGGGTCGATCTTGGTAAACTGGCCGGCACCGGTTTCCATGCGAAAAATTCCAGACAGTGTCGGGTAATCGAAATCGTTCGGTGCGCCAGCCCATTCGAACTTGCCGTGGATCTTGGTCGGTGCCTTGCGTACGGCCACCGGATAGCCGAACTGTTGCAGGAAAAGACCCGCATCGGTGACCGCCAGATCAACGTCGAGCTCGGTGGTCTGGAGATTCTTCGCCGATCGCCACCAGCCGGACGCGTCGATGCGACCCGCCGGATTGGTCAACGCCAACTTGGTGATCTTCCAATCGGTACCGACCGGCTGCGCGAGGAATTCGAACCGACCCAGATCGTGTCCCCGGGAGACCAGCGCGTCGGCCACGATGTCGAGCTTGGGCCATACTTCGCCGCCCTTTTCCTCCGGGGCACTCGTGCCCTGCCGTGGACGCAATTCCGCCGGTCCCGGAGTCTGAAATCGCGTAAGCCGCGAAATCAGTTGCCCGTGGGGCAGCGCGGTCGTCGGGCCGGACCATACGGCCGTCCCCTTGACCTCACGGCCATCCAGCCGCAATCGCCAACCGTTCTCGCCGCGCGTCGCGGCGACCTTCAGATCGTGTAACGCGCGACCGAAGATGTCGGTTCGAGTGGTGGCAAGATCGACGCCCTCAAGCGTCAGCCCGCCATCGCTTCCTGCCGCTTCCTCGCGCGGTTTTTGCGTGGCGCCGAAGGCCAGCCATTCGTCGACGTCGAGATCTTCGATCTGCCCCTGAATCCACAATCCAGGTCGATTCGCATCAACGGCCTTCGCGGATTCCGGACCAAGCAGCACCACGGCGCGGTCGATCGTGGCACCGTCCTTGCCATGCACGCGATGCGCGATTGCGCGCAGATTGCCGCGATAGTCAATGGTTACGAAATCTTCCCGCTGCTTGCCGGGGACATTGCGCCGACTGATTTTCAACGGCGCCGACGCGTCGGCCGTCTTGCCCAACGGTGCGGGAAAAACCAGGTTCGCGCCCTTGAGGCTGGATTCAAACGTCCAATCCGATTGATCCTTGCGCTGGCTGGAGACAAAGCGCCAGTTCGTCGTGCCCGACACCTGCGCCAGCAACGGCACCTCCCAGATGCCGCGCAACGTCGTCAGGTCGGTCGTTCCCTGCGCGGCAACGCGCAGGCCCTCGGCGCCGCTGGCAACGTCCGCGCGCAGCGCCCCTCCGAGCGCCTCCGCCGTAAGATCGTTCGCCTGCACCGAGTCCCCGGTGAACTCGACCTTGCCGTTCATCCGCGATAATTTCGGGATTCCCGACAGGCTGAGCTGATTGTCCACGAACTGGAAATCACCGGCGAGCCTGGGGTCCTTGTCGCTCCCGAGCTCGAGATCGATGGACAGCGAGAGTTCGCCGTCTCCGACCGTCTGCGCCCCGGCAAACGGGTGGCCGATCCAACCGGACACGGGGCTGGCGTCCATGTACGCCAGGAACTGTGCGGTGGACCCGGTCGCCTTGCCGACAATATTGAGCAACGGGAATTGCGCGCCGAGATTGGCGATCTGCGCGGTGACCGGACCCAGGCGGGCACCGGAGACGCGCGCGCTCTGCGCGTCGATGATCATGCCCGCACCCTCGAAACGGGCCACGCCTTCAACGTCGGTCAGCTCCGGCCAATGGTCGGCGTATGCGAGCGTCCCGCCCGCGAATTTGAAGCTCGCCTGGAACTTGCCATGGCGCGCATCGGCGAATGGATACCCGGCAAGGTCTCCCGAGAGCGTAACGCGAAGGTCGGATGCGGTTCCCGCCTTGATGCCGGACTTCAGCCAGTCGCGCAGATTCGCATCGAGCGTGAGCGGCAGATAACGCCACAACTCCTGCGCCTCGATACGGTCGAGGCCGGACACGAGCTCGATCGTCCCCGGCCCTTCGGCCGATGGCTGCCAGGAACCCTTCGCCGTCCCGGAGGTGCGCCCGCTAGTGAAACGCATGTCGGAAAACTTGAGCTTCCACTCCCCGTCCGTTCGGGCCCAGCCGACGTGGCCGCTCGCGCTTTCCAGCAGCAGGGATTCGGGAAAAACGCCGGGCAGCGCCACTTGCATCCTGCGACTGTCGAGCTTGAGCTCGCCCTTGGCCTGGTCGAACGCAAAACTACCGGACACACCCGACACGCCCGGTGCCGCGGCGGCTGCCGCGGCCGTGGCGGCGATGCCCAGCTGCCTGAAGGACCCGCTGCCCGAGAATTCCTTCAATTCCTCGGGCGGCCCATCCCAGGCGAGTTTTCCGCCGGAGACATCGCCGTGCAGTTCGAGTTTCGCAAGTTCGTCGCGCCAGCGGTCGGGCAACGGCAGATGTGCGGCAAGCGTCGTCAGCGGCGCCACGTCCAGCCGGTCAAAACTCAGCGTTCCTCCGACAATGGTGTCATCGACGGTCCTCCTGACCGCAAGGCGAAGCTCGAAGGGATCCTGCGTCAGCCCGTCGCGCAGGCGAAACGACACCCCGCGTCCGAGAAGCTCCCGGTTCAGCCCCTCCCGTTTCCACTGCAGGCGTCCGGCAAGATGGGCGAGTTCGAGTTTGGGCAAATCGTTCGCGAACCGAGTGCGTACACCGGAAAGCTCGACGTCGGCGACGACATCCGTGGGCTGGCCGTCGGCGAAGTCGAACCACATGCGCAAAGCCCCCTGCCCCGCTTCGACCGGTCGCAGCGCCGGAACCCACTCCCGCCACAGCCCGACATCGGCATAATCCAGGCGAACGTAGAAGCGTCCCTTGGCTCCGCGCCAGTCCTTGAACGCCGAACCGGTGACTTCGCCGCGAAAATCGATGGGAGCGGCCAGTTCGGCCGGAGGTTCGCCGACCAGTCGAAAGCGATGGCCGATGAAACTACGCTCCAGGCGAAACTGCACGTTATCGAGCACCAGCTGCGGAGAGTTGCGCAACTCGTCGTCCCAGATCAACAGCGCGTCGCGAACGACGATTTCGCGCTGCCGCAACAGCCAGTCGGTAACACCGGTGTCGTCGTTGTTCGCGTCGGGGTCGATCGTCAGCCCGGCAACGTGCAGGCGGCCCTCGCGATCACGCCGCACCGACAGTTGTGGACGCTCGATCGACAACTCCTTCAATCGCAGGTCGAACACGGCCAGCGAGGTCCAGGCGACGACCAGATCAACTCGCGGAAACTGCAGCGCCGGCGGCGCGCCCGCCGCATCACGGTCGTGAATCGCGAAATCTTCCACCCTCAGGCGCGGATTCCAGCCATCCCAGCCAGCGTCGAGCGCGCCGATGGTCACCGGCGCGCCCAGCGTCGAGGCAAGGCCAGTCGCGATGTGTTCGCGAAAGTCGCCAATGTTCGGGAATATCAGGAACCGGATCAACAGCAGCAATGTGCAGAAAAGCACCACCGCCGCGATGATCGCGTTGGCGAAAAATCGGAGACCGCGCAGGAAGGCCCGGGTCACTGACCTGCGCCCCGACTCGGCGGTCTGCCGAGCGCGGCGCCCGGGGTTCGGCATTCGGCAGGCAAGGGCGCGCGTTTCATGTTTTCAGCGTGGGTGAATGCGTCAGGCGCGCGGCAGGCATAATGTGCAGCCTGACAGTCAATTGTAGCCGAACGCTCGTCGTTCCCGGGCGAAACCGGGAATCCGCGGACTGCCCCCACTTCGCGTTACGAACTCCATGGACATTCCTCGCGCGCTTGCGTTCAGTCGGTTTGCCTCGCAGGCGGCCTTGGTGCATCCCTCGCTCCTCGCAGAAATCGAGACCGGCCTTGCCGCACCCTTCCAATGGGAACAGGCGCAGGCGGCGATCGACAATGCCGCCGACGCCGAAACATTGGCGCGCGTACTGCGCGAAACTCGCCGCCGCGTCTTTCTGCACGCGATGCTGCGGGACCTTACCGCGCGCGCGCCGCTGACCGAGATCTGCGGCGCGATGAGCACGCTTGCCGATACTGCGCTGACCAGCGCGCTGCGCCTCCACGCCGCAACGCTGGAAGCCGTGCACGGCGTGCCGCGGTGCGAGGACACCGGAGAAACCCAGACGCTGATCGTGCTGGGCATGGGCAAGCTGGGCGGACACGAACTCAATGTCTCGTCGGACATCGACCTGGTGTTCGTCTACCCCGACGAAGGTGAAACCGCCGGACCGCGCGCCATCTCCAATCGCGAATTCTTCGATCGTCTGGGTCGCGGCGTGATTGCCACGCTGAACGACGTCAACGGCGACGGCTTCGTGTTCCGGGTCGACATGCGGCTGCGCCCCTACGGCGACAGCGGGCCATTGACCACCTCTTTCGCGGGTCTGGAGAACTATCTGGTCACGCAAGGCCGCGCCTGGGAACGCTACGCGTGGCTGAAGGCCCGCGCGATCACTGGAAACCACCACGACGAACTTGCCGCGCTGGTCACGCCATTCGTGTACCGCAAGTACCTCGACTATGACGCCTACGAGGGCCTGCGCGATATCCATCGCCAGATCCGCGAACAGGGCGCGCGCCGTGATTTCGCGACCAATGTGAAGCTGGGCGAAGGCGGCATCCGCGAGATCGAATTCGTCGTCCAGGCATTGCAGATCGTGCGCGGAGGTCGCGAACATGGATTGCGCGTTCGTGGCACCCTGCCGGCCCTGGCCAAACTCGACGCCCGCGGCCTGCTGCCGGGATCGGCCGCGCGCGAACTCGCCGATGCCTACGACTATCTGCGTCGCGTCGAGCACCGCCTGCAGTATCGTGACGATCAGCAGACGCATGATCTTCCGACGGAGCCCTCGGAACGCGAGCAGCTGGCCGAAGCCATGGACGCACCCTCGCTCACGGAGTTCGACCGGCAACTGGCGCATCACCGGCGCGTCGTCGCACGGACCTTTGCCCAAATTCTCGGCGACGGCGGCAACACCAGCGCCAGCAGCAAGGATGCCCACTACATTCAGCTGTGGGACGCGCCGGAACTCGACGAGATGGCGGACACCAGGTTGCGCGAGGCGGGCTTCGACGACCCGGCCGCGCTGGTGACCATGCTCGCCCGCACGCGAGCCTCGAGCCGCTATTTGCAGCTTCCCGGTCAGTCGCGGCAACGCTTCGACAAACTGATGCCACAGCTCATGGCCGTCGCGGCGGAACATCCCGGTCTGGCCGGCGCCCAGCAGGTTTTCTCCCGTGTTCTCGGATTGCTCGAAGCAATCTCCCGGCGCAGTGCCTATCTCGCGCTGGTCATCGAGCATCCGCCGCTGCTGCCGCGCCTCGCCGGCCTCATGAGCGCCTCGGCGTGGGCCGCCGACTACCTGACGCGTCACCCAATCCTCCTCGACGAATTGCTGGACGCGCGGGCGCTCTTCGCCGATCCGGACTGGACGGTGTTGGCGCGTGAGCTGGCCGAACAACTCGCCGCACATCCCGATGACGCCGAGTATCAGATGGACAGCTTGCGTCATTTCCAGCACGCCCAGAAGTTTCGGCTGCTCGCGCAGGATCTGGCGGGTCAGCTGACGGTCGAGCGACTTGCGGACCATCTGTCCGCACTGGCCGACGTCGTCCTCGAGGCGACTCTGGCCGCCTGCTGGGCGCATCTCGCCGGGGCAGATGCGCCCGCGCCGCATTTTGCGATCATCGGCTACGGCAAACTCGGCGGCAAGGAGCTCGGCTATGCCTCCGATCTGGATCTGGTTTTCCTGTTCGACATCGAAGAGGGCGATCCCGACCCCGATTCGAAAGAGGAACGCTACACGAGGCTTGGCCAGCGCCTGAACACCTGGCTCAGCACCACGACTTCCGCCGGACAGCTCTACGAGACCGACCTGCGCCTTCGGCCGGACGGCGCAAAGGGCTTGCTCGTATCCAGCCTGCGCTCGTTCCGCAAGTATCAGCGCGAGAATGCATGGACCTGGGAACGTCAGGCGCTCACACGGGCCCGTTTCGTGGCCGGTTACACCGAGATCGGCGTCGCGTTCGAGGCCGAGCGGGAGGCGATCCTGCGCCGACCCGGCGACCTGGCTGTGCTCGCGCGCGAAGTCGTGGCGATGCGCCAGCGGATGTTTGCCGGTCACCCCAACGCCACGCCGCTGTTCGACGTGAAACACGACCCGGGAGGCATGGTCGACATCGAATTCACCATCCAGTATCTGGTGCTGGCCTACGCGCAGCAGCACCCGTCGCTGACGCGCAACGCGGGCAATATCGCCCTGCTGGGAATGGCCGGCGAACTGGGGCTGGTGCCCGCGCCTCTGGCCGCCCAGGTTGCCGACAGCTATCGCCTGTACCGGCGCGCGCAGCATAAACAACGCCTCACCGGAGCGCGCGAGGCACGGGTCGACCCCACGCCCTACGCCGCTTCACGAGAGGGCGTGAGCGCACTTTGGGCGCTGGTCTTCGGCGCTGCATGGCAGGATGTCGCGCACGACGAACCACCCGTCACCGGGCGGAGTCGCTTGGAAATCGGCTAAAATCGTCGTTTTTCCGCATTGGAGACGCGCCATGTCGATGGCCGATCGCGACGGTTGGATCTGGTATGACGGCAAGATGGTGCCCTGGCGCGATGCCACGACACACGTCCTCACGCACACGCTGCACTACGGAATGGGTGTCTTCGAAGGCGTCCGCTGCTACAAGACGGTGGATGGGCCCGGCATTTTCCGTCTGCGCGACCATACCGACCGTCTGTTCCGTTCGGCGCACATTTATGGGATGAAAATTCCGTTCACCAAGGACGAGATCGACGCGGCGCAACTGGCCTGCGTCCGCGAAAACAAGCTCGAGTCCTGTTATCTGCGGCCGCTCGTCTTTTACGGCTCGCACGCGATGGGCGTCGCCGCGAAGGCAAATCCCGTTCGGGTCGCGGTCTCGGTGTGGCCCTGGGGCGCCTATCTTGGCAAGGAAGCGCTCGAAGTCGGAATCCGTGTCAAGACCTCGTCGTTCACCCATCACCATCCCAACATCACGATGTGCAACGCCAAGGCGGTCGGCAACTACACGGTGTCCATCCTGGCGAACCAGGAGGCGCTGCACGACGGCTACGAGGAGGCGATGCTGCTGGATCCCCAAGGCTTTGTCTGCCAGGGCTCGGGGGAAAACGTGTTCCTGGTGCGGGACGGCAAGCTGCATACGCCGGACCTGTCGAGCGGTGCACTCAACGGCATCACCCGCGATGTGATCATCACCTTCGCCGGCGAGCTGGGAATCCCGGTCATCGAACGACGTATCACGCGCGACGAGTTCTATATCGCCGATGAAGCGTTCTTCACCGGCACGGCGGCCGAGGTCACACCCATCCGGGAACTCGACAATCGGGTGATCGGCGAAGGCAAACGAGGTCCCGTGACGACCAAGCTGCAGGCGCTCTTTTTCGACACTGTGAACGGCCGCAATCCATCGAAGAAGGCGTGGCTGACACATCTATGAGCGCGACTCCCAATCGCGACGCGCCGGTCGAGGTCGCGCCAACCGACCTCCCGGTGTTCTGCCCGAATCCGGACATGCCGCTGTGGTCCTCGCATCCGCGTGTCTATCTCGACGTCGGCGCTGCCGGTGAGGCCATGTGCCCGTATTGCGGCACACGCTACGCGCTGAAGGGCGGCCCGCTTCGCGGCGGGCACTGATCGGGACGCACGGTGGCCGGCGAACGCATTCTGATCGTCGCGCCGTCATGGGTCGGGGACGCGATCCTGTCAGAACCGCTGGTCGCGCTGTTGCGCGAGCCCTTCGAGGACCCGGTGGTCGACGTGCTCGTCAACGCCTGGTGCGCGCCGGTCTACGCGCGCATGCGCGGCGTTCGTCGTATCGTCGAAAACCCGCTCGGGCACGGCAAACTCGACTTGGCGGGCAGGCGGCGCCTTGGACACGAGTTGGCGCAGCAAGGCTACACGCATGCGTTCGTACTGCCGAATTCATGGAAGTCGGCGCTGGTGCCGTTTTTTGCACGCATCGCCAAGCGCGTCGGCTACGTCGGCGAGTCGCGCTATGGCCTCCTCACCGAAGCGCGGCGCCTCAATGCCAAGGTCATGCCGCGGCTGGTCGACCGCTTCGCCGCGCTCGCCGTGAATCGGGGCACGCTGGTGCCGATGCCGCCGTCACCGGTTCTGGTGCCGGACATGGCGAACCGTTCCGCGGCCATGCGAGCGTTGCATCTCAAGGTCGACCGGCCGGCCGTCATCCTTTGCCCCGGCGCGGAATTTGGCGCCGCCAAGCGCTGGCCGCCCAACCATTTCGCCGATCTGGGGCAGATGTTTCTGCGCGACGGGCTGCAGGTCTGGATCGTCGGGTCGCCCAACGACAAGATTGCCGCAGACGCCGTGGTGAGTTCGCTGGGCCACCACGTGCAGCATCTGCGCGATCTTTCCGGCCGAACCGACCTCGGCACCGCAATCGACCTGCTGTCGACGGCATCGCTGGTCGTGGCCAACGATTCTGGCCTGATGCACGCGGCAGCGGCGGTCGGCGTCCCTCTGATAGCGTTGTTCGGCTCATCTTCTCCCGTTTACACGCCCCCGCTCTCGGCGATGGCACAGATCGCACGCATCGACATCGCCTGCAGCCCATGCTTCAAACGCGAGTGTCCGCTCGGCCATTTCAAATGCATGCGGGAACTGCAACCGTCGATGGTCTATAACCTTGCGCGTTCGGCCCTCCCTGGCCTGTTCGCGACCACAACTCTTTCCGGTTGACCGCACATGGCCAAGGCCCGCATTCCACCGATCTACACGTCGCCGAATGACGCGGCGCTGGCGTTCTACCAGGCGTTTGAACGTCAGGACATCGATGCCATGATGGCGGCCTGGGCCGATGACGAGGACATCGTCTGCGTACACCCGGGCGGGGCGCGGCTGGTCGGCTACGAAGCGGTACGCAATGGCTGGGAGCAGCTCTTCGGCGGCGACAACAAGCTGGCTTTTCGGCTGGAACACGTGGTCATGCTGGAAACCGTCGGGTTGGCGATGCAATCGGCCATCGAACAAGTCTCTGCGGCGGACGGCACGGCGCGCGGTGCTGCCGCAGCGACCAATATCTTCATGCGAACGCCGTCAGGCTGGCGGCTGGTCTGCCACCATGCATCGCCGGTGTCGGCGGTGGTGATGCCTGTACCCAGCGGTCCCCTGCACTGAACTCCGCGCGCGTCCGCTTTCGCCTCGACGACGACGTCGCTCGCCATTGCAGGCCAAGGTCAGCCGGTGCCGCCGACTGTCAGTCCATCGATTCGCAGCGTGGGCTGTCCGACGCCAACCGGAACACTTTGCCCGTCCTTGCCGCAGACGCCAACGCCGGCGTCTAGCGCCAGATTGTTGCCGATCATCGAGACGCGCGTCAGCACGTCGGGACCATTGCCGATCAGCGTGGCGCCCTTCACCGGATAGGTGAGCTTGCCGTCCTCGATCATCCACGCCTCGGCCGCGGAAAACACGAACTTGCCACTGGTGATGTCGACCTGGCCACCGCCGAAATTCGCCGCGTAAAGTCCGGATTTGACCGACGCTATGATCTCGTCGTGGTCGCAGGTACCGGCTTGCATGATGGTGTTGGTCATGCGTGGCATCGGCATGTGCGCGAATGACTCGCGACGGCCATTTCCGGTCGGCGCTACCTGCATCAGTCCGGCGTTGAGACGATCCTGCATGTAACCCTTCAGTATCCCGTCCTCGATCAGCACGGTGCGCTGCGTCGGGTTCCCCTCATCATCGACGTTGAGCGAGCCTCGGCGGTTGGCAAGCGTTCCATCGTCGACCACCGTCACGCCCGGCGCGGCAACGCGCTTGCCGACGCGGCTTGCAAATGCACTCGTTCCCTTGCGATTGAAATCGCCCTCGAGGCCATGACCGATCGCCTCGTGCAGCAGGATTCCCGGCCACCCATTGCCAAGTACCACCGTCATGTTGCCCGCAGGGGCATCGCGCGCGGCCAGGTTGAGCAGCGCCTGATCGACCGCTTCGCGCGCGTAACGCTCGAGCACGACGTCGGTGAAATAGGCGTAATCGAATCGGCCTCCGCCGCCGGAATATCCCTGCTCGCGCCGGCCATCGGCCTCGACAATGACGGTGATCGACACGCGAACCAACGGCCGGACGTCGGCGGCGATCAGGCCATCGCTGCGCGCGATCAGGATGGTCTCGTGCTCACCGGCCAGCGAAGCCATCACCTGGGTCACCCGTGGGTCGCGCGCGCGGGCGAAACCTTCCAGGCGCCCGAGCAGCGCCACCTTGGCATTTTCGGTCAGGCTGCCGATCGGATCCGCAAGTGCGTAGAGCGTCCGCGCGCCGCTGCGTTGCGTGAGCGGCGCCACACTCGACTGCCCCTGTCTGCCGATGGCCCGCACTGCCTGCGCCGCTTCATCCAGCGCCAGCAGCGTAATGTCGTCCGAATACGCGTAGGCCTGCCGCTCGCCGATGACGGCACGAACCCCCACGCCGCGGTCGATGCTGAATGTTCCCGACTTGACTATGCCCTCCTCGAGACTCCAGCTTTCGTAGGAGGCATGCTGGAAATACAGGTCGGCGAAGTCGACCTCGTGCGTGTGGATCGAGGCGAGCACGCGCGAAAGCGCCGCGTCGTCAAGGGCGGCGGGCGCCAGCAACCGTTGCTGCGCTTCGGCGAGCAGCAAGGTCGACACTGGAGGAACGGAAAGATCGGTCACGGGAAATCCGGGGAAACGGGAAGAGAAATCGGGGAGTATCCGCTGCGGAAACCCCGATGCCGTCCATTTTAGGCCGAAACGGCCCGCATTCAACCGCCGCCCGCGTGCCCGGCCGCGCCCTGCCCCAGGTAGGTTGCGGCCACTCGTGGGTTGACCGCCAGTTCCGCGCTTGGTCCTTCGAGCGCCAGTTCGCCGGTCTCCAGCACGTAGGCGTAGTCGGAAACCTGCAGCGCCGCACGGGCATTCTGCTCGATCAGGAGAATCGACACGCCGGCAGCCTTGAGCGCGGCGACGATGCTGAAGATCTCTCGCACCACCAGTGGCGCAAGTCCCAGCGAGGGCTCGTCGAGCAGCAACAGCCGTGGCTTGGCCATCAGCGCACGCCCGAGCGCCAGCATCTGCCTCTCCCCGCCGGACAGGGTACCCGCCAGCTGGTCGCGCCGCTCATACAGCCTGGGAAAGCGGGCGTAGACGCCGTCGAGATCGCGCAGGGCCCCTCTGCCTTCCCGGCGCACGCGGGCGAACGCGCCGAGTTCCAGATTCTCGCTGACCTTCATCGACGCGAACAGCTCGCGTTTTTCGGGCACCAGCGCCAGCCCGATGTCGACCCGCTGTTCGACGCTCAGCCCGCCGACCGGGGAACCTGCGTAGCGGATTGAACCGTGCGCCGGCAGGGTGCCCATGATGGCGCCGAGCAGCGTGGTCTTGCCGGCGCCGTTGGGACCAATGACCGTGACGATCGACCCCTCCGCGACTTCCAGAGAAACGTGGTGCACGGCCTCGACCTTGCCATAGGCCACCGACAGCGCCTCGACCACCAGCAGCGGGGCCGCGGTCATCGGCCCCCCCGATCGGCGCTGCGCGCCGCTCCCCCCGGGGGGCGAGTGCCTTGGGGCGGCCCGGCGGCACTCATTGCACGCCCCCGAGGTAGGCTTCGCGCACCGCCGGATTGCGCTGAATCTCTGTCGGCGTGCCTTCGGCCAGTTTTTCGCCGAAGTCCATGACCACCAGCCGGTCGGTCACGCCCATGACGAAATCCATGTCGTGCTCGACCAGCAGGATGGTCATGCCTTCCTCCTTGAGGGCGCGCAGCAACTTCGCCAGCTCCTGCTTCTCGAGGTAGCGCAACCCGGCCGCAGGCTCGTCGAGCAGCAGCAGCGACGGGTCCGCAGCCAGCGCCCGCGCGATCTCGACAATCCGCTGCCTGCCCAGCGGCAGACTGCCCGCGGCGTCGAAGGCATGTGCCGCGAGGCCGACCCGCGCCAGCGCACGCGCTGCCTCGGCCCGTGTGCGCGTCTCTTCCGCCCGGTCCAGCTTGAGCGCCGCGCGCAGCACACCGCTGCGGCCTCTCAGGTAGGCACCGAGCGCGACGTTGTCGAGGACGCTCATCGAGCCGATCAGTTTCACATGCTGGAAGGTGCGGCCCAGCCCGCGCCGGGCGATCTCGTAGGGTGGCTGGCTGCCGATCGACTCGCCGCGAAACACCACCATGCCGCGCGTCAACGGCAACGCGCCGGAGATGAGCGCGAAAGTCGTGCTCTTGCCGGCGCCGTTGGGGCCGATCAGACCGAGGATTTCGCCGGGGCGAATCTCGAAGGATAGGTCGTTCACCGCGATCAGGCCGCCGAACTGCTTGCGCACGCGCTGCACCTCGAGGAGCACTTCATTTCGCGGCGGGTGGTCTCGCGCGGGCAGCGACGGCGCATCGGGAACCGGCGGGGGCACCCGCTTCGGCAGCAGATGCGCCAGCCATGGCCAGAGGCCCTCGCGGGCGAACTGCAGCAACAGGACGATCAGGATTCCGAACACGACCAGTTCGAAGTTTCCGGCGCGTCCGAGCAGGCTCGGCAGCACATCCTGCAGCACCTGTTTGAGCAAGGTGATCAGCGTGGCGCCGAGCACGGCCCCCCAGACGCTGCCGGCGCCGCCCACCACCGCCATGAACAGATACTCGATCCCCTGGTTGATGCCGAACGGGGTTGGATTGACAAAGCGCTGCAGGTGCACGTACAGCCAGCCGGAGATACAGGCAAGCAATGCGGCGTAGACGAAGATGACCGTCTTCAGCCGCGCGCCGTTCACGCCGAAGGCCTCGGCCATCTCCAGCCCGCCCTTCAGCGCGCGGATGGCCCGGCCCGGACGGGAGTCGAGCAGATTCCGGGTCGACCACAGCGCGGAAAGCGCGATCGCCCAGATCAGGAAGTAGTAGCGGCGCTCGTCTTTGAGCTCGAAGTCCCACAGCGACAGCGGAGGAATGCCGGTCATGCCGGTATGGCCGCCCAGAATCTCCAGGTTGCCGAAAATGTAGTAGAGACTCATCCCCCAGGCGATGGTGGCGAGTGGCAGGTAGTGTCCCTTCATACTCAGCGTGAGGAAGCCCAGGAACAGGGCGACGGCGGCGGTGAACACCAACCCGATCGCCAGCGCTAACCACGGCGAGGTTCCGTATTTCGTGGTCAGGTAGGCCGACGTATAGGCGCCCAGACCCACGAAGGCCGCCTGCCCGAACGACGTCTGCCCGGCGACGCCGGTGAGCAGCACGAGGCCCAGTGCCACGATGCTGTACAGGCCGATGTAGTTGCCGAGCGTCACCCAGAATTGCGGCGCGAACAGCGGCACGGCGGCGCATGCTGCCAGCGTGGCGACAATTGCGAGGCGGGGTCCGAGCGTCATCGGAGGCTCTGTCCGCATGGCCTCGAACGTCGCAGGCGCCATCCCCAGGACCTCACTCGTCCTCCTCATGGTGGCGCGTGGTCAGGCTGCGCCACAGCAGCACCGGAATGATCAGCGTGAACACGATCACTTCCTTGAACGCGCTGGCCCAGAACGACGAAAACGACTCGATGAGTCCCACCAGCAGCGCGCCCGCGGCGGCAATCGGATAACTCGACAGGCCGCCGATGATCGCGCCAACAAATCCCTTCAGGCTGATCAGGAAACCCGAGTCGTAGTAGACCGTGGCGATCGGCCCGATCAGCACTCCGCAGAATGCGCACAGCAGCGATCCCAGCGCGAACGTCAACGCGCCCGCGAAATTGGGCGAAATCCCGCACAGCCGCGCGCCGGCGCGGTTGACGGCAGTGGCGCGCAATGCCTTGCCGTAGAGCGTGCGGCCGAAAAAGAGTGCGAGCGCGCCAATGAGCGAAACGCTGGTGCCGACAACCAGCAGGCTTTGCACGCTGACGTTGATGCTGGCGAGCATGAACGACGCCGACGAGAAAGCCGGCGTCCGCGACCCCTCGGCGCCGAAGAACCAAAGTCCGAATCCCAGCATGGCGAAGTGCAGCGCCACCGACACGATCAGCAGCACCAGCACGCTTGCCTCGGCCAAAGGCTGATAGGCGATCCGATACAGCAGCGGCCCCAGCGCTGTCACCGCGACGAGCGTGAGCAGCACCTGCAGCGCGAATGGCATCATCAGTGGCGCCGCCCACCAGAGCAGCGCCGCGATCGCCAGGGGGATGCCCGCCCACAGCAGCAACTGCCGCGGCAGCCGCCGGATTTCCCGGGCACGGACGCAGTTCCAGGCCTCCATCGCCGCGGCCACCGTGGCCATCCCGACCAGCAGACCGACGATGCCCGGCGCCTTGCCCAGCTGCAACCCGGCCAGCGTCAGCGTGCCCCAGGCGACGAACTCCCCCGAAGGCACCCAGATCACGCGCGTCACCGTGAAGACGAGCACCAGCGCCAGCGCCAGCAGTGCATAGATCGCGCCGTTGGTGATGCCGTCCTGGGTCAGCAATGCGGCGATCGACAGGTCCACGTTCGGTCCGTCGCGAATTTCAACAAAAAAAACCGCCGGAGAACCCGGCGGCCGAAGAGCGAAACCGGTCGGACGGAGGCGCGCTCACGTCCACGCCACCGTCGGTTTCATTTCTGCAGCACCCACTTGCCGTCTTCGATGCGCACCATGACCCGGGCTCGATTGTCGAGACCGTTGTGGTTGTTGGCGTTGATCACGAACACGCCATGCACGCCCGTCACATTGGCCTTTTCCAGAGCGTCGCGCAACGCGGCACGGAATTGCGGCGTCCCGGCCTTGGCCTTTTTCTGCGCTTCGGGAATGGCCTGAGCGAGCAGCAGGTAGGCGTCCCACAGGTGGCCTCCGAAGGTCGTCCGGGTTCCGAACTTGGCCTCGTACTTGGTCACGTAGTCGGCCGCGGTCTTCTTCACGGCGTGGGAGTCGGGAAGCTGCTCGAACACCAGCATTGGTCCAACCGGCAGCACCGTGCCGTTGCCGTCCTTGCCGACGACGCGCAGGAAGTCGGGATTGCCCACGCCATGCGTCTGATAGATCTTGCCCTTGTAACCACGGGCCGCCAGTTCCTTCTGCGGCGTCGCGCCGGGTGTGCCCGCCGCGCCGATCAGGATGGCCTCGGGGTTGGTCGACATGAGCTTTAACACCTGCCCGGTTACCGAGGGATCGTTGCGGTTGTACTTTTCCTCGGCAACGACCTTGATCCCCGCCGTCGCCGCCGAGCGCTTGATTTCCGCCAGCCAGCCGTCGCCGTAGGCGTCGGCGAAGCCGATATATCCCATCGTCTTGATGCCATTGGCCTTCATGTCGACCGCGATGGCGTCGGCCATCAGCGAGTCGTTCTGCGGTGTCTTGAAAACCCACCGCGTCTTGGCGTCCGCGGGATCGACGATCCGCGCCGAGGCCGCCATCGAAACCATCGGCGTGCCCGAATCTGCGGCAATCTCCCGCATGGCCAGCGAGTTCGGCGTAATCGACGAGCCAACGATGGCGTCGACCTTGTCCTCGGCGACGAATTTGCGGGCATTGGTCACGGCCTTGGTCGTGTCGGAGGCGTCGTCCAGCACGATCCAGTTGACCTTTTCGCCACCAATGGTCGCCGGCAGCAGCTCGATGGTGTTCTTCTGCGGGATACCCAGTGACGCCGCCGGACCGGTCGCCGAAAGGGTAACTCCTACGTTGATCTCGGCAAAGCACGCACCTGCGACCCCAAGCGTCGCAATGCCGAGTACTGTCCGTCCAAGTATGGTGGGGCGCACGATTGTCTCCTCCAATGCCGGACGCGGCTGCGCGATTTCGCGCGGCACCGCGAACTGCGGTTCGATCGGAAATGGCGGCCGGTCGCGGCGCAATTCACCCGGCGACCCTCCTCTCACCGCCACTGCTGCAATACTGGTACCGGACTACCGTGATACGGTCCCATTAACCCAAACCGGGCCGACAAGTGTCAAGCGTGCCGCTTGATCTGCGTCATGCGATCGTGCTGCGCAGCTGGCGCGCCCAAATCGATTGGCGAACGGCGGGCAAAGGCGTCCGTTGCAATGGCATTGGTGCGCGGCGTCACGGCAGGTCGTCAGGCGCTGGCGGCGTCCGTTCACTTCCTGAGCAGATCGCGAATTTCCCGCAGCAACACGACGTCTTCGGGCGTGGGGGCCGGCACGGAAGGCGCGGCAGGCGCATTGTCGAGCTTTGCCCTCGCCGCCGAAATCTGCCGGACCATCCAGAAAATCACGAAAGCGAGGATGGCGAAATTGATCACGATGGTGATGAAATTTCCATAGGCGAGCAGCGGCACGCCGGCCTTGGTCAGCGCCTCGTAGGTCAGCGGGCCGTTGTAGCCGGCGGGCGGACTGGCGAGCATGATGAAGAAGTTGGAAAAGTCCAGGCTCCCTAAGATACTGCCAACCACCGGCATGATCAGGTCCTTGACCAGCGAGTCGACGATCTTTCCGAACGCCGCACCGATGATCACCGCGACCGCGAGATCGACGACGTTTCCCTTGACTGCAAATTCGCGAAAATCCTTGAGCATCGACAAGGCAAACCCTCCCTCCGAAACACGGCGCAGCGCAAACCCTGGCCGGGTTGACTGTATCAGACCGCCGCTTCGCCCGATTCTCCGGTGCGAATGCGGATCACCTGTTCAACGGCGGTCACGAAGATCTTTCCGTCCCCGATCTTGCCGGTATGCGCGGCCTTGACGATCGCCTCGATGGCGCGCTCGATCATGTCGTCGGCGACAACCACCTCGACCTTGACCTTGGGCAGGAAATCGACAACATACTCGGCGCCCCGATAGAGCTCCGTGTGTCCCTTCTGCCGGCCAAAACCCTTGACCTCGGTGACCGTGAGGCCGGTGACGCCGAGTTCCGACAACGCTTCGCGCACTTCGTCGAGCTTGAATGGCTTGACGATGGCTTCGATTTTTTTCATGGTCGCCCCTCCCTGCGAATTTGCATCATTCGAACAACTTCCAAGCTTACAGCATGGGCCGCCGCGGCGGCAGACTCGACCAGTCGTTCCACGCCGAAGTGATCGGGTAACGCCAGTCCTTGCCGAAACCGCGCGGCGTGATGCGAATGCCCACCGCCGACTGCCGTCGCTTGTATTCACTCAGCTTGATCAACCGCACGACCTTGCTGACCGCCTCCACTGGAAAGCCGAGCGCGACGATCTCGGCCGGACTCCGGTCCTGTTCGACGTAGGCCTCGAGAATCGCGTCGAGGATGTCGTAGGGAGGCAGCGAATCCTGGTCGGTCTGGTCCGGCCGCAGTTCGGCCGACGGGGCGCGGGTGATGATCCGTTCCGGAATGACGCGCCCCAGGCTGTTGCGGTAGCGGCAAAGGCGGTAGACCAGTGTCTTCGGGATGTCCTTCAGCACCGCAAATCCGCCCGCCATGTCACCGTAGAGCGTCGCATACCCGACGGCCATCTCGGACTTGTTGCCGGTGGTTAGGACGATCGAACCGAATTTGTTGGACAGTGCCATCAACAGCGTGCCGCGGATGCGCGCCTGAATATTCTCTTCGGTGGCGTCGGGCGCCGTGCCACGGAAGTCCACGGCCAGCGCCTCGCGAAATGCGCTGAACACCGGCTCGATGGGAATCTCGTCGTAGCGAACACCAAGAATGCCGGACATGGCGCGCGCATCCTCGAGGCTGATCGGCGCGTTGTACGGCGACGGCAGCATCAGCGCGCGAACGCGGTCGCGGCCAAGCGCATCAACCGCGACCGCAAGGGTCAGCGCCGAGTCCACGCCGCCGGACAGTCCGAGCAGCACCCCGGGGAAACGATTCTTGCCGACGTAGTCGCGAACACCCATCACCAGCGCCTGGTATACGTGCGGCTCGAGCGCCTCGTCGAGCTCGCCGCGCACTGGACGCGGCTGCGGTCCGTCGAAGTGCACGACCGCCAGCGTCTCATGCCAGGCCGGCGCCTGCTGCACGACCGCGCCGGTCGCGTCGGTGACGAACGACGCGCCGTCGAACACCAGTTCGTCCTGACCGCCCACCCGATTGACGTAGACGACCGGCATGGCGCATTCGCGCGCACGGGCGCGGACCTGGTCCCGCCGAAACGCGTGCTGGCGCGTATGGTAGGGCGACCCGTTGGGAACAATCAGGACCTCGGCTCCCGCCGCCCTGGCCTGTGCCGCCGGACCAGCAAACCAGACGTCCTCGCAGACGACGAGCCCGCATCGCAGGCCGTCAACTTCGAATACGCACGCGACGCTGCCGGGCGTGAAATAGCGTTCCTCGTCGAATACCGTGTAATTCGGCAGGCATTGTTTTCGATAAACCTGCGCAACGCGGCCCTCGCGAACCACAGCCATCGCGTTGTAACGCAGGCCGTTGGCACGTTCCGGAAACCCGACCAGCACTACGCCTCGGGTCACCTGTGCCGCCAATGCCACGAGCTCGGCCGCACAGGCGTCGAGAAAGGCAGGACGCAGCAGCAGATCCTCTGGTGGATAACCACACAGCGACAGCTCGGGCGTAACGACCAGATTCGCGCCGGCGCGCTGCGCCGCAGCGGTCGCATCGAGGATGGCGCAGGCGTTGGCGGCAAGGTCGCCGACCGTTTGATTGAGCTGCGCGATCGCCAGCGGCATCACTCAATCTTAGCATTTCGATGTGCGCGGTCGATCGCACCGCGCTTGCCACCGCGGATGCGCCTTGAGTGGCAAGTCCAAAGTCGCGAAAATCAGGATCGTCGACAACTCCCGCAGGCGTCCCGTCGCTGCTGTTAAGGTGCCGCATGGGCGACCCCAGCCACGATTCCGCACCGACCCTTCCTCGTACCGACGCAAATGCGTACCGGGTGCGCGACGACGTGCCGCTCGAGGCGATCGACGCGTCGACATGGGACGCGCTGGCCGGCGACCAACCCTTCGTGGCACACGCCTTCCTGCATGCACTCGGCGCGTCCGGCTGCGCGACCGCCCGTACCGGATGGGAGCCCCGGTTCCTGACCGCCTGGCGCGACGACACCCTGGTCGGTGCCATGCCGCTGTACGCCAAGATGCACAGCTACGGCGAGTACGTGTTCGACTGGGGTTGGGCCGACGCGTACCGAAAGTACGGCCGTCGCTACTATCCCAAACTGCTGGCGGCAGTGCCCTTCACCCCGGTACCGGGACCGCGCCTGCTCACAGCCGAAGACGCGGTCCGGGGCGCGCTGCTCCAGGCCGCGCTGGCGATGGTGCACGTCGACGGATATTCGTCGCTGCATATCCTGTTCCCACCGGCGGGGGAGGCTGCTGCGGCCGAGGCATGCGGCATGACCTCACGCGAGGGTGTCCAATTCCACTGGACCAATCCGGGTTATCGCGATTTCACCGATTTCCTCGCCGCGTTCTCGCACGACAAACGCAAGAAGGTGAAACAGGAGCGCCGCCGCGTGATGGAGGCTGGCGTCACCTTCGAACGCATTCCTGGCGAGGCGATCACCACCGCCGACTGGGCATTCTTCTACCAGTGCTACGAAGGGACCTATCGTGCTCACCATTCGACACCGTACCTGACGTCGGCGTTCTTCCGACAGATCGGCGCGACGATGCCACAGAATCTGCTGTTGGTCGTCGGCTCGCGAAATGGCCACCGTCTGTGCGCCGCGCTCGACGTCCATACGCCGGATACGCTGTGGGGACGCTACTGGGGTACCACCGAATACCTGCCCGGCCTGCACTTCGAGGCCTGCTATTACCAGGCCATCGAATTTTGCATCGAGCGCGGCATCGGCAGTTTCGAAGGTGGCGCACAGGGTGCGCACAAACTGGCCCGCGGGCTGATGCCCGTGGCGACGCGCTCGCTGCACGCGATCGCCGATGCCGACTTTGCCGAGGCAATCGCGGATTATTGCGCGCGCGAACGGGTCGATGTCGCACACGCGCTCGACGAACTGGAGGCAGCGTCGCCGTTTCGGGATACGCGCTGATTCATTGCCACAATTGAACATGCGCGCTGTCGCCGCCCGCGGAACACCACCCTCCGACGCGTCCGTTCACGGCGCGGCATGCTAGACTCGTCAAGCGCACTCGCCGTGAATTCCAAAGGACCCTGCGACATGAATCCTCCGCTGCTGCTCGAGCGAGACGGCGCCGTCGCCACACTTACGCTGAATCGTCCGAGCGCGCTAAACACGCTCGACTATCCGATGATGGATGCGCTGGTCGAGGCGACCACCGCGGTCGCCGCCGACGACTCGCTGCGCGTCGTGGTCATCCGTGGCGCCGGCAAGCATTTCATGGCCGGCGGTGATATCCATACCTTTGCCGGCGAACTCTCCAAGACCGGGGCCCAGCGCACCGAAAAATTCTCGCAAATCATCGGCCGCCTCCACGCGGCGATCGAACACCTGCATCGGATGCCGCATCCGGTAATAGCGGGCGTGCAGGGCGCCGTCGCGGGATTCGGGCTATCACTGATGAACGCTTGCGACCTCGTGGTTGCGGCCGACGATGCGTACTTCGCCTCGGCCTACCGCAGCATCGGCCTGACGCCGGACGGGGGTGGCTCGTGGGCGCTGCCGCGCCTGGTCGGCAGCCGGCGAGCGCTGGAGATCATGCTGCTGGCCGAGCGTTTCGATGCACAGCGGGCGCTCGAATGGGGGCTGGTCAATCGCGTGGTTCCCGCCGCCGAGCTCGACTCCACCATTGCCGCGCTGGCGCGCAATCTCGCGGAAGGACCCGTGACCGCGATTCGCAATGCCAAACAGCTGCTGCGCGCCTCGCTGCGCAATTCACTGTCGGAACAACTCGCCGCCGAGGCGACGAGCATCGCCGCCTGTGCGGGTACCGACGATTTTGTCGAAGGCATCAAGGCCTTCGTCGACAAACGGCCCGCGCGGTTTGGCGGCAAATCCTGACTGGATCGACCATGGCGAATCTGAGCGGCAAGACACTGTTCATCAGCGGCGGTTCGCGCGGAATCGGGCTGGCGATTGCACTCCGTGCCGCACGCGAGGGTGCCAACGTGGCGATTGCCGCCAAGACGGACCTGCCGAATCCCAAGCTGCCCGGCACGATCCATACCGCGGCCGCTGAAATCGAGCGCGCCGGTGGGCAGGCGCTGCCGCTGGTCTGCGACATCCGCGACGAGGGAGCCATTGCCGCCGCTGTCGCCGCTACGGTCGAGCGCTTCGGCGGCATCGACGTCCTGGTCAACAATGCCAGCGCGATCAGCCTCACCGGGACTCTGGGAACCCCGCTCAAGCGCTTCGATCTCATGTTCGGCGTGAACATCCGTGGCACGTTCGCCTGTTCGCAGGCTTGCCTGCCGCACCTCGTCAGGTCGGCGGAGGCGGGTCGCAATCCGCACATCCTGACGCTGTCGCCGCCGCTCGCGCTGGACCCCAAATGGTTCGCACCGCACGTCGCCTATACGATTACCAAGTACGGCATGAGCATGTGCGTGCTGGGAATGGCCGAGGAATTCCGCGGACAAGGCGTGGCGGTCAACGCGCTGTGGCCGAGGACCATAATCGCCACCGCGGCTCTGGCCCTGATTCCGGAAGCGGCGGCGCAGCTCGATCGAACCCGCAAACCCGAGATCATGGCCGACGCCGCACACGCGGTTCTCGTCCGTGATGCCCGCACGACCACGGGTAACTTTTTCATCGACGAAGACGTGCTGCGCGAGGCGGGCGTGACCGATTTCGCGCCCTATGCCGTGAAGCCCGGAATGCCGCTGCTGACCGATCTGTTTCTTTGATTCGATACCGCCGTCCGCATCGCCCGGACGGCGTGTATCAATCCTCGTCTCGAGGCACTGCCGGTTTCGGTGGCGCAACATTGCCGTCGGACTCGGCTCGCGGTGCGCGGCCCGTATTCGTGCCACGTGGCGCTACGTTGCCGTCAGGTTCTGCTCGCGGCGGGCGACCCTCGTTGCTTCCACGTGGCGCCACGTTGCCGTCAGGCTCACCACGTGGCGGACGAGCGGCAGGGGCACCACGCGGCGCCACATTGCCATCAGCCTCACCACGCGGCGGACGCCCGGCAGGGGCACCACGCGGCGCTACATTGCCGTCGGGTTCGCCGCGTGGCGGATGTCCGGCATGGGCACCACGCGGCGCCACATTGCCGTCAGCCTCACCGCGTGGCGGACGTCCTGCAGTTGCGCCACGCGGCACCACGTTGCCGTCGGGCTCTCCGCGCTGCGGGCGGCCCGGGCCCGGATGCGCGTGTCCTGACGCCCCCTTGCCACGCTGCTGACCACTCCCCTTGCCGGCACCACCCTTGGCGGCGCCTGGGCGTCCCCGGGGGCCGTTGCGATTGCCGCGGTTGTTGGCGCCAGCCTGGCCCTGGTCGCGCGAAAATCCTCCGGGGCCAGGCCGCGCCGACATCACAAACGGCGACGCGTTGGCGTTGCTGAGCGGCTGATTCTCATCGTAGTCGGTGCGTGAGCGCTGCGTCCTCGGTCCGCCCTTGTGCGCGCCAACAAATCCGCCGGGTCGGCGTCCCCCCTGACCCTGCGGTCGCAGTCCGATTGCGTTCGCGTTCGACTGCGGTTGCGTCGTATCGAAATCCGGACGCGGTCCGCGTGGCCGCTGTCCATGCGGGCCGCCCTGGCCCTGGCTCTGACCGCCGAAACCGCCCCGGCGTCCCCCGCCGGATGGTCGCAAGCCGATGGCGTTGGCGTTGGATTGCGGCTGTGTGACGTCGAAATCCGGACGTGGCCCGCGCGGATTCGTACCGCCACCCTTGACGTTTCCG
The DNA here is from genome assembly GCA_032123655.1 of Betaproteobacteria bacterium. GTDB lineage: Bacteria > Pseudomonadota > Gammaproteobacteria > Burkholderiales > Casimicrobiaceae > VBCG01. The sequence continues at coordinate 51,114 of JAQBEY010000136.1, forward strand.
CCCCGGCCCGGACGTCCGCCGCCTTTGCCGTGGTGGCGGCCTCCTTTGCCTTGTTGCGGGCGTTGGTCATGCCCTGCGCCCGGGGGGACCGCTTCACCCGGTTGCTGATTTCGGCCCCCGCCCTGCCCGTGCGCGTCGGCGCGATCCTGACGTGGAGCCCCGCCCTTGCCATGGCGCTGACGGCCGCCTTTGCCCGGTCGCCGCTTGTTTCCACTGCCCTCGCGCGGCCCATGCGTCCGCGGGCCGGATGCACCGAGTCCACCGCGCAGTCCAGCGGCCTCCAGCACCGCCGCGACTTCCTCGGGCTCGAGTTCGAGCAGATCGCCACGCTTCAACAGCGATGGCATTGCCAGCGTTCCATAGCGGATGCGTATCAGTCGTGACACCGGCAGATTCAGCGCTTCGAACAGTCTGCGCACCTCGCGGTTGCGCCCTTCCTTCAGCACCACGTGGTACCAGTGATTGGCGCCTTCCTCCTCGCCACCGCCATCTTCGACCTTGTCGCATTTCGCGGGGCCGTCCTCGAGCTGCACTCCGGACAGCAGCGCCTGCCGCTGCTCGTCGGACATCCTGCCTATGACGCGCACCGCATACTCTCGCTCCACTTCGTAGCGAGGGTGCATGAGACGATTGGCGAGTTCGCCGAAATTGGTGAACAGAAGCAGGCCTTCGGTATTGAAATCGAGCCGGCCGACGTTGATCCACTTGCCGTTGCCGATGTTGGGAAGTTTGGTGAACACCGTCGGACGTCCCTCGGGATCGTCACGCGACACGATCTCGCCGGTGGGCTTGTGGTACATGAGCACCCGCGCCCGTGGCTCGATAAACCGCACCTTCACGAGCTCACCGTTGATGCGCACCTCGTCGCCCGGCTCCACCTTCTGCCCCACCTCGGCCGGCAGACGGTTCACTGTGACACGTCCGGCGAGAATCATTTCCTCCATTGCACGGCGCGAACCGAATCCGCACGAGGCCAGGATCTTGTGCAGGCGCTGCGGCTCGTTGGAGTCTTCGTCAGTGGAGAGTTTGTCCGTCGTCGGTGGGAGGCTCTCGCTGATCGCCTCCGTCGTCGGATCCGGCAGACTGTTCGTTTCCGAGGAGGGGACTCGCGAGTCCGAGTGCCGTCTCGGCGGCCTTGGTTGGGGCATCAGGCATCTCCAGTAGATGGGAGGAATCGAGCTCGGCCAGAGGTGGGAGTTCGGCGAGCGAACGCAGGCCAAGATCGTCGAGGAAGACCTTGGTCGTCGCGAACAGCGCCGGACGACCCGGCGTATCGCGGTGACCGACGGCCTCGACCCACTGCCGGTCCTCCAGCGTCTTGATGACGTTGGTCGACACGGCCACACCGCGAATCGCCTCGATGTCGCCGCGGGTGACGGGTTGCTGATAGGCGATGATCGCCAGGGTTTCCATGACCGCACGCGAATAGCGCGGCGGTTTCTCGGACGACAACCGCGCAAGAAACGATTGCACGGCAGGCACACCCTGGAAGCGCCAGCCGCTCGCGACCTGCGCCAGCTCGACCTTGCGCCCGGCCCAGTCCTGCCGTAGCTCGTCCAGGAGTTTGCGGATTGTCTCGGCTTCGAGTGGCGGGTCGAAGAGTCGCGACAGTTGCGCGAGCGTCACCGGTTCGCCGGCGACCAGCAACGCGGCTTCCAGAATGCTCTTCACTTCCGCCAGCGCGTCGGGCGCATCGGCCAGCTGTTCCTGCGGTTCCAGTTCTTCATTCATCATGCAGTGCTTCCGGTGAGTCGTCGGTCGCGGCGTCAGGCGTCGTCGGCCGACAGCGCGAACGTGGGCGCGGCGCGCAGCTGCACATGAATCGGTGCGTAGGGCTGCGCCTGAGCCATATCGATCAGCTGCTCGCGGGAGAGTTCGAGCAGCGCCAGGAAAGTGACGATCAGATGCGCGATATCGGCGTGCTCGGCGAATAGCGCGGTGAACTCACGATAGCGGGCTGGCTCGAGCATCTTCAGCAAGCGGCTCATTTCGCCGCGCACCGACAGTTGTTCACGAGTGACCAGGTGGTGCCGGTTGACGTGCGCACGCTGCACCAGTCCGGCCCAGGCGGCTTTGAGGTCATCCGGGTGAACGTCGGGCAGTCTCGTCGCCGCAACATGATCGAGCCACACGCGCGCCAGCGTGAATTCCCGATCCACCTGCGGATGCGCGTCGAGCGCACGTGCGGCCTCTTTCATCTGCTCGTATTCGAGCAGGCGCCGTACGAGTTCCGCGCGCGGATCCTCGGCCTCGGCCCCGGGCAGCGCCGGCGGTCTGGGCAGCAGCAGTCGCGACTTGATCTCGATCAGGACGGCAGCCATCAGCAGATACTCCGCGGCGAGTTCCAGATGCGTGCGCCGCATCATCTCCACGTAGCCGAGATACTGGCGCGTCATTTCGGCCATCGGGATGTCGAGGACGTTGATGTTCTGCCGACGGATCAGGTACAGCAGGAGATCCAGCGGTCCCTCGAACGACTCGAGGAACACCTCCAACGCCTCGGGTGGAATGTACAGGTCCTGCGGCAGCTTGTTGTACGCCTCGCCGTAGACCCGGGCGAGCGGCTTCGGCTCCGGCGACAGGTGCTCGAGGTCGATCGAGGCGTCAGTCATACGACAGTCCCATCGCCTCGCGTACGTCGCGCATGGTCTCCTCGGCGAGCTTGCGCGCGCGTTCGCAGCCGTCGGCAACGATGTTGCGCACCAGCGCCGGGTCGTCGAGGAATCGCTGCGCCCGTTCGTGCAGCGGAGCCTGCTCCCGCACGATGGCGTCGATGACCGGCTGCTTGCACTCCAGGCAGCCGATACCGGCCGTCTTGCAGCCGTTGATCACCCATTCCTGCGTCGCCACGCTGGAATAGATCTGGTGCAATGGCCACACGGGGCAGTTTTCCGGATTGCCCGGGTCGCTGCGCCGGACGCGCGCCGGGTCGGTCTGCATCGTGCGGATCTTGGTCGTCACTTCCGCCGGATCCTCGCGCATCAGGATCGCGTTGCCGTAGGACTTGGACATCTTCTGTCCGTCGAGGCCGGGCACTTTCGCATTCGCCGTCAGCAGCGCCTCGGGTTCCGGGAGAATTATCCGGCGCGAGCCTTCGAGATAGCCGAACAACCGCTCGCGGTCGCCCATCGCCACGTTCTGGGTCTCGTTCAGGAGTTCACGCGCAGCCTCGAGCGCCGCGTCGTCGCCTTGTTCCTGAAATGCGGTGCGCAGTTCGCTGTAGCGGCGGGCTTTCTTGCCGCCGAGCTTCTTCATCGCCAACTTCGCTTTTTCATCGAAGCCGGATTCTCGTCCGTAGATATGGTTGAATCGGCGCGCCATTTCGCGCACCAGCTCAACATGCGACACCTGATCCTCGCCCACCGGCACCATGTTGGCGCGGTAAATCAGGATGTCGGCCCCCTGCATCACCGGGTAACCGAGAAAACCGTAGGTGGACAGGTCGCGATCAGGCAGTTTCAGCTGCTGATCCTTGTAAGTCGGCACACGCTCGAGCCAGCCGATCGGCGTCATCATGCCGAGCAACAACGCGAGTTCGGCGTGCTCCATCACCCGCGACTGGACGAAGATCGTCGAGCGCGTCGGATCCAACCCGGCCGCAAGCCAGTCGATCATCATGTCCCACACCGACGACGCGATGTTTTCCGGCGACGCATAGTCCGTGGTCAACGCATGCCAGTCGGCCGCGAAGAACAGGCACTCGTACTCCTCCTGGAGCCGAACCCAGTTCTTGATGGCGCCATGATAGTGGCCAATGTGCATGCGCCCCGTGGGGCGCATGCCGGATAACACGCGGTCAGCGAACATATGAGTACAGAATTTTCTTTCCGGCCTGCCGGCAACTTGCCACGAAGGTGGTCACTATCCGGTCAGCGCGTACAGTGCAAAAGTCGCGACTCGCAACAGCGGTCGCATCAGATCTCCGAGAACGCCGGAAATCAGCAACAACACAATGACCATGAATCCCCACGGCTCCATTCGCGAAAGCGCGTAGGCCGCACGGCCGGGCAACAGACCAACCGCGATACGGCCACCGTCGAGTGGCGGAATCGGCAGCAGGTTCAACACCATCAGCACCAGATTGATCGCAATGCCGATCTGGGTCATCTGGTAGAGCCCGTCGCCGGCCCAGACCCCCGACGGCGCCGCGACCTTGGCCAGCAATGCCCACCCGACAGCCATCACGAAATTCGCGGCCGGACCCGCAGCGGCCACCCAGATCATGTCGCGTTTCGGATGCCGCAGGTTACCGAAATTCACCGGTACCGGTTTCGCCCACCCGAACAGAAATGGCGCGCCCCCCAGCATCTTGGCGCTCAACAACAGCATGCCCGGCACCAGAATCGTCCCGACCAGATCGATGTGCTTGATCGGATTGAGCGTAATGCGCCCGAGCATCTCGGCCGTCCGGTCGCCGAACTGCTTGGCGACATAGCCGTGCGCGGCCTCATGAAGCGTGATCGCAAAGACCACCGGCACCGCCCAGATCACGATGGTCGCAAGCGAAAAATCCATTCGGGTCACATTTTACCTGAAGTCGGCGTCCAAACGCCGCTCCTGCCGTTTCCGACAGCTTCAGGCGAGTCCGAGCAGCGCCGGATCGCCCGCGCCCCGGCGGATGACCACCGGGGGCTCGGCGACCAGGTCGACCACCGTCGTCGGCACCGCCGGACAAGGTCCGGCGTCGATCACCAGATCAACGCTCGCCTGCAGGCGGTCCCGGATTTCTTCCGGGTCGTTCAGCGGCGAATCCTCCCCGGGCAGGATCAGCGTGGACGACAGGATGGGTTCGGCAAGTTCGGCCAACAGCGCCCGTACAACCGGGTGGTCGGGCACGCGAATGCCCACGGTGCTGCGCTTCTGGTCCTGTACGCGCCGCGGCACGTCCCGGGTCGCCGGCAGCACGAAGGTGAACGCGCCGGGAATGCCCTGTCGCACCAGCTTGAACTGCCAGTTTGCAAGCCGCACCAGGCGCCCGGCGTCGGCCAGATCTCGGCAAACGAGCGTCAGATGATGTGCATCGCCCAGGCCCCGAATGGCAAGAATGCGGCGCGCCGCGTTGTTGTCGCCCAGATGGCAGCCCAGCGCGTAACTCGAGTCGGTCGGATAGGCGATCACCCCGCCGTCGCGCAGTACGGCAGCGGCCTGCCGGATCAGCCGCGGCTGCGGATGCGTCGGATGAACGGTGAAAAGCTGGGCCACGAGCGCCGATACCTACATTACATTGGATATATAATTTTGGCAGATTTTTGACAAATGGTTATAAGCAATTGAATCTGCAACAGCTGAAATACCTCGCTGCGGTGGTCGATCACGGTCTCAATGTCTCGGCAGCGTCCGAGGCATTGTTCACTTCGCAGCCCGGAATCAGCAAGCAGATTCGCCTGCTCGAGGATGAACTCGGCCTGTCGGTGTTCGTACGCCAGGGCAAGCGGCTGGCCAAACTCACCCCCGCCGGGGAAATCGTCGTCGCCACCGCGCGCCGCGCGTTGCGTGAAATCGGCAATCTCAAGCAGGTGGCCGCCGAATTCCGCGACGAGGACTCCGGAACGCTGTCGATCGCGACGACGCACACGCAGGCGCGCTACGTGCTGCCGCGGGTGTTGCGCGATTTCGCCAGCCGTTACCCCAGGGTTCGGGTCGTGCTGCACCAGGGCAATCCGCGCCAGGTCGCCGAGCAGATTGCCAGCGGCGACGCCGATATCGGCATCGCGACCGAGGCGCTGGCCGATTATCCCGACCTCGTTACCGTCCCCTGCTACGAGTGGAACCGGGTGGTACTGGTGCCGCGTCGCCACCCATTGGCCAAGTCCCGGCCGCTCACCCTCGAGGCACTTGCGAAATTTCCGATCATCACCTACGACTTCAGCTTTACCGGGCGTTCGGCGATCAACGCCGCCTTCAAGGCCCGCGGACTCGAGCCAAACATCGTGCTCACCGCGCTTGACTCCGACGTCATCAAGACCTACGTCGAATTGGGGATGGGCATTGGAATCATCGCGCAAATGGCCTGGGATCCAGCGCGCGACAGCGCCTTCGAAAAGCTCGATGCAGCCCATTTGTTCGAGCCGTCGACGACCCGGATCGGACTGCGTCGTGGTGTATTCCTGCGTGGCTATGTCCACGCGTTCATTGCGCTGTTCGTGCCGCAGTACGACCGGGCGGCACTGAATTCCGCGCTCGGCACCGTCGAGCCGCGATGAATTCGCCGCCGGCGCCGCGCCTGACCGGCGCATCGCCCGCGCCACGGCGCACCTGGGCCTACGCGGCGCTGCTCGCCTCGCTGGCGATGGTGGGGCCCTTTTCGGTCGACATGTACCTGCCGGCGTTCCGGGCCATCGGCGAAGACCTGGGCGCCCCGCCGCTTGCGCTGCAGCAGACGCTGTCCGCCTACATGTTCGCCTTCGCCTTCATGATGCTCTGGCACGGCGCGCTATCCGACGCGCTGGGCCGTCGACCCACGGTGCTTGCGGGCCTCGCGATCTACGCCTTGGCCACGCTGGGTTGTGCCATTGCCGGGAACATTGAATCGTTATGGCTGTTTCGCGCGTTGCAGGGCCTGTCTGCCGGCGTGGGCACGGTGGTCGGACGGGCCATCATTCGCGACCGCTTCGAGGGACCAGAAGCGCAGAAACTGATGTCGCAACTCACCATGGTCTTCGCGCTGGCGCCGGCGCTGGCGCCGGTGGTCGGCGGCGTGCTGCTCGAATTGCTCGGCTGGCGATCGATCTTCTGGGTACTGCTCATCTGGACGCTGGCCGTGCTGGCGCTGGCTTGGCGCAAGCTTGCGGAAACGCTGCCTGTCGCGCGACGGCAATCCCTGCGCCCGAGCGTGCTCGCACG
>JAQBEY010000137.1:0-3179 GCA_032123655.1 Betaproteobacteria bacterium
GCGGTGGTGGCGGCGCGCCGGCGCGGCGCGAGCGCTCGGGCGGCGGCGGGGACGGCGACTCGGGCGGCGGCAGGGACGGCGGCTCGGGCGGTGGCAAGCCGGCGGGCGGCAACAAGAAAAACGTCGACGACTTCGACGACGACATCCCGTTCTGAAGCGGTCGCGAGCTTTCCATGCACCAGCGGCGGGATTTCCCGCCGCTTTTCACTGCACAGGCCCTGCGCCCGCCAATTTCCCGGGGCTGTTGGGGCCGTCAGACACTCGCCTGCGCGAAATCCTCTGTTGCCTCCTGCCCTGGCACCGCGGCGATGACGCCGCCACCCAGACAAACCTCGCCGTCGTATAGCACCAGGTACTGGCCGGGCGTGGGCGCCCATTGCGGCGCCTCGAACGCGGCGTGGCAACCCTGCGCGTCGCCGGTCAACCGGCAGCTTGCATCCGGCATCCGGTAACGCGTCTTCGCGCCGAATTCGGCCGGGAGCGCCGGCGCGGCGCCGGCTATCCAGTGCAGATCGATCGCGTCGACGTCGCGGCGATAAAGCCGCGGATGATCGTGCCCCTGCACCACCAGCAGTGCATTGCGCCGCATATCCTTTCCTGCGACAAACCAGGGCGCGTTGGTGCCGTCGCGCGTGCCGCCGATGTGCAGGCCCTGCCGCTGTCCCAGCGTGTAGTAGGCAAGCCCCTGATGCTCGCCGACGACGACGCCCTCCGTTGTTTCCATCGGCCCCGGTGCGCGTTGCAGGTAACGCGCCAGGAAATCGCGAAAGGGGCGCTCGCCGATGAAACAGATTCCGGTGGAATCTTTTTTCGCCCAGGTCGGGATGCCCTCGCGCTTTGCCATCGCCCGGACGTCACGCTTGGCGATCTCGCCCAGAGGAAACAGCGCGGGTGCGAGTTGCCGCTGCGTCAGGCGGTGCAGGAAATAGCTCTGGTCCTTGGTCGCATCGGTGGCCTTCAGCAACTCGATCCGTCCCGGATCGTGCGGCGCCCGCCGCACGCGCGCGTAGTGCCCGGTTGCGATGTGGTCGGCGCCCAGGCGCAGCGCATGATCGAGGAACGCGCTGAACTTGATCTCGCTGTTGCACAGCACGTCGGGATTGGGCGTCCGGCCTGCCTCGTATTCACGCAGGAAATGCGCAAACACGCGCTCGCGGTATTCGGCGGCGAAGTTGACGGTCTCGATCTCGATGCCCAGGACGTCGGCGACCGCGGCTGCATCGACCAGATCCTCGCGCGACGTGCAGTAGTCGTCGGTGTCGTCGTCTTCCCAGTTCTTCATGAACACGCCGACGACCTCGAAGCCCTGCTGCTTGAGCATCCAGGCGGCTACCGCGGAGTCGACGCCCCCCGACAGGCCGACTACCACCCGCCGCCGGCGCGTGGTCATGGCAATTCCGTCACCAGGTCGAGCGGCCAACGCCGCCCGGCCAGATGGTCGTCGAGACAGCGCAGTACCAGAGGGCTGCGCAGTTCCTCGCGGCGCGCGGCGATCTCGTCGTAAGTGAGCCACAGGGCGCGGACAATGCCGCGATCCAGCGGCCGCGTCGGGTCATGCTCGAGCGCGCGCGCCGCAAAGGTGAAACGCACGAAGGTCGCCGCCGACCCGGGGGCTTCCCAGCGATACAACCCGATCAACGCCGTCGGCTGCACGTGCCAGCCGGTTTCCTCGAGCGTCTCCCGCACCGCGCCTGCAGCGATCGATTCGCCGGCCTCCAGGTGACCGGCGGGCTGATTGAGCCTGATTCCCGCGCGCGTCTCCTCCTCGACCAGCAGGAAGCGGCCCTCGCGTTCGACGACGGCGGCGACGGTCAGCACCGGACGGGCGGCAACGGGTTCGCTCATTGGCAGGACGTTTTTTGCTGGCGGAAAAAAGAAAAAGGCAGGGCGCGAACGCCCTGCCTTCGACTTGCGGACGAGCAGGCGATTACCTGGTCGACGCCTTATCCAGAGCCTTTTCGGCCCCCGGCGTGTTGAGGTTCACCCTCTGCTTCGGCATCGTCTTGGACTCGGCCACGTTCGCCTTTTGCTGGGCGGCGGTGGCGTTGACGCCGGCGTCGTTGTTCGGATTGAGGTTCGACTGTTCGAGCGCTTTCGCGAAGGCCTTTTTCTCTTCCCGCGTCATTTTTGCGACTTCCTTCGAGGCCTTGACATTGGCCTTCTGCTCCGCGGCGGTAGTGGCGGTGCTGACCGAACTTTGGGAACCGGCTTGCGTCGCCGCGGTGACGTCCTGCTGACGTTCCTTCTTGGTGGGCTTCGGGGCGGCGGTTTGCGCGGCGACAGCGGTGGCGAAGGCGCCGGCGATCAGTGCAACGAGCAGCTTGTTCATGTGCATTTCCTTTTCAATAACAGTGGACAGAAAGAAACTACCGGTTACTTCGCGGGCGTCGTCGAGGAGGCGCCGGTGCGCCCTTGCTCTTCTTGGCCTTCAATTTCCTGATTCTATTCGACACCGACCTTGCCGAAACCGCCGACGCTACCTGCGCAGCCTGCACCGCCGGCGCCGCCGGGGATCTCGCCTGCGCATTCGTTACGACCGTCAAAGCCGCGCCATTGTTCCTTCAACATACTGCATCAACCATTGCTCTGCTTGGTAGCCAGAACCCGACACGAATTACCTGTGTCGCCGCCATTAACGGTCGCGTTCAACGAACGGTTGACATGCCGCAATGCGGTCGCCATCTGACAGAGTTCTACATTTTACCTGAACTATCAAGGGGCTATTGGGAAAATTGGCAACAAACTGTCGCTTCTGGGCGACAGCGCAACTTTTCTACCACAAGCATTCACTAAGTACAGCCAACAGCCGCAGGACCGGGCGCTGCTTCCGTACCGGCTTCGCGCCGGTCGCGGTGCGCAAGGGGCGCATTTCCGAGACAACCGGCCAGGGGTCATTCCCGAGACCCGTTGCCGACCAGGTCGCGCTGCAGCCATTCCCGCAACAGTGGCAAGGTTACCGCTCGCTTGGCCGCCAGCGAATAGCGGTCGAGCGCCCGCAGCACGGCCATCAGGCTGGTCATGTCGCGGCGTCCATGGGCAAGCAGGTAGGCGCCGACGTCATCGGACAGCTGGAATCCCCGTTCCCTGGCGTAGCGCGCCAGGGCCGCCGGCTTGTCCGCGTCCCCGAGCGGCAAAAGCTCGTAAACCAGCCCCCAACCCAGCCGGGTGCGCAGATCGTC
>JAQBEY010000138.1:0-6351 GCA_032123655.1 Betaproteobacteria bacterium
TCCGTGAAAGCCATACCGGCGCACGCCACGATCGGTGATCGACCGGGGCAGCGCAAACGCCTGCGGCACCGGCGGCGAAGTGGAATGGAAGGCCGTGTCGAAGCACGCCACCTGCGGCAGTTGCGGCGAGCGCTCAAGCAGGTTCCTGATCGGCGCCAGATTGTGCGGCTGGTGCAACGGGGCGAGCGGAATGAATTTTTCGAGCGCCGCCAGGACCGCCGGATCGATTCTGACCGGATGCGTGAACTCGGCTCCGCCGTGCACCACGCGGTGGCCGACCGCGATCAGGCGATATTCGGCAAGGTCCGAACGCAGGAAACCGACCAGATGATCGAGCGCGCCGTCGTGGCCGAGGCTGACGCCATCGCCCCAGGATTTTTCGCCGAGCAGCTTGCCCGGCCCGTCTCTGGCGACGAACCGAGGCGCCGTGTACAGTCCTTCGGCCTGCCCGCGCGCGATCAGTTCGAAGTCGTCACCGCGCTCGGTGAACAACGAGAACTTGAGGCTCGACGAGCCGGCATTCAGGACCGCGATCGCGTTGGCCATGGCGTCGACCTCAGGCGACCGACTTGCCAGCGGCTTCCCGCCGGGCGTCGGCGACCAGTGCCGCAACCGCGCACGAGGCCAGCCTGGTCATCACCGAATCGGCGCGACTGGTCAGGATGATCGGCACGCGCGCGCCGAGCACGATCCCGGCGGCGTCGGCATGTGCCAGAAAGGACAGGCTCTTGGCCAGCATGTTGCCCGCCTCGAGGTCGGGAACGATCAGCACGTTGGCGCGTCCGGCCACCGGCGAGTCGATTTTCTTGATCGCCACCGACTCCAGGCTGATCGCGTTGTCGAGCGCCAGCGGGCCATCGATGATCGCGCCGGTGATCTGGCCGCGGTCGGCCATCTTGCACAGCGCGCCGGCCTCGACGGTGGAGGGCACCTTGGGGTTGACCGTTTCCATCGCCGACAGGATCGCCACCCGCACCTCGGGGAACCGCAGCGCATGGCCGAGATCGATGGCGTTCTGGATGATGTGGACCTTGTCTTCCATCGTCGGCGCGATGTTCACCGCGGCATCGCTGACAATCAGCGTCTCGGAATAACTCGGCACGTCCATGACGAAACAGTGACTGACCCGGCGCGCAGTGCGCAATCCGGTGTCGCGCCTGACCACCGCGGCCATCAGCTCATCGGTGTGCAGGCTGCCCTTCATCAGCGCCTCGGCCCGGCCCTCGCGCACCAGTTCCACCGCCTTGTCGGCCGACGCGTTGCTGTGCGGCGCGTCGACGATCGGCAGTCCCGCGATGTCGATGCCGTGTTCCTTGGCGATCGCCTCGATCCTTGCCTTTGGTCCGACCAGGATCGGCGCGATCAGACCCAGCTTCGCCGCATCGACGGCGCCGCGCAGCGAACTTTCGTCGCAGGGATGCGCGACGGCGGTCGGCGTTGGCGGCAGTGTCTTGCAGACATCGATAAGCCGTTGGTATTTTTCGTGGGTATTCGTCATGCGTTTCTCCGTCGGCTTTCGCAGGGCATCATCGACCCTTGCGCGTCTTGGCGGTTGGTTTGCTTGCCGTCTTCCGTACCGACGGCTTACGAGCCTGCTTGCGAGCCGCCGTGCGGCTTCGACCCGGTCGCTTCTCCACGTCGAGCGTATTGCCTATGTTCTCGATCATCGCCAGCTGCTCGGTCGTCGGCTCGAAGTGCCGCATCCGTTCGTCGCTGAGCATCATGCGCACCAGCGTGACCAGGCGCTCACGATCGCCGGACCCGGACAGCAGCATGGGCAGCGCCGCGATCGCCTTCTCCGGCTCGTAGCGGACGATGATGTCCTGCTCGCCGCGGATGCGCCGCCACTCGTCCGGGGCGAAATCGGGCAACAGGTCGCGATACTTGGTGGCGAGGTCGTGCTTGATCGCCAGATTGGCCAGCGGCAGCGGCGCCCCGCGCCGCGCGAGCAGCGAACCCACGCGGGCCAGCGCCTCGTTGAAGCCGCCCTTTTCGATCGAGGCGAGCGCTTCCCGGACAAAGGGAAGCTCGCGCGGCTCGGTCATGCCCGTCGCCTCGACCCCCTTGGCCTGGTGTTTGTCGGCCATGTATAGCGAAAAGACGTTGCCGTAAGTCTGGAAGAACGCGGCCTCGCTATTGGCGTCGCGGATTTCGCGGTAATAGTCGAGCGACGCGCTGATGCCCTCCGACACCATTTTCTGGATGGTGTTGCCGGGGTTGCCGGCCGCGACCGGCTGGCGCTGCGCCTTGACCATCTGCGCCGCAGGCTCAAGCCAGGCAAGCCACGGATTGAGATCGGAGAAGGCCCAGCGCTGCAGGCGCAGCGGATGCATCTGCCGCGACAACTTGGCGGTCACCTCGTTGCTCATCGACTGCACCAGGGGCTGCGCGAACAACTCGTAGGCGCGTTGGTTGAACTCGGACAGCGCCGCCACCGCCTCGAAGGGCTTCTCGTCCCTGCGCTCGAGCCGGTTGAGTTGCTTGGTGATGTCCTCGAGCCGGCGCTCGTGGAACTCGACGTCGTAGGCCGGTTTGCCGTCGCGCCCCTTGGTTTCGTGGATCTGCATGCCGTACAGGCCCGGCGGCAGCGACTCGATCGATTTCAGCACCGAGACGATCTGCGCGTGCTCTTTCTTCGCCACCTTGCCGGAGACGAAAATGCCGAGGTGGCCGATGTCCTGATGCAGCAGGCCGACGATCACCTGCCCGCGCGCCTTGATCTCATCGGTTGAGCCGTAGACGTCGGCAACCCAGTTGAACGCCTGCTGCGGCGGCGTGATGTTGTCGCCCATCGACGCAAACAGGACGATCGGCGCCTTGATCTCGCGCAGGTCGAAGGCCTTGCCGCCCGTTCCCGGCGTGCCGGACCAGAGTTTGTTGCCGACGAACAGATTGCGGGTGATCCACTCGATCTCCTCGCGGTTCATCAGGTAGAAGCCGCCCCACCAGCGCTCGAACTCGAGGTAACGCTCGGGTTCGGTGTCGATGTTGGCGAACAGGTTGTAGTACTTGTCCCAGAAGGTGTTGGCGGGATTCAGGTTCTCGAAGTTCTCGACCAGGTAGGCGCCATCGAACACGCCATTGCCCATGTCCGCTGAAAACGACGACAACCAGGTGCCGCCCAGCATGCCGCCCGCGTAGCGCATCGGATTGTCGCCGACGTCTTCCTGAAATGCGCCGCCCCAATAGGACATCGGCGCGCCGTTGATCACGATCGGGCCGGTGTCGCCCTGATCCGACGCGGCGAGCATCATCGCGGCCCAGCCACCCTGGCAATTGCCGATGATCGCCGGCTTCGGGCTCTTCGGATGCAGTTCGCGCACCTTCTTCACGAATTGCGCCTCGGCGTCGCAGACGTCGAGCAGCGTCTGTCCGGGCTCGGGATCGCGGAAGAAGATCACGAAATAGACCGGATGTCCTTCGCGCAGCGCGACGCCGACCTGCGAATCGTCCTTGAAGCCGCCGATGCCCGGGCCGTGGCCGGCGCGTGGATCGATGATCACGTAGGGCCGCCGCGTCGGATCGATCTTCACTCCCGCCGGCGGGACGATGCGCACCAGCGCATAGTTGACCGGCTTGGCCAGCTCGCGGCCGTCGACGACAGTCTCGTAGTCGAAGTGCAGGACCGGCGTCAGCCCCTCGCGGTTGTGCTCGACGAACTGATTGCCGCGCTCGCGCAGCGTGTCCCAGAACAGGATCGAACGTTGCGAAAAATCCGTCGCGTAAGCGTACCAGTGCGACCAGGCGTCGGTCGGCGCCACAGGGTTCTGCGACAGCCCCTCGGCGCATTCGGCATAGGCGCCGGAGAGCCGCGTGCTGAATCGTTCCTGCGCCAGTTTGGTCCGCTTCTGGTGCAGCCGGGCGACGTTGGCGGATATTTCCTGGCTCTTGGCGATTTGCTTGATTGCATCCATGGAGACACCTTTTCGGTAATCAGTGGTTCGCGGCCTGGAGGCCGTCGCAGTCGGAATCAATCCGTTGGTTTTGGACAGGATTGGACTTCGAAAATTCGGACCAAAACCTCTGCTGTTTGCGCAGGATCAACAGGCCGGCGCATTCTCGCGCCGCAGCCCCAATCCGTTCCCTGCCGCGGTCACATGCCGTCGATCAGCAGCGAGCCCCGGGAGAGTCCACTTGTCGATCGCGCAATCGACGCGGATGTCGGTCTCGTTGCGGTCGGGCTCGCGGACACCATCGGGCTGTCTACGCGCTCGTCGTCGATGCCCGAACACCTACCCATCACCCGCGCTTCCACGCTGATGACCAGCAAGCGGATCCCTGCCGCCCATCGGACGGCAGGGTAGGCGGAATCACTTGGCCGGCTTCGCCGTCTCGACGGACAGCGCAACCGCTTCGGTGTAGGTGACTTCGATCTGGTCGCCCTTCTTGACCACCTTGAACTGTTCGGGGTTCTGCACGTTCAGCGTCACTTCATTCCCCCGGGGTCCCTTGAGCGTGATCGTGCTCTTCTTCGGATCGACGGCGGTGACGTCGGCAATGGCGGTGACCTGCCGCGCACCGGCGACCGCAGGTTGCGCTCCCGGCTTCGCCTTGGCTGCCTCTTGGCGCACCACCGGCGCACCGGCGGCCGACTTGGTCTTGCGCAGTTCCAGCGTCAGCGCCTGCGCATAGCGCGCGACGACCAGGTCGCCGACCTTGATCTGGTCGAAGTTCTTGACGTCGTCGCTCGCGACCACGTCCAGCGCCTTGCCCTTGGGTCCCTTGAGCGTCAGCGTGCGCGTCGCCTTGTCGATGCCGACGACCTGCGCGGAAATCTCGACCGCACCAACGATGGCGGCCGAGCCAGGGCCACTGCCGGCGACCACGCCCCCGCCCGCGGCGGGTTGCTGGGCAAGTGCGGTCGTGGCCACGCCAGTGGCGAGCAGCGCGAAAATGAGTTTGGATTTCAGGTGCATCAAAGACTCCGTAATGAGTGGATTGCTGGGGTTGTGGCTGCACCGACCCGACGGGGATCGACTCGACCCGTCGTGCGGCGCTGCACCAAATGGGATTATCACCGATGGCGCCCGGACGCCTATATACTGGACCGGACGTCAAATATACCAATTCGGACAGTTGCAGTAGAGAATTACCTGCGTGAAATCAAACAATTGATCCGCAGCGACCAACCGCTGCCGTCGACGCTGCGAACGACAGCGAAACCGCGGCAATCAGTTGAGGTCCGCGTCCTTGAAGTATTTCGTGCCCGCGACAGTAATCGTCGCCGCGAGCCCGGTCTCGGTGATCTGATACAGATACACGCCGGGAGACACCGAAGCGGCGCCGCTGAACATCGCGCCTTGTCCATCGGCAATGGCCGACAGGTTGGCCTGCCCGCCAAACTCCCAACCCTGGTTGACGAAGTTGTTCAGCGCTTCCTCGGTGGTGAAGACGAAGACCAGGCGATTCTTGTTCACGCCAAATCCCAGCCCACCTTGAACTTGCACCATTTTCATGAACGTATGGCGGCTGGTGCGCTCGTTGACAACGATGCCTTTACCGGTCGTGCCGCCGGCAAAAAAAAGCTTGATGCCAAAAGTGCTGAACACCGCATACCCCGCTGCGCGATCGACAATCCGGCGCGTTCCGGGCTCGATCTCGTACAGCGAGGCCAGCGCGTCGTGGGCCATTTCCCGGACCTGGTGTCTGGCCTGGATGATCTTGCCCTCGTCGGGCGTCCCTTCCGGCAGCGCATTCTCGATTTTCTGGAGCGGATCCCAGGACAGCAATTGCGCCGCGACCGGCGACGAAACAAGGCAAGCGGCCACGGCAAGCGTGGCAAGGCGGACGATCATGATTTTCCTTTTCGGTGAAATGCGAGAGTGCGCGTGGAACGCGGACGATCTGGGGGCGCACCGCCACCCACTGTCCAAGTCGCTACGCCACAGAGATCATTGTAATCTTCGTGAAATCGCCCCAACCGGCTGCAGTGAACAAGCGCCACAGGATTCGTGCCGTCATGTCGTGCACGAGCGACTCGAAAAAGCAACGACATGCCACCGGGCGCGTGAAGCGATATAACGCCTAGCGTTGCGTGACCGCCTTGCGCACGACGGCACCGATGGTCAACCCCTGGACCAGAATCGAGAACACGACCACGCAATAGGTCAGCGCAAGAATCGTGTTGCGCTCCGGTCCCGCGGGAAGCAACAGGGCTAGCGCCACCGAAATTCCGCCGCGCAGGCCGCCCCAGGTGAGCACTTTCCAGGAACCCCGCGGCGAGCTGAAGCTGTTCAAGAAGTTGCCCGCCGTCCAGCTCTGGCGAAAGATGCTGTCGATGCTGTTCGAGACCGGACACCCGTGGATCACCTTCAAGGACGCCTGCAACGTGCGCTCGCCGCAGTCGCACGT
>JAQBEY010000139.1:0-26769 GCA_032123655.1 Betaproteobacteria bacterium
GGAAACAGGCAGACCCACAGGGGGCGACGCGTCAAGCGCCGCCCCCTTTCTTCTGTTCATGTCGATGACAACGATGCTGCTCTCCGCCCCGATCCCACGCCCGATGGGCGCGTTCACGCTGACACCCGCGCTGGCGGGATCGCTGCTGG
Source organism: Betaproteobacteria bacterium (assembly GCA_032123655.1). GTDB lineage: Bacteria > Pseudomonadota > Gammaproteobacteria > Burkholderiales > Casimicrobiaceae > VBCG01. The sequence continues at coordinate 150 of JAQBEY010000139.1, forward strand.
TGCATGCCGCCATCGCGTTGATGCTGGTGTCGTGGTTGACACTGGGTGACCGGCGCGCAGGTGCCGATTCGGCGGCGCTGGCCGTGCGGCTGGTGGGTGCGGTACTGCCCATTCCCGACGCCGCCGCACTCCGCGAAATCGTAGCGCCCGAGCCCTCGTCGGAACGGGCACCGCTCGTTACTGCACCGACGCCGTCAGAATCCGAGGTCACTGCACCGCCGCCCGCACCGGCACCAACGCCCGTATTGGCGCCACCGGCCGTCGCGGCAACCGCGGTCCCGATCGAGCACGCCGTGGCGCTCGGCTCGGTCGACGTGCGTCTGCAGGATCAACTGCTGCTGACCGGGCTTCCCAACGCCCTTGCCGATCGCACGACGACCGAGTTTCCGGTCGAAGTGGTTCGGCTGGTCCGGATGCAGGGCAAGCCGGTGGTTGCCTATCCGCCTGATGCCCTGGCCGCGCAACGGCAGGGACATATCCTCGCCTGGGTCACCGTCGAGGCCGATGGCAGCGTCGAGGAGATCATCATCGTCGACGGCGAACTCGAATTTGCCGCCACGGTCGAGGCCGCGCTGGTGACCACGCGCTTTGAGCCGGCTGCAGATCGTAGCGGCCCGATCCGCTTCTACACGCTGTTGCGCTTCGACTTTGCCGGCGCTTCACCTGCAGCCGCCGGCGCAAGCGGTGCGGCCGCCGAAGCATTCACACCGTAAGCAACCACAATAGGCGGTGATTCGGCGCGTGGCCTGGTGATTTCCGGAACAGGATGCGCGGATATCGCCACCAACGACCGAGTGAATTTACCGCATTCGAAGCTAGCCCATCATCGGCATATGAAAACCCGGTGCGGCGCTGCCGTCATCCGGCCAGCGCGTGGTGAGCGTCTTCATGCGGGTGTAGAAACGCACGCCGTCCAGGCCATGCACGTTGAGGTCGCCGAACAGCGAACCGCGCCAGCCGCCAAAGGAGAAAAACGCCATGGGCACGGGAATCGGCACGTTGACCCCGATCATGCCGATCTCGGCATCCTGTTGAAAACGGCGTGCGGCGAACCCCGAGCGAGTGAAGATCGCGGCGCCGTTGGCGTAGGGATTGGCGTTCACCAGCGCAATGGCGTCGGTGAGTGAATCCACGCGGACCACGCTCAACACCGGACCAAAGATCTCGTCGCGATAGATCGCCATCGAAGGCGTGACCGCGTCGAACAGTGTCGGCCCGACGAAAAAGCCCTTGTCATGGCCGGGGACACCCGGGCGGCGGCCATCCACGACCAGCCTGGCGCCCTCCTCGACACCGCCATCGATGTAGCCGACGATGCGGTCGCGCGACGCGCCGGTGATGACCGGACCCATTTCGATGTTCGGTGCGTCGCCCGGGCCGACGGCAACGCGTCGGGCCCGCTCCGCAAGGCGCTCCACCAGTGCATCGGCGACCTCACCCACGGCGACGATGGCCGAGATCGCCATGCATCGCTCGCCGGCCGAACCATAGCCCGCGCCAATGAGCGCCTCGGTGGTGAAATCCAGATCGGCATCCGGCAGCACCACCGCGTGGTTCTTGGCGCCGCCCAGCGCCTGCACCCGCTTGCCCTGCCGGGCGCCCGTCTCGTAGATGTATCTGGCAATGGGCGTCGAGCCGACGAACGAAATCGCCTTGACGTCCGGGTGCGCGAGCAGTGCGTCGACCGACTCCTTGTCGCCGTGCACGACGTTGAACACGCCATCGGGCAGTCCCGCCTCGGTCAGGAGTTCGGCCATGCGCAGCGCCAGCGACGGATCGCGCTCGGATGGCTTGAGCACGAAGGTGTTGCCGCAGGCGATCGCGACCGGATACATCCACATCGGCACCATCGCGGGGAAATTGAACGGCGTGATGCCCGCGCATACACCTACGGGCTGACGCAGCGAAAAGCTGTCGACCTCGGTACCGACATTTTCGCCGAACTCGCCTTTCAGGAGGTGTGGAATGCCGGTGGCGAATTCCACCACCTCGATGCCGCGCGTGACCTCGCCCGCCGCATCCGCGAGCGTCTTGCCATGCTCCTGCGTGATGATCTTCGCCAGTTCCGGCTTGTGTGCCTCCATGAGATCGCGGAAGCGCATCAGGATTCGCGCGCGGCGTAGCGGCGGGTGCGCGCGCCAGCCCGGGAGCGCCGCCGCCGCCGCCTGCACGGCGGCATCGACGTCCGCGACATTGCCCAGCGGCACATGACGCAGGACCTCGCCGGTTGCCGGATTGATCACTTCGCCGTAGCGCGTCGTCTGCGCGGCAACGGCCTTGCCGCCAATCCACAGGGGCAGGCGTTCAAGCGCGGTAAGGTCCATCGGGTCTCTCCTTGGGGGCCTGCACTGCCCATGCAGTTGCGTCAGCCGATTATCGCAATCAATCGCGCCATCCCGCGGCGCGAACTGAATTGTCCGATCGCTGTTCGGTCTGGCGCAGTCCCGGGCCGGCATCGGCAAATGCGATTAACATTCCTGCCAATACCGATCGGCACATGTGTGGACCGATTCTACCGAAATGGCCGCAACCTTGCCCGGGGTGCGCAACGCCGTCCAAAAAATCCCCGGCGCGTGCGCTGGTCCGTGAACTCAACCTGCGAGAGTCGCCTGGGAAAGCCGTTCGACATAGCGGGCCACGAGATCGATCTCGAGATTCACCTTCGTGCCCGCGGCCAGCGCATTCAACGTGGTGACCGCCAGCGTATGCGGAATCAGGTTGACGGCAAAACGCCGATCGGCGACGGCGTTGACGGTGAGGCTCACACCCTGGACGGCGATCGAACCCTTGCCGGCAATGTAGCGCGCCAGTTCGGCCGGAGCGTCGATTTCCAGCAGCCAGCTGCCCTGCGGATCGTCCACGACGGCGGCGAACGCGTTGACGACACCGACGCCGTCGACGTGTCCCGACATCAGGTGTCCGCCAAGGCGGTCGGACAGGCGCAGCGCCAGCTCCAGATTCACCTCGCCCATGCCGGCGAGGCCCGTCGTACAGCGCAGCGTTTCCGCGGAAACGTCGAATTCGAGCCTGGTACCGCGTTGCGCCACCACGGTGAGGCAGCAGCCGTTGACCGCCACGCTGTCACCGATCACCACGTCGGCGATCGCCGGTGCGCCGGTGTCGAGTGTCAGGCGCAGGCCATCACCCTGCGGCGCTGTGGCAATGATCCGCCCGGTGCGCTGTACGATGCCGGTGAACATCAGAACACCTCCGTATGACGGCGACGTGCAAGGACGCGCAGATCGGCGCCCACCCGCTGCACATCATGCCAGTCGAACTGCGCTTGCGCGTCCAGCGTCGGAAGTGGCAGTCGCCGCTCGAACATCCCGCGCGCCGGGTCGCCAAGCACCGTCGGGGCGATGTACAGCAGCAATTCGTCGATCAGATCCGCTTCCAGCAGCGCGCCGTTGAGCCGCGCACCCGCCTCGACATGCAATTCATTCACGCCACGCTCGGCCAGCGCCCGCATCATCGCGGCAAGGTCGACGCGGCGGTCTGCGTCCGGCAGCGCGAGCACTTCGGCCGTGTCCGGCCATGCCACATTGCGCTCGCCGTTGGTGACCATCAAGGCACCCCCCTCACCGAACACGCGCGCGCTCGCCGGCGTCTGGCCGTGCCGATCGACGACCACGCGGCGTGGCTGGCGCGTGGTCGTCGCCTCGCGCACCGTCATTTGCGGATTGTCCTGCAGCACCGTGCCGATGCCGGTCAGGATGGCACAGGCGCGGGCACGCCAGGCATGACCGTCGGCGCGCGCCTCGGTTCCGGTGATCCACTGGCTGGAACCGTCGGCAAGCGCGGTGCGTCCGTCGAAACTTGCGGCGATCTTCACCCGTACCCACGGCCGGCCCCGCCGCATCCGCGACACGAAGCCGATATTGAGTTCGCGGGCCGCGGCATGCTCGACTCCGACATTGACTTCGATGCCTGCCGCGGAAAGCTTCGCGCAACCGCCGGCCGCCTGCGGATTCGGATCGGCGAGCGCGACAACCACTCTGGTTATCCCGGCCGCGACGACAGCGTCGATGCAGGGTGGCGTGCGCCCATGATGCGCGCAGGGCTCCAGCGTCACGTACATCGTCGCCCCGCGGGCATCGCGGCCGCGCTGCCGGGCATCGGTCAGCGCCGCCACCTCGGCATGCGCTTCGCCGGCACGCGCATGCCAGCCCTCGCCGATGACCGCGCCGTCACGCACCAGCACGCAGCCGACGCGCGGATTGGGCGTCGCGGTGAACAACCCGAGGGCGGCGAGTTCAAGCGCCCGCGTCATATGCGTGCGGTCGGCGTCGGCGGATCCGCCCATCTTCGGACTGGAAGCGCCTAGCGCCGCGGCCGTTTTGCCGGCGGCGGCGTCTCGACTTCCTTCAACGCATCGCGGAAATCCGAGACATGCTGGAACGACCGGTACACCGAGGCAAAGCGGATGTAGGCGACCTTGTCCAGCTTGTAGAGCTCCTGCATCACCATCTCGCCGATCTGTCTCGACGGGAGTTCGCGCTCGCCGAGCGAAAGCACCTGCTGCACGATACGATCGATGGCCGCATCGACGTATTCGGTTGGAACGGGTCGCTTGTGCAATGCGCGCTGAAACCCGACGCGAACGCGCGCAACGTCGAAGTCGGAGCGGTTGCCGTTAGTCTTGACGATCTGCGGCAGGCGCAGTTCGACCGTTTCGTAGGTGGTGAACCGCTTCTGGCAGTCGAGGCAGCGGCGGCGCCGCCGGATCGAGTCGCCCGCCTCCGATACGCGCGAGTCGACTACCTGCGTCTCCGCGCTGCCGCAGAATGGGCACTTCATGACTCGGCAATCTCCACGGCAGGGGAACCGGAATCAATACACCGGGAATTTGGCGGTAAGTTCGGCGACGGCGCCCCGCACTTTGTCGAGTACGCGGTCATCGGTCGGCGCGTCGAGGACGTCGGCGATCAGGTGCGCAAGCCGCTCGCACTCGATTTCCCCGAAGCGGCGGGTGGTCACGGCCGGCGTACCGAGGCGGATGCCCGAGGTCACGAACGGCTTCTCGGGATCGTCGGGGATCGCGTTCTTGTTGGCCGTGATGTACGCCTTCGACAGTGCGGCCTCGGCATCCTTCCCGGTGATGCGCTTGCCGCGCAGGTCGACCAGGAACATGTGGCAATCGGTGCCGCCCGAGACAATGCGCAGGCCGCGATCGGCCAGCACGGTCGCCATCACCCGGGCATTCAGGATGACCCGCTCCTGATAGACCTTGAAGTCGTGATGGAGCGCTTCGCCGAACGCAACCGCCTTGGCCGCAATGACGTGCATCAGCGGACCACCCTGCAAGCCGGGAAACACGGCCGAATTGATCGCCTTCTCGTTGGCGGCGCTGGTAAGGATCAGGCCACCGCGCGGTCCGCGCAGCGTCTTGTGCGTCGTGCTGGTCACGTAGTCGGCCACACCCACCGGGGACGGGTACAGGCCGGCAGCGATCAGCCCGGCGTAGTGCGCCATGTCGACCAGTAGTCGCGCACCGACCGCGTCGGCAATGGCGCGAAAACGCTCCCAGTCGATGACGCGCGAATAGGCCGAGGCGCCCGCAATGATGAGTTTCGGCTTGTGTTCGTGCGCCAGCCGCTCGGCCTCGGCGTAGTCGATGAGTTCAGTCTCCTTCTCGAGCCCGTAGGCGACGACGCGAAACCATTTGCCGGACATGTTGACCGGCGACCCGTGGGTCAGATGACCGCCATGCGGGAGGCTCATTCCGAGTATGGTGTCGCCCGGGTTGAGCGCGGCAAAAAAAACGGCCTGATTCGCCTGCGCGCCGGAATGCGGTTGCACATTGGCCGCTTCGGCATTGAACAATTTCTTGGCGCGTTCGATGGCGAGCGACTCGGCGACGTCGACGAATTCGCAGCCCCCGTAGTAGCGCTTGCCCGGATAACCCTCGGCGTACTTGTTGGTCAGCTGCGAACCCTGCGCCAGCATGACCGCGGGGCTGGTGTAATTTTCCGAGGCAATGAGTTCGATGTGGTCTTCCTGTCGACGGTTCTCGTCGGCGATGGCGTTCCACAACTCGGGATCGGTGTGGACGAGCGACATGGAGCGACGGAACATGAGGAAACCTGCCTGGCGCGTAAAGACCGGCATTTTAGCATCCGGTTCCGGGTCCGCCGATGGAGTTCCCAAGCCTGGACCCGTGCCTGCAAATCCCCCTTATAATCCGCGGGTCAAGGCGCGGTCCTGCGCCCGCCCAGCCCCGTGACATGCGGGCGGCATGCGGCAGGGATGTGCGCCGCGTCGCCTGCAACACTCCGGAGGCCGCCTTGAAATTTCTGCTCGTTCTGTCCCGCGCCATCGATGCGCTCAACACTCGCGTCGGCCATGCCGTGTACTGGCTGGTGCTCGTCGCCGTGCTGATCAGTGCGGCGAACGCCATCGTCCGCAAGGCCTTCGACATGAGCAGCAACGCCTATCTCGAGGTGCAGTGGTACCTGTTCTCCGCGGTCTTCCTGCTCTGCGGCGGCTACACGCTGCTCAAGAACGAGCACATCCGCATCGACGTCGTCGTTGGCCGCTTTTCCAGGCGCACACACGCCTGGATCGACGTATTCGGGACGCTGTTCTTCCTGCTGCCCCTGGTCGCCCTGATGCTCTACGAGTCTTGGCCGTGGTTCCTGAGGACCTGGTACAGCGGTGAAATTTCGTCCAACGCTGGCGGACTCGTCCTCTGGCCGGCCAAGGTTCTGGTCCCGGCAGGCTTCCTGCTGCTGGGTCTGCAGGGCCTTTCGGAGTTGATCAAGCGCGTGGCGTTTCTCAAGGGCTTGACCCCCGACCCGAGTGAAAACGAGGTCAAGAAGTCGATCGAGGAGGAACTCGCCGAGGAAATTCTGCGCGAGCGTGCCGCCAGGGAAGGCTCGGCATGAGCGCTGCCGGGCCGCCCCAAGGCGCGAATTGCACCCCCTCCGGGGGCAGCGCAGCGGCGCCAGCCGCAAGCGTGGGGGGCGTATGACCGCCTTCCTGATTGCCAACATGGCGCCGCTGATGTTCGCGGCGCTGGTCTTTTTTCTGCTCATGGGCTATCCGGTGGCGTTCGCTCTCGCGGCCAACGGCATTGTGTTCGGCCTGATCGGCATCGAGCTTGGCCTGTTGTCGCCTTCACTGTTCGGCGCACTGCCCGAACGCCTCTGGGGCGTGATGTCCAACGACACGCTGCTGGCGATTCCGTTTTTCACGTTCATGGGCCTGATCCTGGAACGCAGCGGCATGGCCGAGGATCTGCTCGACACCATCGGGCAGTTGTTCGGACCGGTGCGCGGCGGCCTGGCCTATGCCGTCATTTTCGTGGGCGCACTGCTCGCGGCCACGACCGGCGTGGTCGCGGCATCGGTGATATCGATGGGTCTCATTTCGCTGCCGATCATGCTTCGTTACGGCTACGACCGGCGTTTCGCGGCCGGTTCGATCGCCGCGTCCGGCACGCTGGCGCAGATCATCCCACCGTCGCTGGTGCTCATCGTCATGGCCGATCAGCTCGGTCGCTCGGTCGGTGACATGTACGCCGGGGCGTTCATCCCGGGCATCGTTCTCGCCGGGCTGTATGCCAGCTACACATTGCTGGTTTCGTTCGTGAAGCCGGCCTGGGTGCCGGCATTGCCGCCCGAAGCCCGTACGTTGCGCGAGCCCGACGGCTCGCCCGGTACGCTTTCGCTGCTGGTGCTGTTCGCGCTCTCGGCCGGCGCCGGTGTGGCGTTCTGGTTCCTGTACTACAACCGGTACGATCCGACCGCCTATATCGACGTGCGCCTCGTGGTCTGCGTTTCCGTCTCCACCGCGGTCGCGTTCGTTGCCGCGATGATCAACCGAATCACCCGGATGGGTCTGCTTTCGGTGCTGGCCCAGCGGGTCGTGTTCGTGCTGATACCGCCGCTGGCGCTGATCTTCCTGGTGCTCGGCACGATCTTCCTTGGCGTAGCGACGCCCACCGAGGGCGGCGCCATGGGCGCGGCCGGCGCGTTGGCGATGGCCATGATGCGGCGCCGCCTGACGTGGAAGCTGATGCGCCAGGGCATGGACGCGACGGCCAAGCTCACCACCTTCGTGGTGTTCATCCTGATCGGCGCGCGGGTGTTCAGCCTGACCTTCTACGGTGTCAACGGCCATGTCTGGGTCGAGCATCTGCTGACCGGCCTGCCCGGCGGGCAACTCGGCTTCCTGATCGTCGTCAACCTCCTGGTGTTCGTGCTCGCGTTCTTCCTCGACTTCTTCGAGCTGGCCTTCATCGTCATACCGCTGCTCGGGCCGGTGGCCGACAAGCTGGGCATCGACCTCATCTGGTTCGGCGTGCTGCTCGGCGTCAACATGCAGACGTCGTTCATGCATCCACCCTTCGGGTTCGCACTGTTTTACCTGCGCAGCGTCGCGCCGGCCAAAGAGTACGTCGACAAGCTCACGGGCAAGCTGATGGCGCCGGTGACGACCATGCAGATCTACTGGGGCGCCGTACCCTATGTCTGCATCCAGGTCATCATGATCGCGCTGGTGATCCTGTTCCCGCAGATGGTGATGGTGTACAAGAGCGACGAATCCACGGTCGATCCATCGAAGATCAAGATCGACATCCCGACCATGTATCAGGGTGCGCAGCCATTCCGGTATCCGGGACAGGAAAAGTCGGGGTCCCCCGCGGCCAAAGGCGCGGGCAAGAGTGTCGACCCGCTGGAACAGATGCTCAACCAGCAACAGCAGGACAGCGAGAAGGCGGGCAAGGCACTGGAAGACGCGTTCAAGAAATAGCCGGTTGGCGAAGTCGGCCGGTTGCCGGAGTGCCTACCCGCGGCCGGATCAAAGAAAAAGCCCCGCAATGCGGGGCCTTTTCAGCAGCGCGATACGACTCGTTACTTGACCGAAGCCATGTAGTTGTCGTAGGTGTTCTCGGTGACCCGGAACCACAGAATCTGTTCCTTCTGGAATGCCGACATGTTGTCCCACAGCTTCTTGAAGTTGGCGTTTTTCGCCGAGGTTTCGGCGTAGAGCGCCATCGACGCCTTGTAGCAGGCATCCATCACCGACTTCGGGAACGGCCGCAGCTGCGTGCCGCCAGCCACCAGTTTGCGCAACGCCGGCGGATTCTGGGCATCGTACTTGGCCATCATCCAGGTGTTGCCCACTGCGGCACCCGCGCGCAGGGCTGCCTGGTATTCGGGCGGCAGCGCGTTGTATTTGGCGGTGTTGGTGAAAATCTGCAGTGCGGGACCACCTTCCCACCAGCCAGGATAGTAGTAGTACTTGGCGACCTTGTTGAATCCGAGCTTTTCGTCGTCGTAGGGACCGACCCATTCTGCCGCGTCGATCGTGCCCTTCTCCAGCGACGGGTAGATGTCGCCACCGGCGATCTGCTGCGGCACGACGCCCAGCTTGGCCAGCGCCTGCCCCGCAAAGCCGCCGATGCGGAACTTGAGGCCCTTCAGGTCTTCGACCGAATTGATTTCCTTGCGGTACCAGCCGCCCATCTGCGCGCCGGTATTGCCGCAGAGGAAGCCGGTGATACCGTAGGACTTCAGGAATTCGTTGAACAGCTGCTCGCCGCCACCGAAGAGCCACCAGGCATTGAACTGGCGCTGGTTGAATCCGAAGGGGATCGCGGTGCCGAAGGCAAATGCGGGATCCTTGCCGACGTAGTAGTACGGCGCGGTGTGGCCACACTCGACGGTGCCGTCCTGAACGGCATCGGCCACCTTGAGGCCCGGGACGATTTCGCCGCCCGCGAACACCTGGATCTGGAACTTGCCGCTGGTGACGTCGCTGACGGTCTTCGCCATGATTTCGGCTGCACCGAAAATGGTGTCCAGCGATTTCGGGAAGCTCGACGCACAGCGCCACTTGACTGCCGGCGCCTGCGCAAACGCGGGCGCGCTGCCGGCCGCCAGGACTCCGGCGATACCGGTATTCTTGAGAAATGAACGACGCTCCATAAACTTCTCCTTGATTGCCGGCTCGAGGTCGGCGATTGGTGACGACAGGTTTCGCGCGACCCGCGCGCGGGTAACCGCTGGACGGGTATAAGCCAAGACCGGCTTTGGGTCAACGGGGAATTTTAGCGGAATTCGCCGATCGGGTCGAAATGCGATCCCCCTGCGCGCCCGGTTCCGCGCTGAACTAACCGGACAGCTTGCGTACGGCGTTGAACAGCGCCCACGACCAGCCTGCCTGACGCTCCAGCGTCTGCGAAAACCGGATCAGGTAGCGGGCGTTGCCGGTATCCAGTTCAACCATCCCGCCCGGGATGAATTTTTCGTCCGGGCCGATCAGGCTGCGCTGGGTCGACTGCCGATTGTCGGAGTGTGCCGGGAGGTAGATGCCGAAGAACGGACGCTCGGCCTGGCCCTTGCCCGCCTCGGCAGGAGACACCCAGCTGCGCATCAGCACCCGTACCATCCGGCGAGCAATGATTTCCACGCCGACCGTGACCTCGTCGACCTGGTGGCGCTGCATGCGGCGCATCACCGCCAGCATCCAGAGGTCGCCTTCCTTGATGGCCAGCAACTCTCCCAGACGCGTGGGAGCCTCCTTCGCCGGCGCCAGCAACCGGCAGCCTGTGTCACTGCGATCGGAGAGTTTCCACATATTGCCGCGAATCCGCCGCAGGACAGACTCGGGATTCACATTGGGATTGACCATCTGCGTGACTTCGTCATAGCTCGCGACCACACCTGGCGTACGCGCCTGTTCCGGCAACCGCTCGATCTCGGCCACGGCGCGGGTGAGCGCCTGCAGCCCGACGACCACCCGCACGTCGCCATCGGTGGCATAACGCGGCGCACGCGGCGCCTGGGCAATCGCCTCCGGCCCGAACAACGAGGCCAGCCGCATGAGCAGCAACCGCTGTTCGCGGGCAGGAAGATCGCCAGGCTTGGGGGCTTCCTCCTCGTTCTCCGGAAGCCAGCGCATGCGCTCGACGATCCTGGCGTAAACCGGGGCCGGATCGAGAAAAAGAACCCGCCCGCCAGGTTGCAGCCGATCGCGACGGCGCAGGCCGGAGGTACCGGTAAGGTCGACGAAGAACGGCGCCCCCTCCGCCGGTGGCGGGATGAGCGCCAGCGACGGGGTCCAGTCTTCGAGCTGTCGCGCCACCCACTCGACCTGATCCGGCGTGAAGTTGCCGGAGTCCAGCCGCATCAACAGCAGCGTCTTCAGGTATTCCTGTTCGAACGACACGCCCGGCTTCGAAAACGCGCCCACCCCCATTACCAGCTGTTCACGCTGCCAGCCCCGCATGCGCGCAAATTCGTAGAGTTCGTGAAAATCGCGCCATTGCGCCGGAATCCAATGGCTGTAGCGATACAGACGATACTTGCCGTCGAGGCCGCGGTAATGCGCGAGACGCACGATCACCCACGGCAGGATCGCCCGCCAACGTTTGTTGTCGGCGCGTGGATAGCCGGTTTTCAGCGCCATCTGGTACGCCGCGATGAACGCCTTGACGAGGTCGAACACCGAATGCCACAAACGCGTTTCGACGACGGTGCTTTTCTGATAGGTCTGCGTGTACTGCTGCGTCAACTGCGCGATCACCGGTTCCATCCGCCCGTCGATGCGCAGCAGGGCCTCGACTTGCGCGATTCCGGCCTCCTTGCGCTCCCCGGGAAAACCGCCGACCAGTTCGAGCGCTTCCTTCTGCAGACCCACAGGGTCGTTGGCCGGGAGCTGCGCGATCCAGCGGGCAGCATTGCCCTCGCTCGACAGCGGGTCGGACAACACACGGAACCAGGTGAGAACGGGCTTGAGCATCGCGATGTCGGCGGAGGCAATCCCGCCTGGTCAGTGACCAGCGACGGTCATTCGCGCGACGAGAATCGACCCCGTGTGGCGCGCTCCACGGCGGTCGACATCGTTGCCGACCGCGACGATGTCGCGGAACATCTGCTTCAGGTTGCCCGCGATCGTGATCTCCTCGACCGGATACGCGATGGCGCCGTCCTCGAACCAGAATCCGGCAGCCCCCCGCGAAAAATCCCCGGTCACCGAATTGACGCCGGAGCCCAGCTGCTCGGTGACCAGCAAGCCGCGGCCCGCGCGGCGCATCAGACCGGCGAGATCGTCGGGGCCGTGCGCCAGCACGAGATTATGACTGCCGCCGCCGTTGCCGGTGGTCACGAGACCGAGCTTGCGCGCCGAATACGACCCCAGGAAATAGCCTTGCACGACGCCGTCACGGATCACGTCGCGCGGCGCCGTGGCCACGCCCTCGCTATCGAACGGCGTACTGCCGCGCCCACGCGGCAGATGCGGATCCTCGCGCAGGTGGATGTGCGGCGCGAATACCTGCTGGCCGAGCGAATTCGGCAGGAACGACGTGTTGCGATAAAGACTGCCGCCCGACACCGCCTGCACAAAGAAACCGATCAGGTCAGCGGCCTCGGGGGCCTCGAAGATCACCGGGCATTCCAGCGTACCCAACTGCCGCGCCCCCAGCCGGCGCAAGGTCCGCTCGCCCGCGATTCTGCCGACATCGCCCGCGGACTGCAGATCGCCCGACGCGCGCGCCGCCGTGTACCAGTAGTCACGCTGCATCGCCCCATCGTGCTCGCCGATCACCGAGCAGTCGATGTGATGCCGCGAGCCCCGATAACCGCCGGCGAAACCATTGGAATTGGCGTACACGAACTCCGACTCGCCGCGGGCAACCGTGGCGCCATCGCTGTTGGAAATTCTGCGGTCGACGGCGCGCGCCGCGGCTTCGGCCTCGCGGCCGAGTTCGATCGCCGCTTCAACCGGCAATTCCCACGGGTGATACAAATCGAGATCGGGCCAGTCCCGCGCGAGGCGCTCGGGGTCGGCAAGTCCCGCGGCCGGATCCTCGGCCGTGTGCCTGGCAATTGCCAGTGCCTTGTCCACCGTGGCGCGGACGGCAACATCGGAAAAATCCGCGCTGCTCGCGTGGCCGCGGCGTTGCCCCACGTAGATGGTGACGCCGATGCCCTTGTCCCGGTTGTAGCTGATCGTTTCCACCTCGCCCTGGCGCACCGTCACGCTCTGTCCGACCGCCTGCGAGACCTCGGTCTCGGCAGCCGTCGCGCCGCCACGGCGAGCACCGTCGAGCACTACCGCCGCGACGCGTTCGAGTTCCTGCGTGGTCACCGGAAAATGGCGTGATGCCACGGCGGAAGCGCCATGGCGCGCAGCGCTGTCGTGCTCGGCGGTCAGTGATGCAGTCATCGACGGACTTTTATGGCAACTGCGAAGACGGGCGCTCGGGCGGTGGGGACGCTTACTCGCGGCAGTTGGGGCGGATAGGTCGGTTATCATAGCAAACGACCCCACCAAAGACGCAGCGCGAACATCGCGAACCAGCGAATAAACATGTATCCGACAGACGTGCCGCCGGAAACCGCGGATTCCCCCGACCTGCCACCGTCCAAGACGCGTCGCAAACAGGAGATGCATGCGCTGCAGGAGCTTGGCGAGGCGTTGGTCGCCCTGGATCCGAAACGCCTCGCCCTGCTCGACCTGCCGGAGCGCTTGTTCGACGCGATCGGACAGGCGCGCGGCATTCGCGCCCACGAAGGCCGGCGGCGGCAACTGCAGTATGTCGGGAAGCTGATGCGCGGTGTGGATTCCCAACCCATCCGGGCCAAGCTCGACCAGTGGGCCAGCGGGGCAGCAGGCGATCGTGAGCAGTTCGCGGCGACCGAGCGCTGGCGCGACGAGCTGCTTGCCGATCCCGACGCACTGGATCGCTATCTGACCGCGTGTCCCACCGCCAACCGCACCAGACTGGCCGCGCTGATCTCCCGCGCCCGCGCCGAACGGACCGGGCAGAGTCCGCCGCACGCCTTTCGCGAGCTTTTCCGCATATTGAGGGCGGACGCGGAGGCGCAGGAATGACCGCTCCGATATCGACCAACGACGCCATGATGGAAACCGAGCCTTCGCTGCTGATCGGCCTCGTCTCGATTTCCGATCGCGCCTCGGCCGGCGTCTATGAAGATCGCGGTCTGCCTGGTCTGATCGAATGGTTCGGCGCGGCGCTGCGCACACCCTGGTCGATGGCGCAGCGTCTGATCCCCGATGAGCAGTCGGTGATCGAGCGTACGCTGGTCGAACTCGTCGATGTGGCAGGCTGCCAGCTGGTGCTGACCACCGGTGGCACCGGCCCGGCGCCAAGGGACGTGACCCCGGAGGCTACGCTCGCCGTTGCGCACAAGGTGCTTCCGGGATTCGGCGAGCAGATGCGGCAGGTAAGCCTCAAGTATGTGCCGACGGCGATCCTGTCGCGACAGGTGGGCGTCATTCGCGGTCACGCGCTGATCCTCAACCTGCCGGGACAACCCAAGGCAATCAAGGAAACGCTCGACGGCGTCTTTCCGGCGGTTCCCTACTGCATCGACCTGATCGGCGGCCCCTACATCGAAACGCACGAAGAAATCTGCCGCGCCTTCCGCCCCAAATCGGCAGTGCGGCCAGCAACAGCGCGTTCGCGCTAGTGGTCGCGCAGGAGGGCGCTGCGCGCCGCCGGCTCCTGCCGGTAGAAGCGCGCGAACTGTTGGTAGACCGCGGGATACTCGTGTTGCAACAGCGCGGGCTCGACGAAAAACACCTCGGAAAGCACAGCGAAGAATTCCGCAGGGCTTTCGGCGGCGTAGGGGTCGATGGCCGTGCGCTCGCCACGGTCGACCCGCATTCCGAAATGCTCGTACGCCTCGAGCATCGTGGTCTTCCAGACATAGGGCGGTAATTCGGCGGGCAGCGGGGGGCAGCCGTTGGCCGCGCCGTTACGCATGTCCAGCTTGTGCGCGAATTCGTGAATCGCGAGATTCATCCCGGCGGTGCTCCAGTCCTGACTCGCCTCGACGTCGGCCCAGGACAGGATCACCGGTCCTCCTTCCATCGCCTCGCCCGCCATCGCCTCGTCATTGGTGTGCACCACGCCCGCCTCGTCCTCCCACTCCCAGCCGGGCACGAACTCGTCTGGATAGACGACGACGTTTTCCCAACCGGTGTAGTAGTCGAGGTCGAGGTTCAGGATGGGCACACAGGCCTGCAGCGCGATCACCGTCCGTTGCCGTGGCGTTACCAGGTGCCCTCGCGCACCGACAATGCTCTTGGCGTGCAGGAACAGCACGACCTTGGTGCGCAGGCGATCGATTTCCCAGTCGGTGTACATGGCGAGAAAAGGCAACGACTGGAGCGCATCCCGCCAGAGTGCCTCGGGAATCGCCTGGGAGGCAAGGACGCGACGTTGGCGCCAGCGACGCAGGGCATCGAACATGGGATGGCGTGCGCTATTTCGCGTCCGGCGGCGGATCGTCGAGCGCGAGTCCGGTTGCACCGGTCAGCAACCGGTCCGCCTCGACCTCGGGCAGTGCCTCGACGTCGCGTAGCCGCCGCGCGATCGTGGTGCTCTTCCGTCCGGCGTCGTCGAGCGTCCTGCCGACCTGGTCGAGTTTCTCCTTGGTCTTTGCCAGGATGTCCCCGAACTTGCCGAATTCAGTCTTGACCGCGCCGAGCACCCGCCAGACCTCGGTCGACCGCTGCTCGATGGCGAGCGTGCGAAAACCCAGCTGCAGACTGTTGAGCATCGCCGCGAGATTCATCGGACCGGCCAGCATCACGCGGTAGTCCCGCTGCAGCGCATCGGCGAGTCCCGGACGCGACACAGCCTCGGCATACAGTCCCTCGGTCGGCACGAAAAGGATCGCAAAATCCGTCGTGTGCGGAGGTTCGACGTACTTGTCGCGAATTTTCTTCGCCTCTTCCCTGAAAAACACATCGAGCGCCTTGCGACTGCCTTCGACCGCGGCAACGTCGGCGCGCTCGATCGCGTCCTGCAGCCGCTGGTAGTCCTCGAGCGGAAACTTGGCGTCGATGGGCAGCCAGCACGGCGCGCCGTCCTCGCTGCGACCCGGGAGGCGGATCGCGAATTCGACCCGTTCCTTGCTCGACGGCCGGGTCGCCACATTCTCTGCATATTGCGAGGGACTCAGCATCTCCGCAAGCAGTGCCTTGAGCTGCACTTCGCCCCAGCCGCCCCGACTCTTGACGTTGGTCAACACGCGCTTCAGGTCGCCCACTCCAGTGGCCAGCGACTGCATTTCGCCGAGGCCCTTGTGCACCTGTTCCAGCCGGTCCGACACGATCTTGAAGGACTCTCCCAACCGTTGCTCGAGCGTGGTCTGCAGCTTCTCGTCGACCGTCGCGCGCATTTGCTCGAGTTTGGCGGTGTTATCGACGCGCAGCGCATCCAGACGCTGCTCGACCGTGACGCGCACGGCTTCCAGCCGCTGCTCGTTGGCCAAGGTGAGCTTGGTCAGCTGCTCGCCGAATCCGGCCAGCTGCCGCTGCTGCAGGCCCGCCATGTCGGTCAGTTGCTGCTGGGTGGCGTCGCGGAATTTGCCGATGGCCCCGCCGACTTCGCCGCGCAGCGTGGCGGCGGTCTGGTTCTGTTCGGTCCGATGGTTGGCAAGGTCCTGCCGGATATCCCCCTCGACGTGCGCAATCTGGGCGATCAGCGCATCGAGCCGGGCCTTCAGGTCAGCGGCCTCGCGAACCGCATTTCTCGTCTCTTCCTCACGACTGCGCGCGAGCGACGTGATCCGCCATAGCACTGCAGCGGCCAGCACGATGGTGAGGGCGAGCGCGGCAGCCACCGCGATGGCAAGGGTCTCGTTCATGTGGCCGCGTCAGTCTAGCAGGTGGACACGCCGCCGCGCGATCGGCCAAAACGCAGGAGCGAACTCGGCGATTCCCGAAACAACCGATCGGGGTCAGTACGACCGCTCCGGCCATCGCCCGGACGCGATCACGCCGCCTCGCGGCTCGCCTTCTTCCGCTCGTGTTCCTTGAGGAAGCGCTTGCGGATACGAATCGACTTCGGCGTCACCTCGACCAGTTCGTCGTCGGCGATGAATTCCACCGCATATTCGAGCGTGAGCTCGATTGGCGGGGTCAGCGCAATGGCGTCGTCCTTGCCGGAGGAGCGCACGTTGGTGAGCTGCTTGCCCTTGATCGGGTTCACCACGAGGTCGTTGTCACGGCTGTGGATGCCGATCACCATGCCTTCATAGAGCATTTCGCCGGGCGACACGAACATCCGCCCGCGCTCCTGCAGTTTCCACAGCGCATAGGCGACCGCGGCGCCATCCTCGGCGGAGATCAGCACGCCATTGCGCCGTTCGGGGATATCGCCCTTCACCGCCGCATAACCGTCGAACACGTGGCTCAACAGGCCCGTTCCGCGGGTCAGGTTCATGAATTCGCCCTGAAAGCCGATCAAACCGCGGGCCGGGACGCGGTACTCGAGGCGCGTGCGCCCGTTGCTGTCGGACTCCATGTTGGTGAGATCGGCGCGGCGCGTGCCGAGGGCCTCCATCACCGCACCCTGGTGGACTTCTTCCACGTCGACCGAAAGTGCCTCGTAGGGCTCGCAGGTCACACCGTCGATATCGCGCATCACCACCCGCGGTCGCGACGCGGCGAGTTCAAAACCTTCCCGGCGCATGTTCTCGATCAGAATGGTGAGATGCAGCTCGCCGCGTCCCGAAACCAGAAATGAGTCAGTGTCGCCGGTCTCCTCGACCCGCAGCGCCATGTTGGTGAGCAGTTCCTTCTGCAATCGGTCGCGCAGATTGCGCGAGGTCACGAACTTGCCTTCGCGACCGGCCAGCGGAGAGGTATTGACCTGGAAATACATCGACAGCGTCGGCTCGTCGACCATGATTGGAGGCAGCGCTTCCGGCACGTCCACCGCCGCCAAGGTGGTACCGATCGATAGCGAATCGATGCCGGTGATCAGCACGATGTCGCCGGCCATTGCCGACTCGATGGGCGCGCGCTCCATGCCGGAAAAGCCCAGCACCGTTCCGATCTTCGCCTTCAACGGGACCGCGCCCGGGGCCAGGGGACCATTGAGTACCGCCACCTCCTGGCCCGGCTTCAGGCGTCCGCGGCGGATGCGGCCGATAGCGAGGCGGCCGAGGTAGCTCGAGTAGTCGAGCGCGCTTACCTGGAACTGCAGCGGTCCGTCGACGTCGCCCACGGGTTCGGGCACCGCCGCGATTATGGTCTCGAACAACGGCACCATGTCGGCGCCGGCGTCCGCTATTCCGATCTTGGCGACCTTGACGTCGAGCGTGGCCCAACCGTTCAGCGCCGACGCATAGACGATGGGGAAGTCGAGCTGTTCGTCGTTGGCGCCGAGCTTGTCGAACAACTCGAATGTGGCGTTGACGACCCATTCGACGCGCGCCCCGGGTCGGTCGACCTTGTTGACGACGACAATCGGCTTCAATCCCTGCTGCAACGCCTTCATGGTGACGAAACGGGTCTGCGGCATCGGCCCTTCGACCGCGTCGACCAGCAGCAGCACGCCGTCGACCATTCCGAGCACGCGCTCGACTTCACCGCCGAAGTCCGCGTGGCCCGGGGTATCGACGATGTTGATATGGTGCCCGCCGTAATCGATCGAGCAATTCTTGGCCAGGATGGTGATCCCGCGCTCGCGCTCGATGTCGTTGCTGTCCATCATCCGCTCGGCAATCTGCTGATGCTTGGCGAAGGTGCCTGTCTGCACGAGCAGCTTGTCGACCAGCGTGGTCTTGCCATGATCGACGTGGGCAATGATCGCGATATTGCGAATGTTCTGGCGGGCGCTCTGGTGCGGCGTGGTCATGACGGGTCCGAAATTGAAATTACCGCGGGGCGGGGCCGGGCCGGTGGTCGGGATTCGCTCTCGCGACTTCGCCGATTCATTCCCGGCGCCAAAGTGCAGCGCTGCAGCGCAGCAAAACGCAACATTATACGTGGCAATTCGTGGGCCACGCCATTAATATTTTGAAAAATCCGCGACTTAGGCTAGAATGTGGGTTCGGGCGGCCGATCCGGTCACCGCCCACCAGAGGCACCGGACGGACGCTGCGGCCACCCGCCGCCTGATCGCCTTGCCTCCCTTTCCAGCAACGCTAGCTAACGCTGCCTGGACCGGAAGCCGCGACGCGTCGCGGCAGGCCGCGCCAGGAGTCATTCCATGAGTGTCACGAGCTTCAATGAGCTCGGCCTGAGCCCGGAGATTTTGCGGGCCGTGACCGAGAGCGGTTACACCACGCCCACCCCGATTCAAGCTCAGGCGATTCCCGTCGTACTCGCCGGGCGCGATGTCATGGGCGGTGCCCAGACCGGCACGGGCAAGACCGCGGGATTCGCCTTGCCCATACTGCAACGGCTGCAGCCACAGGCCAACACCAGTCCGTCGCCCGCGCGGCATCCGGTGCGGGCGCTGATCCTCGCGCCAACACGCGAGCTGGCGATCCAGGTCGAGGCAGCCATCAAGGAATACGGCAAGTACACCGGCGTTCGCTCGACCTGCGTATTCGGCGGGGTCGACATCCGAGCGCAGCTGCCGATCGTGCGCGCCGGCGTCGAAATACTGGTCGCCACACCCGGCCGCCTGCTCGACCACATCGAACAGAAGAGCATCAACCTGTCGCAGGTCGAGATCTTCGTTCTCGACGAAGCCGACCGCATGCTCGACATGGGTTTCATCCCGGACATCAAGCGGATCATGGCGCTGCTGCCGGTGACGGCCAAGCGGCAGAATCTGCTGTGGTCGGCCACGTTTTCCAACGAGATCAAGAAGCTCGCCGACCAGCTGCTGAACCAGCCGCAGTTGATCGAAGTCGCGCTTCGCAACACGGCGGCCGAGACCGTCACGCAACTGGTCTACAAGTGTCCACAGGACGCCAAGCGCCCGCTGCTCACGCATCTGGTGCGCTCGCGCAACCTGTGGCAGGTGCTGTGCTTCGTGCGCACCAAGCACGGCGCTTCGCGGCTTGCCCGCCTGCTGGAAAAGGACGGGCTGGCGACATCGGCGATCCACGGCGACAAGACGCAGATCGCGCGCATGGACGCGCTGGCGGCATTCAAGGACGGCAAACTGCAGGTGCTGGTGGCGACCGACGTCGCCGCGCGCGGCCTCGACGTCGACGACCTGCCGCTGGTGGTGAATTACGAACTGCCGCACGTACCCGAGGACTACATTCACCGGATCGGCCGCACCGGTCGCGCCGGCGCCACCGGCGAAGCCATTTCCTTCGTTGCACCCGAGGAAGAAAAATATCTGGCCGACATCGAGCGGATGCTCAAGAAGAAGGTCGATATCGCCGAGCCGGCGGGCTTCGACGCCGAGGCCGCGTCGGCTCGGGTGCCGCTGCGCGAGCGCGAGCGCGCGCCGCGTTCGCCGCGCCGCGACGGGTCACCGTCGACACCGACCAGCGGCGAGCGTCGCCACGCGGCGCCGTCGGATCTGAGCGATACGCGCCCCGCGCCGCGGGTGCGCAGCAGTCCGGCAGAACCACGGGCGCGCAGCGCACGCGAACTCGAGCGCGAAGAGGCCTACGCCCGCAATCCCGACCAGCCCCTGCCGGCGCAACCGGCCGCAACGGGTGCGGACAGCAAGCCGGCGTCGTTGCACGGCCACGGCGCGCGTGGCGGCCACCACGGCAAGTCCCGACCGCTCCCGGCCCTGCTTATGAAGCGCAACGCGCCGGAACCGCAGGGCGCCTGAGCGCTGGCCTGGCACCCGGCGCGCAACGACGGATTCTGCGTGCGCATGCGCCGCGACCGGGCAATCGACGGCGGGTACAGACCCGGCTCACGAACGCCTAGCGGCGAGCGACGATGATCCGCCTGCCGTCGCCGTCGACGACGCGCATTGGCAATCCGGTCGCCTGCAGCGTCTCGAAGGTTCGAAGCGACATGATCGCGTAGGCGTCGCCGCCGTCGCGCCAGCGCCGCGCGAATTCCGCCAAATCGTCGATGAAGTTCGCCGGCGCGGCAGCGATGCCCCAGGCGAGTTCGCCTCGTTCCCGGACCAGCGTGACGGTGCGCCCCAGATAGAACGGCACCGTGTGGTCGAATATATCGACACTGTAGAAGGGCAGTTCGGGCTGGAACGGCCGAATGTCTCCGGTCACCCGCTCGACGAGGTCCTCGGCGGAAAAATAGCTGTCAACCCGGTGCGCGACGACCGTCGCCACCTGACAGCCAAGCACCCCCCCCAGTACCAGCGTTGCCAGGGCGCCGATGCGCCGGCGCCGGTGCAGGCCGCGCAGCGCCAGTGCGCCGGTCAGGATGAGGATCGCCCCGCCGGCGACGACCCAGCCCGCATTGGCGGCGTACAGATCCTGCACCAGCGGAACCTTGATCCAGCGGCCAGCCGGAAATGCCGCGGCGGCGATGAACAGGCCGCCCAGCACGAGCGTGCGCGCGGTGATCCTGATCGTCGCATCCCAGCGCCGCGCCAGCGGCACGGCGACGGCCAGCGCGACGGCGCCCATTGCCGGCATGATGTAGGCGGGCAGCTTCGACGACGACAGGCTGAAGAACACCAAAATCGCGCCGGCCCAGCACCATGCGAAAAGTGCGTGGTCGAAGGTCCTTGCGAGGGACACGCCTGCCGCGGGCCGGCGTCGCGCCAGTGCCGCGCCGATCGCCGGCAGCCACGGCAGCAGGAACACCACGGCAATGGGAACGAAGTACCACCAGGGTCCCGTACGCCGGTGCACCGGCTGGGTGAAGCGCTGCCAGTGCTCGTGCACAAAGAAGAACTCGGAGAACCCCGGGTTGCGCAACTCGACCAGGACGAACCAGGGCAGCGCGATCGCCAGAAACACGGCAACTCCGGCAAGCAGATGCAGACGGCGCAGCAGCGCGAGGTCGCGCGCGAAAATGACGTAGGTGGCAACCGCCAGGATCGGCAGCAGCACGCCGACCAGGCCCTTGGTCAATACCGCGAGGGCGCACAACGCCCAGGCCACCAGCATCCAGCGCCGGTTGTCGGCGGACGACGCACGCACGTCCTGCGCGAGCAGGAAGGCGCACAGGGCGCAGGTGAGGAAGCCCGTGAGGCTCGTGTCGAGGGTGACGAACTGGGTGGCAAGAAAATACCCGCAGCTTGACGCCAGCACGGCGGCGGCCAGCCAACCGGCACGGCGCGACTGCAGCCGGCGCGCGGTCCACCACACGGCGAACACGGCGATCAGTCCGGCGCCTGTCGGCCACAGCCGCGCCGTCCATTCGTCCTCGCCGAACACCGCGAATACGATTGCGGTGATCCAGTACTGCAGCGGCGGCTTCTCGAAGTAGGGAAATCCGTTGATGCGCGGCGTCACCCAGTCGCCGGTCGCCAGCATTTCCCAGGGAATCACCGCATAGCGCCCCTCGTCGGGAAAATAGAGGCCGCGCAATTCCAGAAAACCGAACCACAGCAGGAGGAAGGTCACCGCGAAGGTCAACACCCGCCAGCGCGGGCGCTTGCGCGCAAGGAAGGCCGTCGGCCGCACGCCGCCGACTTGCCCTGCGCGCGCTGCAAGCCCGTCGATCATCTGCCGCTAACCGCCCAGGCGCTGGTACTGCTGGCGAAGCTTGTCCAGGGTCGCGGTGAATCCAGCCAGGCGCGCGCGCTCCTGCTCCACGACGGCGGCCGGCGCGCGGGCGACGAAGGCCTCGTTGCCGAGCTTCGCCTCCGCCTTGCCGATCTCGCCTTCGATCCGCGACTTTTCCTTGCCGATGCGTTCGCGTTCCTCCGCCGGGTCCACTTCGATGTGCAGCATGAGCCGGTACTCGCCGACGATCTCGACGGGCGCGTCGGAGGACGGCAGTTCGGTCACCACGTGCACGTCGGACACCTTGGCCAACGGTTTCAGGTAGCGGGTGAACTCGGCGAGCGTCGCGGCGTCGCCGCTCACGTAGAGAGGCGGACGCAGCGCCGGCGATACCTTCATCTCGCCGCGCAGTTCGCGGCAGGCGCTGACCAGCGCCTTCAGCGTGGCCATGCGCGCATCGGCAGCGGCATCGACGCGATCGAAGTTCGCCTTCGGAAACGGCTGCGTCGAAATGGACTCGCCGCGCTTGCCGGCGAGCGGAGCCACCGATTGCCACAGTTCCTCGGTGATGAAGGGCACGAACGGATGCGCGAGGCGCAACGTCGCCTCGAGTTCGCGCACCAGCATCGAACGCGTGCCGCGCGCCGCGGCCTCGTCGCCGCGTTCGTCGGCATCGGCCATCTGCACCTTGGCCAGCTCGACGTACCAGTCGCAGTACTCGTCCCAGACGAATTCGTAGAGCGCCTTCGCCGCGAGGTCGAAGCGGTACTGGTCGATGTTCGTCGCGATGTCGTGCTTGGCGCGCTGCAGACGCCCGAGCAACCAGCGGTCGACGAACGTCAGCGCCTTCGGCGGTGTCTCGTCGAGTCCGCAGTCCTTCCCTTCGAGATTCATCAGCACGAACCGCGTGGCGTTCCACAGCTTGTTGCAGAAATTGCGGTAGCCCTCGCAGCGATGCAAATCGAAATTGAGCGTGCGGTTGAACGTCGCCAGCGAGGCGAAGGTGAAACGGACGGCGTCGGCGCCGAAGGACGGAATGCCCTCCGGGAATTGTCGCCGCGTGCGCTTGGCTATTTTCTCGGCCTGGCGGGGGTCCATCATGTTGCTGGTGGCCTTGGCCACCAGCGTCTCGACGTCGACGCCGTCGATCAGGTCGATCGGATCCAGCACATTGCCCTTGGACTTCGACATCTTCTGTCCATCCTCGTCGCGGACGATGGCGTTGATGTAGACGTCGCGGAACGGCACGTGACCGGTGAAATAGGTCGTCGTCATGACCATGCGCGCGACCCAGAAGAAGATGATGTCGAAGCCGGTGACCAGCACCGACGACGGCAGGAAGGACTTCAGTTCAGGCGTCGGTGCCGGCCAGCCCAGCGTCGAGTGGCACCACAGCGCGGACGAGAACCAGGTGTCGAGCACGTCCTCGTCGCGGGTGAGCGTGGCCGGCGCGTGGCCCAGTTTCGCCTGCGCCTGCACCTTCGCGGCCGCTTCGTCCGCCGCGACATAGACGTTGCCGGCCTCGTCGTACCACGCCGGAATCTGGTGCCCCCACCAGAGCTGGCGCGAGATGCACCAATCGTGGATGTTTTTCATCCACTCGAAGTACACCTTGGTCCACGAGGCGGGCACGAACTCCGTCCGTCCCGCGGCAACGGCGTCGGCGGCGCTTGCCGCCATCGGGCCCACTTTCACGAACCACTGCATCGAGGCGAGGGGCTCGACGACGGTCGAGCAACGTTGGCAGTGGCCGACCGCGTGCTCGTGGTCTTTGACGGCGATGAGGAGGCCGAGTTCCTCGAGTCGGGCCACCACGCGTTTGCGCGCCTGGAATCGGTCGAGCCCGGAGAACTCGCCCGCCTCGGAGGTCATCTTCCCGGCGGTGTCGATGACCACGATCTCGGCCAAACCGAGGCGCCTCCCGGCAGCGAAATCGTTCGGATCGTGGGCGGGAGTCACCTTCACCGCTCCGGTGCCGTAGGACGGATCGACGAAGGCGTCGGCCACGACGGGAAGGGTTCGCCCCGTCAGCGGAAGTGCCAGCTGGCGGCCCACCACGCTTCGATAGCGGTCGTCCTCGGGGTGGACCGCGACGCCGGTGTCTCCGAGCATGGTTTCAGGGCGCGTCGTCGCGACGTCGACCCCTCCCGCCTTCCCGTCGGCGAACGGATAGCGGACCGTGTAGAGCTTGCCCTTTTTCTGCTCGTGGACCGTCTCCAGGTCCGAAAGCGCCGTTTGACAACGCGGGCACCAATTCACGATGTAACGATCGCGATAGATCAGGCCTTCGCGGTAGAGCTGGACGAACACCTCCCGCACCGCGCGGGAGAGCCCGTCGTCCATCGTGAAGCGTTCGCGCGACCAATCGCACGACGAACCCAAGCGTTTCAGCTGCCCGGTGATGCGCGATCCGTACAGCGCCTTCCACTCCCAGACGCGCTTGACGAACGCGTCGCGTCCGAGGGTGTGCCGATCGGTCCCCTCCTTGAGGATCTCGCGCTCGACGACGGCCTGGGTCGCAATGCCGGCGTGGTCGGTGCCGGGAAGCCACAACACGTCCCAGCCCTGCATGCGCCGCCACCGCGCCACGATGTCGTGGAGCGTGTAGACCAGCACGTGCCCCATGTGGAGATTGCCGGTCACGTTGGGGGGCGGGATCACCATGCAGAAGGGTCGTTTGGCAGGGTCCGCCCCCGCGCGGAAAAGACCCTTTTCGACCCACTCGCGGGACCACCGTTCCTCGATCGCCTCGGGGCGATACTCTTTTTCCATAGCCATCGGAACCTCGGTGGGGCCGTCCGCCCGCACATCATGAGAAACGACCGGCGAACTAGCTCGGCTCGCGCTCGTCACGCTCCAGTTCGCGGATCCTCTCGCGCACGATGATCTCGGCGAGATCGGGCACCACGTCCCAGGCGATCTCCCTGAGGACGCGCTCGGACAATCGCTCCACGACGAGGCGCGCGATCGCGTCGAGGTCGGCGGGCGTAAGCGCGGTCGTCCCGGGCGAGGACTCGTCGACCGCCGAGGTGGGAGACACGCTTGCGCCCGGCTGGTCGATCAAGCCGGCCTCGTCGTCCCACCGGACCTCGGGCGCCGCGAGATCGTCGAACATCGCCTCCAGATCGTCCTCGGCGGGCTGCGCCGCGATTTCGCTCCGCGAAGCCGTAGGCTCGGGGTGCGCCAGGAGTTGCTCCACGCGAAAGACGAGTTGCCGGGAATCGAACGGCTTGGTGACGTGGCCGTCGCTTCCGCACTCCCGCGCCTGCCCGGCGTCGAAGGGCTCGAACGTGCCCGCCAGAAGCAGGACGGGGACCGGCCGGTCGGAGGTCTTGATGGCGCGACAGAGCTCGTACCCCGAGGGCCCGGGCATGACGACGTCCGCGAGCACGAGGTCCGGGCGCAGCTCGCTCAGTCGGTCGAGCGCCTCTTGCCCCGAGGCCACGGAGCAGACGCGGATGTCGGTATCGCTGAACGTGAGCTCGACGATCTTGCGAATGGTGACACTGTCGTCGGCGAGGAGAATGGTCCGCCGCATGGTTTTCCGCCTTCCGCGCTCAGCCGAGCGGCCGCGGGCTGATGTTCGCCCGAACCCAGGCGATGACGCTTTCGGTCGTTGCACCGGGCGTGAAGATCTCCTTCACACCGGCCTGCTTCAGGGTCTCAATGTCCTCGTCCGGGACGATACCGCCCCCGAAAACGGCGATGTCCGCTGCGTCTTTTTCACGAAGCAATTCGATGACGCGCGGAAACAGATAATTGTGCGCACCCGAGAGAATCGAGAGCGACACCGCATCGACGTCTTCCTGAATCGCCGTGGCGACGACCATTTCCGGCGTTTGGTGGAGCCCGGTGTAGATGACCTCGAAGCCCGCGTCTCGAAGCGCTCTCGCGATGATCTTCGCTCCGCGGTCGTGACCGTCGAGGCCGACTTTCCCGACCAACAGCCTGAGCTTCCGTTCCTCGCCCACGTGAACCTCGTTGTTTACGCCTGCCATCACAGGACGGAAACTTCCCGGTAGGTACCGAACACGGGAACCAGCGCCTGGGACAGCTCTTGCACGGTGCCGTAGTTCCTCACGCAGGCCAGCATCAACGGGATGAGGTTGTCCCCCGTGGCGGCCGCCTCGGCGAGAGTCGCCAGATCGCGGCGGAGTTGGGACTCGTCGCGCTTCGCTCTCACCTGTTGAAGCCGCGCAAGCTGCGCCCGTTCGACGTCATCACCGATTTTCAGCGTATCCGTGCGTCGCTCGCCTTCGACCGCGTATTTGTTCACGCCAACG
>JAQBEY010000140.1:0-21614 GCA_032123655.1 Betaproteobacteria bacterium
CGATATCCGGTCGCCGGGCCCGCGCGGCGCCCGCCGGCCGAGCGTCCCCGGGCGCCGACGACAGTGCCGCGCCCGGTTAAGCCCGAAGCGCGGCACGCCGGGCGCCGGGCGGGGCGTCCGCCGACCCGGGTTGAGCCGTCCGGCACCCGACGCTGCGCCGGGGCGGTGGTGCTCAAACCAGGGCGGGAAAAATCGGTGCGGCAGCGCCACCCCTGGATTTTCTCCGGGGCGATCGAGCGCGTTGAAGGCAATCCGGAATCTGGCGCGACCATCGACGTCGTCGCCGCTGATGGTGCCTGGCTGGCGCGCGCGGCTTTTTCACCGTCATCGCAGATTCGGGCGCGCGTCTGGTCCTTCGCCGACGTCGCGATCGACGACGATTTTTTCTCGCGCGCCGTGGCGCGAGCCGTGCAGGCGCGCGCCGGCCTGCTCGATGCTGCGCACGATGCCTGCCGAATCATTCACGCCGAAGCCGACGGCCTGCCTGGAGTCATCGCCGACCGCTACGCCAACGTGGTCGTGCTGCAATGTCTTGCGGCAGGCGCCGAGCGCTGGCGTGATTCCCTGGTCGCGGCGCTGGTCGCCGCAACCGGAGTCAGCTGCGTGTACGAGCGCTCCGACGCGGAGGTGCGCACGCTTGAAGGACTCGCGCCGCGGACCGGGGCCGTCTTCGGCACCCTGCCCGATGCGCTGACCATCCACGAGGACGGCCTCAGCTTCCTCGTGGACGTGGTCCACGGCCAGAAGACCGGTTTCTACCTCGACCAGCGCGACAACCGCCGTCTGGTGCGCGAAAACGCCGGTGGCCGCCGTGTGCTGAACGTATTCTGCTACACAGGCGGCTTCACCGTCGCTGCGCTGGCCGGCGGGGCGCGCACGGTCGTATCGCTGGACAGTTCGGCCACAGCGCTGGCCATTGCCCGGGAAAACGCCGAACGCAATCCGCAGCCTGGCTCGGCGCTGCCCGAATGGCTGGAAGCCGATGCCTTCATTCAGCTGCGGGAGATGCGCAACCGCGCCGACACCTTCGACCTGATCGTGCTGGATCCCCCCAAGTTCGCCCCGACCGCCGCGCACGCCGAGCGGGCGGCCCGCGCCTACAAGGACATCAATCTGCTGGCGCTGAAGTTGCTCGCCCCTGGCGGTTTGTTGGCGACGTTTTCGTGTTCGGGCGGGATTTCGGCGGAGTTCTTCCAGAAAATCGTCGCCGGTGCGGCGTTCGACGCGCAGGCCGACGTAGCGATCGTTCGTCGCCTGGCCCAGGGCCCCGACCATCCGGTGGCGCTGGCCTTTCCCGAAGGCGACTACCTGAAGGGTCTGCTGCTGCGCAAACGCTGACGGACTCGCCGCGGTGCCTCGGAATTCAGGAAAAACAAGGCCGCAAAGGGTTGCCCCGATGCGGCCTTGTCAGCCTCGGCCGGATGGACAGGAGGTCACCCGACCGTGTTCTGTAACCTGTTTTGTAGCCGTTTGCGCCTACGATTTCTTCTTCATGCACTCGCTTTGCGCCTTGGAGCGTTCATCGCCCTTCAGGCCGGCGGTCTGCTTGTTGCAAATCGACATCCTGCTCTCCGGCTTGGCCGCCTCGGCCGGCTTGGCCGACAGACAATCGGACATGAAGGCCTTGCGTTCGTCGCCCTTCTTGCCCTCGGCCTTGGCATTGCATGCCTTCATCTTGTCCTGCTGCGAGTTCGCCGCCCATACCGTGGGCGCGGTGACCGCGAACACGCCCGCGGCCAGCGCTACGAGAAATCTGTTCATGAATGTTTTTCCTGGGTGACCTGCGTTCTTGGAGAAACCTGGCTGAGCCGCCTGCGTCGGTGAAGAGCTGACTCAGGCTTGATCGAAGTCTAAGACAACCTCGACGGGCGAGGCAACGCTTTCGGGAGCGCCGCCCGCCCGGCTGTTGCAACCATGCCATCATGCGCCGCAGCAACCGGCGCAGCGGTCGTTTGACCCCTTGCTGCAAAAATTGGATAATGCATTGTTTTAAATGCAATTTTATGAAAGCCTGCCATGCCGAGCTCCACCGCCCATCGCAACCATCTGGCCGCCAGCGGAGCCACCGCGACGTCGCGACGGATCGACGACACCCGGATCAGCGAGATCACCGAATTGGCACCGCCCGCACACCTCCTGCGCGAATTCCCGGCAGCCGAAAACGCGGCGGCGACGACCTACGAGGCGCGGGCCGCCATTCACCGCATCCTGCACGGTGCGGACGACCGGCTGCTGGTTGTGGTGGGGCCATGCTCGATTCACGATTACGACGCGGCGATGGATTACGCGAAGCGCCTTGCTGCGCTGCGCGGCGAATTGGCAGACCGGCTGATCATTGTCATGCGGGTCTACTTCGAGAAGCCACGAACCACGGTGGGCTGGAAAGGCCTCATCAACGATCCCCGACTGGATGACAGCTTTCGCATCAACGAGGGCCTGCGCCTGGCCCGGCGCATCCTGCTCGAGATCAACGAACTCGATCTGCCGGCGGGCACCGAGTATCTCGACATGATCACCCCGCAGTACATCGCCGACCTGATCGCCTGGGGTGCCATCGGCGCCCGCACGACAGAAAGCCAGGTCCACCGTCAACTCGCCTCCGGCCTGTCGTGTCCGGTCGGCTTCAAGAATGGCACCAATGGCGACGTACGCGTGGCCGTCGACGCCATCAAGGCCGCCTCGGCTCCACACCACTTCCTGTCGGTGACCAAAGGCGGCCACTCGGCGATTGTGCACACCTCGGGCAACGAGGACTGCCACATCATCCTGCGGGGCGGCAAGGCCACGAATTTCGATGCCGCCAGCGTGGACTCCGTATGCCGGGAGCTTGCCAACGCGGGCATCGCGGCGCGGGTGATGGTCGATTGTTCGCATGCCAACAGCCAGAAGCAGCACGATCGGCAGATGGTGGTCGCGCGCGATGTGGCGGCCCAGGTCGCCGGCGGCGATGCGCGGATCTGCGGCTTGATGATCGAGAGCCACATCAATCCAGGTCGGCAGGATCTTGTTCCCGGAAGCGCGCTTCAGTACGGCGTCTCCATTACCGATGCTTGTATCGGCTGGGACGCGACCGATGAAATCCTGCACGAACTCGCCGATGCCGTACGCCAGCGCCGATTGCGCCTTGCTGACGAAGCGTGAGTGCATCGCGCACGGGCAAGCGGAAGATGCGGGGTCCGCCGATTCCTACCGAGACCGAGCTGAAGCTCGCCATTGCGCCGGGCGCCGTCGCCGGGCTCGCCCGACATCCTGCCGTGGTCGCGTGCAAGCGCGGCCGCGCGCGCACCGCGCGCCTGGTCTCGGTCTATTACGACACCGCCGACGACTGGCTGGCGCAGCAAGGCGTGGCATTGCGCCTGAGGCGCGATGGCCGGCGCTGGGTGCAGACAGTCAAGGGGCCGCAGGCGGGTAGCAGCGCGGGCGGCATGAGCACCCGTGCCGAATTCGAATGGGTGGTTTCGGGCGGCGAGCTCGACCCGCTGCGTTTTTCCGCGACGCCATTTCGGCGCGTACTTGCCAAGGCGCTGCGGCGCGGCCTCGGTGCCCGATTCACCACCGATTTCAAGCGGACGTCGATCCCCCTCGTGTTTCCGGACAGCACCTGGGCGACGCTTTGCATCGACGTCGGCGAGATTCGCATCGACGGTGCGCAACGGCCATTACGCACACCGTTGCACGAACTTGAAATCGAGCTGGAGGCTGGAGACGTCCTGCGTCTGTACGAGCTCGCCCACCGGCTGGCGGCAGACGTCGCGATTGTTCCGGAGCTCCGCAGCAAGGCGCAGCGCGGTGTCGCTCTGCGCCGTCCGCAGACAGCGAAACCGGTGCACGCCGCAGGCGCGGAATTCGCCGCCGACTCGACGACAGCGACGGCGTTGCAGGCCATCATGCGCAGTTGCCTGGCGCAGATCGAAGCCAACGCTCCCGGACTCATTGCCGACGACGATCCGGAGTGGGTCCACCAGATGCGCATCGGTGTGCGGCGTCTGCGTGCCTGTCTGTCACTCGCCCGCCGCGTCGTCGCCACCGCGCGGATCGAACCGCTGCGGGTAGAGCTTCGTTGGTTGGCGCAGGCGCTGGGCCCAGCGCGCGACCTTGATGTGTTCGCCACGCAGACGCTTCCCGCGGTCAACGGCGCGGTCACCATGAGCGGCGACGACGATTCGTTGCGCACGGCGCTGCATGAGCTGACGCAGCAGGCCGCCGAACGGCGCGCAGGCGCGCGCGCGTTGGCCCGGTCCGCGGTCGCCTCCTCCCGCTATGTCCGCCTGGTGTTGTATTCGGCAGCGCTCGCCGCCGCGTCCTCCGCCGGGCCCACCGGGGACGCAGGTCACCGGGCGCTGCTGGGTGCTCCGGCACGCGACTTCGCGCGCCCGCTGCTCAAGCGCCGACAGCGCGCCTTGCTGGACCTCGGCGCCGATCTTGCCCACGCGGCGCCCGAAACCCGTCATGCCGCACGCCTGGCCGCCAAGAATCTGCGCTATGCAACCGAGTTCTTCGCGCCGCTTTTTCCGCACAAACGCACGCGCGCATTTCGCAAGGCGTTGGAAACGCTCCAGGACGAACTGGGCGCATGGAACGACGCGGCCGTCGCCACGCACCTCGCCGGAGAGCTCGCCGGATCGCCGTCGCTGGCTGCCGCGGCCTTCGGAGGCTGGGCGGCCGCGCGCGCGCACGCTCGCGACCGGGCGCTCGACGCGGCGTGGTCAGCATTCAGCAAGGCGCGCCCGTTCTGGTCGCGCCGCTAGTCGACGCAGAAGGAGGAGTTCATGCTTGAATCCGCCGAAGCAGGTCACCGAATCACCAGGACCGCGTTCGCACGCGCGGAGCCGAAGCTCCGCGAGGCCCTGATCGCCGGCCAATTCGAGCTCGCCAAGAAACAGCGCGGTCCCATCCTGCTGCTGGTCAGCGGCGTGGAAGGTGGCGGTCGCGGCGACACCGCCAATGCGCTCAATGCCTGGATGGATCCGCGGCATATCCGGACGCACGCCTTCGGACCGCGCACGCCCGAGGAACTGGCGCGACCGCTTGCGTGGCGTTTCTGGCGTGCGCTGCCGCCGCGCGGAACGCTCGGCATTTTCATGAACGCCTGGTACAGGGACCTGGTGGCGGGACGGGTGCTGGGCAGCATGGCCGAAGCAGAATTCAATTCCAGGCTGCACGAGATTCGCCAGTTCGAGCGCATGCTGACCGACGAAGGCATCGCCCTGCTCAAATTCTGGATCCACCTGTCGCGCGCCGACCTCAAGCAGCGCCTCAGGGAATTCAGGCAGGACCCGCGTACGCGCTGGAAAGTGGGCCCGGAGGACCGCAAATCGTACCGCCTGTATAGCCGCTACCGCGACGTCTGGGAGCACATGCTGCGCGAGACGTCGCTCGGCCCCGCGCCGTGGTACGTGGTCGAGGGAACGGACCCGCGCTACCGCACGCTGACGGTCGGCCAGATCCTCGCCGACACGATGCGACGGGTCAACGCGGGGACGAAGCCGGTACCAACCGCGGCCGTGCCGCCGCCACCGGCGGTGATCGGCAACGTGGCGATCGTCCGCGACCTCGACCTGACGCAGCGCCTCGAAGATTCCGTCTACGAGCGCCAGCTCGGCAAGTGGCAGGGCCGGCTCGCGGGGCTGACCCGCCACAAGCGCTTTCGCAACCGCGCGATGGTCCTGGTCTTCGAGGGTTCGGACGCAGCGGGCAAGGGTGGCGCAATACGCCGCGTCGCCGGCGCCCTCGACGCAAGGCAGTACGTGATCATTCCGGTCGCCGCGCCCACCGAGGAGGAACGCGCGCAGCCGTACCTCTGGCGTTTCTGGCGGCAGGTACCGGCGCGCGGCGGCATCACCATTTTTGACCGCAGCTGGTACGGCCGGGTGCTGGTCGAGCGCGTCGAGGGCTACTGCTCGGTCGACGAGTGGATGCGCGCCTACGACGAGATCAACCAATTCGAGGAACAGCTGATCGCCGCGGGGATCATCATCTGCAAGTTTTGGCTGCAGACCAGCAAGGCCGAGCAGCTCAAACGCTTCAAGGCGCGCGCGAAGACAGCCTTCAAGCAGTTCAAGATCACCGACGACGACTGGCGCAACCGCAGGAAGTGGAACGCGTACGAGCATGCGGTCGCCGACATGGTGGACCGGACCTCGACCGAGATCGCACCGTGGACGCTGGTCGAGGCGGAAGACAAGTACTTCGCACGCGTGAAGATCGTGAAAACCATCGCCAAGACACTGGAACGCGCACTGCGCTGACCGGCGCAACCGGGCCCCATGGCGACCACTCTGCCTCCCGACGAGGGTTGCCCCCCTTTCCGCGGACCGTCCTGGCTGCCGGGCGGACATGCGCAGACGATCTACCCGTACTTCCTGCGTCGCCCCGGCGTGGCCTTCCGCCGTGAGCGCATCACCACACCCGATGGTGACTTCTGGGATGTCGATTGGCTGGCGACCGATGCCAGGCCGGGAATGCCACTGGTGATCCTCTTTCACGGTCTCGAGGGCGGCGCCGATTCGCACTACGCCCGGGTGCTGATGCACGATCTCGCCCGGCGCGGCTGGCGCGGCGTGGTGCCGCATTTTCGAGGCTGCGGCGGAGCGCCGAACCTGCGGCCGCGTGCCTACCACTCCGGCGATCACGAAGAAGTCGGTGCCATGCTCGATGCGTTGCTCGCGCGCGCGGCGCCGACCGGCCCGGTCTTCCTGGCGGGCGTCTCGCTCGGCGGCAGCGCCCTGCTCAACTGGCTCGGCCGCGCCGGCATGGAAGCCACCCACAGGCTCGCCGGCGCCGCGGCCGTATCGGTGCCGCTCGACCTGACCGCATCCGGCATCGCCATTGGACAGGGACTCAATCGCATTTACACCTGGCATTTTCTGCAGACGCTGAAACCCAAGGCGCTCGACATGGCGCGGCGCTTTCCGGGCCGGCTCGACGCCGCGCGGATCGCCCGCGCGCGCTCGATGTGGGATTTCGACGACGCCGTCACCGCGCCGCTGCACGGTTTCGCCGGCGCCGATGACTACTGGCTGCGCGCCTCGGCGAAACCCTGGCTGGCGCGCATCGCGCTGCCGACGCTGGTCCTCAACGCGCGCAACGACCCCTTTGTCCCCGCCAATTCGCTACCCGGTCCGGTGGAGGCAGGCCACGCCGTGGTCCTCGAGCAGCCCGAACGCGGCGGACACGCAGCCTTCATGACCGGCCCGGCGCCAGGCCGGCTCGACTGGCTGTCGAACCGGCTGCTCACGTTCTTCGACGCACGTGCGCCCGGGTTCGTCCGGCATCCATGAGAAACTAGCGCTCCATCATTGCCACCATCGTGTACAGCTGCGAAGTCTGTACGCCAAACGTCATGCCCATTCCACAGGAAATCTTCAAGGCCTACGACATTCGCGGCGTGGTCGGCCGCACGCTGACCCCGGAGATCGTGCAGGCGATCGGTCAGGGCCTGGGCAGCCTCGCCCTCGAACAGGGTTGCGACACTATTGCCATCGGTCGAGACGGGCGCTTGTCCGGACCGGAACTCTCCGCGGCGCTCGCCGCCGGCATCAACGCCGCCGGCGCGCAGGTGATCGACCTGGGCATGGTCGTCACCCCGATGACCTACTTCGCCGCGCAGCATCTCGAGACCGGTTGCAGCGTGATGGTCACCGGCAGCCACAATCCGCCCGACTACAATGGTCTCAAGATGGTCGTGGCCGGCGCGACATTGTCCGGCGAGGCAATTCAGGCGTTGCGTGTGCGCATCGAAAACGGCCGCTTCGCGTCGGGTTCGGGCCGGTATTCGACGCACGACGTGGCGCCCGCCTACCTCGACCGGATCGTCGGCGACGTGAAGCTCGCCCGACCGATGAAAATCGCCGTCGACTGCGGCAACGGCGTCGCCGGCGCCTTCGCGGAGACGCTGTACCGCCGCATGGGTTGCGAAGTCGTCCCGCTGTTCTGCGAAGTCGACGGCAATTTTCCCAACCATCACCCTGACCCATCGCAGCCGGCCAATCTCGCGGACCTGATCGCGCGGCTCGCCCAGGACGACTGCGAACTCGGCCTGGCGTTCGATGGCGACGGTGACCGCCTGGGCGTGGTCACGCGCGCTGGCCACATCATCTACCCGGATCGCCAGCTGATGCTCTTCGCCGCCGACGTCCTGTCGCGGCTTCCCGGCGCCACGATCATCTACGACGTCAAGTCCACCCGAAACCTGCGGCCCTGGATCACCCGCCACGGCGGCAATCCGCTGCTGTGGAAGACCGGGCATTCGCTGATCAAGGCAAAGATGAAGGAAACGCACGCGGCGCTCGCCGGCGAGATGAGCGGGCACACCTTTTTCGGCGAGCGGTGGTTTGGCTTCGACGACGGCCTGTATGCGGGTGCGCGACTGCTCGAGATCGTTTCGCGCCACGCCGACCCTTCGGCGCAACTCGACGCGCTGCCCGACGCGGTATCGACCCCCGAACTCAATATCCGCTGCGCGGAAGGCGAGCCGCACCGGCTGATCGCCCGCCTCTCCGCCGAGGCGCGCTTTCCCGGCGCGACGGAGGTGATTCGTCTGGACGGCCTGCGCGTCGAATACCCGGACGGGTTCGGTCTTGCCCGAGCCTCGAACACCACGCCGGTGATCGTGCTGCGCTTCGAGGCGGACGACGGCGCTGCGCTGAACCGAATCCAGGCCGAGTTCCGCAGAGTTCTCACGACCGTGTTGCCCGACACCGCATTGCCGTTCTGAACATGCTCAGCCTTGCCGACGTCCAGGCCGCACGCGCCCGCATCGCCGACGGGATCTATGTCTCGCCCTGCGTCGAATCGATTCCACTTTCGCAGCTCACCGGTGCACATATTTTTTGCAAGCTCGACTATCTGCAACGCACCGGCAGCTTCAAGGAACGCGGAGCGCGCAACGCGCTGCTGGGCCTGACCGATGACGAGCGTCGCCGTGGCGTGGTCGCGGCCTCGGCCGGAAATCACGCCCTCGGTATCGCCTACCACGGCAGCCTGCTGCAGATACCGGTAACGGTGGTAATGCCGCGATTCGCACCCTTGATCAAGGTGACCAACTGCCGCCAGTTCGGGGCGACGGTCATCCTGCATGGCGCCGATTTGTCGGAGACGCGTGCGCACGCGGAAATGTTGGCGCAGCGCGATGCGCTCACCTTCATCCACCCCTTCGACAACGCCGACGTCATCGCGGGCCAGGGGACGATGGGGCTGGAGATCCTCGAGCAGACCCCCGATATCGAGGCGATTGTCGTGCCGGTCGGCGGTGGCGGTCTCCTCGCGGGGATTGGTACCGTCATGAAGGCGCTCAAGCCCTCGGTGCGCACGATTGGCGTGGAACCGGAACACGCGGCAAGCTTCACCGCCGCAATGGCGGCCGGTCACCCGGTGCTGGTGCCGCTCTCTCCAACGCTCGCCGACGGTCTGGCAGTACCCCTGCTCGGTACGCGGCCCTACGAAGTCCTGAGGCGCGTGGTCGACGAAATCGTCACCGTCGACGAAGCCTCGATCGGACTCGCGGTCCTGCGCCTGATCGAACTCGAGAAAAGCGTCGTCGAGGGCGCCGGTGCGACGCCGCTGGCAGCGTTTCTCGCCGGCCGCCTCGAGCACTTGGCGGGTCGCCGCGTGGTGCTTGTTCTGTGCGGTGGCAATATCGACCTCACCATGCTCGACCGGGTCATCGAAGTCGGTCTGGTGGCCGACGGCCGCCTGACCCGATTCACTGTATCGATCACCGACCGGCCCGGCGGACTGGCGCGGCTGGCGGAGGCCATCGCCTCGACGGGCGCCTCGATCAAGGAAATCATGCATGACCGCGCGTTCTCGGGGCCCGACCTGTCGGCGGTACGCGTCGTCTGCGTCGTCGAGACCACCGGTCATGCGCACGTGCAGGAACTGCACGCGACGCTTGCCGGCTGCGGCATGCACGTTGTCGCCTGAACGGTGCTTCCACGGCGGCGGATACTGGCGCGTCGGCGGACCTGCGCCAGCCGACAGGCGCGTCCGATCGGCATCCACGCATCCTCGCCTGGTCAGAACTTCAGGCCGCGTTCCTCGAAATACCTGCGTGCGCCCGGGTGATGCGGGAAAGGCAGGACAATTTTCTGATACTTGAGATCGAAATTCTGCGCGCCCCTGTGGACCGCGACAAGTTCGGGCTTCTTCTCCATCAACGTCTTCACGATCGCATACGCCGTTTCATCGTCAAGGTCGTCACTGGCCACCAGGATGTTCCAGACATCGATGTTCGCCACCGACGCGTCCATGCCCATGTAGGCGATCTTCGGAATCACGCCCCGGGTGTAGCGTGGCCCCGCCTTGCGGTTCATGGCATCGAGCGCCTCGGCGTGATCGATAAGACGCATGCCGATGCCCGGAACCGCCGCCAGTTGCGAGATGGCCGGGGTCGGCACGCCGCCTACCCAGAAGAACGCGTCGATTTTTCCGTCCTTGATCGCGGCCACGGATTTCGCCACTCCGAGGCGCTCCCGGGTAATGTCCGTCTTCGGATCGATGCCCATCGCTTCGAGCACACGCAGCGCCATCACCTCGACTCCACTGCCCGGTGCACCCGTGGACACCCTCTTGCCTCTCAGGTCGGCCAGCCGGGTGATTCCTGTGCCTTGAACAGTGACGATCTGCATCCGATTCGGATACAACACCATCAACGTCCGCGCGTTGACCATGGCGTGTCTGAATTTGTTCGCGCCCAGCACCGCGTCCCACGCCGCATCGACCATCGCGAAGCCGATATCGGCCTTGCCGGCACCAACCAACTTGAGATTCTCGACCGAACCGCTGGTGATCTCCGCCGTTGCCGTAAGTCCGGGAATGTACTTCGACAGTATCGCAGCCATGCCGCTGCCCAGCGGGAGGTAGACTCCGCCGACGCCCCCCGTGGTGATCGACAGACGGTTCACCTCCTGCGCCTGGATGGGGGCGAAGCCGGAGAACGCGGCCGCCAGCCATCCCGCAAGCACGACGCGCCCAATGATTCGCCGCGATCCGCTCAACCGGCACCCCTCAGGTTCGGTGGCGCCGGCGGACGGCGCTCGAGCGCCGAAATCCGGGTGGGAAAATGTCCGAGCTTGCGGTCGAGGAAGTAATTGCGCAGCGTGCGGGTAATCGTGCGGAAGGCGAGCGTGTCCCAGGGAATATCGGCCTCGTCGAACAACCCGACCTCCAGGCTCTCCGGCCCGGGCCCGAACCCGAGATCGAGCAGGCGCGCCCGAAACATCATGTAGACCTGATTGATCTGCGGCAGGCTGATCAGCGTATAGACATCGCCGACCTCCACTCGTGCCTGCGCCTCTTCGAGCGTCTCGCGCGCCGCGCCTGCCACGACTGTCTCTCCATTTTCGAGGAAACCTGCAGGCAGCGTCCAGAGCCCAAGACGCGGCTCGATCGCACGCCGGCACAGCAGCACCCGGCCCTCCCAATCGGGAAGACAGCCCACGACGACCTTCGGATTCTGGTAGTGGATCGTCCCGCAGGCCGCGCAGACATGCCGCGGCAGCGTGTCTGCGTCGGGAACGCGCAACTCGAGACGCGGCGAGCCGCAGGCGCTGCAGAAATTCACGATGCGGTTCCCGGGCTGGTCATTGCAGCCGGATGAGATGCTCGCGATAGTACTTGAGTTCCATGATCGATTCGTGGACGTCCGCCAGGGCCTCGTGCCGCCCTTCTTTCGGGATGCCCTTCATGATCTCCGGCCTCCAGCGACGCGCCAGTTCCTTGAGCGTGGACACGTCGAGATTGCGGTAGTGAAACCAGTCCTCCAGCGTCGGCATCCAGCGCGCCAGGAATCGGCGATCCTGACAGATGGAATTGCCGCACATCGGCGAGACTTTCGCCGGAACATGCTCGCGCAGGAATGCCAACGCCTGCGCCTCGACCAAGGCGTCGTCGAGCACCGAGGCGCGCACTTTGTCGATGAGGCCGGACTTGCCGTGCGTGCCCTGATTCCAGGCATCCATGCCGGCCAGAACGGCGTCGTCCTGATGCACCACCCACACCGGCGCCTCCGCGATGGTCGCGAGCGCGCTGTCGGTAACGACCAGTGCGACCTCGATGATGCGATCGGAATCCGGCTTCAATCCGGTCATCTCCATGTCGATCCAGATGAGGTGGTTCGCGTCTTGTACCATGGGCCGCAGGCGTAGAATGAAGCATTGATTGTCGCACAGCGCCTTGCTGCCCTGCCCGATCGTGACCACCACCGCATTTGCCACCTTGTTCGCAGCCGCACTCGCGGCCTCGGTCGCCGCACGGCTGTGGCTGGCCCGTCGGCAGATTGCCCATGTCGAGGCGCATCGCGACGCGGTTCCGGATGCTTTCGTCGAACGCATCAGCGTCGCTGCGCACCGCAAGGCGGCGGATTACACGGTGGCGAAGCAGCGGTTGGCAATCATGCAGGCGCTCGCTGATGCCCTGCTGCTGGTGCTGCTGACGCTGGGGGGCGTCCTGTCGCTGATCGTCGCCTGGTCGCAGACTCTGGCCATTGGCCCGCTGTGGCGTGATGTTGTCCTGTTCGCGGTCGTCGGCTTGCTCGGCGCTGCCGTCAACCTGCCCTTTTCGTGGTGGCACACGTTTCGCATCGAGGCACGATTCGGTTTCAACCGCATGTCTGCGTCGTTGTGGCTCGCCGACCTGGCCAAGGGAACGGGGCTGGCGTTGGCGCTCGGCGTGCCGCTGCTGCTGCTGATTCTCTGGCTGATGGGCGCTTCCGGCACCCATTGGTGGCTGCTTGCCTGGGCCGCGTGGATGACTTTCCAGCTCTTGCTGCTGGTGCTCTATCCAACGGTGATCGCACCGCTGTTCAACAAGTTCACGTCGCTGCCGGACAGTCCGGTACGCGAACGCGTGGAGGCGCTGCTGGCGCGCTGTGGCTTCCGTAGCGCGGGGCTCTTCGTCATGGACGGGTCAAGACGCTCGGGCCACGGCAATGCCTATTTCACCGGTTTCGGCAAAGCCAAGCGCATTGTCTTCTTCGATACGCTGATCGAGCGGCTCACGCCGGACGAGATCGAGGCGGTCCTCGCGCATGAACTCGGCCACTATCGGCTACGCCACGTGGCCAAGCGCATCGCCTGGAGCGCCGCGCTTTCGCTGCTGATCCTGGCGCTGCTGGCCTATGTGGCGCGCTTGCCATGGTTCTACGCCGGACTGGGAATTGCACCTGATCTGGTGCCGATCGCTCTCG
This sequence comes from Betaproteobacteria bacterium, assembly GCA_032123655.1. GTDB lineage: Bacteria > Pseudomonadota > Gammaproteobacteria > Burkholderiales > Casimicrobiaceae > VBCG01. The sequence continues at coordinate 13,187 of JAQBEY010000140.1, forward strand.
TGCGTCCCGGCGTCGCGCTCCTCCTGTTCCTGCTCGCCCTGCCGGTGTTCACTTTCGTGCTGGAGCCGTTGGGTGCATTCTATTCGCGACGCCACGAGTTCGAGGCGGATGCCTTCGCCACACGGCACGCGTCCGCAACGTCGCTCACGCTGGCGCTGGTCAAGCTCTACGAGGACAACGCCGCCACGCTCACCCCGGACCCCCTGCATTCGGCGTTCTACGACTCGCATCCACCTGCTGCCGAAAGGATCGCCCATCTCCAGGGCATTCCGGCCGGCGCGGCGACACACTAGACCGCCCACGGACCAGAACCGCCGATGCCGATCCTGTTGAACCCATGCGCCCGCTGCGCGGTCGCCTTGACCACAGTGCCGTTTTGCAATTCGACGCAATCGCCTTTCCAGGGATGAAGAACTTGATCTCGCAGCTCGAACTCGAGTACTTGAGGTTGGCGCCTTGAATCCCGCTGAACCGACGCTGCCCACGGTCGCGGATCTCGCCGGCTGGCAATGCCGGCCGGATGTCGCCCGTCTGTCTGCCGAGGACCTCGGGCCGCTTCTGGGCGTGTTGCCGCAGTGGGCGCACGCAGGTGATCGCATCACGCGCGAATTCCGCTTCGCCAGCTACGATGAGACCATGGCGTTCGTCAATGCGCTGGCCTGGATCGCCCGGCGCGCCGACCACCATCCGGACGTCAGCGTCCACTACCGGCATTGCGTGGTCAGCTTCACCACGCACGACGCCGGCGGAATCACCCGTAACGATCTCGCCTGCGCCGCCAAGGCGGAGCTGCTCGTCGCTTGACGACACAGGTGCACCGTCGCGGCTCGGGGGAGCCCGGTCTGGTCGTCGGCGCCCAGCGTCGCCACTACATGGTGACCCTTGACGACGGCGCCGCCATCAATTGCATCCTGAAGGGGCGCTCGCTTCAGGTGGCGGTCGGCGACCGGGTCAGGGTTCAGCGCTTCAGCGGCGGCGGCGCGATCGAGAGCATCGAACCGCGTCGCAATCTCGTCTGGCGCTCCGACGCGTTCAAGGAGAAATTGCTCGCCGCCAATGTCTCGCAGATCGCTGGCGTGGTGGCGCCGGATCTTCCGCTCGACGAAGATCTGGTCCATCGCTGGATGATCGCTGCCGAAGCCACCGACTGCCACTTCATTTTGATCGCCAACAAACGCGATCTGCCGGGAATGCCCGGGTTGCGGGCCCGACTCGCGCCGTTCGCGGCGCTGGGCTATCCGGTGGCCGAGGTCACCGCACTGCACGATAGCGCACCCGCGCTGGATCTGCTCGCGGGTCAGCACACGGTGCTCGTCGGCCAGTCCGGCATGGGCAAGTCGACGCTGATCAATGCGCTTGTGCCCGACGCAGCGGCGCGAACCATGGAGATCTCCACGGCCCGCCGAAGCGGACGCCACACGACCACGTCGACCACCTTATATGGCCTCCCCGACAATCACGGTTGGGTCGTCGACTCGCCGGGTATGAAGGCATTCGGCCTCGCCCACCTCAACCCCGAACGAATCGCTGAAGCCTTCGTCGACCTGCGCCCGCTTCTCGGGCATTGCCGCTTTCGCGATTGCCGTCACGATCTGGAGCCCGGCTGCGCGATCACCGCCGCAGTCGAGGCTGGCCGGGTCGCGCCGCATCGGGTGGCGCTCCTGCATACATTGCTCGCTGAAGGCCGGTTTGCCGGCGTCCGCTGACGCGAAGCGCCGGCGCCGGCTAGGGCGCGAGGTTGGCGAGTGTCAGGAGCAGAATCAACAGCAACCACAACACCAGCGCCCGCCATACCAGCGCGACAGCGGAGGGAAGCACGTCTGGTTCCACGGGCTCGCCCGTGCCCAGATCGGGCCGCAAGTCCGGGTCTCCCACCAGCGTCGGCAATTGCCCACCCAGTTGCACGCCCAGTGCACCACCGCCGCTCGCCAGCAGGATCCCGATGGCCTGACCACCATACTGGCCGGCCCAGCGTGAGGACTGCGTGCGCCAGCAGGCAACCGCGTCCTCAAAATCGCCGACCACCGCAAACGACAATGCGGTCAACCGCACCGGTATCCAGTCGAGCATCGCGAGCAGCGTGGTCGCCGGGCGGCCGAACTCGCTACGCGCCAGCACCGGCGGCGATGGCTCCTCGCCAGGTACCGGCCCCTGCCACTCCTGCGCCAGCAACGCCGCGGCGCGGTAAAGCACAGCGCCCGCAGGGCCCGGCAGCAGGACGAACCAGAAAAGAACGGCAAACACCTGCCGGTACGCATCGACCAGTCCGCGTTCAATGGCCAGTCGCGAGACATCCTGACTCGATAGATCCAGCATCGAGCCCCCGCGCCATGCCGCAAGCGCGCGGCGCGCTCCGTTCAGATCGCCCGCCTGCAGCGCCGCCACGATCACCGAAACCGCATGGCTGAACCGGCGAAATCCCATCAGAAAATAGAGAACCACGACGTTGACGACAAGTCCGAGAACCGGGTGGGTGGCTTCGGCGAGCCAATAGGCGGCCGCAGACAGCAGCACCGGCGGCGCCACTGCCGCGACGGTGGCGAAAACACCGTGCTCGGCGCTGCCGCCATTGAACTTGCGTTCCAGCGCCCTGGCGTAGCCGATGAAGGCGCGCTCCGCGCTGACGCGCCAGGCGAACGCTCGCCACTGTTCGATTCCGAGGGCCGCGAAAATGGCAAGAAAACTCATGTCTGCCGTCCGATGATCAGCGCAGGAACTGCCGGTTGACTTCGCGGAAAAGCGTGGCGTCCGCCTGCGCCAGCCACTCGAAGGCCGCCATTTCCCGGGTGATGATACGCACGCCCTCCTCACGCATTCGCAGCAGCGCCATGTCACGGTCATAGGCGCGGCGCGAGCCGACCGCATCGGCGACGACAAAGACTTCGCGACCATCCTGGATCAGGTCGAGCGCAGTCTGAAGTACGCAGACATGCGTTTCTGCACCGCTGATCACGATCTGTGCGCGATCATGGCCGGGCAATCCCGGCAGGCACTGCGCCGCAACGCAGGAAAAATTCTCCTTCGCCGCCACTGCATCATCAGGCAACAACGTGCGGATCTGTGGAACCAGCGATCCCAAACCCCTGGGGTGGTGCTCGGTCGCCGCCACCGGAACGCCGATCTTCTGCGCAACCTGGACGAGCCACTCGACCTGAGCCACGACTTCGTCCGGCACCGAGAGCGCAGGGACCAGCTTCACCTGCAGATCGATGACCAGTAGCACGCTGCGGTTGGCGTCGATCAACATGGCATGACGCGGGCGGGCAGCAACCGCTCCGCTAGCTCGCCAGTTCCGCGCGAGCGCGGAACTGCTCGAGCGCCTCGGGATTGGCCAGCGCTTCACGGTTGTTCACATCGCGGCCGTGCACGCTTTCTCGTACCGCGAGCTCGACGATCTTCCCGCTCTTGGTGCGCGGGATATCGGTCACCTGCAGCACTTTCGCGGGCACGTGTCGCGGCGTGGTCTGCGTCCGGATGTGGGTGCGAATCCGTTCAACCAGCGCCGCGTCGAGCGACAAGCCATCGCGCAACCGCACGAAGAGCACCACGCGCACATCGCCGACCTCACCGGGCGGCCAATCCTGGCCGATGACGATGCTCTCGAGCACCTCGGGCAACTGCTCGACCTGACGATAGATTTCCGCGGTGCCGATTCGTACGCCACCAGGATTGAGCGTCGCGTCGGAACGGCCAAAGATGACGACTCCACCGTGTTCGGTCAATTCAATCCAGTCACCGTGACACCATACACCGGGAAAGCGCTCGAAGTACGCGGCGCGATACTTCGCGCCTTCCGGATCGTTCCAGAAGCCGATCGGCATCGCCGGGAAGGGGCTTTTGCAGACCAGTTCTCCCTTGCCCTGCGGCAACGGCCGGCCGTTCTCGTCAAAGACGTCGACATCCATCCCCAGTCCACGGCACTGGATCTCACCACGCCACACCGGCAGCGTCGGCGCGCCGAGCACGAAGCAGGAAACGATGTCCGTGCCGCCGGAGATCGACGACAGGCACAAGTCGTCTTTCACGCTCTGGTAAACGTAGTCGAAGCTTTCAGGTGCCAGCGAACTGCCGGTCGAAAACATCGCGCGCACGCTTGCCAGGCTGTAGTCCCGGCGCGGCGCCAGCGCCGCCTTCTTCTGCGCGTCGATGTACTTGGCCGAAGTCCCGAAATGCGTCATGTGTTCCGCGTCGGCAAGCGCCCAGAGAACGCGGCCGTCATCGACGAACGGCGATCCATCGTAGAGAAGCAGCGTCGCCTGCGCCGCCAGCGCCGAGACCAGCCAATTCCACATCATCCAGCCGCAGGTCGTGAAAAGAACAGCCGATCGCCCTTGCGCACGTCGCAGTGCAGCAGGTGCTCCTTGGCGTGTTGCAGCAAAGTGCCACCGGCGCCATGCAGGATGCACTTCGGCACGCCGGTGGTCCCCGACGAGTAGAGTATGTAGAGCGGATGGTCGAAGGGCAGCGCCGCATAGTCGATCGGTCCGGCGATGTAGGGCGCGAGCCAACTGTCCCATGACTGCGCGTCGCGCACCGCCACCAGTTCGTCGAATGAACCTGCCGTCTGTTTCAGGTAAGGCACGACGATCACCCGCTCGACCGTAGGCAGGCCGGCCACGATCTGCGCCACCTTGTCGAGAATCGGAATGGCCTTGCCGTTGTACCAATAGCCATCGACCGTGAACAGTACACGTGGCGCAATCTGGCCGAAGCGGTCGAGCACGCCACGCGCACCAAAGTCCGGCGAGCACGACGACCAGACGGCGCCACCCGCCGTGGCGCCGAGCATCGCGATGACCGCCTCGGGCATATTCGGCAGGAACGCGGCAACTCGATCACCGGCGACGATTCCCTGAGCCGTCAACGCCGCAGCGACGCGCGACACGAGCGCGTGCAACTCGGCGTGCGACAGACGGCGTCGCACCTTGTCCTCACCCCAGAAGACGATGGCGTCACCCGCATCATCCGCGCTGCGTCGCTCGAGAAGGTTCTGGGCGAAGTTGAGCCGCGCGTCCGGAAACCAGGATGCTCCCGGCATCCGATGGCCATCCTCGAGAACGCGCGCACCGGGTGTGCCCAGAATTCCGGCATAGTTCCAGACCGCCCGCCAGAAATCCTCCTTGTGCTCGATCGACCAGCGCCACAACCGGTCATAGGTGCCGACATCGACACCGTGTTTCGCGCCGACTTCAACGGCGAACGCCGTAAGTTTCGCCTGCGCTACGCGCTCCGGCGTGGGCTGCCACAGGGGATTCATCACGATCTTCCTACCGCGAGGGAACGCAGCGGCGCGATGATCGCCTCGGGCAATGGCTTGGGGCGACCGCTGGCCAGGTCAATCCAGACGATCTTGGCGGCGCCCTTGGCGTATGTGGTTCCGCCCATCTGCATTTCGTAGTGACTGTCCACGCTGGAACGGCCCGGATGCGACAGGTACATACGAATCAAGACATCACCGGGATAGACCAGTGGGATCAGGAATTCGCAGCGCGCGTTGACGATTACCGGGCCTTCCCCCTCGACATAGCCGCCCTTGACGTGCACGTGCATGCCATAGAGCCACTCCATCCGCGCCTGCTCCATGTAGCGAAAGTAAACCGTGTTGTTCACATGTCCGAGCGCATCCATATCGCCCCAGCGAATCGGCTGGCTGGTGGTGAGGACGAGCAGACGTGGGGCAATCATGGCGATTTGCAGTGCAGTGGGCACCCATTCTCCGGCGCGACCACGAAGAGGCAATTATAATGACCCGCCGCCCGAATGGTGGTGATCCGCGCGAACAGGAGACAGCACGATGACACGTGAATCAATGGAATACGATGTCGTTATCGTCGGCGGCGGTCCGTCTGGGTTGTCGGCGGCGATCCGCCTGAAGCAGCTCGCGACGGCGGAGCAGCGCGAGCTCGGCGTCTGTGTTCTGGAAAAAGGCGGCGAGGCGGGCGCGCATATCCTTTCCGGGGCGGTGATCGATCCCAAGGGGCTCAACGAATTGATTCCGGACTGGCGCAATCTCGGCGCGCCGGTCAAGACCGCGGTCACTGAAGACCGCTTCCTGATCCTCACGGGGGACAAGGCGTATCAGGTGCCGAATTGGCTCCTGCCCCCGCTGATGAGCAATCATGGCAACTACATTGTCAGTCTTGGCAACGTCTGCCGCTGGCTGGCACAGCAGGCCGAGGCGCTCGGCGTCGAAATCTATCCGGGATTTCCGGCAACCGAGGTCCTTTACAACGAGGCGGGTGCGGTGCGCGGAGTCGCCACCGGCGACATGGGCGTCGCGCGCGACGGCGCGCACAAGCCCGATTACCAGCCCGGCATGGAATTGCACGCGAAATACACGTTGTTCGCGGAAGGCTGTCGAGGTTCGCTGTCGCAGGAGCTGATGCGCAAATTCTGTCTCCGTGACGGCGTCGATCCGCAGAAATACGGTATCGGCCTGAAGGAAGTCTGGCAGGTTGCGCCGGAACAGCACCGGCCGGGCATGGTCGTGCACAGCCAGGGATGGCCGCTCGACAGCAGCACCGGCGGCGGTTCCTTCCTCTATCACCTGGACGACGGCTTGGTAGCTGTGGGTTTCGTCGTGCATCTGAATTACGAGAATCCGCATTTGTCCCCGTACGATGAGTTTCAACGTTTCAAATCGCATCCGGCGATCCGACCCACGTTCGTGGGAGGCAAGCGGCTGGGCTACGGCGCCCGGGCGATCAACGAGGGCGGACTGCAATCGGTGCCAAAACTTGCCTTCCCCGGCGGAGCGCTCATCGGTTGCGCGGCCGGCTTCGTCAACCTTCCGCGAATCAAGGGCAGCCATAACGCCATCAAGACCGGCATGCTCGCCGCCGAGGCCGCATTCACCGCGATCGCCGCGGGCCGTGCGCACGACGAGCTTGCCGACTATCCGGACGCCTGGCGCAAATCCTGGGTCTACGAGGATCTCTACAAGGTGCGCAACGTCAAGCCGGGACTGAATTGGGGAATGTGGCTCGGCACGATGCACGGCGGCGCGCACATGTGGCTCAACGATCTGGGTCTCGGTGCGCTCGTGCCGTGGACGCTGCGCCACGACAAGCCCGATCACGCCTCGCTGAAGCCTGCTGCCGAAATGCCGCGCATCGTCTATCCGAAATACGATGGCGTGGTGACCTTCGACAAGCCCTCATCGGTCTTTCTGTCCAACACCAATCACGAGGAGAACCAGCCGGTCCACTTGCAACTGCGCGATGCGGCGATTCCAGTCGCCGTCAACCTGCACCTCTACGACGGCCCGGAGGCGCGCTATTGCCCGGCCGGCGTTTACGAATTCGTCGATGCGGAGGCGGAAGGCGCGGCAACCAAGCGGCTGCAGATCAACGCGCCGAACTGCGTCCATTGCAAGACCTGCGACATCAAGGATCCGAAGCAGAACATCCATTGGGTGCCGCCTGAAGGCGGCGGCGGGCCGAATTACACCAACATGTAGGCGCCTGACCGGGCGCGATCAAAGGTCGCGCGTCGAAGCGTTCCACAGCCACGCCGCTCCACGCACGCCGCTGGAGTCACCATGCTGGTTCCTGACCAGGCGTGTATCGACCCGGTCGCAGAATACATGGCGGCCCCACAGCGCCGGTATGTTGGCGTACAGCCGATCCACGTTGGACAAACCGCCGCCAAGCACGATGACATCCGGATCGAGCAGATTGATGACCTGCGCCAGCGCGCGGGCGAGCCGCTCCTCATAGCGCTCGAGCGTCGCCGTGCACGCCACGTCGCCTGCCGCCGCGCAGACGGCGATGTCCTCCGGCGTCCTCGGGTCACCGGTAACCGCAAGGTGGTCGCGCGCCAATCCCGGACCAGACAGCCATGTCTCGATACAGCCATCGCGACTGCAGAAGCACGCCGCGCCTGGACGCTCATCGTCCCGCGGCCACGGCAGCGGATTGTGTCCCCACTCGCCGGCAATGGCGTTGGGGCCCTCCAGCATTCGCCCGTCAACCACGATCCCGGCGCCGACGCCGGTGCCGAGGATCGCGCCGAACACGACGGTCGCACCCGCTCCGGCACCGTCGACGGCCTCGGACAGCGCGAAACAATTCGCGTCGTTGCTGATGCGGACCGGGCGAGCGAGAAGTCGTTCAAGGTCGCCGCGAATCGGCCGGCCATTCAGGCACTGCGAGTTGGCGCCACGGAGCAAACCCGTCGCCCGCGACAGCGATCCAGGCGTGCCGATGCCCACGCTGGCCTCGCCCGCGGCGACTCCGAGTTGGCGTTCCGCCTCGGCGATCAGCATCGCCATCGCGTTCAGCGTTGCCGCATAGTCATTCGCGGGTGTCGCCACACGCTCGCGCAATTTCTCCTGGCCCGCCGCATCGAGTGCAACGATTTCGATCTTTGTGCCGCCGAGATCGATGCCGAACCGATACCTGCCGTTCATCAGGACTCCATCAAAGGA
>JAQBEY010000141.1:0-3340 GCA_032123655.1 Betaproteobacteria bacterium
ACTGGGACACGCGGGTCCCAAGGGCTCCTCTCAACTCGGCTGGGAGGAGGCGGAAATGCCGCTTGCCGAGGGGAACTGGCCGCTGCTGGCACCTTCGTCCATTGCCTACGGACCGGAAAATCAGTTGCCACGGGCGATGACCAGCGACGACATGGGCCAGGTGCGCGAGGCCTTCGTAAGCTCCGCGCGTATGGCGGCGGATGCGGGATTCGACTGGCTGGAACTGCACATGGCGCATGGCTACCTGTTGTCGGCGTTTTTGTGTCCGCTCACCAACCGCCGCGACGATGTCTATGGCGGCACGCTCGCCAATCGCTGCCGCTTCCCGCTCGAGGTATTCACGGCGGTGCGCGCGGTCTGGCCGGATCGTCTGCCGATGTCGGTGCGCATATCCGCGCACGACTGGGCCGAGGGCGGCAACACGCCGGACGACGCGGTGGCCATCGCCCGCCTGCTGCGCGACGCGGGCGCCGACCTGATCGACGTGTCGTCGGGACAGACAACGCGTGAGGCCCGCCCGGTGTACGGGCGCATGTACCAGACGCCGTTCGCCGACCGGGTGCGCAACGAGGCGGGCATCGCCACCATGGCCGTCGGGGCGATCTACGAGCTCGACCACGTGAACAGCATCCTGATGGCCGGTCGCGCCGACCTGTGCGCGATCGGCCGGCCGCACCTGGCCGACCCCTACTGGACACTGCACGCGGCGGCGCAGCTCGGCAGCAACGGGGCGGCGTGGCCGGTGCAGTATCTCTCGGGCAAGGCGCAGCTCGAGCGCAATCTGGCGCGTGCGGCACAACTCGCCGACGAGAAGCCCGAGGCGAACGGCTAGAGGCTGACGCGGTGACCCGATTATCCACTTCGAATCCACTGGCAAGGCTCGCCCCGGCAGGCGCTGACGCATCGGCCGGCGTTGCCGACGCCGAATCGCGGCTCTCGGACGCGCACCACGCATCGCTGCGCCTGTGGATGCGCATGTTCACCTGCACGCAGATGATCGAGCGGCAGGTGCGCACCCGCCTGCGCGAGAATTTCGCGATCACGCTGGGACGTTTCGACCTGATGGCACAGCTCGAACGCCATCCGCAGGGACTCAGGATGGGCGAACTTTCGCGGCGCCTGATGGTGACCGGAGGCAACGTCACCGGCCTCACCGTGGCGCTGGTCGATGATGGTCTGGTCGAGCGACACCCCGTTCCCGGCGACCGCCGCGCCTACGCGGTGTGCCTGACCCGAAAGGGCAAGCGCGCGTTCGACGCGATGGCCGCGGCGCACGAACGCTGGATCATCGAGATGCTGGACGCGCTGCCGCCGGGCGATCGCGCCCGGCTGCATGCAATGCTCGGCCGGCTGAAGTCGAGGCTGCGGCCGGTACCGGAGGATACTGATACATGGTCATGAGCTCGCATCGACATTCGTACAAGGATTTTTCGGCGACCCACGTTCGCTGGGAAACGAGCGCGGACGGCAAGGTGGCGACCCTCACGCTGAACCGGCCGGAGCGCAAGAACCCGCTGACGTTCGAGTCGTACGCGGAAATGCGCGACCTGTTTCGCGGCCTCGTCTATGCCAGCGACGTGAAGGCGGTCGTGATCGCCGGTGCCGGCGGGAACTTCAGTTCCGGCGGCGACGTGCACGAGATCATCGGGCCACTGACCCGGATGGCGGCGCCCGAACTGCTCGACTTCACCCGGATGACCGGAGACCTGGTGCTGGCGATGCGCCGGTGCCCGCAACCCATTGTGGCGGCGGTCGACGGCGTGTGTGCCGGTGCCGGCGCAATGATCGCATTGGCCTCCGACCTCCGCTTCGGTACCGCCTCGGCACGCACGGCATTCCTGTTCGTGCGGGTCGGCCTGGCTGGCGCCGACATGGGCGCCTGTACGCTGCTCCCGCGCACCATCGGCCAGGGCCGGGCCGCGGAACTGCTGTACAGCGGCCGCACGATGAGCGCCGAGGAAGGTGTGGCGTGGGGCTTTTTCAACCGTCTGGTGCCGCCGGCGCAGTTGCTGACCGATGCGCAGGCGTTCGCGCGCAGCCTCGCCGACGGTCCCACGTTTGCGCATGGCATGACCAAGAAACTGCTGCACGCCGAGTGGGCGATGGATCTCGAGACCGCGATCGAGGCGGAAGCGCAGGCGCAGGCGCTGTGCATGCAGACCCGGGACTTCCACCGCGCCTACGAGGCGTTCGCCGCAAAGGGTCTGCCGAAATTCGAGGGCAACTGAGGAGATGGTGAGGCACATGAACCACGCGCATCTCGCCTGGCCGTTCTTCACCGACGCGCACCGTGATCTGGCGACGGAGTTGGAGGCGTGGTGCGCCGGGCTGCCCGCGCTGATTGGAACCCACGACGAGCGTGACGTGGACGCGACCTGTCGCCGACTGGTCCGCGCCCTTGGTGACGCCGGCTGGCTGCGCTGGTGCGTACCGGCCGCGCACGGCGGCGCGCTGCCGGTGGTCGATTCACGCGCCCTGTGCATTGCCCGGGAAACGCTGGCCTGCCATCACGGACTCGCCGATTTCGCATTTGCGATGCAGGGCCTGGGCAGCGGTGCAATCACGCTCTCCGGCAACGCCGAACAGCGCGCCCGCTGGCTGCCGGCGGTCGCGCGCGGCGAGGCGATTGCAGCCTTCGCACTGTCGGAGCCTGATGCCGGCTCCGATGTTGCAGCCTTGGCGACGCGGGCGACCCGGACCGAGTCCGGCTGGGTGCTCGACGGCGAAAAGACCTGGATCTCCAACGGAGGCATCGCTGATTTCTACTGCGTGTTCGCCCGCACCGGAAGCGAGGGCGGCCCGAAGGGCATCTCCGCTTTTGTCGTGGCCGCCGATATCCCCGGACTCACGGTCGCCGAGCGGATCGACGTAATGGCGCCGCATCCCCTGGCCCGCATCGAATTTTCGGGCTGCGCGGTTTCGGCCGAGGCCATGCTCGGGCCGGAGGGCGACGGCTTCAAGCTGGCGATGCGCACCCTGGACATTTTCCGCGCCTCGGTGGCGGCGGCAGCCGTCGGCCTTGCTCGCCGCGCGCTCGCGGAAGCGTTGACGCACGCGTCGACGCGCCGGATGTATGGCGGCCTGCTGGCCGACCGCGAACTCGCGCAGGCCACGCTGGGCGATATGGTCACGGCCATCGACGCGGCGGCGTTGCTGACCTATCGGGCGGCGTGGCAGCGCGACGTCGTGGGCGGGCGCAGCACCCGTGAGGCCGCGATGGCCAAACTCGCCGCAACGGAGTCCGCGCAACGCGTGATCGTTGCGGCGGTACAGATACACGGCGGCCTGGGGGTCACCCGCGGGCTGGTCGTCGAGCGGCTCTACCGCGACATTCGCGCGC
>JAQBEY010000142.1:0-88304 GCA_032123655.1 Betaproteobacteria bacterium
CGAAATTCTCGCCGAACAGCATTTCCGCAAGCTGATGGCCTGGCTCGATGGATTGCCGGTGAACATCGTCTGGCTCTCGGGCTCAATACCGGCAAAGGCGCGGCGCAAGGCGCGCGAAGCGCTGGCGAGCGGCGAGGCGCAGCTGGCCATCGGCACGCATGCGCTGTTTCAGGAAGGTGTCGAACTACCCAATCTGGGGCTGGCGATCGTCGACGAGCAGCATCGCTTCGGCGTTGCACAGCGGCTGGCGTTGCGCGGCAAGGGGCTCGCCGAAGCGCACCAGCTGATGATGAGCGCAACGCCGATCCCGCGCACGCTGGCGATGACTTTTTACGCGGACCTCGACGTGTCGGCGATCGACCAGATGCCGCCGGGGCGCACGCCGGTGGCGACCCGGCTGGTCAACCAGAAGCGACGAAATGAGATCGTGGCGTGGGTGGGCAAGGCCTGCAGCGAAGGCCGGCAGGCGTACTGGGTCTGCCCGTTGATCGAGGAATCGGAGAAGCTCGAACTGCAGACCGCGGTGGCGTTGCATGCAGAGTTGACGGCGACGTTGCCGGAGTTGAAGGTCGGCCTGATTCACGGCCGGATGAGATCCGACGAAAAAATGGCGACCATGGCGGCCTTCGTGGCGGGTGAGATCGCCGTGCTGGTCGCCACCACGGTGATCGAAGTAGGCGTCGACGTGCCCAATGCGTCGATCATGGTCATCGAACACGCTGAGCGCTTCGGCCTGTCGCAGCTTCACCAGCTGCGCGGTCGCGTGGGTCGCGGCGCGGCGGAAAGCAGCTGCGTGCTGTTGTTCGAGGAGCCGGTCGGCGAACTGGCCAAGCTCCGGCTCAAGGTGATCTTCGAGAACACCGACGGATTCGAGATTGCCCGCCAGGATCTGCTCATCCGCGGCCCCGGCGAGTTCCTCGGCGCACGTCAGTCGGGCGTGCCGCTGCTGCGATTCGCCGATCTGGAGCGCGATGTGGCGCTGATCGAGCAGGCGCGTGACGCGGCAGACGCGCTGCTGGCGCAGGACCCTGCCGCGGCGCGGGCGCACCTCGAGAGGTGGCTGGGCGGAAAGGCCGAATTCATCAAGGCATGAGGCGCGAACCGGAGCGAAGGACCGCTGTGGCTGCACGAGGACGACCGTGTCCTGTGGAATGAACTTCTGAATGACCGCATGCTGCGCTGGTCGCCGACTACGCTGTACCGGATCCGCCTGGCCACAACGGGTCTGCAGCGACCCTGACGCCGTGGCAATGCCCGTTTTGTGATCCAAATCAAACCTTTGGCGGTGTCGCGTCGGTCGCCAGGTCGATTATTGGGGGAGAAAAGGCGGTAAAATCGGCAACCATGTCGCTCTACACGCTCGGCCTGAACCACACCACGGCGCCCATCGAGGTGCGGGAGCGGGTCGCCTTCTCGCCGGATGCGCTGACCGACGCGCTGCGCGACCTGACCGGCGCGCACGGGGTGAGGGAGGCGGCGATCCTGTCGACCTGCAACCGCACCGAGGTCTATTTCCACGGCAGTGAACCGGGAGCGGTCGCACAGTGGCTCGCGGGTTTCCACAACCTCGCGCCCGCGACCATCGAGCCCTATGTGTACACATTGCCGCGCGACAAGGCGGTGACGCACGCGTTTCGCGTCGCCAGCGGACTCGACTCGATGGTGCTGGGCGAACCGCAGATCCTGGGACAGATGAAGCAGGCGGTGCGCTGCGCCGAGTCGGCCGGTTCGCTGGGCCTCGTCCTCAACCGCCTGTTCCAGCGCACGTTCGCGGTCGCCAAGGACGTGCGCACGCAGACCGACATCGGCAGCGCCTCGATTTCGATGGCCGCCGCAGCCGTCAAATTGGCCGAGCGCATATTCCCCGCCATCGCCGACGAACGCCTGCTGCTGATCGGCGCCGGCGAAATGATCGAACTCGCCGCAACGCATTTCGCAGGCAGGCAGCCGAAGTCGGTGACCGTCGCCAACCGCACGCTCGAGCGCGGCAGCATGCTTGCCGATCGCTTTGGCGCCGACGCGATCACGCTCAACGAGCTGCCCGACCGGCTGCACGAATTCGACATCATCGTCACCTGCACGGCGAGCACGCTGCCGATTCTCGGCAAGGGCCTGCTCGAGCGGGTGATCAAGCAGCGCCGGCATGCGCCGGTATTCATCGTCGACCTCGCGGTTCCGCGCGACGTCGAGCCCGAGGCTGGCGAACTCGACGACGTGTTCCTGTATACGGTCGACGACCTCTCCGCCATCGTGCAGGACAACCTGCAGATCCGGCGCGAGTCGGTCGTGCAGGCCGAGCAGATGATCGCCGACCAGACCGCGCATTTCCTGCGCTGGATGCAGGGCCGTACGCTGGTGCCGACGATCAACGCGCTGTCCGGCCACCACGATGGGTTGCGCGTCGCCGAACTCGAGCGCGCACGGCGGCTGCTCGCCGCCGGCACGGCACCCGACCAGGTGCTCGAAGCTCTGGCGCGCGGCCTCACCAACAAGCTGCTGCATGCGCCGCTGTCGGCGCTCAATGCAGCCGGCGATGCCGAACGCGCGGAACTGATCGCGGTACTGCAGCGCGTCTACCGGCTCGACCCCCGGGCCCCTGGCGAGCATTAGCTGCGCCCCTGGCGCGGCGGGGGACGGTCCGGGACGGCGGCGCGGACAAGGCACCTCTTCCGCGCGTGCCCTCCCGGTCTGCGGCGCGCTCCGGCCGCGGATCGGTCCGGTAATCTCCTGTCACCTGTAACGAGCCCCGTTCAACGCGGGTCGAATCGATGAAGCCTTCGCTGCGCAACAAGCTCGAGACGCTGGCCGCGCGCCTGGACGAACTCGACCATCTGCTTGGCGCGCCCGAGGCGACCGCCGATCTCGACCGCTACCGCGCCATGTCGAAGGAGCACTCCGACCTGTCGCCGGTGGTCGAGCGCTACGGGGCCTTGCAACAGGCAGAAGCCGACCTCGCCGCAGCGGCGGAATTCGCCTCCGATCCGGGTATGCGCGAATTCGCCAACGAGGAGCGTGAGACGGCACAACAGCGCATCGGTTCGCTGGAGGTCGAGCTGCAGGCCGCGTTGCTGCCGAAGGATCCCAACGATGAACGCAACGTCTTTCTCGAAATACGCGCCGGCACCGGTGGCGATGAATCGGCGTTGTTCGCCGGCAGCCTGCTGCGCATGTATGTCCGCTTTGCCGAGCGGCACCGCTGGCAGACGGAGATCATCTCCGCATCGACCAGTGAACTGGGCGGCTACCGGGAGGTGATCGTGCGCGTCGTCGGGCAGGGCGTCTATTCGAAGCTCAAATTCGAGTCCGGCGGTCATCGCGTGCAGCGGGTCCCCGAGACCGAGGCGCAGGGCCGCATCCACACGTCGGCGTGTACGGTCGCGGTCATCGCCGAGGCCGATCCGGTTGCCGACATCACCATCAATCCCGCCGATATCCGCATCGACACCTTCCGCGCGTCGGGCGCCGGCGGGCAGCACATCAACAAGACGGATTCCGCGGTGCGCATCGTCCACCTGCCGACCGGGTTGGTCGTCGAATGCCAGGACGACCGCTCGCAGCATCGCAACCGTGCGCAGGCAATGTCGGTGCTCGCATCGCGGTTGGTCGACCGCGAGCGCCAGGAGCGACAGAGCAAGGAGGCTGCGCATCGCAAGTCGCTGATCGGTTCAGGCGACCGCAGCGAGCGCATTCGCACCTACAATTTTCCGCAGGGTCGGGTCACCGATCACCGGATCAACCTGACCCTGTACAAGATCGACGCCATCATGGAAGGTGAAATCGACGAGATCGTCGCGGCGCTGGCGCAGGAATTCCAGGCCGAGCAACTGGCGGCAATGTCCGGCGAGGGCGCATGAAGGCGAAACCGAGACAGGTTCCGGCGCCCTGGCTCGAGACGCTGCGGCTGTCGATGCGCGCGTTCACGGCGGACGACAGCGAAGACCTGTTTCGCCTGAACCGCGACCCGCGGGTGATGCGCTTCGTCGGCGACGGCAAGGTGGTCAGCCGGGAGCGCAACGGGCAGATCCTGCGCCGCGTGCTTGGCTACCCGCATGATTATCCGGATCTGGGATTCTGGTACACGACGCGTCGCGACACCGGCGGCTTCATCGGCTGGTTCGCGCTCAAGTACTGCGGAAAGAGCCCGGACATCGAAATCGGCTACGTGCTGGCGCCCGAAGCCTGGGGTCAGGGCTACGCCACCGAGGGCGCGACCGCGCTGTTGCAATTCGGCTTCGAAGACCTCGACCTTGCGCGCATCATCGGCGTGACCTATGCGAAGAATTTCGCCTCGCAACGCGTGCTGCAGAAAGCGGGGCTGGCGGACTGCGGCTGGGGGCACTACTACGAGCGGCGCCTGCGCTTGTTTGCTGCCGACAATCCCTATCGCGGACCCTCCGGGTGAGCCTCAATGTCGGCGCGGCGCTGGCACAGTCCGGCCTGGTGCCGATCGACGCACAGGTGCTGCTGGCGTTTGTGCTGGAAAGAAATCGCGCCTGGCTGGTTGCACATCGTGGCGATGAATTGTCGCGTGCGCAACTCGACGGCTTCATGGCGCTGGCCAAGCGCCGCCGCGAGGGCGAGCCTGTCGCCTACCTGACCGGCGAGCGCGAGTTCTGGGGACTTGTCCTGCGGATCACGCCCGACGTGCTGATTCCGCGACCCGAGACCGAGACGCTGGTCGAACTGGCGCTCGAATGGCTGCCGCGCGATGGCGCGGCGCGCGTGCTCGACCTGGGGACCGGATCGGGTGCGGTGGCGCTGGCCGTTGCCAGCGAGCGTCCGAACGCGCGCGTGCTGGCAACCGACGCGTCGGCGGCAGCGCTCGCCGTGGCCCGCGGCAACGCGCAGCGCCTCGGGCTGCGCAATATCGACTTCATGCAGGCGCACTGGTACGAGGGCCTTCCCGCCGAAGACTGGAGCCTGATCGTCAGCAATCCGCCCTACGTGGCGGCGGGCGACTCGCATCTCGCCGAAGGCGACCTGCGCTTCGAACCTTCGGTGGCGCTGGCTTCGGGTGCCGACGGGCTCATGGCGCTGCGCGAGATCATCGATGGCGCGCAGGCGCGGCTGGTGCCCGGTGGGGCGCTGGCGGTCGAACATGGCTACGATCAAGCGGAAGCGGTGCAGGATCTCATGCGCGTCGCCGGGTTCGGTCCGCTGGTTGTGCGCCGCGACCTGGCCGGCGTGGCGCGCGTGGTCGCGGGCAGAACGGGACCGTGAATCGATGTCTGCCCCTTTTCAAGCGGCCCGACCGGTGCCATCCTGTCGTGTGTGGCTCGCCACTCATTCGGTTGATTGAAGGCTTGCGACGCCAACCCGATCGGAAGAACCGATCCTCCTCCCCGGAAGGGGCTTCATTCCCGACGCTTCCACACCATCCATGGAGACACAGCTCATGAAGTTCGCCATCTGCACCGTTCTCGCCGCAACTTTCCTTGGCTCGATGCCGCTCGCGCAGGCGCAGGACGCCCCCCATGGCTCCTCGCAATTCAGCAGCTACGCCGATATCGAAAGCGTCAAGCAGCTGAAGGTTGTCTGGGATTTCAATTTCGTCGATCCGAAGACCGTCAACGGGGTGTTCAACAACGTCGGCGCGCTGATGAAGGCCACCGCCGAATTCGGGCCGCGTGATTTCGAGCCGCTCAAGATCGTGATCGTTTCGCACGGTCCGGAGCTCGTCGTCTTCGCGAAACAGAATTACGCGCAGTTCAAGGCGATCGTCGACCGCGCGGCGGCGATGGCCAAGCAGGGCGTCCGCTTTGAAATGTGCCGCAACGCTGCAAAGGCGGCAGGCTTCAAACCCGAGGATTTTCATGGTTTCGTCAATGTGGTCCCGGCAGGACCCTACGCGCTGGCCTACTACCAGGCGAAGGGCTATTCGCTCAACGCCGTTGGCGCCACGATGCCGACGCCGCCCGTCAGTGCGCTCAGCAAGCCCTACCTGGGCGGCAAGTAACAGGTGCCGAACGGTTGCGGCCTGATCCCTTCGATCTGGCCGTGACAATTCAGGCCTGGTGGTTCTGGTATGCAGCTGTCGCCGGAGGATCTCCAGCAAATCGCCGCGCGCACGCTGGCGCACTATGACCAGCGCGCGCGGGACTTCTGGGAAGGCACGCGCGATCACGACGTCAGTCAGAACATCGCTGCGTTGCTGCAATACATCCAGACGCCGCCGCCGTTCGAGTTGCTGGACTTCGGCTGCGGGCCCGGGCGCGACTTGATGACCTTCACGGCGCTCGGACATCGCGCCTGCGGCCTCGAAGGGTCGAGGCAGTTGGCGGCGATGGCGCGCGCGCACAGCGGGTGCGAGGTGTTCGAGCAGAACTTCCTCGAGCTGGAGTTGCCGCAGTGCCGCTTCGACGGTGTGTTCGCCAATGCGGTGCTGTTCCACGTCCCCGGCCAGGAGCTACCGCGCGTCCTGACGCAACTGCACCTGACGCTGAAGGCAAACGGCGTGTTGTTCTGCTCGAATCCGCACGGCGATGGCCGGGAAGGCTGGAGTGGCGACCGCTATGGCAGCTATTGCAGTTGGGAGTCGTGGCGCGAGCAGGTCACCGCGGCCGGGTTCGTGGAACTGACCCACTATTATCGGCCGCCGGGTCTGCCAAGGGAACAGCAACCGTGGCTGGCCAGCGTGTGGCGCAAGCCGAAGCGCTGACCGAAACGGCAACTACGGAATTCGCATTACTGCCGTCATGGCTGATGCTGGTCGGACTGCGCCAGGGCCGCCGAGACCACCCCGAGCCACTCCCGTTCATCGAGCGCCGCACCGGCGGCGAGACGGTTGGCGAACGCCTCCGAAGGAAGCTCCGTTTGAAGGGCTGCGCGGGCTTCGGCGATCAGGCGCCGTTCATTCTCCTGGTGCGGCGTGCCGAAGCGCGCCCGCTCGGCGTCCGATGCGCCGAGTAGCAGGGCCGAAGTGTCGAGTTGCCCGCGACGCCAGAACAGGTACATCCATTCCTCGATATAGGTGTATCTGGCGCGGCGCATGATCGGTATGGCTTCGCGAGCGACAGCCGATGCTTCGTCAACGCGGCCCATTTCGCTCAGGATGCCGATGAGGTTGGCGAACAGCATGGCCATGTCGCTGGATGGCGCAGGCCTGGCGCGATATTCCTCGGCGAGCTTGACTCCCTCGCGGGCAGCGTCTTCGATCGGCCCGACTTCCCACAGGAGATCGACGACGCTGTTTCGGGCGATCGATTCGAGGCGCCAGTCTCCGATCGACGCGCCCACGCGGACGGCATCATGGCAGATCGCGAGTGCCTCGCCCATCCGGCCCGCGCTCCGGGCGAGTGAAGACTCGCGTAGCAGCATGCGATAACGAAATTCCATCGGCCAATCCGGCCTGAGGTGACCTCGTGCCTCGTCAAGGGCCGCCTGCGCGTCCACATAGTTGTGCTGCGCAGCGAGGTGCCGCGAGAGATTGATCAGGCAGGAAAATGTCCGACGCGGTTTACCTGCGGCGCGGTACAGCGACAGGGCGCGACGGGCCGCATCCAGCTGCAGCATGCGCAATACGTGACCTGTCATGTTGGTCGCGGTGATGGACCCCCAGTAGCGAGCCGCGACTGCGGGGTCCACCGTACCACCTTCGAATTTCTGTTGCAGCGGCAGCAACCAGTCGACGCACTCGACGGCGTAGTCGATAAGCGAGCTTGCGTACGCCGCCAGCGCGGCTGCGACTTCGGGGTCGCCAGCGTCACCGGTCGCCCATGCGCGGGCCGCGCGCAAATTATCAAGCTCGGGCAGCGCCAGTGCGGCGAACTGGTCGCTTCGAAGTTCGCAATCGAGGTTGTTGGCATCGACGCGGTCCAGGAAATTGCACATGGCATGGGCGTGCAGCCTCAGGGCTTCGGCGGTGTCCTGCTCCGCCAGCTGTTCCAGCGCAAACGCACGCGCCGACTCGAGCAGGCGATAGCGCGGCGTCTCGCCGGCGTCGGCCACGACCAGCGACTTGTCGACCAGCGCGCTCAGGTGGTCGAGCACCGCCCATTCGTCGAGTTCGGCGTCGCCGGCGACGGCCTGCGCCAGCTCGATGGTGAATCCGCCGGCGAACACCCCCAGGCGCCGAAACACGGCGCGCTCGGCGTCGTCGAGCAGGTTATGGCTCCACTCCAGCGCGGCGCGCAGCGTCTGGTGCCGGCGCAAGGTGGCGCGCGCGCCGCCGGTGAGCAGCTTGAAGCGCGCGTTGAGCTTGTCGCGCACGGGTCCCAGGCCGAGCGTGGCGACCCGGGCCGCCGCCAGCTCGATGGCCAGCGGCAGGCCGTCGAGCCGTCGGCAGATGTCGACGGCTGCTGCGAGATTGTCGTCGGTCAGCGTGAAGTGCGGATTCGCCGCCCGCACCCGAGCCTCGAACAAGGCGATGGCCCCGAACTCGCGCAGGCTGCTCGCCGACGATTCCGCAGGCAGGGACAGCGGCAGCACCCGGTATTGCTGCTCGGCCGGCAGGTGCAGCGGTTCCTGGCTGGTCGCCAGCAGCCTGACGCTGGGCGCGCCCAGCAAGATGGCCTGCACCAGCGCTGCGGCCGCGTCGAGCACGTGCTCGCAGTTGTCGAGCACCAGCAGCAGGTTTCGCTGCGCCAGACCCGCAACCAGCTCGTCAAGCGGTGCCGCATGACCGGGCAGCGTGATGTGCAACGCCTGTGCGACGGCATTCGGCAGCAGCGCGGGATCGGACAGACCGGCGAGTTCGACCATCCACACACCATCCGGCCAGTGGCCGGCGAGCGCGTGCGCCACCGCCTGCGCCAGACGGCTCTTGCCGATGCCGCCGGCGCCCACCACGGTCACCAGCGGATGCGCGTCGAGCAGCGCGCGCAACGACGTGAGGTCGGCATCGCGACCGTACAGCGCGGGCAGGTCCGCGGGAATATTGGTGAGCCGCGCGGCCGCGGCTTCGACGTGCTTCGTCGCTGGCGTTGCATCTGGCAACGCGGCGCTCGGGGACTCGCCCGCGGTGCCGTCGAACGTGGCGGTGAAGCGGTAGCCGCGCCCCGGAATCGTGGCGATGATCTGCGGGCCCAGCAGCTTGCGCAGCGCGCTGATCTGTACCTGCAGGTTGTTCTCCTCGACCACCAGGCCCGGCCAGACCAGATTCAGCAGGTCGTTCTTGGAGACGAGCTGGCCCGGACGCGCAGCCAGCGCCACCAGCAGGTCGAACGCGCGCGCGCCGAGATTGATCGGTACGCCGTCTTCGAGCAGGCGGCGATCCTCCGGCTGCAGCTCGAAGCGGCCAAAGCGGCAGGACGGAAAATGCGCCGGGGCGGCGGCAGGACCGCTCAATGCGGGGCTCCGAAGGACATGGTCTCAGTCTAGCGCCCGCCAGAGGTCCATGGAAGTCGGGATTGTGTCCGTTTCGGCCTCCATTCATGGATTCTGCATGGCCGACGCAGATTGACGTGGACGCCTGTGGCAGGATCTCCGGTCGCAGGTTTTGCGGATGGTCGCGGCATGACTGCAGGACTGTATGATCGCGTTCGATCAAACCACCTCAGAGGCCCGATCTCTCACGGTCGTTTCGAAAGCCGCCATGATTCAACTCTATTTTTTTCCGGGTAATGCCAGCCTGACGCCGCACATGTTGCTCGAGGAAATCGGCGCACCGTTCGAGCTTCTGCTGGTCGACCGGGCGAACGCGGCCCACAAGTCGCCGGAATACCTGAAGCTCAACCCGAACGGGCAGATTCCGGTGCTCGTGGATGGTGAACTGGTGCTCTACGAAGCCGCCGCCATCTGTCTGCACCTGGCGGATACGAACCCGCAGGCGCAACTTGCCCCACCGATGCAAACGGCCGGGCGCGCGCATTTCTACAAATGGCTGGTGTGGTGTACCAACACACTCCAGGCGATGCTGATGCACTACTTCTACAGCGAACGCCTGGTGAACGATGGCGATGTCGCAGCGGCGGCACAGGTGAAGGCGCACGCCGAAGCGAAGATCGGCGACATGCTCGATCAACTCGACGCACAACTTGCATCGCACGATGCGGACTGGCTGCTCGGATCGACATTCAGCGCGGTGGATCCTTATGCGCTGATGCTGTGCCGCTGGACCCGCGGCTTCTCGCGTCCCGCGCGAAGCCTGCCCCGCCTGGGCCCCTACCTGCAGCGGGTGCTCGCGCGGCCCGCTGTGCAGCGCGCATTCGCGACCGAGAACCTGGGGTCACCGCTGGTCTGAAGCGGGACGCGGGCGGCGGGCTGATACGAGCCCGGCAGCCGCGGAGCCCGAGTTCATCGTGTCATCCACGAGCGCGAGCGCACGGTCATGATCGCGTACGGAAAAACCCACCACAGCGTGAAGAACGCAAAGTAGGAGTAGAGAATTCCGTGCACGAACCGCATTGATTTTTCCCGATAGACGTAATAGAGCATCGAGAAGGTCGCGCCTATTCCGATGACCAGCAGGAACCACATCAGGACCATGTAGTCGGCTATTCCCAGTATCGCCAGCGTGGCGATGACGCCCCAGCCAATGGGAATCCCCAGGTTGGCGACCAGCTTTTCCAACACCGCAAGCACCATCGGCACCGGCGGCCGCCGCCACATGATGCGGAGGAAGCGCAACTCCTCGCGCACGTGGCTGCGGTCCCAGCGCAGGTACATCTTGCACAGTCCGGTGTAGGTGGTGGGGACCAGAGTGTGCACGACCGCGGTACCCTGGTATACGGTGTCGAATCCGTGTTCCAGGATGGCGTTGGTCAGGGCGCGATCCTCGCCGTAGGTGCAGGGCACACCGAGAAAATGCTGGTCGAGCCAGGGCTCCAGGACGTCGCGCACCACGCTCGCCCGATAGCCCGCAAGCGCGCCCGGACAGCAGTACACGGTCCGGTAGGTCGACTGCACGCTGCGCTGGAAGTCGAACGAAAGCGCGAAACGCACGTGCAGCATTCGGGGAATGAATCCCTGATCGCGATTGAAGGCGGCGACCTTGCCCGCGACGGCGCCCACGCGCGGGTCGCGGAACGGGCCCGCCATCGCGAGGAGCGCGTCGGGCTCGATGACGCTGTCGGAATCGATCGTGACCAGGATCGACCCGCGTGCGACGCGGAACCCTGTCGCGAGCGCCGCACGCTTGCCCTGATTGCGCTCGAGCCTTACTGCGCTGACCAACCCCGGATGGCGCGCCGCCGCACGCTGGATGTACGTCCAGGTGTCGTCGGTGCTGCCGTCGTCCACCACCAGGATCTCGAGCCGTTCGCGCGGGTAGTGCGCGGCGGCGACCGACTCGATCGACTGTTCGACCATCGCGCCTTCGTTGTACGCAGGGATCACCACGGTCATCGTTGGTGCCGACTCGCGCGTGGCCGGGGCGGACGGCCGGTACAGGAACCACAACAGCGTGCGACCTCCGATCATCAGCAGCCCCACCCATACCCAGATCATGCCCGGCTTCAGCAGGGATGCGCTCAGGCTTCCGGATTCGACCGCCTGCCGCACCGGGTGAAACAGCCCGCCGTTCAGCACGGCGACGATCATCGCAATGAAGCACAGTACGATGGCTGAGCCAACCAGGATCCTGTAACCGCGCCCCGGCGGCGCGCCGTTCCCCGGGGGCGCGGCGAAAAAGGGAAGTACAGCCTGCAGGTTGTTTGGCATGTAATTTCTCAATCAGCTTTTTTCTCGCCTTCGCCCTGCTTGGCGGCTTCGTCCTGCTTGGCATCTGCGGCCGGAGCGGCGGTGTCTTCCTTCTTGTCCTCCTGGGCGGAAGGGGCGTCGGCCGGCTTGTCGGCCTGGGCCACCTGCTGTTCGGTAGCGGGCTGCGCGGGCGAGTCGGTGGCTACCGGGGCGCTCGGCGTGGTGCTGGTCTGGGGGGTGATGTCCGGACCGCAGGCAGTCAGTCCGATGGCGGCGAGCGCAACGACGATCAGTTTGACGTTCATGGCAGTACTCCTTTTGGCAGGTTGAGGGTTTCGACTCCACCGGCTCGGGCCGGCAGGTCGTACGCCATTGCAACCCGGCCATGTAAGCGGGAGATTGCCGATTGACGGGACTTGGTATCACCAGGGCAGGGAAACATTGCGCACTGTTGCGCAATGGCCGCGCCGTTACACTACGATACAAAGGGGATTCCCCGGCGCCGCCTCCAGGGTGTCAAATTACGACGCGATGAATAGCCAAGGACACATACTGGTCGTCGACGACGATGCTGAGATTCGCAGCCTCGTCGCCGAGTACCTGACGCAGAACGGCTATCAGGTGAGCACGGCGCGGGATGGAGTGGGGTTGCGCAGGGCGCTTGAGACTGATCCGCCCGATCTGGTCGTTCTCGACCTGATGCTGCCTGGCGAGGATGGACTGTCGCTGTGCCGGGACCTGCGCGCCAGCTCCGAACTTCCGGTGATCATGCTTACAGCACGCGGCGACGCAATCGACCGCATCATCGGCATCGAGATGGGTGCGGACGACTACCTGGGCAAGCCATTCAATCCGCGCGAGCTGCTCGCCCGCATCAAGAGCGTCCTCCGGCGCGCGCGCGTGCTGCCCGCAGTGGAACACGATGTCGGGCGCCTGCGCTTCGCCGGCTGGACCCTGGATTGCACCGCGCGGCACCTGATCGATCCGCAGGGTGTGGTCGTGCCGCTGAGTGGCGCGCAGTTTCGGTTGCTCACCGCGTTCCTTCGCCGCCCCGACCGTATCCTCGACCGCGACCAGCTCATGGACCTGACGGCGGGGCGGGAGGCGCCACCCTTCGACCGCAGCATCGACGTGCAGGTCAGCCGGCTGCGGCAGCTGCTGCGCGACAACGGTCGCGAACCGCGCATCATTAAGACCGTGCGCAACGGCGGCTACGTGCTCGCGGTGACGGTCGAGCAACTCGCTGGATGAGACTGCTGCCGCGTTCGCTGTTCGGCCGTGCGCTGCTGGTGCTGGCCGCAGCCCTGGCGCTCACTCAAGTCGCCAGCCTGGCGGTCAACTTCTTCGACCGCGGTGGTGGCGTATATCGGATCGGCGCCCAGCAGACTGCGCAAAGGATCGCCGTGGCGGCGCGAATCCTGAACCGCCTGTCGCCGGCGCAACGAAGTACGGTCATCGAAGAGATGAACGGGCCGACCTTCAGCGTGGTCCTGCGCAGCGGGCGTGTCGACTTGGAAGAAGGTTTCGCCGAGCACGATCGCTACGAGCAGGAGCTCGGCGCGTTGGTCAGGTTCTACCTGCACTCGGAGTGGAGCACGTCGTTGAAGATCACGAGCCTCGGCCGGGAGCGCCGTCCGCGGACCTACGAGTCGGTAGATGCCAGTCCGTTCGAGCAGTGGCTGGCGCGCTATTTCTACTTCGCCCTTCCCGGCACGTACTCGGTCGTGTCGCAGATCAGGCTCGAAGATGGCACCAACGCCGTGTTCTATGCGCGGATCCCGCAGGAGCCGCTCAGCCGGTTTGAATCGCTGGTGCCGCGACTGCTGCTTAATCTTGTAATCCTCATGCTGTTCGGCGTGGCGGCGGTCGCCACGATCACGCGTCCGCTCGAACGCCTCGCGCGGGCGGCGGATCAGGCCGGTGCCAATCCCGAGGGCGCCCCGTTGCCGGAGGCCGGGCCGAGCGAGGTACGCAGCGTGATTCATGCATTCAATCGAATGCGCCTGCAACTGGGCAGCTACGTGGTGGAACGCGCCCGGATGCTGGCCGCAATCTCGCACGACCTGCGCACGCCGATCACCCGGTTGCGCCTGCGGGCGGAAATGATCGGGGACGTCGGAACCCGCGAGAAGTTCGTCCGGGATCTCGACGAGATGGAGGCGATTGCCGGCTCGGCACTCGAATTCTTCAAGAGTCTTGGTGACGAGCCGCGGCGCCAGCCGCTCGACGTGGGCGCGTTGGTCGAGAGCATGTGCGAGGACTGGTCCGAGTCCGGCCGCGAGGTGACGGTACAGGGCACTCCGCGCGGTCCGTACAACTCGCATCCGCGCGCGCTGCGCCGCTGTCTCGACAACCTGATCGACAATGCGTTGCGCTATGGTGCTTGCGCGCGGGTCACCATCGACGACGACGATACTTCGCTGCGTATTGTCGTGCGCGACGACGGGCCGGGAATTCCCGAGCAGGACCTGGAGCGGGTGTTCGAGCCGTTCTTCCGTCTGGAGTCCTCCCGCAGCCGAGACAGTGGCGGAACGGGTCTCGGCCTCGCCATCGCCCGCAACATCGCACGCTGGCATGGCGGTGACATTCGCCTGCGCAACGCGCCGGACGGTGGGGGATTGATCGCCGAGCTGAACCTGCCGCGAGCACGGAGCGAGCGCGCTCAGGAGTAGCGCCGGTGAGGGGATACCGGGAAATCGACTGGCACCAAACGAGCCTGCACAAAATTTGGCCTGATCATCGGCGGTTCCGGCTCGACCCCAGGCGGGCCTGCGCCTGGTTCAACAGAAGTAGCTCGTTCTTCGCCAAAGAAACCGAACGCCGCAGGACGCACCGGTTACTGGGCGGATCACCCTTCAACCGGAACCGGGAACGCGTCCGCTGACGGCGAATGCGCGCGCGACGAACGACCGCGGACCGTCGTCATCGCCGACCAGAAAGGCGGCGCGCGCCGCTTCGTGGATGCGCGTCTGTGCCGCGGCGGGCCGTGCGGCCAGGTATTTACTGAAGCTCTGGCCGGTGCGGAGGAGCGGCTGCCAATAGTCGTCGAAATTGGCGAAGGTCATGTCGATTGTCAGCGACTGGCCGCGCACGTCGGCAAGCCCGGTACCCGCCCACAGGGCTTCGAGGCTTCCCGGACGAAGGAAAGGCGTGCGCAGCAACCTGTCGCGTTCCGTCGCTGCAACGGGGTCGAGCGCCGCGGCAATGTCCCACGCAAAGCGCGTGTACACGAAGCCGCCACGGAAATCCCAGATTGCGGCGGCGACCGTGCCGCCGGCCCGAGTCACGCGCATGGCTTCCCGCATGCTCGCCGGCCGATCTTCGAGGAAATTGACGACCAGCATCGACAGCGCGTGATCGAAGCTCTTGCTTTCGTAGGGCAAGGCCGCTGCATCGGTCCGATCGAAACTCGCTCGCGGATCGACGGTATCGGCATGCGCTCGGGCGAGCAGCGGCTCCGCAATGTCGATGCCGACGACACCGGTCACGCCTCCTCGCCCAAGCAGCGATTCGGTGAGGATGCCGGTGCCGCAGCCGATGTCGAGGACCCGTCCAGCCACGGGTCCGCAGAAATCGAGGAATGCCGGCGCCAGGCGACGGCTCCAGCGACCCACTCCGCGCTCGTATCCCTCGGCACCTGCCACGGAAAACCGGGTCATCGTCGAACCGTTCGATTGTGAATGAGAAGGTCGACCGTACCATGCGCATCGGTCGGGGAATCAGGAGGGGCGCCGGATTCCCCGGTCGTTATCACGCCATGTACGCCGTCGCAGAGGCACAAGGGCTGCGCACGTTGAGATACGGCACCGGCGATATTCGGGAACGATCGCTTCGACGCAGGACGCTGTCCGCCAGTCTCTGGCCGGGCTTTGTGCGCCGACCCAATGGTCCGATCCAACGCAACGCGGCGTTGCGCCCCTTCGGAAATTGCGATACCCCCAGGTGCATAATGAAGCCTGGATCATTCGAATTCAAACAATTGCAGTGAATCTCACCGAACCGACTGTTGCCGTGCTGTTTGCCGACGTCGCCGGCAGCACGCGCCTTTACGAAAAGCTGGGCGATGCGAAGGCGCTGGCCACGATCAGCCGTTGTCTCGAGCTTGCCCGTGACGCCTCCACCGAATTTGGTGGCCGGCTGGTCAAGACGATCGGTGACGAGGCGATGCTCGTCTTCCCGACGGCGGACCAGGCCGCTGCTGCCGCCGCGGAGATCCAGGGCAGGATGTGCGGGCTGACGGACATCGACAACCTCCGCCTTGCGTTTCGCATGGGCTTCCATTTCGGCGGTGCGATCGAAAGGGATGGCGACCTGTTCGGTGATTCGGTCAACACCGCGGCGCGGATGGTCGCGCTGGCGAAAGGCGGTCAGATCATTCTGTCGGCGTCCACGGCGAAAGAACTGTCGCCCAGCGTGCGCTGGCACCTGCGCGCGCTCGACCTGGTGACCGTGAAGGGCAAAGAACACGATATCGACATCATGGAGCTGGCGTGGCAGGACCCGGCCGACCTCACCGAAATGGTGATGCGGCCGCCGATCCGCGCAGCCGAGCTCGAGCTCCGGCATGGAGCGCGTACGATCCGGCTGAACGCGGACACCCTGTCGCTCACGCTGGGTCGCGAGCCCCGGAACGACGTGGTGATCGCAGACATGCTGGCGTCACGGGTCCACGCCAGGATCGAGCGCCGCCGCGACAAATTTGCGCTGATCGACCAGAGCTCCAACGGGACCTATGTGACCTTCGAGGGCGAGCGTGAGCTCCTGTTGCGCCGCGAGGAAGTGCTGCTGCGCGGCAACGGCCGCATCAGCTTCGGCCATGCCTACGAGGCCAATCCCGTCGAGACGGTGTCGTTCACCTGCATGTGATGGCTGCCATGAGCGGGTCTGGATTGCCGCCTGTGGTGTCGTTTGGCGGGCTGTTCAGGCGCTCAGCCGCCAAGACAAGCTTTACCGGCGCCGGAACACTCGTTGCGTCCCTTGATCCAGCCTCGCTGCAGCGTACGCTGCGTCGCTGCCTCTTGCTGCGGCCAATTCTTCAGGGCCTTGGCGTAGACCTGCGCAAGTAGACGGTCGAGTGCGGCGAGGCCGGCATCGTGACACCGCAGGTTGCGAAAATGAATCGCGATCCGCAGAATGCGCTTGCGCACGCAACGGTTTCCTTCCCCCACCATGTCAGCATCCTCCCCCGTGGATTCACGTCTGCCCACCGGCACCGTTACCTTCCTGTTCACGGATATCGAGAGCAGCACGAAGTTATGGGAAGCCGACCCTGAAATGGCGCGCGTGGCGATTGCGCGGCACGACGAGCTGGTGCGTGACGCCATCGTCGGTGCCGGCGGCTACGTCTTCAAGACTGTGGGTGATGCCTTCTGCGCGGCCTTTGCCGATGCTGCCGATGCGGTCGCCGCGGCGCTGCGCGCGCAAACGGCGCTGACCGCGGAGTCGTGGCCCGGGACGACGCCCATCAAGGCGCGCATGGCGCTGCACACCGGCGTCGTGGAAAGCCGAGACGGCGACTATTTCGGAAAACCGATCTATCGATTGTCCAGGCTCCTCTCCACCGGTCACGGCGGGCAGACACTGCTGTCGCAGGCAACGTCCGAACTTAGTCGGGACTCGCTGCCCGAGGCCGCGTCGCTGCGCGACCTTGGCGCGCATCAACTCAGGGATCTCGCCCGTCCGGAACAGGTTTACGAGCTCTGCCACCCGGCGCTGCCGGGCACATTTCCACCGATCAGGTCGCTGTCGACGCACGCGAACAACCTGCCCCATCGACTGACCAGCTTCATCGGCCGGGAGAAGGTGATCACCGAGATCGAGGCGCTGCTGGCCCGGACCCGGCTGCTCACACTTACCGGCGCCGGTGGCAGCGGCAAGACGCGCCTTGGCCTACAGCTTGCCGCCGACGAACTCGCACGTTTCCCGAGCGGCGCCTGGTACGTGGAACTCGCGCCGCTGTCGGATCCGGATCTGCTGCCGCAGACCGTGGCCACCGTGCTGGGCGTGAAGGAAAAGCAGGGCCAACAGATCACGCAGACGCTGGCCGAGCACATCGGCCGCAAGCAACTGCTGCTGCTGCTCGACAACTGCGAGCACCTGCTCGACGCCAGTGCAATACTCGCCGATGCGCTGCTGCGGCAGTGTCCCGGCGTGCAGATCCTCGCCACAAGTCGCGAAGCGCTCGGCATCACGGGAGAACAATCGTATCGGGTGCCGTCGCTGTCTCTGCCGGCGCGCGAGCAGGCGGCGACACCGCGGAGCCTTTCGGACTACGAGTCGGTCCGGCTCTTCAACGACCGCGCCTCGCTGGTGCGCGCGGATTTCCAGGTCACCGACGAGAACGCGCCTGCGCTGGCGTCACTGTGCCGCCGGCTCGACGGCATTCCGCTGGCCATCGAATTGGCGGCGGCAAGGGTGCGCTCGTTTTCCGTGGAGGAAATCGAGAACAGGCTGGACCAGCGTTTCGCGCTGTTGACCGGAGGCTCGCGGACCGCCTTGCCCCGCCAGCAGACGCTGCGCGCGCTGGTCGACTGGAGTTACGACCTGTTGACCGACTCGGAACGCCTGCTGTGGCAACGGCTGTCGGTCTTCGCCGGTGGCTGGACCGGCGCGGCGGCGGCGCAGGTCTGCGCGGGCGAGGGCATCAAGGCGGAGGAAGTCGCTGACCTCCTGATTGCGCTTGGCGACAAGAGCGTGGTGACGGCGGAGCTCCTCGACGAGTCTCCGCGTTACCGCCTGCTGGAGACGCTGCGGCAATACGGCCGGGAGCGGCTGGCGGAGAGCGGGGACATTGGACGGACCCGCGAGCGCCATCGCGACTGCTTCCTGGCGCTGGCAGAGGAGGCGGTCCCGAAACTGCAGGGCGCCGAACAGGCGGCGTGGCTGAGCCGCCTGGAGGAAGAGCACGAGAATCTGCGCGCAGGTCTGGACTGGTGCCTGGTGGAAGAAGCAGCGGAGAGTGGCCTTCGCTTCTGCGGTGCGCTGCAACGGTTCTGGCTCATGCGGGGACATCTCGCCGAGGCCCGCGACTGGTGCGCGCGCGTCCTCGAAAAGCCGGGCGCGGGGGAACCCACTGCGATCCGCGCAATTGCGCTGAATACGGCGGGCGCGGTTGCCGTTTATCAGTGCAACTATCCTGCGGCCCGCGCGTTGTTCGAGGAGAGCCTGGCGATTGCCAGGCAATCAGGCGACCGAAAGCGGATGGCCGCATTGCTGAACAACCTGGGGGTGATGGCATTCGAGCAGGGCGATTATTCCGCCGCCCGCGCCTACCATGAACAGAGCCTGGCGTTGGCGCGGGAACTCGCAGACCGGACCAGCATCGCCAACTCTCTGGGCAACCTGGGCGCTACCGCTCTCGATCAGAGTGACTACGAGGCGGCCCGGGCGCGCTATGTGGAGTGCCTTGCGATCACGCGGGAACTGGGCGACCGGTACCACATCGCCATAACGCTGCGGAGCCTGGGCAATATCGCCCGCTTGCAGGGCGACCCTGCAACCGCCGGGATGTTGCTCGAGGAGGCCCTTGCGATCGTGCGCGAGTTGGGCGACCGAGGCGGCATCGCCGGAACGCTGGCGTTACTCGGGGAGGTGGCCTATGACCGGGGCAAGTATCCGGACGCGCAGAGGCTCCACCAGGAGGCCCTGGCCATCTTCAGGGATCTGGGTGACGGGCGAGGGACCGCCGGTGCGCTGGAAAGCGTGGCCGACGCGGACGCAGCGCTGGGCAACGCTGTCCGCGCCGCGCGTCTCTGGGGTGCCGCGGAGCGGCTTCGGGAGGAGATTGGAACGCCGTTGACACCAAGATCTCGACCCGGCTACGATCGGAGCGTCGCCGCAGCGCGTGAGGTGCTGGGCGATGACGAGGTCTTTGAACGGACTTGGGCCGAGGGCCGCGCTTCGACGCTTGAATACGCGATTGGACGCGCGCTGGCCGAAACTGCGGACAGCGGATGACGACTACTATGGGACGCGCGCCTGCCCGATCAGCCAATCGGCGAACGCCCGAACCGCGGGGCGCCTGGCCGCGTTCGGTTCCAGGACCAGGAAGTAAGCGCGCGCCGATGATCGCTCGTCCTTGAGCGGCGCGACGAGGGCACGCTTTTTCAGCAGCTCGTTGACCAGCGGATGGCGCCCGAGCGCAACACCCTGTCCGGCGACCGCCGCGGCGATCGCCGAGTCGTAGGTCGTGAACGTCACCGAGCGTACCGATTTCAGCGAGTCGATGCCGACGATCTGCGCCCACGGTTCCCACTCGGTCTGGATGCCCATGTCACGCGGAAGGTTGACCTGCAACAGCGTGTGCTGAAACAAATCCGCCATGGTCTTCAGCGGACGTTTGCGGTCACGCGCCAGCGCCGGGGCGCAGACCGGTTGCACGGTTTCCTGGAACAGCGGCGTGCCCAGCTTGGCGCTGCTGAGCGCGTAGCGGATCGCAAGATCGAATTCGTCGCTGACGAGATCGCGCTGCTCGAGTGTGGCATCGATGCGCACGTCGATGCCGGGATGCTCGGCGACGAACACGGCAAGGCGGGGAATCAGCCATAGCGCGGCGAAGCCAGGCGTCGTCGTCAGCGCCAGCACTTCCCGCCGCACCGGCACGCGGATCTGCCCAACCGTATCGCGCAGGCCTTCGAGCGCGATGCGCACGGCCTCACTCAAACGCCTGCCGTCGTCGGTCAGTTCGATCGCCCGATGGCGACGGCGAAACAGCGCCACGCCGAGTTCCTCTTCGAGCGCCTTGATCTGCCGGCTGACGGCCGACTGGGTGAGGAAGCGCTCGGCCGCGGCCTTGGTGAACGACAGATGCCGTGCCGCCGCGTCGAAGGTCGGCAGCAGTTCCAGCGGCGGCAGCCGGGAGGGGGTTTTTCGCATTCTCAATGGGAATGTTAGCAGTTCCGAATCATCGTTTGAAGCCCAGGACATCAGCCCCGATCATAGGGGTGTGGCGGACCGATCCCCGGTTCCATGCATTCCTGGATCGAATCCAAAACCAGTCTACCGGATGACCCGGTGGCCTGTCCGGCGGCAGCAACCGCACGGTCCCGGCCACGCCGGGCGCAGGAACCCGCTGCCGGTCATTTTTCCCAAGGAGCCACCATGCTACTCGACCTGCGCAATACCATCCCCGCCGAAGCCGACCGCGGTCCTGTCCTTCCCCGGGCGACCACAGCACGCGTCTTGGGTCGACCGCAACCAGCGGCCAACGATCAGGTTGCCCTCGGCCGCGAAAATCGGGCGGTTGACCCGATGCTGCTCGTGTATCAGGAGCGCATGCGCACCTTCCACCTGCTCGCGCAGATTTTTCGGCGCAGCATGACGTCGTTGTTGAAACGCGCGTAGCAACGCGAGTCGGATTGGTCGGCCCCCTGATTACATGGCAGACATCGGCCGGATGTCCGCTTCGTCCGCGTTGCCAGCATTCGGCCCCAGCCGGTGAGCGACTGTTCGCGGCCGGTCGCCCCGGCTCTCCTCCGCCTGTCTGGGACGGGAACGCAGGTCGAAGCACCCCCGTGCGCGTAAAATACGGAACAGACTTCGCACTCCACCACGGGGACCGCCATGAACACACAGCAGTATGAAAAGATCAAATCCGCCAAGGGCTTCATTGCTGCGCTTGACCAGAGCGGCGGCAGCACGCCGAAGGCGTTGAGCCTGTACGGCATCAAGCCGGACGCCTATTCGGGCGATCAGCAGATGTTCGACCTGGTCCACGCGATGCGCACGCGGATCGTCACCAGTCAGGCGTTCAGCGGCGATCGAATCCTGGGCGCGATCCTGTTCGAACAGACGATGGACCGCGAGATCGAGGGACGCGGCAGCGCGGACTACCTCTGGTCCGTGAAGCAGGTCGTTCCATTCCTGAAGGTCGACAAAGGCCTGGCCGACGAGGCGAATGGCGCGCAGATGATGAAGGCGATGCCCGACCTGGACGCTTTGCTCGAGCGGGCCAGGGGCAAGGGCATATTCGGGACCAAGATGCGCTCGGTCGTGAAGCACGCCGACGCCAAAGGCATCGAGGACGTTGTCGCCCAGCAGTTCACGATCGGCAAACAGATCCTGGCGACGGGCCTCATGCCCATCCTCGAGCCCGAGGTCGACATCCACGCCACGGATAAGCAAGCCGCCGAGCTGATCCTGAAGGCGGCCATCCTCGAGCACCTGGATACCCTGGGACCGCAACAACAAGTGATGCTGAAGCTCACGATTCCATCGGTCGACGATTTCTATGCGGATCTCGTCACGCATCCGAAGCTGGTGCGCGTGGTTGCGCTCTCGGGAGGCTACGCGCGCGACGAGGCGAACACGCTGCTTGCGCGCAATCATGGCGTGATCGCGAGCTTCTCGCGGGCGTTGACCGAAGGCCTCACCGCGCAACAGAGCGCCCAGGAATTCAACGGGGCGCTGGACGCGTCGATCGCCAGCATCTACCAGGCGTCGGTGACCTGACCTCATAACAAGGCATGACCCCGCGCTCGGACTTGCATCATCCTGGCGCGCGGGTATTTCCTATCCCGGCGGCATTCCAGCGAATTGGGGCAGCGGCCCGGTGATGTCGAACCAGGGGGCCTTGTCCGCGACGAATATGTGCGCCTGGGCGCGCATGCTCGGATCGGTATCGAGCGATCCCGCGGGGACCGCGACGATGCCGCGCTTCGGGGACGGCCTGGGCACCTTCGCGCCGCAGCGCGAGCAGAACGCGTTGGTGTGGAAGCGTGCATCGGGCACCTTGTATTCGGTCACCAGCGACGCGCCGCGCACCCAGCGGAACCCATCGAGCTTGTAGAAGACGTTCGCCGCATGCGCCGCGGCACGGCCAAGGCGGCAGCGACTGCAGTGACAGTTCATCATGCGCACTGGTGCGCCGGTGATCTCATAACCGATCTCGCCGCACAGGCAGCTGCCCTCGGTGATCCCAGCGCGCGGCGTCACCGTGGGGCGGGTGACCTCCTGAGCGCCGAAACCCGGCGGGTAGGCATCGAACTGCGGCAAGTCGTCGATGATGGCGTCCCAGGGCGCCTTGGAGCCGACGAAAATATGGCTCTGGGACAAGTTGCCGAGCTCGCCTTCGAAGCTCGCTGCGGGCGCCGCCGCGATGCCGACCTCGGGCATGTTGACGGGCCCCGCGGAGCCGCACACGCGGCAGAAGCTGCGAGCCCCGTTCGGCGATGACCGATAGCGCTCGACCTGGTCTTCGCCAGAGATCCAGCGGAAGCCGGCGATCGGCCCCGAGATGAAGGATGCGAAGCCCGTGCCGTGGTGCTTGCGGCACATCGAGCAGTGGCAGTGAACCATCGCGCTGGACGGCTCTTCCAGCTCGTAGGCCAGCGCACCGCAAAGACATCGTCCCTTGGCCACGGTTCCCTCCTCGCGCCCTGCAGACGGCAGGCGAACCGCGCGAGAGTAACTCACGACCGTATCGGCGTCGACCCGCGATGTACCGCCCTGCGACCCCGGAGTGTCAGCCCGCGCGGTTCGCCCCGCGAGGCAGGATGCTGATCCGTTCCCGGATTTCCTTTGCCCCCGGGACCGATTCGGCAGCCACGCACATGGCTTGTTTTTCGTCCTGGGAATAGGCCATGCCCCACAGGTGAACCACCCCGTCGGAGACCACCACGTTCAGGTAGAGCGTGCGGGCGCCGGTGGCCTTGATCGCGTCACGGACCGTCTGCCGCAAATGCAGGTCGTCGGCCTCAAGCGGGGCTGGCCTGGGCTGCGCGACCAGCGCCTGCAGCAGGTTGGCACGGCTCACGATGCCTACGACCTTTCCTTCGCGCAGCACCGGCACGCGCTTGATGCGATGCTTCTCCAGCAGGCTTGCGACCTCCTGCAGCGGCGTGGTCTCGACCACGCTCACCACGTGACGGCTCATCACGTCCCGAGCGTGCAATCCGTGGTGCTTGAGGAACTCGCGCGCCTCGTCACGGGGATCGGAGATCAGGGTGAGCCACCAGGACGGATGGCGCTCCGTTCCCGACTCCGGGCGGCGCATGAGGTCGCCCTCGCTCACGATGCCGAGCAGCTTCCCGGCGTCGTCCACCACGGGGGCCGCGCTGATGTGGCGGTCGAGGAGCAGCCGGGCGATCTCCACCACCGTCGCATAAGGCGAGACGGTGAGAACGGGGCTGGTCATCACATCCTTGGCTTGCATACTGGGTTTCCTCCCGGGGCAGGTTACTGAACGCGGCCCGCCATCGCGTCCTCGAGAATCAGATCGCTGGCCCGTTCCGCGATCATGATTGCTGGTGCGTTGGTGTTGCCGGAAACGAGCGTTGGCATGATCGAACAGTCTACGACGCGAAGCCCGGTCACGCCGTGCACGCGTAGCCGCGCGTCGACGACCGCCAGCGGATCGTCGCCCATGCGGCAAGTGCCGGAGGGATGGAAGATGGTCGCGCCGCTCGCGCGGCACCACCCGAGCAGGTCCTCGTCGCTCGCAAGGCCCGGCCCCGGCTTGTATTCCTCGCGAACGTAGGGCGCCACGGCGGGAGTGGCGGCGAGGCGTCGCGCGAATTTCACCGCCTCGACGTTGCAGCGCCGGTCTTCCTCGGTCGAAAGATAATTGGCGGTCATGGCGGGCGGATCGAACGCGCTGGCCGACTTGATGCGCACGTGTCCGCGCGAGCTGGGCCGGAGCTGGCAGACGCTCAGCGTGAATCCGGAAAACGGATGGGGTTTGGCGCCGGCCTGCTCCGCTGACAGCGTTGCGATGTGGAACTGGATGTCGGGTCTCGTTGACTCGGGCAGCACGCGCGTGAAGAGCCCCCCCTGGTTGATCCCGATGGCGAGCGGTCCCTCGCGAAAGAGCAGCCACTGCATCCCGATCCGGGCCGAGCGCCACCACGATGCCAGGTCGTCGTTCGTGGTGATGGGCTTCGCGCACTTGTAGACCAGGCGCATCTGCAGATGGTCCTGCAGGTTTTCGCCGACGCCGGGGCGGTCGGCCACCACCGCGATGCCATTGCTGCCGAGGAGCTCCGCCGGCCCCACACCCGAGAGCTGCAGCAACTGCGGACTTTGCACTGCGCCCGCTGCGAGGATCACCTCGCGGTGCGCGTTCGCGGTGAGCGTCCGGTCACCCTGCCGGTATCGAACGCCCGTGGCGCGAGTCCCCGAGAAAACGATTTGCTCGACGTGCGCGTCCGTCTCCACGCGCAGGTTCGTGCGGCCGCGGGCTGGCTTCAGGTAGGCCACCGCGGAACTCGAACGCCAGCCCTTCCTGGTGAAAAGCTGGAAATACCCCACGCCTTCCTGGGACGCGCCGTTGAAGTCGTCGTTCCACGGCACGCCGAGTTGTCCGGCTCCATCGATGATGGCATCGATGAGTTCGTGCGGGCCGGGAATGTCGGAGCAGGACACGGGCCCGTCGCCGCCGTGAAGTTCGGAGGCGCCGCGCGAGTTCGACTCCAGCTTGCGGAAATAGGGGGCCACGTCCTTCCATGCCCAGCCGGCATTGCCCAGCGCCGCCCAGTGGTCGTAGTCCTCGTGCTGGCCGCGGATGTAGATGAGCCCGTTGATCGATGAGGACCCGCCCAGGCAGCGCCCGCGCGGCCAGTAGATCCTCCGGTTGTCCATCCCCGGATCCGGCTCGGTCTCGAAGCGCCAGTTGTAAACCGGATGAAACATCGTCTTGCCGTACCCCATCGGAATGTGGATCCAGAGGTAGTTGTCCTTCGGACCCGCCTCGAGCAGCAGCACCGAATGACGTCCGCCTTCCGACAGGCGTGCCGCCAGCACGCATCCCGCGCTGCCGGCGCCGACGACGATGAAGTCGTAGTCGGGCGCGGCCACGCCGTCAGCGCTCCACGCGCGCGCCCAGCGCGAAATGCTCCTGCGGAAAATACTTTGCCAGGCGGTCGTCGGCGGTTCTGGCGTGCGCCTCCATGCCTTCGAGCCGGGAAATGCGGGCGGTCACTTGCGCGATCTCGTGGTTCGCTGCGCGCGTCATGCGCTGCCAGGTTACGGTCTTCACGAACTTGTGCACGGAAAGACCACCCGAATAGCGCGCCGCACCGCGCGTGGGCAGCACGTGGTTGGGGCCGGAGGCCTTGTCGCCGAACGCAACCGTCGTCTCCTCGCCCAGGAAGAGAGAGCCGTAGCAGGTGAGCCGCCCCAGCCACCAGTCGAGGTCGCGCGCGTGCACCTCGAGGTGCTCGGAGGCGTAGCGGTCGGAGACCTGCGCTACCTCCTCCACCGTGTCGCAGAGGATCACTTCGCCGTAGTCGCGCCACGCCGCGCCGGCCGCATCGCGTGCGGTCGCCGGGAGTGCGGCCACGAGGTCGGGCACGCGCCGCATCACCTCTTCGGCGAGCGCTCGCGAGGTGGTGAAGAGCCATGCAGGCGACTCGTGCCCGTGCTCGGCCTGGCCGACGAGGTCGGCGGCGACGATCGCCGCGTCGGCGGAATCGTCTGCGATCACCGCCACTTCCGAAGGGCCGGCAAAGACATCGATACCCACCTTGCCGAAGAGCATGCGCTTGGCTTCCGCGACGTATTTGTTGCCGGGCCCGACGATGATGTCGGCCGCCTTACCAGTGAAGAGGCCGTAGGCCAGCGCGGCGATGGCCTGTACGCCGCCCAGCGTCATGATCGTGTCGGCGCCGGCCACCTTCATCGCGTAGAGCACCTGCGGGTGAATGCCTTCGCCCCGGTAGGGTGTCGAACAGGCGATCACCGTGGGCACGCCCGCGGCCTTCGCGGTCGCGATCGCCATGTAGGCGGAGGCGATGTGCGCGTAGCGTCCCGTAGGCACATAGCAGCCCGCGACGTTCACGGGAATGAGGCGCTGGCCCGCGACGAGGCCCGGATGGATCTCGATCGAGAACTCGCGAAGCGAGGCGAGCTGCGCTTCGGCGAAGCGGCGCACCTGGCCCGTCGCGAACTCGATGTCGCGCTTCACGTCCGGGGCGATCGCGCTCGTGCGGCGTTCGATCTCGTCGGGCGAGACGACGATTTCTCCCGTCCACTGGTCGAGTTTTGCGGCGTACTCGCGCACGGCCGCCTCGCCATGGCGCTCGATCTCGCCCAGCATTTCCTCGACGACGATTCGCGCGTTTCCGGTCTCGGTGTCCGGCGACTTCGCGGCCTTCTTCAGGTAGTCGATTGCCATGTGCTCATTTCCCGTAGATGTATTCGGGCAGCCAAAGGACGATCTGCGGGAACGCGATGATCAGTACCAGGCCCGTGAGCTGCAGGACCATGAACTGGAGCATGCCCTTGTAGATGTCGGAGAGCTCCCACTGCGGTACCACGCCCTTGAGGAAGTAGGCCGACAACGCCACTGGTGGCGACAGCCACGCGGTCTGCAGGTTCACCGCCACCAGGATTCCGAACCAGGCGAGGTCGAAGCCGAGTTTCTGCACCAGTGGCAGCAGGAAGGGCACCACGATCAGCACGATCGGAACCCACTCGAGCGGCCAGCCCAGGAGAAAAATCAGCGCCATGATGATGAACAACATCACATAGCGATTCAGGTCGAGCCCGAGAAGTGCATCGGTGAGCATCGTGGGTGTGCCCAGGCGGGCGAAGACCGCGCCGAAGAAATTTGACGCCGCCACCAGGAAGAGGATCAGCACCGAAATCTCGAGCGTGCGGATGAGCGATTCCTTGAAATTCGGCAGGGTGAGCCTGCCGTAGGCCGCCGTGAGCAGGAGCGCGCCGACCGCGCCGCAGGCCGCACCTTCGGTGGGCGTGGCGAACCCGAACACAATGCTGCCGAGGGCGGCGAGCACGAGTGCGGCCGGCGGCACCAGGCCCAGGAAGAATTGCTTCCAGACCTCGGCCATGTTCTCGGGATGCTCCTCGATCGGCAGCGCCGGCCCCAGCGCGGGGTTGATCATGCAACGGATCATCGCGTAGCCGGTAAACATCAGCGCCAGCATGATCCCCGGAATGATCGCTGCGGCGAAGAGCGTGGTCACCGGCACCTCGAGCACCGGCCCCATCACCACCAGCATGATCGACGGCGGGATGAGGATGCCGAGCGTGCCACCCGCGGCGATGAGGCCGGACGAAAGCTTCACGTCGTAGCCCGAGCGCGTCATGGACTTGCCCGCCATGATGCCGAGTATCGTGACGGAGGCGCCCACGATTCCGGTGGCGGCGGCGAAGATGGTCGCCACGAACATCACAGCGAGGTAGAGCGAACCGCGTACCCGGGCAAGTATCTTCTGCACGGCATCGAAGAGGCGCTCCATCAGGTTCGCCTGCTCCATCATGATTCCCATGAAGACGAAGAGCGGCACCGCGGAGAGCGTCTGCTCCATCATCGTGGCGTTGAACTGCAGGGTCATCAGGTAGAAGACGAGCTCACCGAAGCCCCAGTACCCAAATACGATACCGAGAAAAAGGAGCGTGAAGGAAATGGGGAAGCCGATGAAGATGCCGCCGAGCATTCCGACGATCATCAGGAGGCCGATGATTTCCGGGCTCATTGCGGCCACTTTCCGGCGCGCGCCGCGTGCACGCTCTTCAACAATTCCGAAACGCCCTGGATGATGAGGAAGGCGATGCCGATGGGGAGGCAACTCTTGACGGGTCCGAGCAACGGCATCCACGCGGTGTCCATCCCGCGCTCGGCGCGCTCGACGGCGACCCAGGCCCACCCGGACGATACCCAGAGGAAGATGATCATCGCCGGAAAGTAGCAGGTGAGGTAGAGCAGGGTGTCGACCCGACCCTGATTCCTGATCGACCATTTCCGGTAGAGGAAGTCCGAGCGGATGTGTACGCCCCTCGCCAGCGCGTAGCCGGCGCCCAGAATGAACAGCGCGCCGTAGAGCATCCGGCTGATGTCGTATGCCCATGCCGTGGGCGCCGTCCACGCGTAGCGGGCGACGACCTCGTACACCATCGCGAACATGAGCGGGACCGTGAGCCAGCTCACCACCCGGCCCACCCACAGGCTGAAGGTGTCGATGGCGATAATGGTGCGCGACATCCACGGCGGCATGTCGTCAGGCAGGCCCGTGGTGACGTCGGCGCGCCCTCCCGCGATCATCTCGTCGGCGAGAATGGGGGTTTCAGCCATGGTTTTGCAACCTCCTGTCGGGGCGGCTGCGCCTTGAGGGCGGGCGCATGCTGCCGTCGGCGCGACACGACATCACGCCCGGGCGATTCCTGCGTCGGGAAATGCGGCCGTGGGCGAGTACGTCTCGCCCGATCACGGCCGCAAGGAGCTTGCCGCTACTTCTTCTTCGCCTTGGCCAGCTCGTCCGCGTAGGCGGCGCCCAGGTTCGCGTTCGATTTCTGCGCACCTGCCCAGAAGGGAATCGCGACATCGGCGAACGCTTTCTGGCTTTCCCAAACCTCCTTGAAGAAGGCGTTGTCGGCTGCGTTCTTCTCGAAACTCTTCTTGGCCGCGGCGCCGTATTCCTTGAAGTATTCCGGAGGCGTGTCGTGCAGGATCACGCCGTGCTTCTCGGTGAGCTCCTTCAGCGCCTTGCCATTCTCCAGGATCCGATAGGCCACGGTCTTCATCAGCGAAGCATTGGCCGAGACTTCGATCGCCTTCTGCTGGCCGGGCGAGAGTTTCTTCCACACGTCGCCGTTGATGTAGAGGTCGGCGTTCACCACCACCTGATGCAGGCCCTGCAGGTAGTAGTGCTTGAGCACTTTGTGGAAGCCAAATGTCATGTCGGGCTTCGGGCAGCACCATTCAGCCGCGTCGATCGTGCCCTTTTCCAGCGCCGGCAGGATGTCGCCACCGCCCATCGCGACGGAGGCCACGCCGATGTCCTTGTAGATCTGGCCCGGGATCCCTGGAGGCGTGCGGAAGCGAAGCTTCCTGAAGTCGGCCATATTGTTGATGGGCGTCTTGAACCAGCCGAGCGCCTCGGGGCCGACGGGCTGCAGAACGAAGCCCTTCACGTTGACCTTCATCTCTTTCCACAACTTGTTGTAGAGCTGCTGGCCGCCGCCGTAGAGGTACCAGGAAACCCACGCGAAGTTGTCCATGCCCAGGCCCGAACCCGCGGCCGGCGAGCCGAAGAGCGTGGCTGCAGGATGCTTGCCCGACCAGTAGTGCGTCCACGCGAAACCGCCTTCGATCAGACCCTTGTCGACGGCGTCGAGCGTGTCGTTCACCGCGACGATGGCTCCGGCGGGGAGGACCTCGAACGTGACGGAGTTATTGGTGAGCGCCGCGACGTCCGCCGCGAACTCCTTGAGCATCGTCACCTCGTCGGCCGAGGTCGGGATCACCGACTGCACGCGAATTTTCACGGGCTTGTCGGCGGCCAGCGCCAGCACGGGCGCGAGCGCGAGTGCCGCCGCCGTGACCAGTGCCGGGGCAAGGTTCCATCGGGAATGCGCCATGGGAATCTCCTCCTCGTGTGGGCGACCGCTCGACGTCGGGCGCGCCGGTTTGTCTTACCCGCCACGCTGTGACGGGAAGCGCCAGAGCTCCAAAAACGATCTCCGGGTGAAAGCGCTTGCAGGCAGAATAATAGGGGTAGGCTCGGCTCGTCAATGTGCGGCGCAGCATCTGGCCGACCACAAGCGCTTGCAGCAAGATGGTAGAGTCCTCGCATGACCCGCACCCAGATCCCCCGCCTCGCCGACGTGGCGCGCGCCGCGGGGGTCTCGCTCGCCACCGCGTCACGTGCGCTGTCGGAGCCCGCGATGGTTCGCAAGGACACCCGTGAGCGCGTGTGCGAAGCCGTCGCCATGCTGGGCTATGTTCCGCACGGCACGGCGCGCGCGCTCGCCACGCGCCGCACGCGCACCATTGGTGCGGTGTTCCCGCCCGTGGACAATCCAATCTTCGCCAGCGCGACGCACGCGCTGGCGCAGGAACTGGCTGCGGCTGGCTATACGCTGCTGCTTGCGAGCCACGATTACGACTTCGAGGCGGAGCTGACGGCCACGCGCGCATTGGTGGAACGCGGCGCCGACGGCATGGTTCTCGTTGGTCTGGATCACCTGCCGGAGACGTTCAGCGTGCTCGCGCGCGCCGGGGTGCCCTACGAGATCTCGTGGTCCCTCGATGGCGCCGGCCGCCACCACTGCGTCGGATTCTCGCACCGCGCCGCCTCGATGCGCGTGGCGCAGCACCTGCTTGATCTCGGGCACCGCGAGATCGCCGTGATCGCGGGCGACACGAAACACAACGACCGGGCGCGCGAGCGTCTCGCAGGTGTGAAGGACGCGCTAGCCTCGCGCGGTCTCAAGCTCCCGGCGCGGCGCATCGTCGAGGTGAGCTTCTCCGTGGCCAACGGCCGCGCGGCGCTTGCAAAGCTTCTCGAGAAAGCGCCGGGTTTCACCGCGGTGATCGGCGGCAACGATCCGCTCGCCATCGGCGCCCTGTTCGAATGCCGCGCGCGCGGCATCGACGTGCCGGGCGAACTTTCGATCGTCGGTTTCGACGATATCGAACTCGCGGGGGAACTCGCGCCGGGTCTTACCACGGTGCGCGTACCGTCCGCGGAAATCGGACGCGAGGCGGGCAGGAGGCTGCTTGCGCGCCTTGCGGGAAAGCGCGTACCGCAGGCAAGGGAGATGCCCGCACCACTTGTCGTGCGCGGAACGACCGGGCCACCCCCACGGCGCTGATCTCCGGCACATTCGGCGGCGCCGCCATATCGATCGAACTGTCGAATGCAGACTGGCGATCCTGCGCTGTTCAGCGCCGCGACTCCGGCAATGCAACGCCGAACTTCGCCGCCCAGGGCTCGAGCAACGGCGCAATCGTCGGATGCAGCCCGACACCGTTGGCCGTCTGCTCGCGATAGCGCTTCATGCCGTTTTCGCCAGGCACGCG
Source organism: Betaproteobacteria bacterium (assembly GCA_032123655.1). Taxonomy (GTDB): domain Bacteria; phylum Pseudomonadota; class Gammaproteobacteria; order Burkholderiales; family Casimicrobiaceae; genus VBCG01. The sequence continues at coordinate 31,337 of JAQBEY010000142.1, forward strand.
CACGGGCGGCCCGCCAGGACGCGGCGTCGCCTCGTGACACGCGCGCACCAGCCAGTCGCTCTGTCGGCAATACGCGTCGGCGCCGCCGAAGGCTGCGGGGTCGAGCACCTGCGCGAACACCGTCGCGCCCCAGCCTTCCGACGGATCGGCGCGCCCGAAACCTGCCAACGCCGCGGTGCAGGCCTCGATCAGCAGCGCCAGCGCATAGCCCTTGTGGCCAACATCGAGTCCGCCCAGCGGCAGCAACGTGCCCTTGGGTTCGGCAAAGAGAACTGCGGGGTCGTCGGTGGCGTTGCCCTGTGCGTCCTGCACCCACGGATGCGGCAGGCGGCCGCCTTCCTTGTACACGCGGTTGGTCATGCCGTTGGTGGTGCAGCTCGCCGAGATGTCGAGCAGAATCGGATCGGCCGAGGTCGGGATTCCGGCGGCCATCGGGTTGGGTGTGAACACCGGCGACACGCCGCCGAAGGGCGCCACGCTGCAGGCCGCAGGATCGGAGCAGAACAGCAGTGCCATCAGGCCACGGTCGGTCACCCGCTTGAGGTAGGCGGCGAGGCAGGCGATGTGGTGCGCGCGGCGGATCACTACCGTGCCGGTGCCGTAGGTTGTGGCCATCTCGGCAGCCCTGTCGAACGCGCGCAGCGTCAGCCATGGCCCCGGCAGACGTCCGCCGTCCCAGGTCTCGACCGCGGGCCGTTGGCTGACGACGACCGGCGCGCCATCCCTGGCCATCGTGCCTTTTTCGATTTCGGTGAGATAGCCGGGCAACAGGGTAAGTCCGTGGGTGGTGTGCCCGAGCAGATCACCGTCGACGAGTACCTCGGCAACGTCGCGCGCGATGTCTTCGCGCAGGCCGGCGCGCGTGAGCAGGGCGTGGGCAAAGCCGACCAGCGCGTCCGCGGGGTAGCGGGCCGGGACACTCATCGTTCGCTCCAGCCGAATTTTCCGTACAGCGCGAGACCCTCGCGCGCACCGCGCGAGAGCACCCAGGTGTCCGAGCCGTAGAGCAGCACGTTGACGCCCATGCCGGTGAGGCGCGCCGTCTGCGCTTCCGACATCGCGGTCGTGCCAACGGCCTTGCCGGCGTCGCGGGCAATCCTGGTTGCGCGCTCGACAAAGGCCTGCACGCGCGCGTCGTCCACCTGCCCCGGAATACCCAGCGCCACCGAATAGTCGAACACGCCCAGATAGATGAGATCAAGATCCGGAACTTCGACAATCCGCGGCAGCTGTTCGGCGGCGGCGGGCGATTCGATCAGCACCCCGGTGAACGGGTAGCCGGCAACGTATTTCGGCTGCGGCGGCATGCCGTAGTTGCCGCCTCGCGTGAAAGGGTTGTAGCCACGCGTGCCGGCAGGGGCGAAGTGCGCCATCCGCACCGCGCGCCGCGCGGTTTCGGCGTCCGCCACCTGCGGCACGACAATGCCGTCGGCGCCCAGGTCGAGCGCGCGCTGAATGAAGAAGGCGTCGGCACCCGGCGCGCGCACCAACGGACTGGCGCCACCCGCGTCACAGGCGGTGATGGCGGCTTCCAGCGTACCGAAGTCGAAGCCGCCATGTTCGCAGTCGAGGATCGCGAAATCGAATCCGGCGGCCGAGATGGTGCCTGCCGCCTGGGAATTGGGCAGAACCGACCAGATGCCGGCAATGGGGCCACCCTGGGCGAGTTTCGCCCGCAGCGGATGGGTCGACGTGGTGATTGTTGTCACAGGTTCCTCGCGGGATCGATGGCGGGCGCGCATCCGGTTGACGCGGCAGTACGATTCGCCCACGATTCTAATGGAACCCTCCATCGACCACCCGTCCGGCCCTGTGCGCGGCGACCCACCCTGACTGCCGCCCCTTGCTTCCCTCCTCGCTGCAGATCAGCATCGTCACGCACCACCCGGATCTCAAGCTGCTCGAGCGCTGCCTGCGCAAGCTGGTATTGGCGGTCGGCGCGGGACGCGAGGCGGGCGCCGTGCGTACCGTGCATCTGGCGATCATCGACAACAGCGAGGATCGCAGGATCGCCAACCGGGTGAATGCGCTGGGCAAGACTCGTTTCTCGGATTCCGGCGTGCACGTCACCTACCTGCACGGCCACGCCAACATCGGCTACGGCGCCGCGCACAACCTGGTGCTGCATGGCACCGGCTCCGACTACCATCTGGTGCTCAACCCGGACGTGGAGGTGGCTCCGGATGCGCTCGCCAATGGTGTCCGCTGGCTTGACGAGAACCCGCAGGTAGGCGCGCTCGCGCCGCTCGCCCACGGCCCGGACGGTGTCAACGAATATCTGTGCAAGCGCTACCCGGCGATCTTCGACCTGTTCCTGCGCGGTTTCGCCCCCAGGTTCGTGCGCCGGATGTTCCAACGCCGCCTCGACCGCTACGAGATGCGCGACCTGATGGACGTGGATCCGCCCGAGGTCGTCGTCGGCATTCCCGCGCTCTCGGGCGCGTTCATGCTGGTCAGGCGCAACGCCATCGATCGCACCGGCGGTTTCGATCCCCGCTTTTTTCTCTACTTCGAAGACTTCGATTGGAGCGTGCGGTTGAACCGGGTTACCAAGACGGCCTATGTGCCCTCGGTCCAGATCGGTCATCACGGTGGTGGCGCAGCGGGAAAGGGCCTGCACCATATCGTGCTGTTCGTGAAAAGTGCCTTTCGCTTCTATCGCCGGCACGGCTGGAAGTGGTTCTGATGGCCGGTGCCGGTCTGGTCGTGGTCACCGGCGCGGCCGGGCTCGTTGGCCGCGCGACCTGCGCGGGGCTTATCGCCTCGGGCCGGCCGGTGCGGGGCCTGGTGCGCGCGCTCGATGCGCGCACCGCTGCGCGTCCGGAATTCCTCCCCATCGGTGACCTGGCCGCTGCGCCGCCGGATGCGCTCGCCAACGCGCTGGCCGGCGCCGAGACGATCGTGCATCTGGCCGCGCGCGTGCACCAACCCGCCGCGGCCGATGCGGACGAAGCGATGTTGGCGGCGTTCCGCCACGACAATGTCGAAATGACGCTGCGGCTGGCGCGCGCCGCCGTCGCCGTGGACGCGCGGCATTTCGTGTTGGCGAGCACGGTCAAGATTCACGGCGAAGCCACCGTCGAAGGACGGCCATGGCGCGAGAGCGATCCCCCGGATCCCGGCGATGCCTATGCGACGAGCAAATGGGAGGCGGAGCGGCGAATGGCCGCGTTCGCCGAAGAGTCGGGGCTCACGGTCACCGCGTTGCGCCTGCCGCTGACCTACGGTCCCGGCGTCGGCGCCAACTTCGCCACGCTGATGCGCGCGGTCAGGCGCGGCCTGCCGTTGCCCTTCGCGGCGATCGACAATCGTCGCAGCCTGCTGTTCACGGGAAACTTCGCCGCGGGGCTGGACGCGTTGCTCGCCCTCGACGATCCTGCCGCGCGGGCGCGCCTGACCCCCTATCTGCTCGCCGATGCGCAGGCGGTGTCGACGCCGGAACTCGTCGACGCGCTGGCGCAGGCCTTGCGGGTGCCCGCGCGTCTTATCCGGGTGCCGGTGGGAATGCTGCGTTTCGCGGGCGCCTGCGCCGGCCGCGCCGGCGCGGTCGAGCGGGTCTGCGGATCGCTCGAGGTGGATACGGCGGCGTTTCGCTCGCGCTTTTGCTGGACTCCACCGTACACGCTGGCACAGGGACTCGCCGCCACGTGTGCAGCCCCGGCACCGTTATAATCAACGATTCCGTTCCCGCGAATCACACCATGAATCCCCGTGCCGACGGCCGCAAGGCCACACAACTGCGTCCGTTGCGAATCACCCGCGGCTTTACGCAGCATGCGGAAGGCTCCGTGCTCATCGAGGCCGGGAATACGCGGGTGCTGTGCACCGCGAGCGTCGAGGAGGGCGTGCCGCCATTCCTTAAGGGCAAGGGGCAGGGGTGGCTGACCGCCGAATACGGCATGCTGCCGCGCTCGACCAACACCCGAATGAAGCGTGAGGCAGCGTCCGGTCGACAGTCGGGACGCACGCAGGAAATCCAGCGCTTGATCGGGCGCAGTCTGCGCGCGGTCACCGACCTTGCGGCACTGGGTGAGCGCACGCTGAAGATCGACTGCGACGTGCTGCAGGCCGACGGCGGCACGCGCTGTGCCTCGATCACCGGGGCCTGCGTGGCGGTGGCCGATGCCATTGCCTGGTGCCGGGCGCGTGGCCTGGTCAGTGGCGAACCGCTGACCGATTTCGTCGCGGCGGTGTCGGTCGGCATCGTGGGCGGCGTGCCGCTGCTGGACCTCGACTACGCCGAGGATTCCGGCTGCGACACCGACATGAACGTGGTGATGACCGGTGCGGGTGGTTTCGTCGAATTGCAGGGCACGGCGGAAGGTGCCCCGTTCTCGCGGGCCGAGATGGACGCGCTGGTCGAACTCGCGCAGGCCGGCATACGCGAGTTGGTCGCGGCGCAGAAGGCCGCGCTGGCGCGGTGATCGCGCGCCTCGTCCTCGCATCGGGCAACGAGGGCAAGCTCCGCGAATTCCGCCGCCTGCTCGAACCGCGCGGCATCGAGGTTGTTCCACAGGGCGACCTGGCCATCAGCGAGGCGGACGAACCGCACCACAGCTTCGTCGAAAACGCACTGGCCAAGGCCCGGCACGCCAGCGCCGCGGTGCGATTGCCGGCGCTCGCCGACGATTCCGGCGTATGCGTGGTGGCACTCGGCGGCGCGCCGGGCGTGCAATCCGCGCGTTACGCAGGTGAGCCGAAATCCTCCGCGCGCAACAACGAAAAACTGGTCGCGGCGCTGCAGGGCGTTGCCGATCGTCGAGCGCATTACGCCTGTGCGCTGGTGCTGGTCCGGCACGCGGACGATCCCGAGCCGCTGATCGCCGAGGGCTCGTGGCACGGTCGCATCGTCGATGCTCCGCGCGGCGATGGCGGCTTCGGTTACGACCCGTATTTCGAAGACGACGCGACCGGCCTGACCGCGGCGCAACTGCCGCTGGAACTCAAGAATGCGCTGTCGCATCGCGGCAAGGCAATCCGGGCGCTGCTCGCCCGCCTCGATGTGCACTCGGCGCGAGCATGGATGTGAGCACCTTCGCCACAACCCTCGATGCCGGTGCGCGACCGCGCTTTGCCGTTCTGCCGCCGCTGGCGCTGTACGTGCATCTGCCGTGGTGCGTGCGCAAATGCCCGTACTGCGACTTCAACTCGCATGAGGCGCGCGACGAGGTGCCGGAGGCCGCCTATGTCGCCACGCTCCTCGCCGATCTCGAGAGCGCGCTGCCGGCCATCTGGGGCCGCAAGGTCGTGTCCATATTCATCGGGGGCGGCACGCCCAGCATTTTTTCCGCTGCGGCAATCGACAGCTTGCTGGCCGGGGTCCGCGCGCGACTGTCGGTGCTACCCGATGCGGAGGTCACGCTCGAGGCCAATCCGGGCACCTTCGAGCGAGACAAATTCGCGGGCTTTTTCGCCGCCGGAGTGAACCGCCTCTCGCTGGGCGTGCAGAGTTTCGACGCGCAGGCGTTGCAGGCGCTGGGCCGCGTGCACGACGCCGACGAGGCACGGCGCGCAGCCGAAGCGGCGCTGAAAATCTTTGGCAACGTCAACCTCGACCTGATGTTCGCGCTGCCGGGGCAGACGGTGGCAGGCGCGCGCGCCGACGTCGCCGCCGCGCTTGCTTTCGCGCCGCCGCACCTGTCGTTCTACCACCTTACGCTCGAGCCGAACACGCTGTTCCACCGCCATCCTCCGGTCCTGCCGGACGAGGACACCGCGGCAGACATCGAGGAAGCTGTGCAGGCAACGCTCGGCGCCGCGGGCTACCTGAATTACGAGACTTCGGCGCACGCCAGGCCCGGCCGCGAATGCGCGCACAATCTCAATTACTGGCGCTTTGGTGACTATCTCGGCATCGGCGCCGGTGCGCATTCGAAAATTTCCTCGCCTGGCGGAATCGTGCGCGAGGTTCGCTGGAAGCAGCCGCGCCAGTACATGGCGCAGGTGGCCAGCGGCGCGCCGCTGATGGAACGCGTGGAAGTTGGTCGCGACGACGCGGGATTCGAATTCATGCTGAACGCGCTGCGACTCACCGAAGGTGTTCCGGCGACGCTCTTTGCCGAACGCACCGGTTACCCGCTGGCGCTGGTCGCGCGAGCACTGGAAGTCGCGACGGCCAGGGGACTGCTCGACCCCGACCCGACGAAGCTTCGGCCGACGGCGCTAGGTCGGCGCTTTCTCAACGACCTGACCCAGTGCTTCCTGCCGGCGGGTCCACGCGGCAACACGACGGCGCCGTTGGTGCGACTTCGGGCGACCGAGGCGGTGGCCGGGCCCGGTTCCAGTACCCCGGTTGCCCCGGGTTCATGATTCACGATGAAGCGCGCCAAACGTCACGCCCCACCGGCGTCGCCGAAGCCGCGCAATCCGGTCGCGCGTTCGCCGCTGCTAGGCAAGGGCGGACCGCATGGCGCGTCGACGCGGACGCTGCGCCATCGCGACAACATCAGGATGCGAAAGCTCGCCCGTGACCCGCATTCCGAAGAATGATCCATTGACGCTGTCGCGAGGAGACCTCGAGTCGGGGCGCATGCGCGAGCTCTACCGGCTCGCAGTTGGCGATGAAGGGCGGGCACTCAATGACGAACAGTTATCGGAGTCGCTGACCGCGACGCTGGCTGCGCGGCCCAAGGGCGCAGGCTGGTGGGTTTTCGCCTACGGTTCGCTGCTGTGGAATCCACTGTTTCCGTTCATGGAGGCGCGCCCCGCGATGCTGCGCGGCCTGCACCGGCGCTTCTGCCTGTATTCGATGGCATCGCGCGGCACGCCGGCGGCGCCGGGACTGGTGCTCGGCCTCGATCGTGGTGGTGCCTGCACCGGGGTCGTCTACCGGTTACCGGCGCCGGTGGTGATCGACGAGCTCCACCTGCTGTGGCGGCGCGAAATGGTCGTGGGTTCGTATCGGCCGAAGTGGGTGACGGTTCAGTCGGGCGAGCGCCGGCTGGTCGCGCTGACCTTTACCGTGCGCCATGATCATCCGCAATACACCGGCAAGCTCCCGCTGGCCGAACAGGCGCGGGTGATCGCCACGTCGCGCGGGGCGTTCGGGTCGTCGTTCGATTATCTGGAGCGCACGCGGGTGGCGCTGATCACGCACGGCATCGTCGATCCCTATCTGGAGTCGCTGGCGCGCGGGGTGCTGGCGTTGCGTCCTTCAGCCTGAGGTGCGGGGCGGCCGGGCGACCGAATTTCACCGGGTTGCGGTCGACGCTAGATCGCGATATGTCGACCACCATCGACCCGGATCGTTTCGCCGGTCACGTATTTCGCGTCGCGCAGCAGGTACAGGACGGCACCGGCAATGTCCTCGGGCCCGCCCTCGCGTTTGAGCGGCGTCTGCGAAATGATCCGTTGCCGGGAAAGTTCGTCGAACGAGTCGTCATCCGGCCACAGGATCGGGCCGGGCGCGACCGCGTTGACACGCACTTCCGGGGCCAGTTCGCGTGCCAGTGAACGGGTCAGGCCCACGAGACCGGTCTTGGCCACCGAATAGACGGCGTAGCCCTTGAGCGGACGGTCAGCATGAATGTCGGCGATGTTGACGATCGCGCCGCCCGACTTGCGCAGCGCGGGCGCGGCGGCCTGCGCGAGAAACAGCGGCGCGCGCAAATTGGTGCCGATCAGGTCGTCCCATTGGGCGCTGGTGATTTCGCCGACCGGGGTCGCGAAGAACGACGACGCATTGTTGACGACGGCATCCAGCCGCCCGAAGGTCTGCAGCGTCTGCTCGACCAGCGACGGCAGCTTGGCGGTGTCGAGCAGGTCGGCCTGGATCAGCGCGACCGAATTTGCGCGCAGTCCATTGAGTTCCGCCTGCAGCAGCCGGGCTTCGCCCCCCGAGGAGCGATAGTGCAGCACCAGTTCGGCGCCGGCCGCGTGCAACCGGCGGCAAATTGCGGCGCCGACCCGTTTGGCACCGCCGGTGATCAATACGACCTTGCCCTGCACGCTTTGCTCCGGCGTTAGACTTCATGGCAATCTAGCACAGCGCACGCATGCGGACGATAGCGAATCTGTCAGTGATGCCACCACCTTCCCTTTCTGCGTTGCCCGAGCCGGACGAGACGGCCCGCGGGCACAGCGCGCGAGTCGTTGCCGACGTGCGCGCGGCGATCGACCGGGGGGGGGGATTCATCACCATGGCCGACTACGTCCAGCGGGTGCTGTACGCGCCGGGATTAGGCTACTACGTCGCCGGCGCGCACAAATTCGGCGCCGCGGGTGATTTCGTCACCGCGCCCGAGATGACCCCGCTCTTCGCCCGGACGCTGGCCGCGCAGGTCGAGCCGATTCTCGCCGCGACCGAGGCGCGCGATATCGTCGAGTTTGGCGCCGGCAGCGGCGCGCTGGCGACCGATCTGCTGGTCGCGCTGATGGCGCGAAATGCCTTGCCCGCGCGCTATTGCATCGTCGACCTCAGTCCGGAGTTGCGTGAGCGCCAGCGGGCGAGCATCGCCGCCCGGGCGCCGCAGCTATTGGATCGACTGCACTGGCTGGAGACACCGCCGGCGACGATCGACGGCGTCGTCCTTTGCAACGAGGTGCTCGACGCGGTGCCTGCGCAGGTCATCGAACGCCGTGCCGGAAACCATCTCGAATGCGGTGTCGGCTGGGACGGCGCGCTGTGTCCGGCGACACGTCCGCTGGTGTCCGGGCCGCTTTACTCGCTTGCGGAGGAGCGTTTTCCGGCGGACGGGGACTACTTGAGCGAGATCAATCCAGCCGCCGAGGCGCTGGTCGAGGATATCGGCAGGCGACTTGTCCGCGGTGCGCTGTTGGTATTCGATTATGGTTTTCCGCAAGGCGAGTACTACCATCCGCAGCGCAACCGCGGCACCCTGATGGGGCACTATCGGCACCATGCGCACACCGATCCGTTTCTCTGGCCGGGCCTTTCGGACCTGACGGTGCATGTGGATTTCACTGCTGTCGCGCTGGCAGGAGAACGGGCCGGACTGACCGTCGCCGGCTATGCTTCGCAGGCGGCGTTTCTGGTCGGCTGCGGCATCCTCGATCGTCTGCAGGAAGCCGGGGATCCGACATCGGTCGAGTACCTGCGCGAGGCGAGTGCCGTGCAGAAGCTCCTGTCGCCGGCGGAAATGGGTGAGCTGTTCAAGGTCATGGCGCTGTCGCGTTCCGACGGCATCGCCTGGCCGGGATTCGCCGCAGGCGACCGCACGCATCGGCTCTGACTTCATGGATACCCCGATTGCCTTCGACAGTCTGTGCATGGGCGGCCTGCCAAGACGGCACGCTCGCTACCGGCCGCGGCACACCGCCGTGGTCATTGCCGGTGGCAGTGGCGACGCGCGTGACGTCCGGCTCGACTGGCGCGAGTTCAACACCTATGTGAATCGCTGGGCCAACGCGCTTGCGGACCTGCAGGTGGGTCGAGGCGGCCGCGTGGCGACGGTGCTCGTCAACGGCCTGCCGCTGCTTGCGACCTACTGGGCCTGCGCCAAGCTGGGCGCGGTGATCGTGCCGCTGTCGCCGCTGCTTGCCGCACCGGGCCTCGCGTCGCTGCTCGCCGATGCGCCACCCGCGGTCGTCGTCGCGGACAGCCGCGCGCGGGCGTTGCTTGACGCCGTTCGCGCGAGGCTGCCCGACACGACGCGTTGGGTGCTGGTCGATCCTGCGCAGAAAGACGAAGCGCCCGGCTACCAGGACTACGCGTCGCTGCAGGCGGCGGCGAGCGACGCCGAACCGAAGGCGAAGGTGGCGGCCGGCGATTTGTTCACGCTGATGTACACCTCCGGCACCACCGGCCTGCCCAAGGGCATCCAGCACACGCATTTCATCCGTGCCATGTACGCGACGACCATGGCCAATGCCTGGCGGATGGCGCCGGAGTCGGTGGTGCTGCAAGCCGGGGCGATCGTGTTCAACGGCGCGATGGTGACCATGTTTCCTTCGTTCATGTGCGGCGCGACCTACGTTCTGCTCCGCGCCTTCGATGCCGAGACGTTCATCGCGACGGTCGAGCGCGAACGCGTGACGCATACCATGCTGGTTCCGGCACAGGTGATCGCGATCCTCGATGCGCCCGGATTCGACCCCGCGCGCCTCGCCTCGCTCGAAATGGTGCTCTCGCTTGGCGCCCCGCTGCACAAGGAACACAAGGACCGCCTCAACCGGCTGCTTCCCGATCGCTTCTACGAACTCTACGGCCTCACCGAAGGCTTCATCACCGTGCTTGATCGCGACGACGCGCTGCGCAAGGCGGGCAGCGTCGGCGTGCCGCCCCCATTCTACGAAATGCGCATCCTGAGCGAAGACGGGCGCGAATTGCCCGAAGGCGAAACCGGTGAAATCGCCGGTCGCGGCCCGATCACCATGCCCGAATACTTCAATCGGCCCGCCGAGACCGAACAGACACTGGTCGACGGCTGGCTGCGCACTGGCGATCTCGGCTACGTCGACGCCGATGGCTTTCTGTATCTGGTCGACCGCAAGAAGGACATGATCGACAGCGGCGGCGTCAAGGTCTACCCGAAGGACATCGAGGAAGTGGTTGCCCAGCATCCGGCGGTGCGCGAGGTTGCGGTGTTCGGCATTCCGCACGACAAGTGGGGTGAAACGCCGGTTGCGGCGGTGGTGCTGCGCGAGGGAAGTGGCGTTGACGCGGAGTTGCTGCGCGACTGGATCAACGCGCACGTCGCGGCAAAGTACCAGCGCGTCGACCGGGTGCTGATCCACGACGACTTCCCGCGCAACGCCGCGGGCAAGACCTTGAAACGGGAAATGCGTGCGCCGTTCTGGCAGGGACGCGCGAAGTCGATCTGACGTTCACGCGCATTGTCGATCGCGTGCAAGGGTACGCGCACCCGTCCGGACCGGTTCCGGAGAATCTGCGTCCGGTTTCCGGGTTTCCGCCGGCGTTGTCGTCCTGGCCTGGCTACTTGTCCTTCAGTTTCATGATCCCCACGGCGTTGAGGAACATTTTCTCGAACACATGGTCGGTGCTGCCCTTCCGCATCTTGCGAAGGAAGAATTTCTCGAATGCGACCTTTGCCAGGTGCACCCACTTGCCCTCGGCGTACCAGCTCACATTGCGGGGCGGAATCTGGGGCAGGGCGACGAAGGCAACACCGGTATCGCCAAAATCTGCCAGACATACCGCGTTCCAGGTCGCCTTGTGTGTTGGCTCCTTGCCGTCCAGGACATCGCGGATATTGAGCACGGCGGCCGCCACCATGGACTCGATCATGTAACCGGTCTTGGGCGCTCCCACGGGCACGGGCGTCGGCTCCACGGGCGGGATGGCGACACAGACACCGACTGAATAAATGTTCTTGAATTTCGGGTTGCGCTGATGGGCGTCGATCAGGATGAAGCCGCGCGGATTGGTCAAGCCTTCGATGCCGAACACCGCATCGATCCCCTTGAAGGCCGGCAGCATCATCGAGTACTTGAACTCGAGAACATGCTCCTTCTTGACGGTGCCGTCGTCGTTGTGCTCGGCCACGAACATCTTGCCCGCCTCGATTCTGGTCACCTTGGCATTGCAGATCCACTTGATGTGACGCTCGCGCATGGTCGACTCCATCAAGCCCTTGGAGTCGCCGACACCGCCCAGCCCGAGATGGCCGATGTAGGGTTCGGCCGTCACAAAGGTCATCGGCACCTTGTCGCGGATCTTGCGCCGGCGCAGATCGGTGTCCATGATCATCGCGAACTCGTAGGCGGGGCCGTAGCAGGATGCGCCCTGCACCGCGCCCACCACGACATGACCAGGGTCCTTGACGAATTCCTGCCAGACTTTCTCCGCTGTGACGGCGTGGTCGACATGGCATATCGACTGGGTGTGGCCCGCGGGACCCAGTCCCTCGATCTCGTCGAAAGCCAGCTTCGGGCCGGTGGCGATCACCAGCTGGTCATAGTCAATCGTGCGCCCGTCGACGAGTTCAATCTGGTTTTTTTCCGGATGCAGGCGTTTGGCGCCGACTCCTATGAAATCGATGTTCTTTTTCGCCAGCAGCGGTCCGATTTCCAGTTCGATGTCATCGCGCTTGCGCCAGTCCACGGCCACCCACGGATTGGAGGGAACGAAATGAAACCTGGAACTATCGGAAATGACCGTGATCCGGTCTTCCTTGCGCAAGGTTTCGCGCATTTCATACGCCATCGGCATGCCGCCGATACCGGCACCGAGAATCACGATATGTGCCATCTTGCCTCCTGGGAGTTTTCTGCAAATCGCGATTCAATTATCCGACCACGCGTCGAACAAGGCAAACATTCGCGTACGCGAATCATGAATGCGAATGAGAAGCGCGCGTCCCACCGCGTACCGACCACAGCGGCCGCGCTCGTGGCATCGTCGGATGTCCTAGGACTTGCCTTTCATCCGCTCCAGCAGCTCGGCGAACGGCTTGTGCGTGGCCGGCGATGCGGATTCGCCACCCGAAGAAGCGCTGCCGTGCATCGATTGCTCGAGTTGCCGGGCGTGCTCGTTGTCGTGGCAGTACAAGCACAGCAGCTCCCAGTTGCTGCCGTCCGGCGGATTGTTGTCGTGGTTGTGGTCGCGGTGGTGGACCGTGAGCTCGCGCAGGTTGGCGCGGTTGAACTCCCGGGCGCAGCGACCGCATATCCACGGGTATATCTTCAGCGCCCGCTCGCGATAGCCGGTTGCGCGTGCCTCGGCGGCGCCGCGCGCGGAGGCGACGATCTGGTCGAGTTTGGCCGGGTCGGGGCGATCGGTGTTCGACGGCATCAGATCCTCCTGGTCGGCTCCATTGTGCCTCGTGAACTCGGCGGCGAAAAGCGGAGCGCCGAATTCGGCGGCCGCTTGTTTCAGCGAGGGCAGTCGAGTATTTTCCTCGGGCGGGTTCCGGTTGGCCACTGCCACAGCGTTCCATCCTGGGTGAGCGCGATGCTGCTGTCCGATCCCGCTGCGACGCCGATCACGTTGTCCAGCACCTTGCGAGGCTCCTTGCCCTCATTGCGGCCCCAGATCCACAACGTCTGGTCCGCGCGGATGGCCAGCGAATGACTGGCGCCAGTGGCGATGCCCGTCGCGGAATCGAAAATCGTGCCCCAGCTCACGGCCTTGTCGCCAAGACCGTGCCCTGCCAGCGGTCCATGGATGTTGCCGCCGGTCCCGCGCACCTCACCGCGATCGGTGAGCAGAATCGCGTGTCCGGTGTGACTCCTGATTTCGCGCACGTCCGAAGCGACGCGCACATAGCCATCGGTGCTTTGCAGTCGGCTGTCGCCGTACTGGCCACGGTGGGCGTTGCCGTGCGCGAACAGTTCGCCGCGGGTCGTCACGTAATAATTCGTTCCATCCCCGACGGAGGCAGCGCGAACCCGGGTGGCGATCGACGCGCTCTCGCCGCGGCCCCGGCGGACGGCTCCCCCGGCACGCCAAAGGCTGCCGTCGGACTTGATCGCCAGGACGCCGGAATTTCCGGCGGCGAAATTCCGGATGTCCTCGAGCAGTCGTTCCGGCGTGCGGGGATCGTCGCCCCATTCGTACAGGATCCCGTTCGCCGCAAGCGCGTAGCTGCGTTGCCTGCCGACGCCGACCTGGACAACGTCACGCATCACGACTGCCGGCTTGTTGTCACCGGTCCATTCATGCGCATCTCCGGCGCAGATGGCCAAGTGCCGGTCGTAGTACGAAGCAAGCCGCACAGTGGAGCTGTCGCCATGCACAGGCGACGCGGTACTCATGGCAAACGCGAAACCAAGCAACAGGAACACCGAAGGACGGTCGGTCACTGGTTCAAACATGCCGCAATTTACTGCAAAGGACCATGACGCGCCATCGACGTGGCCGATTCGCCTGGTCGGCGGCGATGTCGTCGATTGCAGCAGATGGATTCGGATTCGACTGGAGTTTGCGCGGGACTGTCGGTCGCAAGCTTGCAACTCTTCGGTCTGCGACCAGAAGAACAAGCACTGAATTGTCGTCGCGCCGATGTTCAGGGGACGCAGCGCCGTGAGCGAGGCGACCGCGCGGGGCTGCTTCCGCCCGTGGGCCGACCGTGGGCAACAAACCACTGTTCTCCCGCTGCTAATCCTTCAATGCGGCTTGAATATTCCGGAATGCAGCGGCGAGCTCATCGACATCGGGGGCAGCGTCGTCAAGAGTAAACGCGATCATTCGCGGACGGTCGCCGCCTCGGGTCAACCGTTGCCAGCCATGCGCAGCACGTATCCTGAACCTGGAATCGGTGGTGAGATTGCCGATGCTGTAGGCATAGTAGACGTGGCGTAGTTCGCGGCTTTTGTCGCGCTGCCAGGTGGAATGCAACAGCGTGAAACAGTCCGAAGCGTCACACGCGGCCTCGGTCCGGACTTGCCTTTCGCGCCAGAGGTACTTGTCGCGGGGTGCGAGCTTCGAGTCCTGCAATTTCGCCGCTGACGACAGAGTTTCGACAATCGCAACCTGCATGTCGCGACCGCCCTGCTGATAGATCAAGCGTGTGGATTCTGTGCGGCCTTGTTGGTCGACGGACCAGACTGCTGCCGGGCTGGCGAGTTCCCATCCCGAGATGTTCCGGGGAAACAATCCAGTCTGCGTCCCGCGCGGCGACCGCAACTCGTTCGTCGACAACCCGACGGCACTGCCGGCAATCAACAGCACTGACAGACCGGCGGCCACCGGGGCAAACCTTCGAGTCGGAATAGTCTGCGCTGGCGCTGTGGCCCCGGGCGCAACCGGCGCAGTGGTCGCGGCGCCGGCGCTAAGTCGGCTCAGGACATAGAACAGAACGCCCAGGGCCAGAAACAGTGCGATCCACTGGATGGTACCGTGCTCCGCCATTTGAGAGCCGCGGACCCAGTCGATCAGCACAATCGCGTTGACACGAAGCACGTTGAAAAAGACCCCCAGAAACGCGCCGAATACTGCCAGGGCCGCAATCTTGAAAAATGAACGGTACAGCAACAAGCCGAAGCAATAGCCAAGAAAAGTTGCCAGGGTCACGTAGGAGAGTCCGGAGCAATCATCGGTGACGATGTACCGTTGTGTGCCGATGAAAACGACATAGCCCTCTACGCGGTGGGGCAGATTGGTTACAACGGCAAACATCTCGATGGACTTTGCTGTCAGGGCGCGCAAGGCAGGCTGAAGAAGGTCGCCGGATGGAATCATCAGGAACAACAAGGCGAGGATGGGGAAAACCTTCCAATAGGAACGCCAGCCGAGCGTCGACATCGCGACGGCCTGCAGTGCCAGAACGAGTGCGAACTGACGGCCGACCTCGATATTCATCAGGGTCGCAGCGCCCCAGCATGCGGCGGCGCCGACGGCCACGAATACACCGGTGAAATCGGGTCGCGGAATTATGGGCAGACTGACCCGTCGGTGATGCCGACCCAGCAGGTACACGACCATGGGCAGGATGAGCCACGCGTATTGGTACTGTTCGCTAGTCCACGATGCCGCCATTTCCAGAAAGGTCGACCACATGACCAGACACACCAGCAGACAGCCAGCGATTCCGCCGGCAATTGCATCTTTGCTGCCCTTGGTCATCTTTGCCGGGCGCGATTCGGCCGCGATCTTCGCTGCCGAGTCGGCTTCAACCTGGCTGCTGTCCCGGTCGGGATAGTCAAGGTCACGTCGATACATGAACGGTTGCAGCAAGACTCTGGTCAGGCCCGTATCCCTGGGCAGGTGAAAATAGCCCAGGCCAAAATGCGGAATCCTGGCGTTTTCGGGATCAACGTAGGTGCCAAAAATCCGATCCCAGAGCGTCAGCACCGACCCGTAGTTGCTGTCGGTCTGTGACTGCAGATCGGAATGGTGCACGGCATGCATCGGTGGCGTGACGATGAACCGGCGCAGCTGTCGATCCAGCGCGGCGGGAAGACGAAGATTCGCGTGCGAATACAGCGTGACCATGGTTGCCACAAGCAGATACAGCCCTACTGCCGGGGCCGGCAAGCCAAAGGTGGCGACCACCGCCATCAATATGACGGCGCCAAGCAGGAATTCCAATGGATGGTGACGTTCCGACGTGGTGACGTCGATTTGCGTGTCGCTGTGGTGAACCAGGTGCAGCCGCCACAACAGCGGGACCCGATGGTACAGACGATGCTCCCAGTACAACCACAGGTCCAGCAACAGGAAGGTCAGTATCAGTTGCGCCGCGAAAGGAAGATCCAGCCGCGACAGCAGGCCAGGCGGCTGATGTTGCGCAAAGGTAAAGATGCCGAATGGAATGACGACTGCGGTGACCACGCTGCCGATCAGATACAAACCAATATTGCTGGTCCAGCGCCTCGCGGTCTGCACAGGCTGGCGTTGCAGGGCGCGAATCCGTTCCAGCAGAACCAGCACGATCGCAGCCGAGAAGAAAACGAGTTGATACAGAATCTCGAATTCTTCAGTCATCGATTTCAACTATTCCCTTGCCGGTCGAAACCTACAGGTCGGAGGGCTCATGGTGTTGCAACGAAGACCTGCGCCTGGCGATTGACCCGGCGTGCCGAGATGCAACCGGGCTCTCTTCAGGGCAATAACGATGGCCGCGTCATCGGCGACCCGGCATACGCCGAAACATCGGCCTAGCGATTACGGTTGCGTCGCACGATCCAGACGCCGACGACCAGGCTCACCACGGAGACGATCAACAATCCCCCGCTGGCAATCGGCAGCACTGAGCCAAGCGGAATTCCCAATGCCTCACCCAGCACGCTGCCCAGGGCTGTGCCCAAGGAAGTTCCCAGCGGCGTGACACTTGCCAGCGCCACGCCTGCCATGGAAAACGCTGAGGTGCCAACGATAAGTTTTCTTGCAGTCATGCGCATTCTCCCGGTTGGCGCGATCAGCTCCACTCTACCGTTGGCCACGGATCCAGCATGGCTCACGGGGCCAATTGAGTCGGCGAGGTCCGTGAATGCATAGATGCTGCACGTTTCGTGCCGCGAGCGATTTTTGTTTATGAATCAACCAAGGACCGGCAGGGTTCCGGGGCCAGGATCCATCGAATGTAAAAAATGCCGACACTCGGCGTCCGATTTGGTCGAGCAACAAGGGGGTTGCATTCCAAGCCGGGGCCGCTGCTCTCCGCGGGGACGCGGCACACGGCTGCATGGAGATTACCGCCTTGAGGCGTTGGCGTGATGTTCGAGGTAGTGCTTCAGGGTGACCTTCAGCAGGGCGACCCGCTGGAAGTCGCCATGTGCGCGCGCATGCTCAATGTCGTCCACGATTATTTGCTTGATGCGCATCTCGCCTTCCGGAGTCTGAACCAGGTAATGGCCCAGTTCCAGCGCGACGATGTCCGGCAAATGTTCATGCGCTCCGATGGCCTCGATTTCGTCCTCGGTCAGGTCCGACAGCGCGATACAGTCTTGCAGTGACAGCATGGTGGTGCCTCGTGCTTCGATTATGGAAGATACTAGCGTGCCCGGTTGCGTCGCGCCGCGTGTTGATCGACCTCAAAGCTGAGGCTGGTCTTGGAAATCGCGCCGAGCCAAAGCGGAAAAATCCACCACTTGCCAGCACTGAAGTGGGATCGACGTTGCCGTCGGGAAAGCACTCCACGGTCGGCACTTGCCGCAAGCGAAGAGATGATTTCGAAACCCGGCGGATCGAGGGCAACCTGACCGAACGTCATCGCCGTTTAACATCACCGACGACTCGGATCATAGTGACGTTCTCGGTTCGGCCAACTGCTGCCCAACGGCGAATCTGCCGACAGCGGCCAAACGACCGCGCCATCTCCTCGAATCGGACGCTCAACGTTTGAGTTCAGCGGCTGCCTATGAAAATCTGCTGGGACGAAGGATTAGGGCGCATTAGCGCGATGCCTGGTTCGTATCCACGCTTCGGCGACAAGCAAATGAAGCGGAAACGCCACCGAAAACGAAATGATAGAAATCATGGCAAGTGTCGCCACGTCGGATGCCGCAGGTTTCAGAAGCATCACTCCGGGAATGAACAACAGACGCATGGTCGCGGGAGCCAATCCCATCGCCATCGCCCTGGTCATCCATTGCCGGTGGGCACGAACATCGCGACGCCGAATCGCTGTCACGGCTTTCCAGATGCACGTGAGAAAAATCAATCCGAAGGACCCGTTGATCAATCGCTCTGGATTGCCTGAAAAAGGGATCACCACGGCCATGAATATTGCGGTCAGTCCAACAATCGCCCCGACTAGTACTAGCACCCGGCCGGCCCAGCGGTGGTAGGCGAGGCAGCGCTGGCGAATGGACGCAACAAACTGGAAAGGTGCCAGCAGGACAAAGACTCCACCCAGCACCACGTGCATGATCGTAACGCCGGGGAATTCTGCGAATCCTGGGTTATACGGCGCACGCAGGAAATGCATGACTACCGCACCCAATCCCACCTGCATCAGGAATATCACCAGAATTGTCATCGTCCAGCGGAGCCACCCGCTGGTTTGTGCTACATGCGCTGAACTGGTCATCTATTCCTACCTTCAGGCCGAGACAGTGATTAGCCGGGCACCAACGCCGGTATGTCAATTGCGGATGATGGCAAGCGGAGGCAAGTACTAACCGCATGCTTTTCGAACATCCTGTCATGTTCGGGGCCGCATGACCACTCTAAGTATCGGGCGGGTAGCTCATGCAGGCGCGCACCAGGCTACCCCTGGAACGGCCACATCTGGCCGGGGAACGGAATTCGCGCATGTCTGGTCCCCAAAATCCATCAGCGGCAGCAGTGGGTCGATTGCGGAAATTCGAACGCTGTTGACGCAGCAGTCTCACACGAGAAAGCCGAGGTCTGGGCGCTGGGTGAGCTCGCGCATGTGTCCAATACGATGGCGCAATGGCTCGGGACGCAACGCCACGTTTGAAAAGAGGAGTCGTTGCGAGTGCCAGATAAAATCGTTCTTCATTCGGCCAGATTTGATGCCCGAACCGATCCGGAGTATTCAGAGTGAGCTCCTTGTCACACCGCCTCTGCGTCGCTCCGATGATGGATCGGTACGACTTGCCAGCACTGGCGCGGCTTTCCGGCCGGTCGTGTGCAATACGTGTGCAGTGGTTCCTAAAGTCGAGATTGGCGGACCTTCGCTGCATTTGCTCGTCACGCGAGTGGATGCGGTGGTCCCACGACGACAGCGTGTCACAGAGCCAGGTGAAACAGGTACCGATTCAACAAGGGGCCTCTGGTCGCCAGGACTGGGAGAACCATCCCTTCCAGATGCAAGGTTGTGCAATGACGAACGATTGCAGGTGCTCGACGTACAGATACGTTGCCTTTTCGACAGCGCCCTTGTCACCCCGATTGACTCCCGCCAGCAGATCCGGGCCGCAAATGACACGGTACCCTTGGCTCTCATCTGGCACGGTGTACACCGGCAACAGTGCGGATCCTGTTTCAAGTGCCAGTCGGGGCGCCCCGGTTGCCAGGCGCATGGTCCCGCCGAGCAGCGGCGCCGTGCAGACGGATTTCCCCGCGCCGATCGCGGTGATCGTCACTATGCCGTTTCCTCGCAGCGCGTCCCTCAACAGATCGAGGGCCGGCTGCGCCCGCCCATAGGCCACGATGACACGCCTGGCGAGGTACCGATTCTCGGCACGCAGCCGGATCGGATTCAAAATCCTGGCGCCAAACCGCGTGGGTGAAAATGGATGTCCTATGGCGCTGAGGTGGGTGAGTGCATAGCCGGCCCCTGATAGCGCTTTCTTGGTCACGACGTCGCTGTGGGCGAAGGCGCTTACCCAAAGCACCACGCCTCGGCCGCGATGGAGGGCCGACTCGATCTCGTCAACGCCCTCGATACGCGCCGCGTTCTGCCAGCCCCCCGGAAAATTCTCGCGAATCGTCTCAATGTTCTCCTTGTACTCGGCAGCGATGACGTCTTGCTCAAGATCGTCAGGGTCTATGTGGAGGTACTCCTCGCATGTGCGAGCGATTCGATCTCGCTTTGAGCCCTTCAGCTTGAGATGAGTTCGCGCGAGCACCGTCGAAACGGCTGGCCAATACCGCTCGGGTGTCGTCGCCGCGAAGGCACAAAAGAGAAGTTTGCCGAGCGTAAAAAAATCGCTGAAGGAAAGCCATCCCTCATATCCTGGGGCCGAGCCATGAACCGTGGTCGCTTTCGAGCGGGACACCATGCTTACTCGCCATTCAGTGCTATGGGTGATGGCGAATGAGCGGCAATCATGCGTATCGCCGCAGAAATGCCCTCACGGCCGCTTTGAGTCTCAACATCGCGAGTGCGGCGCCGGCCATTGAGGAAAGGCCGTTGATGGTTTGAAAGGCGATCAACGTCGACCACCCGCGGGCAGTGCGAGGAATGAGAAGGAAGTTCGATTCTTCGTGGAAGCTGTTACTGAGCCTCATCTTGTAAAGGCTTTCGCCGTGCATGAAATCCAACCATCCAACCTCTGGAGCGGAGCGACAGAGATCCTCGATGATGAAGCTCAAGAGGGCGATCCCGGGCTGCAACTCAGCCCAAGCCGGATCGTATCCGCATTGCGTCGCATGGAATGTACCTTTGTGCAGGCATCCCACCTGGAACGCGATCGCCTCGCCGCGCACCCGCATCAGATCCAAACGCCCAAACCCGCGGCTGACACCGTACTGCAATTGACGCTCGACGAAATTGCCGGACACGACGCCCATGCCGAGCAGCCTCGCCTGATAGGTCTTTGCTGAGAGCCGCCGGAGGTCCGGCAGCGCTGTCTCGAGCTCGTCAGGGGTTGTTACCACCTGCATCTCGAGCGCCGCGCCGATACGTTCCTTTAGGACGCGAACGGTTTTCTTCAGGTCCTTTCTGGTGGCGCGTCCCAATGTCGCAAGGTATGCCTCCAGGCTCCCGCCGAGCTTTATCCGGCACCGCCTGTAGCGCCCGCCACGCGGGACTACGCTATACAAACGTCGGAGCTCTGGCGAATCAAGTGAAGCTTGCAACGGCTCATCCATTCGCACACCCTGCAGAAACACTACGCCAGACGACTCCATCTGGCCTCGCAGAGTCGACAACATGCCGACAAACTCAGCGGCGGTTGCCGCGTTCTCGCTCAAGCCACCGGTCAGAACATAACGCCGCACCGGGATCGACCCTAGAGAAAGCTCCCCCAGATTCAGGTCAAGACCCGTTTGATGAACGAAGATGCTGGCAAAAGGGTGGTCATCTTTGGCTACCAGAAGAAACGCCTTGTCAGGGTCGTTCAGGAGCGCGGCGTTCCACCAAGGGTCCTGCTCCAAGAGCCAAGTCGAAGAAGTGTCCTTCCGCGCCATTACGGCCTCTAGAGCTGCGACGCTCTCGACTCGCCGAAGATTCCACCGCGGGCCAGCGGGAATCTTCGCCGCGCCTGTACTATGAAGGATAGCCATTTTATTCATGTGGATTTTGAGTGTGGGGGAGTCGGCGGGGTGGGTCAAGCGTCGATTTGCGCTGGCAACCGACTGCATTGACGGCCTGCTCTTTACACTTTTTGTCGCACTTCCATGCGGGCGCCGACGCCAAGTTGGGCGCGCGCGGGCAGGCAGACGGGGGCAGCCTCAAGCCCGCCCGGCGTCGCACACAGTTGATCGGCGACGGTTCTGGCTACCAGCTGAGGCGCTGGTCGAATTCGAAGGCCGGAGCGGGCTGCGTCAGGCGCGTTCTCGCCTGGTTGATGAATGTTGCGGCGCTACTTTGTTGCGATCCGAACGGCCGTTTCCTTCGGTTTCAATGCCCGCTTGCGGCTCGGCGCCATGTCGGCTGTGGGTGGCGGTTTTCCGCAATTGCGTACGTTGCAGACCGCCGAATGCGCGCACAAGCGATGCGGAAGCGACAGAGGATGTATCGTATCGATCGAATGAATCGTCCTTCGCATCGTTTCTGCACGGCCCCGATGATGGATCGAAACGATTGACCAGCACTGGCGCGGCTTTCCGGGCGGTCGTGTGCACAGCGTGTGAAGTGAAAGGTGCTGGCCACTTGGCTGATCTGCGTTGCCACCGAAACGTCGGACGAACTGCACGCGGACGAGCGGTGGCGACGGTCATTCCGTCGTGCGTAGCGCCATCGCGGTGGCAAGTTGCGCGCGCAACATCCTCACGTCGACGCGCTCTTCGGCAAGTTCGCTTTCCAGACCCTCGATGCGCAGGGCATGGAAATCGATCCCGACCTTGTGCACAGCCGCTTCGATAGCTTCGATCTGGTCCGGCCGGTACGAATCGCCGTTGCGCAGCGGCCCCAGCAGCATGAACCCGACCAGCTTGCCCCGTTGGCTCATCGGAAAGGCCCAGGCGGCGGAAAGTGCGTCGGCGCCGGCGCGAACCTGCAGTGCCTTGTCGTGCGCCCGCAATGCCAGCATCGTTTCGTGGTTGTCATCCACGAGGTCGGGCGCTTCGGCGAGCGTTCCCTCGGTACGTCGCCAACCGTTGGTGTCCTGACGTCGGTAGATGGTGCAGCCTGCGTTCTGGGTGTAGCGGTCGAGCGCGGCAACGAGAAGGCGGCCCAACGCGTCTGCATCGCTTGCGTGTCCGGCCTCTTTCACGAAGCGTCGCAGGTCCTGCTCGCGCACCGTCCAGCGATTGAAAAAACGCGATCGACAATTTTCTCGACGTGCTTCTTGAGATAGGTGAACGACAGATAGGTGGCGATCGCGAGCACGGCGCTCAACACCAGCGCCTGGTTGCGGTCGCCAAATTGCAGGTAGCGCCCTATGACAGCGTGCGCGATCTGGAAAACGCCAAGCAGGATGGCGCCCACGATGGCGATGACCAGGGTCCGGTTGACCGCCAGCCCGAAGTCGAAAATCCGCCGCCTGACGATAGCGTAGCTAAGACCAAGCATCGCAGCCAGCATGACGCCGTTGAGGATCAGGTCGACGTCAGGTCCGGAGAGCGGAAATCCGGCCAGCCGGTTCAATGCCGAGAACAGGACCGTTGCCATCATCATGCCCAGCGTCGCGATGATCCATTGCAGGCGCACTTTCGACTCGCCGCGTGCCTGCTTCCAGGTCGCGACAATCGTCACCAGGAACAACGCGGGCAAGGCGATTTCGTAGGTCCTGAAAATCCACCGGAACGCGGGCTCGTATGAGCCGGTGTACAACTGCGCGAAGTAAACCACCTCCGCCAGCACCAGTACACCAAATATCCATGGGTAGTAACGCTTCAGGAGGGCCCGCCATCCGCTCGGCCGGTCATCGGGATAGTTGATCGCGAAAAAGACCAGTGCGCCGAGCGCCAGGTCGCTGGAGACCGAGGAGACGAAGTCCAGCCAGCCGATGTGCGCACCCGCCGGTGCGGAAAAGGGAAATGTAGTGGTAGCAAGCAGCGTGGCCGCGGCGAGGCCGCGAAAGGCGGTGAGATCAGCGCGGCGCCAGCCGAGGGTGACGCCAAGAACCAATCCAAACAAGCTGGTGATGACGCCCAGCACGTAGTTGGTCACCGTGTGGCGCGGCAGCTCCCGCCCTGCGGGCATCGTGAACTCAATCCTGCGGCGGGTGTCGCCGCGCACCACGGTCAGCGCCAACGTTTCGCCGGCAGCCACGTTGTACCAGCGACCGATCGGCGCATCCCATTGCAGGCGGTCGCCCGGGAGTACGCCCGCGGCAGCGAGCGGTGATCCCGGAGGTAGCGCGTCGACGACAAACGTGGTCGGGCCACGTTCGCGCAGGTAGTCGCCATCAAATAGCCTCTCCGCGCGGATGCCGAGCGACAACACTCGCGGTGCGTGCCATGTTTCCACCGCGAGCTGGACGGCTGCGACCGAGGCGAGCAGTACGATGACACACCGCCAGACGGCGATGGACGTGGCGGATTTCTGCATCCTTTTCCCCATGCGGGCATCGTCGGACAATCCGCGACCCCGACGAAAATATACTCGAAGCGGTCGCAAGTCGGTGCGGCTGATTGTGCCGTTGCGCAGATGGAGTCGCCGGTTCTCGTGCATCGTCGACTGTGGTCAAGGTCTGCTTTACGAATTGCTTGCGGTCAATTGATATTGTGTGTAAAGTACTGTGTAAGGAGATACACATGGCTACCAATTTGGCACTGGATCCCGATCTCATCAGCCGTGCTTTAAAGGTGGGCGGCGAAAAGACCAAAAAAGCGACGGTTACTCGCGCCTTGGAAGAGTTCATCACTCGTCGTAGCCAGACACGTCTGGTCGAACTGATGGGCAAGCTTGAATGGGACGAGACTTTCGACTACAAGGCGGAGCGCACCCGTCGGTGACGCTGTTCGTCGATACCAGTGTCTGGTCGCTGGCCTTTCGCCGCGATCACGCCTCCTCCGCCCCTGAAGTACGCAAGCTGCGCGACGCACTTGAAGGCGGTGAGACCATCGTGATCAACGGTCTCGTCCTGCAGGAATTGCTGCAGGGATTTGCCGGCCCGCGCGCGCGCAAGGACATCATCGACCGGTTTACGGCCCTGCCGCTCCTCACCCCGGACCGCCAGGATCACATCGAAGCTGCAGATTTGCGCAATCGATGCCGTCGTGCCGGGGTGCAGATCGGCACGATTGACGCTGTCATTGCACAGCTCTGTATTCGTCACGAACTTACGCTCCTCAGCACAGATAACGACTTCGTACTCGCCGCGCGGCACTGCACGCTTCGCGTGTGGAGCGCATCGAGTCCCGAGAAATAACCAACTTTCCGCGTCACTTGCGATCATTCCGACAACGGATTCGCATGACGGGTAGCGTCAAGGTACCGGTGCAAGTTTCGACCAATGCAATGCACGCAAAATCGTGAACGAACAAGTGCACAGCGGATGGCGCTTCTGTACGGCGCCGATGATGGACTGGACCGACCGGCACTGCCGGTTCTTCCTGCGCCTCATCTCCAAGCACGCCCGGCTCTACACCGAAATGGTGACCGCCCCGGCGCTGCTGCACGGCGACGTGCCGCGGCACCTCGACTTCGACCCCGCGGAGCATCCGGTGGCGCTGCAGCTGGGCGGCAGCGATCCGGCGATGCTCGCGCATGCCGCCAAGCTGGGCGCACGCTGGGGTTACGATGAGATCAATCTCAACTGCGGCTGTCCGTCGGAGCGCGTGCAGACCGGCAGCTTCGGCGCCTGCCTGATGGCCGAGCCGAAGGTCGTCGCCGAGTGTGTCGCCGCGATGCGCGACGCGGTGACGCTGCCGGTGACGGTGAAGCACCGGATCGGCCTCGACGCCAGCGAAGATTACGGCTTCGTCCGGGATTTCGTCGGGACTGTCGCCGCGGCGGGATGCGAGGTGTTCATCGTGCACGCGCGCAATGCGGTGCTGAAAGGCCTGTCACCCAAGGAAAATCGCGAGGTGCCGCGCTTGCGCTACGACGTCGTGCATCGGCTGAAGCGCGACTTTCCGGCGCTGACCATCGTGCTCAACGGCGGACTGACCACGTGGCCGGCGATCGAGCGTGAGCTGGCGCTGGTCGACGGCGTGATGATCGGGCGCGCCGCCTATCACGACCCGATGCTGCTCGCCGGTGCCGACTGGCGCCTGTTCGGCGACGAGTCGCGGCCGCCGAACCGTCCTGGCGTGCTACGCGCGCTGATGCCCTATGTCGCCGCGCAGCGCATGCGCGGCGTGCCGCTGCGCTCGATCGCGCGGCATGCGCTGGGCCTCTATCACGGCATGCCCGGAGGGCGGCGCTTCCGGCAGATTCTCTCGGACGCGGCGCGATTGCGCGACGCGGGACCGGAACTGTTGCAGGAAGCGCTGGAAGCGGTCGAGCCGGCGCTCGATGAGGTGACCTAGACGATTTTCGTCGGCGCGGTCGTCACCGCATGTCGTCGGCGATATAGGCGCGGATGATGCTCTCGAAATCGGCGTCGGCACGCATCCCCAGCGCGGGCCCCAGTTTCGGTGCGAAATTCGCGGGCCAGGTCGAGACGATGCGGTCGATCGCCGGGTCGAAATTCCATTGGACGCGGGCGGCGACCGCGTCGCCGGCAACGCGGCGCAGCGCGTCCACCATGTCGCCGACGGCCACGCAAATGCCCGGCACGTTGATCGAACGCGAAAGGCCGAAGGCCGATGCCGGCGCTTCGTGGCCGAGCACCAGGTTGTCGACCACGGCACGCGGCGACTGCACCCACATGCGCGTGGTCGGGGCCACCGGGCACGACGCGTCGACGCCGGAAAGCGGCTCGCGCAGGATGCCGCTGGCGAACGACGAAGCCGCCTTGTTCGGTTTGCCGGGCCGCACGGTGACGGTCGGCAGGCGCAGGCTGCGCCCGTCGAGAAAGCCCTTGCGGGTCATGTCGTAGACCAGCAGTTCGCCGATAGCCTTCTGCATTCCATACGACGCCTGCGGCGTGACCGGCGCATCGTCGGGAACGGGGTCGGGCAACGCGCCGCCGAACACCGCGAGCGAACTGGTGAACACGAATTTGGGCGGGGCGGCGAGGGTGCGGCAGCGTTCGAGCAGCAGGCGCGTCGCGTCCAGGTTCACGCGCATGCCGATGTCGAAATCGGCTTCCGCCTGTCCGCTGACCACGGCGGCAAGGTGAAAAACGCTGTCGGTGTCGGGCGTCAGTGCCGCGGCGACGATTGCAGGGTCGGCGAGGTCGCCGGCGATGCTCGTGACGCGCCGGTCGGAGATTTTCGCGGCCGGGGCGACGTCGAGCAGGACGAGCGAGGCGATCTCGCGGCTGTGTCCGGTGGCGTCGGTGAGCGTGCCGCGCTCGAGGAGTTTGCGGGCGAGTCGGGTGCCGAGAAAGCCGGCGCCGCCGGTGATGACAATGCGCATGATCGGAGTCGTCAATGGGTGGGGGTGGCGCTATGATAGCCGTCCGTTCACGTTCCGGAGGCAGCGACCATGAGCCGCCCGATCCATTTCGAGATTCACGCCGAGAAGCCCGAGCGGGCGCAGGCGTTCTACGAAAAGCTCTTCGGCTGGAAATTCACGCAGTGGGGCAGCGAGTCCTACTGGCTGATCGCCACAGGGGAAAAGGGCGAGCCGGGCATCGATGGCGGAATGATGCCGAGGCGCGGCCCGGTGCCCGCCGACATGGCGGCGGTCAATGCCTTCGTGTGCACGGTCGGCGTGGACGACCTCGATGCCATGGTGGGCAGGCTGGCGGAGGCCGGTGGGACGCTGGCGGTGCCGAAAATGCCGATCCCCACGATCGGCTGGCTTGCCTATGGCAAGGATCCCGAAGGCAATCTGTTCGGCATGATGCAGATGGCGCCGGACGCAAAATAATACGATTGCATTGCCGCCGGCGGGCGGACAGTCACATGCGCTTCATCGCCGCATCGATGGCATCGCCGATATAGGAAGCGTAGAAATCCGGGGTCATCAGGCCGATCAGGGGTTCCCCGAGCGGCTTGCCGCCGGCGTCGACCAGAATGATGGTCGGGGTCAGCGATGTGCGGTAATGCATGGCCAGCGCGCGGTGCGTGGTCGGCGCTCCGGCGAAGTCGGTGAGGGGCAGGTCCTGGTCCACCTCGATCTGGCGGAAAATGGCCTTCGCTCGCCACGGATCCTCGCCACTCATCGGCACCAGATACTCGCGCAGCGCACGTTCGCAGTACGGGCAATCGTCGCGGTCGAAGAAAAGCAGGATCGGCGTATGCGCCTTCGCCGCTGCCGCGGCGTCGGCCGAAAGGTCGCGCGCCAGTGGCAGACTGAAGCGCCGTTTGTTCTCAGCCAGAGCGCCCGGCGTGGCGGCCACGACCGCGCATGCTAGAATTTTCCGCAGCGCGTTGCGCCGAGCGGGTGATTGGTTGCCTGTCTTGCCGCGCCTATCCTGCCGCCTCGCCAAAACATGTCTCCTATACGTGTGCCGCGCCTCCTGACGATTGCGACGCGGGAATCCGCGCTAGCGCTCTGGCAGGCCGAGCATATCCGTACACGGTTGTCGACATTGTATCCGGGTATCGTGGTCGAATTGCTCGGCATGACCACGCAGGGCGACCGGATTCTCGACCAGCCGCTGTCGGCCATCGGTGGCAAGGGGCTGTTCATCAAGGAACTCGAGATGGCGATGGCCGAAGGCCGCGCGGATCTCGCCGTTCACTCGCTCAAGGACGTGCCGATGGTCATGCCCTCGGGTTTCACGCTTGCGGCGGTCACGGCGCGCGAGGACCCGCGCGATGCCTTCGTCTCGTCGCGCTTCTCCCGCCTGGCCGAGTTGCCTGCCGGCGCCGTGGTCGGCACGTCCAGCCTGCGTCGCGAAGCGCAACTGCGCGAACGTTTTCCGGAACTCAGGATCGAGCCGCTGCGCGGCAACGTCAACACGCGGCTGCGCAAACTCGACGAGGGGACGTACGACGCCATCATTCTCGCGGCCGCGGGACTCAAGCGGCTGGGCTTCGCCAACCGCATCGCGTCGTTGCTGGAGCCGGACGAGAGCCTGCCGGCGCCGGGACAGGGAGCGCTGGGAATCGAAGTGGCGAGCAATCGAGTCGAACTCCTGAACGCGCTGGCGCCGCTGGCCGACCGCGCGACCACGCTGACGACGACCGCGGAGCGCGCATTCTCGCGGGCGCTGGGCGGCAGCTGTCACATGCCTCTCGCCGGCTACGCGGTCTGGGATGAGGGCGGCTTGTGGCTGCGCGGTCTGCTGGCGAGTCGCGCCGGCGACGATGTGCTGCGCGACGAAATCGACGACGAGGTGGACGACGAGGCGGGTGCGCAGGCGCTCGGCAATGCGCTGGCCGATCGCTTTCTTGCGCAGGGCGCAGCGCGGTTCATGACCGCGTGACGCGCGCCGTTCGGTGAGCGATTCCGTTCCGGGCGCGGCGCCGCCTCTGGCCCGGATAGGTGTCATCGTCACCCGACCGGCGCGCCAGGCGGCTGGACTGGCGCAGCAACTCGCGGTTCTTGGCGCGACGCCGATCATCTTCCCCGCGATCGCGATCCTGCCGCCGGCCGACCGCACCGCACTCGATGCCGCGCACGCGGCGCTCAGCCAATACGATCTGGCAATCTTTGTGTCGGCCAACGCTGCCGAGTACGGTGTGCCCGCGGCCGGACGCTGGCCTTCGGGACTGCCCGCCTTCGCGCCCGGGCCGGGAACCGCGACGGCGCTGATCGCGGCGGGGCTGGTGGACGTCCGGATTCCCGCGACGACCTACGACAGCGAGGGTTTGCTGGCGCTGCCCGAATTTGCCGATGTGACCGGCCGCCGCGTGGTGATCTTTCGCGGCGACGGCGGCCGCGAAGTCCTTGGCGACACGCTGCGGACACGCGGCGCGACGGTCGACCACGTCGGCTGTTACCGGCGAACGGCGCCGCGGGGTGGCGCCGACGCCCTGGTCGAGGTCCTGCGTGACGGCCGCGCGCAGGCGCTGACACTGACCTCCAGCGAAGGGCTCGACAATCTGCTGGCGCTGCTCGACGCCGACGCGCTCCGGCGGCTGCGGGAACTGCCGACCTTCGTCCCGCATCCGCGCATCGCCGAGAGCGCGCGTGCCAAGGGCTTCCGCGCCATTGCCACGGAGGGCGCCGACGCCGGGCTGATCGGCGGATTGCTAGAATGGTTCTCCGCCCACCCGATTGCCCAAAGATAAGCCATGTCCCAGACCGACATCATCGTCACCGCGCCGCTGCCGCCGTTTCTCTACGACCCGCTGAAGGCCGACTTCCGCTGCCACGACTACTACGCGTCGAGCCACAAGCCGGGCCTGCTCGCGGCCGAGAGCGGACGCATCCTGGGGCTGGTGCAGGGCGGAGGCACCGTGACGCCCGAGTCGCTGCTCGACGCGCTGCCCAAGCTGCAGATAATTTCGGTATTCGGCGTCGGCTACGACGGCGTGCCGGTCGACTACTGCCGCAAACGCGGCATCAAGGTGACCAATACCCCGGACGTCCTCACCGATGACGTTGCCGATGTCGCGGTTGGGCTGATCCTGATGACCGGCCGGGGCTTCGTCCGGTTGAATCGCTTCGTGCAGGCCGGTGAGTGGGAAAAGCGCGGTCCCGAGTTGACCACCAAGCTCAGCGGCAAACGCGTGGGCATCCTGGGCCTCGGCCGCATCGGCAAGGCGATCGCCGAGCGGGTGAGCGCGATGGACATGGTCGTTTCCTATACCGGGCGCAAGCCTCAGGACGTGCCCTACCACTACGTTGCCGACCTGAAATCTCTTGCGGCGGAGGTGGATTTTTTGGTGGTCGCCTGTCCCGGCGGCGATGCGACCAGGAACATCGTGAATGCCGAGGTGCTGGCGGCGCTGGGCAAGAAAGGCACGATCGTCAACATCGCGCGCGGCTCCATCGTCGACGAACCCGCACTGGTCGCCGCGTTGCAGGCGGGCACCATCAAGGGGGCGGGGCTCGACGTCTTCGCCGACGAACCACAGATTCCGGCGCCGCTGCTCGAGATGGACAACGTGGTGCTGCTGCCGCATGTCGGCAGCGCGACAAGGGAGACCCGCCAGGCGATGGGCGACCTGTGCAAGGCCAACCTCGACGCCTGGTTCGGCACGGGCCGGGTCGTGACGCTGATCCCCGAGCTCGCGTAGCACTGGAGGCGGCCGGCGAGCCGCCAACCTCCTCGATTTGGAAATTCGCGATATCCGCCGCTACGGCGACGGTTCGCTCGCCGCTGCAGTTGGCTTTTTCGACTCGGCCGGCTGAAAGAGCACGGCGAACAACGACGCAATGACCAGTGCGAGCGCGATGAACTCCGAGGGACCGGGGCGCTCGCCGAGGAACAGCATTCCGGCGAATACGCCGACCACCGGCACCGGCAGGGACGACAGCGACGACACTGCCACCGGCAGCGTGCGCGCAAGCGTGAACCAGGCCCAATGCGCCAGGGTGCCGGCGAGGAAAATGTTGTAGGCGATTGCGAACCACGTCGTGCCCGACAGGTGCAACAGGTACGACGGAGGATGCGGGTCGAGGAAAGGCGCCAGCACGGCGAGCGGCAGCCACCCGATCAGCATCATCCAGCCAACGAGCGTGTTCTGCGCGACCGGCGGCTTCCACTTGCGCAACAGCACGGTGCCGCACGCCCAGAGGATGGCGGCGCAGAGGATCATGATTGCGCCGAAGGGTGTTGTGCCGATGTGGCGGAGGTCGTCGCCAAGCAGCACGGCCATGCCGGCCATGCCCAGCACCAGACCGATGCCCTTGCGCAGGTTGAGCGGCTCGTGCAGCACCGCCATGGCGATCAGCGTCGCCCAGATCGGCATCGTATAGGCGAGAATGGCGCTGCGGCCGGCGGGCAGCAACTGCACGCCGAAGAGCACAAAACCGTTCCAGCCGGAGATGTTGAACAGCGCGAGCACCACTATCCTGCCCCACCACTCGCGCGGAATACGAATCGAATCGCCGCTGCGCCTGGCGATGAGCAGCAGTCCGAGCGCGGCGAGCGGCAAGGTGATCGAACGAAACGTCAGCGGTGCCAACTCGGCGACGCCCATCTTGAGCACCGGCCAGTTGCAGCCCCAGACCAGCGTCAGTACGACGATTGGGACGAGGGCGTGCGCCAGCGGGTGCGCCGCCGCGGGTGCGCCGGGCGCGCTCATCGCGCGGGCGGCGGTTCGCCGTATTTCGACAGGTGCAGCGAACGCGCCTGCGTGACCCAACCGTCGCGCCGTATGCGGCCCGGGAACTCGGGCAGCTTGGCGTCCATGGCGTCGATGTCGCGAACGTTCCAGCGTGCAATCTGCTGGTAGGAATTCACGCCGAGCTTATGCAGCATGCGTTCGAGAACCGGGCCTACCCCGACAATGAGCTTGAGGTCGTCGGGGGCGCGCGTGCCGTCAAGGAGCATCGGCAGCGCATTGTCTTCGAGGTCGACGACGATTTCACGATAGCGTGCCGTTTCGCCAAGCGTTTCGGCAATTTGGCGCAAAAGGCTGCGCCGGTCTTCGGCAAAGGCCTCGAGCTGGATTCGCCGCGCCTCCCGGCTGGCAGCGGCGCGCCGCAACGCGGTGTTCTCCGCGGTCATGGCGCGGACGAGACGCGCCTGTTCGTGCAGCGCATTGGCGCGGCCACTCTCCGGTGCAGGCGACGGTTCGGACTCGGCCGTCGCGGACTCGGCGGCCGGAATTCGTGCCGGTGACACCGGCGGCGCCATGGTGACAGCCGGGCGCAGCAGCGTGGTCGAAGTGGTCATCGAATCGCGGCGGCCACGCATCGCACCGACGCGGTAGGCAATCACCAGACCCACCGCAATGGCGAGCAGGACGAGCAGCGTAAGGCCGTTCATGGATCTGCGGGAATTCGGCAGGTTGGCGCACCGCCGGTCGGCGGCACACTGGCGGGCATTGTAAGCGAGGCTCGGCCAGCGCGGACATCCGGCGACGAAGAAACGCCAGCGTGGACTGTTAGAATGCGGTGAGCACGACAGGCCAATTTCCTGCCCGCCATGGACGACTCCCCGACCAACAAGGACCCAGCCAGCGCCCCACCGGCGGCCGAGGCAGACGCTGCCCTTGCCGTGGCCGCGAGCCCTGCGCCGAGCGCTCGACCCGCGTCATGGGGCGTCGTCCTGCTCGTCGGCGTGGTGCTGTCCGCCGTCGTCGCGGCCGCCTGGTTCGAGGGTCGACAGTCGCGACAGGCGTTGCGTACCGAGGTTGCACAGCGGCTGACCGCTGCCGACACGGCGCTCGCCGAGGCGAAGTCACGCGAGGCGACGCTTGCCAACGAATTGCGCGATGCGCAGGCCAAGCTGGCGCTGGTGGAGGCGCGGGTGACCGAGTCGCAGACGCAGCAGGCGTCGCTCGAGGCGCTTTACCGCGAGCTCGCGCCGTCGCGCGACGAAGTGGCGTTGAACGAAATCGAGCAGGTACTGCTGCTCGCCGGGCAACAGTTGACGCTGGCCGGTAACGTTCAGGCCGCGTTGGCCGCGTTGCAACTCGCCGATGCGAAACTCTCCGGCGGCGATCGGCCGCAGCTGGTGCCGCTGCGCCGGGCGCTGGCCCGCGACATCGACCGGCTGAAGTCGGTCCCCTATGTCGATGTGGCCGGAATTTCGCTGAAGCTCGACCAGGTGGCGGCGGCGATCGACGCGCTACCACTCGCCAAGGACGAGCGCCTGCCCGCGCCCGAGCCGGAGCCCCTGCCGGCTGACGAGCCCGCCTGGCGCATCTTTCTGCATAAAGCATGGAACGAGCTGCGCAGCCTGGTCCGCGTCGAGGTCGCGGATCGCCCGGCAGCGCCGCTGGTGCCGCCGCAACAAAGCTATTTTCTGCGCGAAAACCTGCGCTTGCGCCTGCTTTCGGCGCGGATCGCCCTGTTCTCGAACAACGAAGCCGGGTTCAAGGCGGATGTGACCACGGCAAACGCCTGGATCAAGCAGTATTTCGACACGCGGAACAAGGCGGTCGTCGCGATTTCGGCGACGCTCGGGCAGCTTCAGGCCACGCCGATGCCGGCCGAGGTTCCCGATCTGGCGACGAGTCTGAACGCGTTGCGCTCGATCAAGGCGACGCGGGAACGTGCCGCCGAGAAGACGGGCGGCGGTTCACGCCCGGTGCGATGATGGAAATGCCGGCCAGTCGACGGATGCGCCGATGAGGGCGCTTTTCGCGTTCCTGTTGCTAGCGGCGTTGGCAGTGCTCGCGGCACTGCTGTTTCGTGTCAATGCCGGCTATGCGCTGTTCGTCGCGCCGCCTTACCGCGTGGAGATCTCGCTCAACGCGTTCCTGCTGCTGGTGATCGGCGGCTTCATCTTCTTTTATCTGCTGCTGCGGCTTGCCGCGCGCATCGCCGGCCTGCCAGGCATCGTCCGGCAGGTGCGCCGGCGACGCCAGGTCGAGCGCGCGCGCGCCAAGCAGGACGCGGCCATGGTTGCGCTGCTGGAGGGCCGCTACGGCAAGGTGCGCCAGTTCGCCGACGAGGCGCTGGCGATTCCGCAGTCGTCGGGGCTGCCGGCGTTGCTCGGCGCCCGGGCTGCGGTCGATATGCGCGAATTCGGCGCTGCCGAGGATCTTCTTGCCCGTGCCGATGTCAACGTCGCTAACCTCGCCGTGCCGCGGCTGATGCTCGAGGCGGAACTGGCGCTCGAACAGGGACAGCCGGGCGCGGCGCTGGTGAAGCTCGCCGAGCTCAAACGCGAAGCGGGCCTGCATACGGCGGCCCTGCGGCTGGAAATGCGGGCGCTGACCGCCGCCGGACGGGACGCCGAAGTGCCACCCTTGATCGCCCAACTGGTGAAGCGCAAGGTCTACGACACCGGGCAGGGCGAGCTCCTGCGGGCCAGCGCGCACGCGCGGGTGCTCGACGCGTTGGCACAGGATGCCAACGAGTTGCGCAGCTACTGGAACCGGTTGCCCGATGCCGACCGCCTCAACGCCAAGGTGGCAAGGGCGGCGGCGACCGGTTTTCTCGCGCATGGCGGCGACCGCGAGGCGGCGGAGGTCATCGAACGCTGCCTCGAACGCGGCTGGAATTCGGAACTTGCGGTGCTCTACGCACGATGTCGAGCCGCCGACGCGACCCGGCAGCTGCAGACCGCGGAACGCTGGCTGGTCGAGCACAGCGGGGATGCCGCGCTGCTCTACGCACTGGGCAGATTGTGCGACCGTGAATCGTTGTGGGGGAAGGCGCAGACCTATTTCGAGGCGAGTCTGGCGCTTTCGGATCAATGGCGCACACATGTGGCGTTGGGCGAGCTCATGGCCAGACTTGACCGCCACGACGACGCGAACCTGCACCTCTCGACCGCGCTCAAACAGGCGCTGGCCGAACTCGACCGGCCGCAGCACTGATTCCTAGCGTTGGGTCGGGTCGGCCTGGGCGCCGTAGGTGAAGCTGTCGGCGAAGAACGCTTCTTCCGGCAGGTGGCAGCGGGTCGTGAAATCGCGCCGCGCCGCGTCGATCATCGCCGGACCGCCGCAGGCATACACCTGATAACCCGAGAGATCGGGGAAATCCGCCATCACCGCCTCGTGGACGAAGCCGGTGCGCCCCGGCCATTCGTCGCCCGGGCCCGGCTCGGACAGCACGGGGATGTAGGTGAAATTGCGATGCGTCTGCTGCCAGGTGCCCGGCAGTTCGCGGATGTACAGGTCCGGCAGCGCGCGCGCCCCCCAATAGAGGACCATCTCGCGGTCGATCCGATTATGAAGCGCGTGCGCGATGATCGCCTTGATCGGCGCGAAGCCGGTGCCGCCGGCAACGAAGATGATCGGCTTGTCATTGTCCTCGCGCAGGTAGAACGAGCCCAACGGGCCTTCGAAGCGCAGAATTTCGCGGCCCTTGTATTGATTGAACAGCGCGTCGGTGAACACCCCCCCGGGGACATGGCGGATGTGCAATTCCAGCAGGGTGTCGTCGTGCGGCGGCGTGGCCAGTGAAAAACTGCGCCGCTTGCCATCCTTGAGCAGCAGGTCAACGTACTGCCCGGCGAGATACTGCAGGCGTTCGTTCGCCGGCAGTTTCAGGCGCACGATGGCGACGTCGGCCGCAGCCTTCTCGATCGACTCGATCCGGCAGGGCAGGCGTTTGATCTGGATATCACCGGCTCGGCGTACCTCGCGGACTTCGATGGTCAGGGCGGTCCGCGGCCTGGCGCAGCAGAACAGCGCCAGTCCGGTGCGTTTTTCGTCGTCGGTAAGGGTCGTTGCCTGATGGGGACCGTAGTCAACCTCGCCTTCGAGGATGCGCCCCTTGCAGGTTCCGCAGGCACCGTTGCGACAGCCGTAGGGCAGCATGAGGTCGGCCCGCATCGCCCCGGTCAGCACGGTCTCGTCGGCTTCGCAGGCGAACCGATGCTCGCCGGGCACTATGGTAATCTCGAATGTCATTACGATTCTTTCCCGTCGCGCACCGCCGCTCGCGGCTGCGCGCTCGATTATCGGCGGCGTGATCAGGATTCTGTTGATCGGATGCGGAGATGTAGCGCTGCGCGCCGCCGCGCTGATGCGAGGCCGCGCCCGTCTGTACGGCGTCACGCGCCGCGCCGACGACGTGCCGCGGCTGCGTACGCACGGCATCGTTCCGATCGTGGCCGATCTCGACGCGTTCGCTTCGCTGCGTCGACTGAGCGCCGCGCCATTCGCCGTGCTGCACTGCGCGCCACCGCCCTCCGAGGGACGCGACGACCCGCGCACGCAGAGGCTGCTGGCTGCCCTGACCCAGGCGCAAATTATACCGCGCCGATTCGTCTACGTTTCGACCTCCGGCGTCTATGGTGATTGCGCCGGCGCGCGGGTCGACGAGACGCGCGCACGCCGCGCGCAGACGCCGCGGGCGCGTCGGCGCGTCGCCGCCGAGGTACGGCTGCGCGCCTGGGCGGCCCGTCGGGGCGTGCAGCTGGCGATCCTGCGCGCGCCCGGAATCTACACGCAATCGCGTCTGCCGATAGAGCGCATCCGCCAGGGTACGCCGGTATTGCACGCCGACGACGACGTATTCACCAACCACATCCATGCTGACGATCTTGCGCGGTCGATCGTTGCGGCGATCTTTCACGGCCGCTGTAATCGCGCCTACAACATCGCCGACGACTCCGAGATGAAGATGGGAACCTGGTTCGACACCGTGGCCGACGCATTTCACCTGCCTCGCCCTCCCCGGGTCAGCTGGGAGGAAGCCGAACAGCGCATCGCGC
This sequence comes from Betaproteobacteria bacterium, assembly GCA_032123655.1. Classification (GTDB taxonomy): domain Bacteria; phylum Pseudomonadota; class Gammaproteobacteria; order Burkholderiales; family Casimicrobiaceae; genus VBCG01. Next base: position 67,727 of record JAQBEY010000142.1, read on the forward strand.
CGATCCTGCTGTCGTTCATGGGCGAGTCGCGCCGCCTGTCGAACCGGCGCATGAAGGACGAGTTGCGTGTACGCCTGGCCTACCCGACGCCGCATGCGCTGCTGAACGAGGTCGCGCCGCGCGAACTCAAGAAGCAGTTGCCGCTGAGCCTGTGAGCGCCACCTTGGCACCCCCGCCGCCGCCGGCGGGATGGCGGCAGCGAATCGATGCCTACGAAAGACTGGTGCGGCTGGACAAGCCGATCGGCATCCTGCTGCTGCTTTGGCCGACGCTGACGGCGTTGTGGATCGCGAGTTTCGGCAGGCCGACTTCGCCGATGCTGCTGGTATTCATCCTCGGCACGGTGATCATGCGATGTGCCGGCTGCGCCTTCAACGACTGGGCCGACCGCGGCTACGACCCGTACGTCAAGCGAACGGCGGGCCGGCCGCTGGCACGCGGCGAGATCGCCCCGTGGGAGGCGTTGGTCGTTGCGGCCGGTTTCGCGGCTGCCGGATTCCTGCTGGTCGTGCTCGCGACCAACATGGCAACGGTGCTGCTGTCGGTGGCGGCGCTGGCAATCGCGATCGCCTACCCGTTTTTCAAGCGCTTCTTCGCGTTGCCGCAGGCATTTCTCGGTATCGCCTTCTCGTTCGGCATTCCGATGGCATTCACCGCGGTGCTCGGGCAGGTGTCGCCGCTCGCCTGGATGCTGTTCGGACTCAACCTGTTCTGGGTCGTCGCCTACGACACCGAGTACGCGATGGTCGACCGGGACGACGACGCGAAGCTGGCGATGCGCACCTCGGCATTGACGTTCGGACGGTTCGACATCCTGACCATCGCGCTTTGCTATGCGATCCATCTCGGAGGCATGGCGTGGGCGGGCCGCTGGGTCGGCTTCGGGCCGGCCTATTTCGCCGGCCTTGGCGTCGCGCTGCTCCTCGCGGCGTATCACCTTTGGTTGATCCGGCACCGGGAGCGGGGCGCCTGCTTTCGTGCGTTCCTGTCGAACCGTTGGCTGGGGATGGCGGTTTTCGCGGGCGTCGCCGCGGATCATGCGCTGCGCCTGAAGGCGTGGCCGGGCGTCGGCTGACGCATGTCTGCCCAGTGCCGCCGCGGTCTTGCGCCGATCCTCGCGGCGGATGCGCGCATTCTCATTCTGGGCAGCTTTCCGAGCGAGGCTTCGCTTGCGGCGGGGCAGTATTACGCACACCCGCGCAATCACTTCTGGCCGCTGCTTGGCTGCATTCTGGGCGAGGCGCTCGCTGAGCGGCCGTATGCCGAAAGACTCGACCGCGTCCGCGCGCGCGGCATCGGCATCTGGGACAGCATCGTCGCCTGCGAAAGGCAGGGCAGCCTCGATGCGTCGATCCGTGCGGCGACGCATGGGGAGACCCGGGTCGTCCAGCGAATGGCGCCCGAAGTCGCGCTGGTGTGCTTCAACGGCAAGACCGCAGCGCGTGCGGAATCCGTCTGGCGTGAGGCCGGCTACGCGACGCTTGCGCTGCCGTCGACCAGTCCGGCGTACACGTTGCCGTTCAGTCAAAAACTCGCGGCGTGGCAACGTTTGGCGTCGCATTTGCCGGCCCGGCCCCCGATCGCATCTTCCACGCCGGCAAGGCGCGGGCCGCGACTGCGCCAGCCAGCATGACGGCGCGACCCGCCTTGCTCGCAGCGACGCCGGTGGCGCACAGCCGCGGCCTTGTCGCAACGCTGTGCCGCTGGCTTGCGCCGTTCGCGCTGGCCTTCGCGCAATCGGCCGCCGGTGGGCTGCCCCAGCCGGTGCAGGTCAAGATCACTTCTCAGGATCGCGACGCGGCGGGCGACGCGATCGTCATCTCCGCGTTGTTGTTCCGGCCGACGCGGAACGTCAACGGTGACGGGTCACCCCTGGTCATCGCGCTGCACGGCTGTGGCGGGATGTTCGCGACGCGGGCCGGACGCGAAACGCAGTTGTCGACGCGCTTTGCGCACTGGACCGAGGTGTTGCTCGACGATGGCTACGCGGTCCTCTGGCCCGACAGCTTCAACCCGCGTGACTTTCGTACGGTGTGCCGGATCCGGTACGGGGAACGCACGGTCAATGCAGCGATGCGTCGACTCGACGTTCTGGGCGCGCTGGAGTTCGCGGCGGAATTGCCAGGGATCGACCGATCGCGCATTGCGCTGGTCGGCTGGTCGCATGGCGGCAGCACGGCGCTTGCCTCCGTCAACGCGCAGGATCGGCGCATTGCCGATTTCCGGTCGCGCGACGGAGCCCCGCCGTGGTTCCGCGCCGTGGTTGCCTTCTATCCCGGTTGCGCGAGGTCGCTCAAGGCGGGTGGGCGCTGGCGGCCCGGCGCGCCGCTGGCGATTCACATCGGCGAACTCGACGACTGGACGCCGGCGGCACCCTGCATCGCGCTGGGCGAGGCCCAGCGCGCGGCGGGTGCGCCGCTGACCATCGACGTCTACGCGGGCAGCTACCACGGATTCGACGCGCCCGCTGGCCGCGTGATCGTGCGCAAGGACGTCCCGAACGGCGTCAAACCGGGAGAGGGCGTGACCGTTGGACCGAATCCGGCGGCACGCGCACTCGCCGACGCTCGCGTGCGCAGTTTTCTGCGGCATCATCTGGCTGATGCGGTGGCGGCCCCTGCCGCTGGCGCAAGCGGAGCACCGGCAAACACTACCCCGAAGGAAATTCCATGAGCGGCTCGTTTGGTGATCAGGTGGTCGTTGTTGCCGGCGCGTCGAAGGGCATCGGTTTTGCCTGCGCGCAGAGCTTCGTCGAAGCGGGTGCCCGGGTTGCGCTGATATCGCGCAGTGGAGAAAATCTCGCGGCGGCACTCAAAAAACTCGTGCCGGGTGCCCATCCGCCGCTCGCCATCGCTGCCAACCTTGCCGACGCCGAGGAGGCGCAGCGCGCGATGGACGAGGCGGAGTCGAAGCTGGGACCCATCGACGTGCTGATCAGCACGGCCGGCGCCGCCAAGCGCCATGCGCCCGCCGATCTCTCGGCGCAGGCGTGGCGCGATGCGATGGACGCCAAATTCTTCAGCACGCTGCATCCGGTCGACATCGTCGTCCGACGCATGGCGGCGCGTGGCCGTGGCGTCATCGTCACGATCATCGGCATGGGCGGCAAGGTGGCGAACCCGATCCACCTGCCCGGCGGCGCGGCAAATGCCGCGCTGATGCTGGCGACCGCGGGCCTGGCGACGGCGTATGGCCCGAAGGGTGTGCGCATCAACGCCATCAGCCCTGGAGCGACGCTCACTGGCCGAGTGCAGGAGGGTTTGGCCGTAGAGGCGAAAATGACCGGGCGACGCGAAGAAGACTTGCTGGCGGCGCAGCAGGCGCGCATTCCGCTGCGTCGACTGGGCACGCCGGAGGAGGTCGCCAAGGTTGCACTGTTTCTCGCCTCGGACGCGGCAAGCTACGTGACCGGCGCCATCATTCCGATGGACGGGGGTACGGCGGGAGTGATCTAACGAGGCTCGCGAACTGCCCAGGTCGCCAGCGCGCCAAACGCGGCGCTGCCCGCGAGCAGCAGCAGTGGCGCGTCCCATATCTGCGCCGCGTCGCCGGCGCCGCGGCTGCGGTCGAGCACCCAACCGACCAGGGGTTGCAGAATGCCCGTGCCCAGGAATATGCCGACGTTGACCACCGAAGTGGCGATGCCCGAGTGCTCGGGCCGGTTTACTTCCTTGGCCACGGTCCAGGACAGCGTGAACCCGGGGATCAGCAAGCCCATCAGGAAGAACCACGCGAGCGTCATCGGCAGCGGCCACGTGGCGTGCAGCAGCCAGGGCAGCCACGTGAACGCGTAGAGCGCCGTGCAGACGCGCATCAACGTGCGGCGGCTGCCCAGGCGATCCGAGAGCGCGCCGATGGCCAGGGCCCCGAAGGCCACACCGAGGAGCATCAGGCTCGTATGCTGCGCGGCGACCACTCGCGACATCCCGTACACGTCGATCAGATAGGGCACGGCCCACAGTCCGGCGAAGGCGAGAAAACTCGCACCGATACCGACGTTGACGAAGAATCCGGGCCAGGTGGCGGGATTGGCGAGCACGTCGCGCAAGGCATGCGTCCAGTGGGTCACGCTTACCTTGGAGCCGGACGCCGGATGCACCGGGGGGAATCCCGCCTGCTCGGGCCGGTCGCGCACGAATATCCAGGTGGCGGCCGCCAGGGCCAGCGACAGCACCGCAAGTCCGACGAAAACGGTGCGCCAGTTCACTATGGTGATCAGCCACGCAAGCGGCGCGCCGGCGATCACTGCGCCCGAGTTGCCGGCGAACATGGTGACCCCGGTCAGCGTCGCGAAGCGGTTGGCGGGAAACCAGACCGCGCTCACCTTGAGAATGCTGATGAACGCCACCGATACGCCGACGCCGACCAGCGTGCGCCCAACTGCGGCGATTTCCCAAGTGGGCGCCAGCGCGAACGCCAACGAACCCACGCCGGCGATCAGGGAGCCGCCGGCCAGAATCCTTCGTGGCCCGAGCGTGTCGGCCAGTACGCCAACCGGGATCTGCAGCAACGTGTAGACGTAAAAATAGGTCGCCGCCAGCGTGCCAAGCGTTGCCGCATTGATAGCGAATGCCTGCGTCAACTCGGAGGCGAGCGCCGCCGGCGCGGTGCGATGGAAGAACGACAGCACGAAACTCGCGAGGACGATACCGAAGACCAGGCGACGAGCGGGGAAGAAGCGGACCATTCGGGTGGCGGCGGCTGGCACGGTGATTCATTGTAACGTTCGCTAGAATGGCGCCATGGGCGGATCCGCCGTCCGCTATCCGCAAGCCACCGAGCAAATCTTCCGTGCCCTACCGCGACCTGCGCGATTTCATCACCCAACTCGAGGCAATCGGCGAATTGCGCCGCATTGCCGTTCCCGTCGATCCGAAGCTCGAGATGACCGAACTATGCGATCGCGTGCTGAAAGTCGGTGGTCCGGCACTGTTGTTCGAACACCCCAAGGGCGATCATCGATCGCCCAGCGGCAGACCGATCCCTGTCCTTGGCAACCTCTTCGGTACGCCGCAGCGGGTGGCGCGTGCAATGGGCGTCGAAGGCGACGACTGGCGTGAGGCGCTGCGCGAGATCGGCCGGCTGCTCGCCTTTCTCAAGGAACCCGACCCGCCGAAGAGCCTGAAGGATGCGTGGCAGAACACGCGGCCGGTGTTCATGAAGGTGCTCGACATGGCGCCGAAGGAGCGCGCGTCGGCGCCATGTCAGGAAGTGGTGTGGGAGGGTGTCGATATCGATCTCGCGCGCCTGCCCGTACAGACCTGCTGGCCGGGCGACGTTGGGCCGCTGATCACCTGGGGGCTGACTGTGACCCGCGGCCCGCACAAGAAGCGGCAGAACCTGGGTATCTACCGGCAGCAGGTGCTTGCCCGCGACAAGGTGATCATGCGCTGGCTGGCGCACCGGGGTGGCGCACTCGATTTTCGAGACCATGCGCTGGCGCATCCGGGCGAGCCGTTCCCGATTGCGGTGGCGCTGGGCGCCGACCCCGCCACCATCCTGGGTGCGGTGACGCCGGTGCCGGACTCGCTGTCCGAGTACCAGTTTGCTGGCCTGCTTCGCGGCGGACGCACCGAGATCGTCAATTGCCTCTCGCATGGTCTGCAGGTCCCGGCCTCCGCCGAGATCGTGCTCGAAGGCTTCATCCGGCCGGTCGCGGCCGACCCGACGGGCTTCGAAACCGCAACCGAGGGTCCCTTCGGCGATCACACCGGCTATTACAACGAGATCGAGCGCTTTCCGGTACTCACGCTGTCGCGGATCACTTTACGGCGCGACCCGATCTACCACTCGACCTACACCGGCAAGCCGCCCGATGAGCCGGCGATGCTGGGTGTCGCGCTGAACGAAGTATTCGTGCCGTTGTTGCAGAAACAGTTTCCGGAAATTACCGACTTTTACCTGCCTCCTGAAGGCTGCTCCTACCGGCTGGCCGTCGTGTCGATGAACAAGCAGTATCCGGGGCATGCGAAGCGGGTGATGTTCGGCGTCTGGAGCTTCCTGCGCCAGTTCATGTACACCAAGTTCATCATCGTCACCGACGCTGATGTCGACATCAGGGACTGGAAGGAAGTTGTCTGGGCGCTGACCACGCGCGTCGATCCCCTGCGCGACACTTTGCTGGTCTCGTCCACGCCCATCGACTACCTCGATTTCGCGTCGCCGGTCGCGGGACTAGGCAGCAAGATGGGCATCGACGCGACCAACAAGTGGCCGGGCGAGACGGCCCGCGAGTGGGGGCGGCCGATCGCCATGGACGCGGTGGTCAAGACGCGCGTCGACGCGTTGTTCCGCGAACTGAAACTCTAGGCCAGGATTGCTAGCGGTCGCCGCCCGCGCGCCAGGCGCGCAGCACGCGCATTGCGGTCAGCGCCAGGGTTGCGGTGCGCGTGAATCGGCGCAACCTTCCACGGCCCAGGAACGGGAGCATCAGACCGATAAACATCGCTGCCACGTTACGGGACCCCGGGCTGCGGTCGGCGGGCGCCGGCGGCGCAATGATCCCGCGCGCTTCCTGCCAGGCAAACAGGGCCTGCATCCGGTGCAGGTCGGCTTCCGCGATCAGCAGCGCCTTGCGCTCGGCGAATTGTTCGGCGCGGTTCACGGCGCGGGGGCGCGATCGGATTCCGGCACGCGCAGACGTGCAAGCGCCGTGCGGTCCTTGTCGACCTCGGCGATGGACGCGGAGAAGGGTGTAGGCGCGAGTTTTTCGACCTCGGCCCGACGCCACAGGAGCAGCACCGCCACGAACGCAAAAGTGGCGGTCACCGCGATGATTGCCGGAAGCCGGTAGGTGTCCCAGTAGTAGACCACCACGCCCGCCCCGGCAAAGAGCAGGGAGATCAGCAGGCAACCAACGGCGGCAATCAGCAACACCAGTTGGCGGCCGATGCGGGTCCGCTCCTCCGCGTACTCGATGCTGGCGAGCGTGAGGCGGGTGCGGGCCAGGCCGAGCAATGCGTCAGACAGCCGCATGACGGCTGCCCGCAGCGACGGGCGGCCCGCCTTGCCGGGAGGAGCGCCGTCGGTCATCGGTCGCCCTGACGCCGCAGTTGAATCAGCGGCGGTTCATCATCAAGCCGACGACGAAGCCGACCGCCGCCGCAGCGCCGATCGCCTGCCACGGATGATCGTGCACGTAGTTGTCGGTAGCGCGCGCGGCCTCCTTGGCGTGTTCCCTTGCCTGGCCCTCGATTTCCTGCAGGCGCAGCTTGGCCGAAAGCAGTTTTGCTTCCACCTGCGAGCGCAGGTCGCGGGCCTTGTCGCCGGTTTCCTTCGTGGCTTTGTCGAGCAGCGTTTCCGCTTCGGAGAGAACCGAGGAAAATTCGTCGACGATCTTGTCGCGAGTTGATTCGTGATTCATGGTGAGCATCCCTTTTCTGATGGATCAATCGGGAAGGAGGTACGGTACCGCCACAGCGACGGAAGACCGCGGTGCCGCCTTGGCGGCAGAGGATTCAATATGACCACCGAGCCGCTGTAGCGGCGCGGGACCACTATTATAGCCCCGGATTGCCGCAAATCGCCAGTTGCGCGGCCCGTCGGGCGCAGCGCCCGCACCGTCGCGCCATGGCGCCGTTGGTCAAGTCGGCTATTGACTGCCTGCATTGTCGGCCTCATCTTTGACGGCACGGGCGCCGACGTTCGGCGCGTCACGAAACCAGGAGACGGCCGTGGCCGAATTCCCCGCACCACAATCGGTTTCCAGCAACTCCGCTCCGCCCATCACCGCGGGCGTGCTCGCCTACGCGCTGTTCGCGATCGCGGCGATCGTTGCCCTCGCCTCATCGGGGTTGCCGATGATTGCGCCGCTCACCGGCCTGGTCGGCATTGGTGGCGTCGTCGTCTGCTACTTCAATCGCGGCGACGCGGCGGGATCGTGGGTCGCGTCGCACTTCACCTGGCTGATCCGCACCTTCTGGTGGTCGCTGCTGTGGGCAATTGCCGGCTGGATGGTGATGCTGACCCTCGGACTGATTCTCATCGGCATTCCGATCGCCATCATGATCTGGTTCGTCGCCGGCATCTGGGTCATCTACCGGGTGATTCGAGGCTACCTCCTGTTCAAGGACAGCCGCGCGATACCCGGCGTCTGACTCCGCGCGTCTGCTGCGATCGAAGCCCGCGACCGGCTGACGAAATCCGGTCGTGGGCCCGATCCTGTCTGCGTCGGCGACGACCGGTCCGCTCATCGGCGCAGCCGCGGGTTGTAGCTCCCGGCATTGCGGTAGACCCAGTTGACCAGGTATTCCAGCCCCGCGCCGCTTTTGGCCGCATCCGGGTGATTGATGATGGCGACGACGATGAAGCGGCGCCCGGTGGCGTCGATCACGTAGCCGGCAATGGCGCGCACGCCTTCCAGCGATCCGGTTTTCAGCAGCGCCTTCCCGGCGGCCGCGCCGTTCCTGTAGCGCCGCTCGGCGGTGCCGTCCACCCCTGCGATCGCAAGCGAGCCGGTCCACTCATTGCGCAGGGGACTCGCGTACGCCGAGGCGAGGAGCTGCGCGAGTCCGCCCGCCGTCGCCCGCTCGTTGCGCGAGAGGCCCGAACCGTTTTCGAGTACCAGGCCGGGCATGGCGATGCGCTTGTCCTTCAGCCAGCGCTTAACCACGTCCGCGGCGAGTTCTGTCGTCGCCGGCGGTGGATTCGAGACGGTGGCGAGCGTCAGAAACAGCTGCCGCGCCATCACATTGTTGGAAAATTTGTTCACGTCGCGCACGATGTCGTGAAGCGGCGGCGACAGCAGCACGGCGAACGGCGGCTCGCCGGCCGGCGCAAGTCCTTCCCTGAGGTTGCCGTCGAGTTGTCCGCCCGCCTCGCGGAAGTACGTCGTGAACATGCCGGCGACGTAATGCGGATGATCGAGGAGCGCGACGTTCCAGTCGCGTTCGCCGCAGGACTGCGGATAATTTCCACCGAACGCCACGCGCCCGAAACTGGCCTGGTTGATCCAGGCAGCGCCGGTCCAGACACGCCAATCGCCGCAGTCGCCTGCGGCAAGTTGCGGCGTGCCGTCGACCGCGACCTCGGTCAGCGGCGGCTCGGTGCGGACCGCCACGGTGCCGAGTCTTGCGTCGGGAGCGAAGGCGAAGCGCACCGACTTGAAATTCACCAGCAGTGCGTCGGGTCCAACGTTGTAGGGCCGCAGGGGCTCCTGATCGAACGCCGCCGGATCGTGCGACGGAAGTCGAAAATACGTCCGGTCCAGCACCAGGTCGCCGGTGATGCGCTCGAGTCCGCGGGCGCGCAGGTCCGCCATGAATACCTGCCACTGTTCGATGGTGATCTTGGGGTCGCCGTGGCCCTTCAGGATCAAGTCACCCAGGAGTGTGCCGTTGTCGAGGGGACCGCCAAGGTAGGCCTCGGTACGCCAGCGATAGTCGCGGCCAAGGAGGTCCAGCGCCGCGTAGGTCGTGATGAGTTTCATCACCGATGCCGGGTTCATCGCCCGGTTGGCGTCGACGGCAAACAGCGGCTGCGGCACGCCGGCTTCGCGCACGACGACGGCCACCCCCGACAGCGGAACACCGGCATTGATGAAGGCGCGAGCGATCGGCGCGGGCAGCACCGCGCGCGCCGCGGTCGACACGATGGCGAGCGCAAGCGCGAAGGCGATGGCCCGGGTCTTGCTCATGCGCGGTCGAGGATGGCGTGCACCCGCTCGCCGAGCAGGGCGATTTCCTCGTCCGATACGATATAGGGCGGCATGAAGTAGATCGTGCGGCCGATTGGTCGCAGCAGCAATCCGGCAGCGAGCGCTTCGGCGAAGCACCAGCGCGCGAAGTCCGCGCGCTCCGCCGCGACCTCGAAGGCCGTGATCATCCCGGTCTGCCGGAAATCCCGCACCTTCGGGTGCGTGGCGAGCGGCGCCAGGATATGTGACCAGCGCGACGAACGCGCCCGGTTGGCGGCGATCACGGCATCGTCACGAAAGATGTCCAGCACGGCGAGCGCGGCGCTGCAGGCGAGCGGATTGCCCGTATACGAGTGCGAGTGCAGAAACCCGCGCGCCGTGACGTCGTCGTAGAACGCGGCATAGATTTCAGCACTGGACAGCACGCAGGACAGCGGCAGCACGCCGCCGGTGATGCCCTTCGACAGGCACAGGAAATCCGGCGCCGCGGCGTTGGCCTGTTCCCATGCGAACATCGTCCCGGTTCGCCCGAAACCGGTCATGATCTCGTCGGCGATCAGATGCACGCCATGGCGGGCGGTGATCTCGCGGGCACGGGCGAGGTAGGCGGGGTCGTACATGACCATGCCGGCGGCGCCCTGCACCAGCGGCTCGAGGATCAGTGCCGCGGTGGTCGCGCGATGCTCGGTTAGGTGGGCATCGAGCGCCGCTGCCGCTGCGCCGACCCCGATCCCGCGGCGGGGATCGGGACAGGGAACCGTTGCGTTGCGGTTCAGCAGCGCCGCGTAGGTGTCGCGGAACAGCGCGACGTCGGTCACGGCGAGCGCGCCGATGGTCTCGCCGTGGTAGCTGCCCTCGAGGCTCACATAGCTGCGTTTGTCCGGGTGGCCCAGGTTGCGCCAGTAGTGGTGACTCATCTTGAGCGCAATCTCGGTCGCCGAGGCGCCGTCCGATGCGTAGAAAGCGTGACCGAGGCCAGGCGGCGCCAGCGCAGCGAGCCGCTCGGACAATTCGACCACCGGCGCGTGGGTGAAGCCTGCCAGCATGACGTGGTCGAGCGTGTCGAGCTGCGCCTGCAGCGCAGCCTTGATCCGCGGCTCTGCGTGGCCGAACAGGTTGACCCACCAGGCGCTGACCGCGTCCAGATAGCGGCGGCCGTCGAAGTCGTACAGCCATGCGCCCTGCGCCCGTGCGATTGGCACCAGCGGCAGCGTCTCATGCATTTTCATCTGCGTGCACGGGTGCCAGACCGCCGCGCGGCTGCGCGCGATCCAGGCGTCGTTGGCGACGGAAGGAGATTTAGGGTCGGCCAAGGAAAAGGTAGAAACTGGATTGGTTGCTGCTGGCGCGTCCGTAGGCAAGGTAGAACGGTCCCAGCCAGGTATCGGCGGCGACGAACAAGCTGCCGGCATAGATGAGACCGCTCGTGGAGACGTCGCTGCGCGTGTTCCAGACATTGCCGGCCTCGAGCGATCCGCCGGCAAACATGCGGCCTACGATCGGGACGTTGCCCAACTGGTAATAGTAGACGGCGCGACCGAACCCTACGTAATTGCCGGAGAGCTGGTCGGTGCGCAGCCCCGAGAGCTGCAGAAATCCGCCAAGATTGAAATCGGTGAGCACGTCCGCGCGTTCATGGTTGACCGCGCCGGCGCGCGCCGCAACATTGAGAAAACCGTGTTTCGACAGGTTGAAGGCGCCGTTGGCCGCGATGCCCAGGCGCGAACTGTCGCCGTCTTCGTCGATTTTGACGCCCTGGATCGTCAGGTCCCGACTGCCCCAGAATGCTTCTGCCAGCAGGTGCAGGCCGGAGCGCGCGAAGTACGGATGGTCGAGGCTGTCCCAGCGGACCATCAGCCGGACACCTGTTTCGGTCGACTTGTTGGTTGGATAGATCGGGTCGGCGACGGTCGGGTCGCCACGGTAGTGAACCCACTTCAAGCCAAGACGCACCTCGCCGACCGTTCCAAGTGGCTTGCCCAGATCGATTCCCGCAGTCTCCGTCAGCAGGTCGTACTCGGCGACGCGCGATTCGCTCTCGAATATGTACTCAGGTGCGCGCTGCGCCAGGCCGTAGGCCGATGCGAACATGAAATTGCCGAGCGAAAGTGGCTGGTAGAACTCGGTTGCGTAGCGGCGCGTCTTGCCGAGGATGATTTCATTGGACCATTCGGCGCCGAGACTGTTCACCCAGACCCGCCGGTGTCCGGCGAGGACATTGAAGGTCGAGTCGCCCTGGAAATCGGATCCGAGAGAGAGCCCGAAGCGCAGGAAATTCGGTCCCCAGGATTTTTGGGTCACATTGATGACGACACCCTTATGCCGGTCCTCGGTCACCAACCGGTAATCGATGGACTCGAAGTCGCCGCTGCCATAGAGATGCGCGAGGTCGCTCTCCAATGTCTTCAACTGGAACGGCTCACCTGGTCGGGTCGCCATCTGCGCTTCGAGCGCCTTCGGATTGGCCGTGCGCGTGCCCTCGACGCGTACGAAATCGACGGCCACCGGGACTGCCTCGGGCGGCGCTTCGAGGCCGCGCAGGTATTCGGCGTATCGCACGGGTGATTCGGCCAGCGCGGCAAGCTTTTCGCGTACGCCCTCCGCTGCGGCGACGCCGAGATCGATGAATTTTTCGGCCTCGGTGAAATCGAGGAAAGTCAGCGTACCCAGGTCGGGCGAGATGAGGATGTCCTGGGGGCGCAGGGTGGCGAGTTGTGCGCGCACGTTCTGCTCGGTCAGGATGTTCACCATCTGTGACGCGTATCCGACGACCGAGGAAAGCTGCTCGCGCGTCATCAGCGGCGTGCCGATATTGACCGCGATCACGATGTCCGCGCCCATCCTGCGCACGACATCGACCGGCAGGTTGTTCACCAGGCCACCGTCACCGAAGATTTGGCCGTCGATCTCCACCGGCGCAAACATGCCCGGCACCGACATGGAGGCCCGCATTACCTGATAGAGGCGCCCTTTGTCGAAAATCACTTCCTTGCCGGAAACCATGTCCGTGGCTACCGCCCGAAAGGGGATCGGCAGCCGGTCGAAATCTGAAATATTGTCGACGTTCCTGGTCAGTTCGTGCAGGTAAAGCTCAAGATTGCTGCCGGATAATGCGCCCTTGAATGTCTTGAACTTGCCGTCTCGGAAGCCAACCTCCAACGATAGCGGGAAGGCAGCCAGCTCTTCCTTGCGCCGAAAGCCGACGTCGCGACGCGGCGGACTGTCGGAGAGCAGCGTCGTCCAGTTCACGCCCTCGAGTTGGCGCTCCATTTCATCGGGCGACATGCCGCTCGCGTAAAGGCCGCCGACGATCGCCCCCATCGAGGTTGCCGCGACATAGTCGATCGGGATCCTGAGACGATGCAGGACCTGCAGCACGCCGACGTGGGTCATGCCGCGGGCGCCGCCGCCGGAGAGCACCAGGCCGATCTTTGGCCGGGACCGAGGCTCCGGTGGCGTCGCGGCAGGCTGCGGGTCCGACACCGGCTGCGCAAGCACAGGCCCCGCGGACGCGATCAACGCGACGGCGAACAGGACAATGCCGGCAATGCGCGCGATCAAGGGCAGCCGCGGGCGCGTGTTGCCGCCAGGCGCTGCTGCATGCGCCCCAGAGCCTGCACCAGCTCGCGTGCGATGCCGGGTTCGCGCACCGAATGACCCGCATCCGGCACCACGATGAACTCGGCCTCTGGCCAGGCGCGGGCGAGCGCATCGGCGGTGACCGGCGGACAGACGATGTCGTAGCGACCTTGCACGATCGAGCAGGGGAGGTGACGAATCCGGGCGACGCCATCGAGCAGTTGCCCCGGGGCAAGGAATGCCTGGTGCATGAAATAGTGGGCTTCGATGCGGGCGATCGCCAGTGCCGCCAGGTCCGACTCCAACCTGGCCGGCATTTCGGGCTGGGGCAGCAGCGTCGAGCATCTGGCCTCGTAACGATCCCAGGCGCGTGCGGCCGGATAATGCACGGCAGGATCGGGATCCTTGAGTCGCCGATAGTAATTCCCGAGCAGGTCGTCGCGCTCTTCCGCGGGCAGGAACTGTTCGAACGCGCGCCAGGCTTCCGGGAAAACTTTGCGCATGCCGTGCATGAACCAGGTGATCTCGGCGGCCGTGGCGAGGAAAACGCCGCGCAGCACCAGACCCAGCACGCGCCTGGGGTGCGATTGTGCGTAGGCTAGCGCCAGCGTCGCGCCCCACGATCCGCCAAACACCAGCCAGCGCTCGATGCCCAGCGATTCGCGCAGGCGCTCGAGGTCGGCGACCAGGTGCCCTGTCGTGTTGTCGACGAGCGAGGCCGAAGGTGTCGAGCGGCCGGCGCCGCGCTGGTCGTAGAGCACGACATTCCAGAACTCAGGGTCGAAGAAACGCCGGTGCTGGGGCAGGCAGCCGCCTCCCGGGCCCCCGTGCAGAAACACCAGCGGAATGCCTTTCGCGTTGCCGCAGGCCTCCCAGTACATTGCGTGCACCGCGTCGAGAGATAGTCGTCCCGTCGCGTGGGGCTCGATACCCGGAAACAACGAGGCGTCGGGGTCGTCGCGGCGGGCGGCGTCGATCATGGGCACGGTGATCAGTCGGGCTCGGGGAAGGCGACGTCAGGACGAAAGCGGTTCCCGGAAACGGTCATCGACGTCGATCCGGTAGCCGTTGGACAGGTTGTTGGTCTGGTTGGCGAGCGCCACCACCGCCATGAGTTCGCTGAACATCGCCGGCGTCATGCCTTTGCTGCGCGCGCTGGCGGTGTGGGAGTGGATGCAGTACTCGCAGTTATTGGTGACCGAAACCGCGATGTAGACGAGTTCCTTGGTCAGCGAGTCCAGTTCGCCGGGCTGCATGACTTCCTTGACCGAGGACCAGACGCGCTTCAGCGTCGCCGGATCATTGGCGAGTATTTTCCAGAAATTATTGATCCAGGGAACCTTGCGCGTTGCCCGGATGTCGTCGTACACCTCGCGGACTTCCGGTGCTGCCTGCTCGTATTCGACGAGTGGGACGACGGCCATGGTGCGGCTCCTGCGCGCATGTTGATTGCAGAAGTATGCAACATAAAGCGGCGATGCCATCCCGGCGCACGAACCTGCTGTTGCCGGCGGGGGTCTAGCCTGCCGTCCAGGGCGTCTTCAGCCGGGTGTATTCGAGCCGATAAACCGCGCGCTCCGGGGACTGCGCGCCATGCTCCGCCAGTGCGGGCGCCAGCGCGTCGGCGACAGCGTCGACATCGGGCACGCCGTTGCCTTCGATCAGCGCGATCCAGGCGGGGACGGCGGTGCCGTCAGCGCGCGCACTTCGCTCGCGGGTCTCGATGTCGCTCGCGGCGATGTCGGCCAGACACAGGTGGACACCGGTCACGCCCTTGCCGTAGACCAACGGCGGCAGGACGCGCCGGCGCAGCGCGTCGAGTGTCGCGTCATGATGCGCCGCATCGATCGCGAATCGCAGCGTCAGCATAACGCCGCCGCTGCCCACCCCTTGGGTATAGGCCACGCGGCACACCGAACGCGCGACCTTGCGGAACGACGGCAGGACGCGTCGCGTCCAGGGCGTGGGCGCGTTGAGGCGATTCAGATAATCCTGTCCGGTCAGGGTCTCGGGGCTGTCGGCTTCATAGAGATTGAAGAACTCCGGCGTGCCGCGAATGGCGACGTAGCGGCGACCGCGGCGAAATCCGGGAATGCCCACGCGCTCGGGCATGTGCTCGCGGTTATGCCATTCGTGGAAATCGTCCCTTGCGGCCGGATCGAGGTCATGCCAGATGGCCACTGCGCCCATGCCCGCGAGGCTCATTGCGACTCCAAGTTCATTGCCCGGAGAGAGCCCGACTCACTGCGCGCGGCCGAGCGTGGCCGACAGCGCCGGCAGATCGCCGTATTGCACGGTCAGCGGCACGCCGATCGGAACGTCGAGCACGCCGCAATAGGATCCGGTCGTGACGATCTGTCCGGCCTGCAGCGATTCGCCTCTCGAGGAGAGAAAATTGGCCAACCAGACCAGCGGTCGCAGTGGATGTCCATCCTGATGCACGCCGTCGCGCGTGAGCAGCGTGCCTGCCGGGGTGCGCACCGAAATGGCGAGCCGGTCGAGCGGGCGGTCGAGCGCGTTGTCGACCAGCGGCCCGACAAAGAGTCCCTGGTTGGCAATGCAGTCGGCGAGGTGCTCCGGATAGCTGACGGCGGCAGAGTCGGTGTAGCGCGAACCGATCAACTCGAGAACGAGGTGTGCTTCGCGCACCGCGGCACGAACTTCGGCCTCGCTGTAGGGGACTTCGCGCGCCGGGAGATCGCGACCGAGAACCAAGGCGATTTCCGGTTCCATCTTCGCCTCGCTGCCGGCGACGACGGTAGGATGATCCGGCGCGGTCACGATCGTCGACGCGAAAATCGGCGCTGCGATCACGGCGCGCGCCGCTGTCGGCAGCGAACACTTCCAGCCGCCGACCGTCGCGCCCAGCAGCGCGCCGATGCGCGTCTGGATCGTGAGCGCCGTCTCGATGTCGGCGGGCCGGCAGGCCGCGGGAATTGCTGGACTGACACTGCGGTCCTGCCGTGCCGCGGCGAGATACGCGGCGGCGGCTTCTGCCTCGGGAGAGATCATCTGAATACCTGTGGCGCGGAATGCGACGATGCGGGAATGCGGTCTGTTGGCCGCGCGGGGCACCATTCTGTCACAGCTCCGCCCCACCCCGCATGCGCTATGATTTCAATCTTTCCGCGCGCCAGCACGATCCAAGAAAACCATGTCCCAGCCAACGTCGCGCAATTGTCTGCCCATCGGCCTGCCCATCGATGTCGACGCGGCGGTGCTGGTGGGGCGCGTCTTCGTGCCCGCCCTCGGCGGGCCTGTAGTCGCCTGTGTGCGCGGCGATGATCTGTGCGACCTCACGGCGCTGGCGCCGACGGCTTCGCAGCTGTGCAACCTCGACGATCCCGCGGCCGCGGTGCGTGGCGCGGCCGACTGCCCGCGCATCGGGTCGCTGACCGACGTGCTCGCCAACTCGGCCGAGGAGGCCCGCGATCCGACCCGACCCTGGCTGCTGGCGCCCTGCGACCTGCAGGCGATCAAGGCGGCGGGCGTCACGTTTGTCGCCAGCATGCTGGAACGGGTGATCGAGGAACAGGCACGAGGTGACGCCGGGAAAGCCGAGTCGGTGCGCGCCGCGATCGTCGCGGTGATCGGCGACAATCTTGCCGGTATCCGGCCAGGTTCGACGGAGGCTGCGCGGCTGAAGGAGGTGCTGCTCGCACAGGGCGCCTGGTCGCAGTACCTCGAGGTTGGCATCGGCCCGGACGCCGAGATCTTCACCAAGGCACAGCCGATGTCCGCAGTGGGCCATGGCGCGCTGATCGGCATTCATCCGAAATCGGAGTGGAACAATCCGGAACCGGAGATCGTGCTGGCGATCGGCAGCACCGGCACGGTGGTGGGCGCAACGCTGGGCAACGACGTCAATCTGCGTGATTTCGAGGGCCGCAGCGCGCTTCTGCTCGGCAAGGCCAAGGACAACAACGCATCCTGCGCGATCGGACCCTTCATCCGCCTGTTTGACGGACAATTCGGCATCGACGATGTTCGCCGTGCCGAACTCGCGATGCGCATCGAAGGTGCGGACGGATTCGTGCTCGAAGGAACGAGTTCGCTGGCGATGATCAGTCGCGATCCATTGGACCTCGCCGCGCAGGCGATTGGTCCCAATCACCAGTACCCCGATGGCTTCATGCTCTTCCTGGGCACGATGTTCGCGCCGACCAAGGACCGGCACGGACCCGGCCTGGGTTTTACCCACGTGGTCGCCGACGTCGTGACCATCGCCACGCCGAAACTCGGCGCACTCGTCAATCGCGTCGAATACACCGACCGCATCGCGCCGTGGACCTTCGGGGCTGGCGCGCTGATGACCCACCTCGCCCGCCGCGGCGTTCTATGACCTGAACACGGAGTTCAATATGACCGACATCTTTCGCAACTACATCGGCGGCGAGTGGCTCGCCGGCGGCAACGTGACCGTCAACCGCAACCCTTCGGACACCAACGACGTGATCGGTGAGTATGCGCAGGCAGATGTCGCGCAGACTCGCGCCGCGATCGCCGCGGCGAAACTGGCGTTTCCCGGCTGGTCGACCGGTTCCATTCAGGAGCGCGCCAACATCCTCGAGCGCGCGGGTGCGGAAATTCTCGCCCGCAAGGACGAACTGGGCACGTTGCTTTCGCGCGAGGAGGGCAAGACGCTGCCCGAGGGTATCGGCGAGGCCATGCGGGCCGGACAGATTTTCCGTTTCTTTGCCGGCGAAGTTGTCCGGCTGGCGGGCGAGCGCATCGCCTCGGTCCGCCCGGGTGTGGATGTCGAGGTCACGCGCGAGCCGCTGGGGGTCATCGGCCTCATCACACCCTGGAATTTTCCGATCGCGATTCCCGCGTGGAAGATCGCTCCCGCGCTGGCTTACGGCAACACCGTGGTCTGCAAGCCCGCGGACCTGGTTCCGGGGTGCGCGTGGGCGATCGCAGAGATCCTGTCGCGCGCCGGATTGCCCCCGGGGGTGTTCAACCTGACAATGGGCCGCGGTTCGGTGGTGGGCGAGACGCTGGTCAACGATCCCGACGTCGCCGCGATCAGTTTCACGGGCAGCGTGGGGACAGGCCGGGCGATCGCGGCGAAGGCGGTGGCCCGCATGGCCCGCGTCCAGCTGGAAATGGGCGGCAAGAATCCGCTGGTCGTGCTCGACGACGCCGACCTGTCGACCGCGGTGAACGTCGCCGTGCAGGGCTCCTACTTCTCGACCGGGCAACGCTGCACGGCGTCGTCACGGCTGATCGTCACAGCCGGAATCCACGACCGCTTCGTCGCGGCGGTGACCGACAAGCTTAAGACATTGCGGGTCGACAACGCGCTGCTGGCCGGGACCGATATCGGGCCGGTGGTGGATGAAGCGCAGCTCGAGATCGACCGCAAGTACCTGGCGATCGGCAAGGAGGAGGGCGCGACGCTGGCATGCGGAGGCGACACGCTGAAACGCGCGACCCCCGGGCACTACCTGGCACCTGCGCTGCTCACCGACGCCACCAACGCGATGCGCATTGCGCGCGAGGAGATTTTCGGCCCGGTCGCATGCGTGATTCGCGCGCAGGGCTACGACGAAGCGCTGGCGCTGGCCAACGACACCGAATTCGGGCTGTCCTCGGGCATCGTCACGACGTCGCTGAAACATGCGACGCACTTCAAGCGCTACGCACAGGCAGGGATGGTGATGGTCAACGTGCCCACCGCCGGCGTCGACTATCACGTCCCATTCGGCGGCCGGAAGGGCTCGAGCTACGGTCCGCGCGAGCAGGGGCGCTATGCCGCCGAGTTCTACACGACGGTCAAGACCGCCTACACCGGGGCCTGAGAATCGCCCGGGGGACGCCGGGAACGGCCGGAACGAGTCCCCCGCTGCGGCTTGCCGTGTTGCCGCGGCCCGATGGTCCGTCAGCCGCGCCGGCTCGCCGCGATCAACGTCACGGCGCGCCGACCGTTGAATTCACGGCGATCTTCCGATCGCCGTGAGCGGTGCATCGCGGCGGGTCGACGCGCCCCGGAATCCGGCACGTCCGGGGTGCACGCTTCGGTACGCCTAACAGGCTGTTGAAATTCGTTTGATTGCGAACGCACTTTGCGACCGAATTGCGGTCTCTGTAGTTGTCATGTTGGCGACCTCGGGGTGATGGCGATGCGCGGAGCGGATGCAATGCAGGAAAGCCTGTTCACGGTGGCGAAGCTGGATGATTTTGTGCCGGCTGATCATCCGCTGCGCGCGATCCGGACGCTGGTGAACGATGCGCTGACGGCGATGAACGCGCAGTTCAACGCGATCTACGCCGACAGTGGCCGCGACTCGGTCGCGCCGGAGAAGCTGGTCCGGGCGTTGCTGTTGCAAGTGTTCTACTCGATCCGGAGCGAACGGCAGTTGTGCGAGCAGCTGCGCTACAACCTGTTGTTCCGCTGGTTCGTGGGTCTGGCGCTGGATGACGCGATCTGGGATCACTCGACGTTCTCCAAGAATCGCGACCGGTTGCTGGAACATCAGGTCGTGGAAGGTTTCTTCGCCGAGGTCATGCGCCTGGCCGATGCCCGCGGTCTGCTGTCGAAGGAACATTTTTCGGTCGACGGCACGCTGATACAGGCGTGGGCAAGCCAGAAGAGCTTTCGACCGAAAGACGGCAGTGACGATCAGCGGCCCGGTGGTGGCGGGCGCAACGCGGAGGCCGATTGGAAAGGCCAACCGCGTAGCAACGACACCCACGCAAGCACAACCGATCCTGATGCGCGAAACTACCGCAAGAGCCATAACACGGCAGCGATCCTTTGCTATCAGGGGCATGTGCTGATGGAGAATCGCAATGGCCTGGTGGTCAGCGCGGTGGTCACCCATGCCGATGGCTTCGGCGAGCGGCACGCGGCGCTGGCTATGCTCGATGCCGTACCTGACGCCGGGCGCCGCAGTGTCGGTGCTGACAAAGCCTACGACACTGCCGATTTCGTTGCCGCGTGCCGCGAGCGCATGGTCACGCCACACGTCGCCTGCAACGACACCCGCCGTGGCGGCAGCGCAATTGACGGTCGCACCACCCGACACCCGGGTTACCGACTGAGCCAGATCATCCGCAAGCGCATCGAGGAGCCCTTCGGTTGGGGCAAGACCGTCGGCCGCATACGCCAAACGGTGTTTCGCAGCCTGCAGCGGGTTGACCAGCAGTTCAAGCTCACGATGACGGCCAACAACTTGATGCGACTCGCCCGAATGCCGGGTGCGGTGCCGTGCGGAGTCGCTGGATGAACCCAGAAATGAAAGGCGAAAGTCATTTCGATACTCGCGATGCCGCGAAATGTTCCGCAGCAGAACCGATGACTCGCATCCCCCCACTTTCGCCGACGAAACATGCTTCATTGTTCGGCCCATTTTCAACAGCCTG
>JAQBEY010000143.1:0-12586 GCA_032123655.1 Betaproteobacteria bacterium
GTCCGACCGAAATTCGCAGAATGTCGTTGGTGCGCTCTGCAATCGCCGGCCGGTCGTGGCTATCGACCGCCACGCCACGTCGATCCAGTACCCCTGTGTCCCGTAGGCACAGCCCATCATGAATACGATTTTCTCGATTTCGACAGTGATGTCGGTCGCCGCGCCGGAAGCAACAGCCCGTGCGCAGCCAGGACCGGCCCATGTTTTGTCGAGGCTCGCCTCCAGCGCCCGCTTCATGCTGCCCGCATCCGCGCTGCGCAGAACCTTGTCGAAGTCCGCCTCGGCACTTGGATGGCTCAAGCTCGCCGCGGCGCAGGCCGCACCATTCGCGGCCCCGACAATCGCAATGAATGGCGCAAGAATCGACCCCAACGACGGACCCCAAGATCCCGACTTGTACGCGATCGAAGCCCCACTTTCGTCCACGCCCATGGCAGCGCCTCCCCCCGGACCGGACAAGGGGTTGGGCAGGAGCACGATTGACCCGAATTTCTCGACTACCGTGACACGGCAAACATGCTTGTCACCGTCGGGGACGAGCACCGAGGGCGTGCAGGCAGACAGCAATCCAGCCATCAACAGCACTGCTGCTGGTCGCGTCAAGACGCGCCAAGTCCTCACGTGCCCTCGCAGGTCAGCGGCCGCAACGCCCCGGCCACGACCACGTGCGTGGAAGCATCTCTGGTCATATCACCAAATTGCCAACTGCCGATGGCCTGCCGAGTCGCGGAGTCGGCCTTGGCGTTTCTCCCCGTGTCCACGATCGCCATCCAGTTCTTGTCGCAATGACTCCTGGCAATTGGCATGTAGCTGTGCCCCGCTTCGACGTGCAACTCGAAGGACCTTCGTTCCTGCTCGCAACCGAATGTCGGGCATAGAAATCCCGTGCGCAGGTACTTGACCTCTGCCACGTGCCGCCCGGGCGGCAAATGTATCGGCTGCCAATCCCGCAATTCGGTGCCATCGACGCTGGTGATGACTGCTGTGATGCCTCGGCTGAAATATACCTCATGGTGGGTTTGGACCCACAACACTCCACCGCGCGTCAAGTCCTCGCCCGACAGATTGCTGACCATCTGGTCTGCGAGGGTAGCCATCAAACCACCCAGCGCGCTCCGAGCCGCTGCGGCATTGTCCTTTCCCCATTCGGCGGCCGATCGCACGAACGCGAAGCTCGCGACCCCGGCAAACGGATTTCCAGACTGGTGCCGCCGTCATCGCGAAATCCGGTCGGGCCCGTCAAGGCAATAAATTCAATAGCTCAAGGCTATGGATGAGATTGCAACAATGAATTGGACATATAGCAACCGGATTTGTATCTTGATGGGAATGCGCAGGCCATGAGGCAGTACCTGGGAAGTTGCGCGAGACGCCACGGCCGCCTTGCGCGTGCTCATCCGCATCCGTGCAGGGTTATGTTGAGCCGCTCGAGTGGCAACCAAAGGAGCGAACCATGTCGACCGAATCGAAATGCCCGTTCAATCACGTTGCCGGACTCGGCAGGACCAACCGCGACTGGTGGCCGAACCAGTTGCGGCTGGAACTGCTGCACCAGCATTCCGCGAAGTCCGACCCGATGGGCATGGACTTCAACTACGCGAAGGAATTCAAGAGCCTCGACTACAAGGCGCTCAAGAAGGACCTGGTCAAGCTGATGACCGACTCGCAGGACTGGTGGCCGGCCGACTTCGGCCACTACGGGCCGCAATTCATCCGCATGGCCTGGCACGCTGCCGGAACCTACCGGATCACCGACGGCCGCGGTGGCGGCGGCCGGGGCCAGCAGCGCTTCGCCCCGCTCGACAGCTGGCCCGACAACGTCAACATCGACAAGTCGCGCCGCCTGCTGTGGCCGATCAAGCAGAAGTACGGCAGGAAGATCTCCTGGGCCGACCTGATCATCCTTGCCGGCAACGTCGCGCTGGAGTCGATGGGCTTCAGGACCTTCGGCTTCGGTGGAGGCCGTGCGGACGTGTGGGAGCCAGACGAGGACGTGAACTGGGGTGAGGAGATCGCGTGGCTGGGCGTCGACAAGCGCTTCAGCGGCGACCGCGAGCTGGATCAGCCCTTCGGCGCCACCCACATGGGTCTGATCTACGTCAACCCGGAAGGCCCGAACGCGAGCGGCGACTATATGGCCGCCGCCAAGGATATCCGCGCCACCTTTGGCCGCATGGCGATGAACGACGAGGAGACCGTCGCCCTCATCGCCGGCGGCCACACCTTCGGCAAGGCCCACGGTGCTGCTGCCGAATCGCACAAGGGTCCCGCGCCGGAAGGCGCTCCGCTGGAAGAGCAGGGCCTGGGCTGGATGAGCGACTACGGCACGGGGCACGGCGCAGACACGATCTCGAGCGGCATCGAGGTGACGTGGACCAAGACTCCCGCGCTGTGGAGCAACAACTTCTTCGAGAACCTGTTCAGGTACGAATGGGCGCTGACCAAGTCCCCCGCCGGCGCCAAGCAGTGGGTGGCGAAGAATGCGCCGAAGATCATTCCCGACGCGCATGACCCGTCAAAGAAGCACAAGCCGACCATGCTGACGACCGACCTGACGCTGCGCTTCGATCCGGAGTTCGGCAAGATCTCACACAGGTTCCTCGACGACCCGCAGGCCTTCGCCGAAGCCTTCGCCCGCGCCTGGTTCAAGCTTACGCACCGGGACATGGGCCCGCGCGCCCGCTACCTCGGTCCGGAAGTGCCCAAGGAAGAGCTGATCTGGCAAGACCCGATTCCCGCGGTCGATCAAAAGCGGATCGGCGAGAAGGAGATCGCCGACCTCAAGAAGAAGATCCTCGCCTCGAAACTGTCGGTGGCGCAGCTGGTGTCGACCGCCTGGGCGTCGGCCTCCACGTTCCGCGGCTCCGACAAGCGCGGCGGTGCCAATGGCGCGCGCATCCGCCTCGCGCCGATGAAGGACTGGGAGGTCAACCAGCCGGCGAAGCTCGCGAAGGCGCTGAGGACGCTCGAGGGCACCCAGGCCGACTTCAACAAAAAGGCCAAGGGTGGCAAGAAAGTGTCGCTCGCCGATCTGATCGTGCTCGCGGGCTGCGTGGGCGTCGAGCAGGCCGCGAAGAAGGCCGGCGTCAACGTGAAGGTGCCGTTCAAGCCGGGACGCATGGACGCGAGGCAGGACCAGACGGACGTCGAGTCCATCGCGGTGCTCGAGCCGATTGCCGACGGCTTCCGCAACTACCTGAAAGGCAAGTTCGCGGTCTCCGCCGAGCAGCTGCTCGTCGACAAGGCGCAGCTCCTGACGCTGACGGTGCCCGAGATGACGGTCCTCGTCGGCGGCATGCGCATGCTGGGGACCAGCGTCGGCGTCGCGAAGCACGGGGTCTTCACCTCGAAGCCGGAGACGTTGAGCAACGATTTCTTCGTCAACCTGCTAGACATGCGCACGGAGTGGAAGCCGATCTCGGACGCGGAGGACGTGTTCGAGGGGCGCGACCGCAGGACGGGCAAGGTCAAGTGGACCGGCACGCGCGTCGACCTCGTGTTCGGCTCGAGCTCGCAGCTGCGGGCCCTCGCCGAGGTTTACGCGAGCGCAGATGCGAAGGAGAAGTTCGTCAAGGACTTCGTGGCGGCATGGACCAAGGTGATGAATCTGGATCGCTTTGATCTTGCGTGAACTTGGAGGATAGGCCTCAAAAGGCCGGTCAAGCTGAACCGGCCACCTTCGGTACGTCAGTCGTTTGACCGCGCAGGGTCGGGATTTTCCCATTGCGAACGTCGATCTGGCGGAGGCGGTGAGATTCGAACTCACGGAAGGGTTGCCCCTTCGCGGGTTTTCAAGACCCGTGCCTTAAACCGCTCGGCCACGCCTCCGGGATGCGCGCCTGCCTACCGGCTTGAAACGGGCCGACGCGGCCGCATCTTAGCAGTTGGCGGCAAATCCACGCTGCCTTCAGGGGCGGGAGGGAATTGAAACCTTGCCGCGTTCTGCTAGTCTTATGTGTTGACGGCCCTTTCCGGGCCGCTTTTGGAGGCACCATGGATCGCAAGTTCGAGCCTGTCATGTCGGGCCGGCAGCCGCAGCCGGCTGCGGCACCCGTCAGCCCCGGCATCGCGCTACCCGTCGCGCAGGGCACTGTCCTGCGCAACACCTACTGGTTGCTCGCATTGACGATGCTGCCGACGATCGTCGGCGCGTTCGTGGGCATGCAGTTCAATTTCGCCTCGCTGTTCCGGGCCTCGCCGATCATGACGCCGCTGCTGATGTTCGGGGCGATGATCGGCTCGTTGTTCCTGGTCACCCGTTTGCGCAACAGCAGCTGGGGCGTGGTGGCGCTGCTCGGATTCACCTTCATCGCCGGGGTGTTCCTGACGCCGATCCTCACCGTCGCGGCAGGTTTTCGCAATGGCGGACAACTGGTGGCGTTGGCGGGCGGCATGACCGCAGCGATCTTCTTCACCATGGCCGGTATCGCCACGGTGACCAAGAAGGATTTTTCCTTCATGGGGAAATTCCTGTTCATCGGCCTGATCCTGGTGATCGTGGCGTCACTGGCCAACATTTTCTTCCAGGTCCCGGCGCTGTCGCTGACGATCTCGGCGGTGGCGGTGCTGATCTTCTCGGCGTACATCCTCTACGACGTGTCGCGAATCGTGCGTGGTGGCGAGACCAACTACATCATGGCGACGATGGGGCTGTACCTGAACGTCTACAACATCTTCATCAGCCTGCTCAACATCCTGATGGCCTTCACGGGGCAGCGCGACTGATAACCGCGGTAGTGTTGAAAAAAGGGCGCCGGATCGGCGCCCTTTTTATTTGTCGGTTCCTGGATGTTTCAGTATGGGAGGCGGCAGCATGGCGATTGCCGAATCCAGATCGGCAATCGACTGGACCTGCGCCGCGTGCTGGAACAGGCTCGCCACGCCCGCCACTGCGGGTCCCGACGCCTAGTCGAATACCGCGATGGACTCGACGTGCGCCGTGTGCGGGAACATGTTCACCACGCCCGCCGCCGCCAGCCGATAACCGCGTTCGTTGACCAGGATGGACGCATCGCGGGCCAGTGTGCCCGGCGCGCAGGAAACGTAGACGATGCGCTTCAAGCCGCCGGATTCGTTGCGCTGCGGCAGCGACTTGACCAGCTCCGCCGCGCCGTCGCGCGGCGGGTCTATCAGCGCCCGGTCGAGCGGGCCGAAAGTCGCCATGCTTTCCGGGGTCACCGTGAACAGGTTCGACACCATGAACGCCGCGCGGTCGGATAAATCATTGTGCGCGGCATTTTCCTGCGCCCGGCGCACCAGCGCGGCACTGCCCTCGACGCCCAGGACACTCGCGGCGCGACGGGCGATGGGCAAAGTGAAGTTGCCCAGTCCGCAGAAGAAATCGGCGACGCGCTCTCCGGGTTCCGGGGCAAGCAGGTCCAGGGCCCGACGGACCAGCACGCGGTTGATCGCGTAATTCACCTGCGTGAATTCAGCGGGTCCGAAGGGCATGGTGATGCCGGCCTCGGGCAGCAGGTAGGCAAGTCCGGCGGCGGCCGCATCGAGCGGCACGATCGTGCCGGGGCCACCCGACTGCAGCCAGAAGACGACGCCATGCGCCTGGGCGAATTGGCGGAGCAGCGTCTCGTCGTCCGCCGTCAGCGGATCGAGGATGCGCAACAACAACGCGTAGACCAGCCCATCGTCACGTTCGCCGACGGCAAGTTCGATCTGCGGCAGACGGTCGCGGACGGTCAGTGACTCGACCAGCCGGCGCAATCCGGGCAACAGCGCCGAGATCTTCGGCGGCAGAACGTGGCACTCCTTCATGTCGGCGACGAAGCTCGACTTGCGTTCGTGGAAGCCAACCAGCACGCCCCCCTTCTTGATCACGTGCCGCACCGACATGCGGGCGCGATGCCGATAGCCCCAGGCAGGACCCTCGATCGGCGGTAGCATTCGTTCCGGACGCACGTGGCCGATGCGCGACAGCGCATCTTCCAGCGCGCGCTGCTTGGCGGCGATCTGCAGTGTCGGATGCGCATGCTGCAGTGTGCAGCCGCCGCAGACACCGAAATGCGGACAGCGCGGGGCGACGCGTCCGGCGTTGGCGCGGTGGACGGCATTGACGCGGGTGGTGGTGTAGGTCGGCCGGTCGCGCAGCAGCGTGACGGTTACCAGTTCGCCCGGCAACGCGCCTTCGATGAATATTGCCTTGCCATTGACATGCGCGACGCCGCGGCCCTCCTGATCGAGCGATTCGACCGTCAGGAGGGTGTCTGCGGCGATGGATGGCGGGGAGGGAACGGATGCTGGCATGTAACGAGGCGGGCGCTCGTCGCCTGCGGCGCGATACGCAGGGCAATTGTACCGGTGCGGTCAGTTGTGCCGTCACTCTCCGGTAAACTTGTCTCGCGATGAAGATTCTGGCCTTTGACACGTCGACGCACTGGCTTTCGGTCGCCTGTGGCCATGGTTCGCGCTGGTTCACGCGTGCCGAACGTGCCGGTGAAGCACATTCCGAACGGCTGCTGCCGCTGGTCGATGCGGCGCTGGAAGATGCTGGCTGGAAGCTCGGCGACCTCGACGGCATCGCCTTCGGCGCAGGCCCCGGATCGTTCACCGGTGTGCGCATTGCCTGCGGTGTTGCCCAGGGACTCGCCATGGGCGGTGGCTTGCCCGTCGTCGCGGTGCCCACGCTCGCCGCGCTTGCCCAGGCGGCGTGGAAGACGCATGGCGCGACGCGCGTATTCGCCTGTCTCGATGCGCGGATGCGCGAAGTCTACGTTGCAGCCTACTCGCGCGACGGCGGCAAATGGCAGGAGGTGTTGGCGCCGGCAGTGCTCAAGCCCGTCGATGTCGCGCTTCCCGACGAATCCGGCTGGTTCGGCGCCGGCGATGGGTTCACGGTGTGGCCGGAACTGGCAGCTCGGCCGGGCATGACGACGGTCGATGCGCTGGCGACGCCCGACGCGATCGCGATCGCCGAGCTGGCGCTGCCGCGGTTCCTCGCCGGCGAGGCGGTCCCGGCCGCGCAGGCGCGGCCGCTCTACGTGCGCCATCACGTCGCGCTGACCACCGCCGAACGCGCCGCGGGCGTGCGGCTCTAGACCCGAAGCGATGGCGTCATTTCCCCGGAAGTTCGCGCACGCGGCGGTCGTCTGGCGACCGTTGGCGCAGGCCGACGTGGCGTACGTGGCTGCGCTGGAAGCACAGATCCACCCGCTGCCCTGGACCATCGGTAATTTTGGCGACGCACTATCCGTCGGTTACAGCGCGGTTGCCGGAGAACGCGAAGGACGCATCGTCGCCTACGGCGTGATGATGCTGGGCCCTGGCGAGGCGCAGCTGTTGAATCTTTCCGTGGTGCCCGACGCTCGGCGCCAGGGGCTTGGCCGGGCGCTGCTCACGTGCTTCCTGGAGCACGCCGCGCATCTGGGCGCCGAGCACGTGTTTCTTGAAGTTCGGCAAGGTAACGAGGCGGCAATCGCACTCTATTCGAGAGAAGGCTTCGTCGAGGTGGCGCAGCGGCGCGCCTACTATCCTCCCCGCATCGCCGGAACGGCGGCGGAGAACGCGCTGGTCATGCGGCGTGCGCTCGGTCCGCCAGGGATTCGTGGCGCGTGATGGCGACGCGCCGGGAAATTCTGGAGGAAATCGGCATGCGCCCACTTTGGCGCCGTCGCGCGAACGTGGACCCGGCAGGATCTGCACGCGCGGCAGATCCCGCGCCGCCGGAAATTCCGGCGGACGAGCCGACACTTCGGCTGACCGAGGTCGAGGTTGGCGCTGCGGTCGATGCCAGTGCGCGACTGACGCGCATCGCGGCGCTCGACTGGAGTGAATTCGCCACCGCGGTCGACGCCTGCAATGCCTGCGGCCTGTGCCGGACCCGCCATCGCAGCGTACCCGGTGTCGGCGACCCGGAAGCGCAGTGGATGTTCGTCGGCGAGGCCCCGGGCGCGGAAGAGGATGCCCGTGGCGAACCGTTCGTGGGGCAGGCCGGGCGCCTGCTCGACAGCATGCTGGCCGCGCTCGGGATGAGCCGCGCCAGGAATGTCTACATCGCCAACGTGCTGAAATGCCGGCCACCCAACAATCGGACGCCCGAACCTGCCGAAGCGCTCGCCTGTCGTCCGTTCCTCGAGCGCCAGATCGCGCTCATCCAGCCGACACTCATCGTCGCTCTGGGCAAGAGCGCAGCGTCGCTGCTGCTTTCGACCGATGCGACCATCGCCAGCCTTCGCGGCCGAATGCACCGGTACCAGGGCGTCCCCTTGATCGTCACCTATCACCCGGCGTATCTGCTGCGGAATCTGCCGGACAAGGCCAAGGCCTGGGAGGATCTGCTGCTTGCCCGGCGGATCATCGCGCAGGAAACCGCTGCCGTGCCCCTTGCGCCGCCACTCGTCGCAGGCTGACTTGCGTGCGGGCGAAGCGCACCCCATATTCCATGTTGCGGGCAACTCGCCCGCGCGCACGACTGTCGGAGGATCCATGTTGAGGAAACTTGTTCTGCTGTTCGCCGCCACCGCCACGCTGACCCTCGCGGGCTGCGGCTACAACGACCTGCAGCGACAGGACGAAGGCGTCAAGGCCGGCTGGTCGGAGGTCATCAATCAGTACCAGCGCCGGGCCGACCTGGTTCCGAATCTGGTGAACACGGTGAAGGGATACGCCGCGCAGGAGGCGGACGTGCTGACCGCCGTGACCAACGCTCGCGCCGGAGTCGGAGCGATCAAGGCCACGCCGGAGATGCTCAACGATCCGCAGGCCTTCGGCAAGTTCCAGAAGGCGCAGGGAGAACTTTCCGGCGCCTTGTCGCGGCTGCTCGTCGTCGTCGAGAATTACCCGAACCTGAAGTCCGATGCGCTGTTCCGTGATCTGCAATCGCAGCTCGAGGGCACCGAGAATCGCATCACGGTCGCGCGCAAGCGCTACATCGACACGGTTCGTGAATACAACACGACCGTGCGTTCATTCCCGACCAATCTGACGGCGATGCTCTTCAAACTGGACGTGAAGCCCAATTTCTCCGTCGAGAACGAGGCAGCCATCAGTGCGCCGCCCAAGGTCGAATTCGGCAAGACGCCCGGCGGACCGACACCGACACCGGCGCCGGCGCCGGCGAAAACCTCGGCGGCACCGGCGGGCCAGTCCGCCGAAGCGCCGGCGAATCAGATCGCCGGACTTCTCGGCAAGGGCTATTGAGGCCCCGTGCCTGCATCCGGGGCGCAGCGCTTTGAGGCGCCGGGCCCTCGGCCGTGCCTCGCCGGCCGCTGGCTGATCACCTTGCGATGATCGCCATCGTGCGCCGGGGCGCGGCGCGAGCCGCATGCCTGCTTGCGCTGCTGCTGATCACGTCGGTGTCCGCGCTGGCGCAGGAATGGGGGGCAGGCAGCGACGGCTTGGCGCCTGTTCCGGCGCTCAAGCAGCGGGTCACCGATCTCACCGGCACGCTGGCGGCGTCCGACAGGCAGGCGCTCGATGCCAGGCTGGCGGCGTGGGAGTCGGCAACCGGCAACCAGCTCGCCGTGCTGGTGGTGCCTTCGACCAAACCGGAATCCATCGAGGCGTATTCGATCCGCGTCGCCGACGCCTGGAAAATCGGTCGCAAGGGGCAGGACAACGGTGCACTGCTCGTCGTCGCCAAGGACGACAGGAAACTCCGAATCGAGGTCGGCTATGGCTTCGAGGGAGTGCTGACCGACGCCACCGCGCGGCGGATCATCGCCGAAACCATCGCGCCGCAATTTCGCGAAGGCCGGTACGCCCAGGGCATCACGCGCGGTGTCGAGCAGATCATCGACGTCGTGGACAAGGGTGAACCGCTCGCGGCGAAGCCCGTGCGCGCGAAATCCTCGCGGACCGGCGGGGGCTTCTCGCTCGAATCGTTGCTGGTCATCGTCTTCATTGTCGTACCGGTCCTGGGAGGCATCCTGAGAAGGATCTTCGGCAGGGCGCTGGGATCGACGGTGGGCGCTGGCATCGTTGGCGCGGCGGCATGGTTTGTGGCGGGTACAGTGCTGATCGGCATCATCGCGGCCGTGATCGCTTTCCTGGTCATATTGTTGTTCGGCGCAGGCGGCGGATTGACGCGGCGCGGCGGCGGCGTCTGGTTGCCCGGCGGCGGTTCGGGCGGCGGCTGGGGGGGCGGAGGAGGCGGTGGTGGATTCTCGGGCGGCGGCGGTGGCTTCGGCGGCGGCGGTGCCTCTGGAGGATGGTGATAGCGCCATGGTGCACACACAATGAAAAATCGAAACCGCCGCCTGTGGCGACACCTGATCACCGACCGGGGCGACGTCAATCGTGCGTTCCCGCCGGCGGAACTCGCCCGCATCGAACGCGCGATCGCCGCGGGAGAACGCCGGCACTCGGGTCAGGTCTGCTTCGCGCTGGAAGCCGCGTTGCCGCTGGAGCGGGTCTGGCGAGGCGTCACGCCCCGCGAACGCGCGCTGGAGGTGTTTGGATTGTTGCGTGTCTGGGACACCGAGCAGAACGACGGCGTGCTGGTCTACCTGCTGCTCGCCGATCACGATGTCGAGATTGTCGCGGACCGCGGCATCGCCGCGCGGGTCGATACGCTCGAGTGGCAGACCATCTGCCACGCCATGGAACGGGAGTTTCGCGCCGGCCGGTTCGTCGACGGCGTCGAGCGTGGCGTCGGCGAGATCGCTGACCTGCTCGCCGTGCATTCGCCGCGTGGCGACTCCGACCGCAACGAACTGTCGGACAAGCCGATTCTGCTCTGACCTGCGGGGCGCCGATGCTGCGGAATCGCGTGCTAGTGCGCGCGCCCGTCGCCTTCCTCGGGAATCAGACTCAGCGAATCGAGTTTCGCCTGGTTGCGCAGGTGGCGCCACAGCACCAGCAGCATCGTCGCGGCAACGAACACGCCGAACATCACGATCGCGCGATTGACATTCATGCCGCCGCGGACCATGAACACGTACATCCCGACCATCACCAGGATGCCGATGTTCTCGTTGAAATTCTGCACGGCAATCGAATGGCCCGCGCCCATCAGCACATGGCCACGGTGCTGCAGCAGCGCATTCATGGGCACAACGAAGAATCCGGCGCAGGCACCTATCGCGAGCAGCAGGACGATGGCCAACGGCAGGTCGAAGACAAAGATCATCGAAATGACGATCAGGCCCATCGCGACGCCGATCGGCAGCACCGTCACCGACTTGCGCAACGAAATGAATCGGGCTGCCAGTACCGCGCCAATGGCGATGCCGGCGGCGGTCACCCCCATCAACGAGGTCGCCTGAGACAGGTCGTAGCCGAGCGCCCGGGCGGCCCAGTCGATCACGATGAATTGCAGCGTGGCGCCGGCGCCCCAGAACAGCGTCGTCGTTGCGAGGGAAATCTGGCCGAGCTTGTCGCGCCAGAGCAGCGACACGCAATGCGAAAACTCGCGGATCAGGAACAGCGGATTCCGGCTCGGCATGCGGTGGTCGACGCCGGTGTCGGGGATGTACCAATTGAAGATCGCGGCGATCACGTAGAAGGCGGCAATCACCATGATGGCGGCCTCGGGCGGAGTGTCGATGCCGGTATCGATCTGCGGAAAGTCGAAGCCCAGCATGACCGACGACACCCGAGGGGTGATCAGCAATCCACCCACCAGAAATCCGAGGATGATCGACGCAACCGTCGTGCCCTCGATCCAGCCGTTGGCGATCACCAGCTGCCTGGCCGGCAGGAGCTCGGTGAGGATGCCGTATTTCGCCGGCGAATACGCGGCGGCGCCGAAGCCGACGACCGCGTAGGCGAGCAACGGATGAACGGTGAAGAGCATCAGCATGCAGCCGATGACCTTGATGCCGTTGGTGATCAGCATCACCTTGCCCTTGGGCATCGAATCGGCGAATGCGCCGACCAGTGGCGCGAGCAGGACGTAGGACACGACGAAACATTGCTTCAGCGCTGGCATCATCCAGGCCGGTTCCTGCATCTGGGTCAGCAGCGCGATCGCGGCGACAAGCAGCGCGTTGTCGGCCAGCGACGAGAAGAACTGCGCCGCCATGATGGTGTAGAAACCGGCTTTCATGTCCTCGAATCGCCCCGGGGCTTTAGCGCGGGAGTGGGGTTGAGATTCCGCGCATCGGAGTCGTTGCGGCGAAGTCGGCCGCGCGCCTTGGTTATAATGATTGCGACTGCGCGACCCGCGATTTATACCATGTTTGTCGGACGCACATCAGTCGATGCTCGTGGTTCCCGGCCGGCCGCGTCGAGCGATCCGGGATCTGCTCTGCCCGAACTCATGGATGCCGTACCTGCCGGATGACCCGCCCGCTCTACGCCCAGATCAACCTCGCCGCGCTCAGGGACAATCTCGCAACGGTTCGCGAGAAGACTCCGGGGGCGCAGGTGCTCGCGGTGGTCAAGGCCAATGCCTATGGCCACGGGCTGTCGCGCGTGCTGCCCGCGCTCGAAGGTGCCGATGGTCTCGCGCTGGTCGAACTGGACGCTGCAGTAGAGTTGCGCGAGCGTCACTACAAGCGGCGAATCCTGCTGATCGAGGGGTTCTTTTCGGAACGCGAGCTGCCCGATTTTGCGCAGGGACGGCTCGCCACAGTTGTGCACGACATGGAGCAGGTGCGCATGCTCGAGACCGTGGTGCTGGCGCGGCCGCTCG
>JAQBEY010000144.1:0-17619 GCA_032123655.1 Betaproteobacteria bacterium
CCCGTCTGGACGGCTCCGGTTCATCGGAGGGCTGGCCGAACTTCTGAAATGTCGCATAATTGGTATTATGTCAAATATCAGACTCGACAGGAACTAGCGGCACCCGAGCTCCTGCGGTTCCACCCTTCCGAACTGTCGGGCGCTAATTGTGCCGTCCACCGAAGCTGCGCCACCCAATCGGTCAGAGCCGCTGGATGTGCAGTCCGCCATCCACGTGGAATGCGTCCCCGGTGACGAACGGAAAGTCGCCCGCGGCAAGTGCCGCAACCGCAAGTCCAACATCAACGGGCTCCCCCCACCGCCGGATCGGGGTGAGCCCCTCCCCGATCAGTCGGTCGTACTTTTCTGTCGCGACACGGGTCATTTCGGTACGAATGACGCCGGGCCGGATCTCGTAGACGGCGATTCCCGCCTCGGCCAGCCGGATGGCGAAGATCTTGACCATCATCGACAAGGCGGACTTGGAAAGGCAGTACTCGGCACGGTCCGCCCCCGCGATGAACGCGTTGGCCGAAGTCACCGTGACGATAGATCGTGATCCAGTGCCGGCGGGATTTTCCACCATGCGGCGGGCGGCGGTCTGCGTGAGGAAAAACGTCCCGCGCAGATTGACGTCGAGCACGCGGTCGAAGCTCTCCGGCGTGACGTCCAGCACGTCGCCGCGTCGGGCGACCGAAATGCCGGCATTGTTGACCAATACGTCCAGACGACCAAACTGCGCATACGCCGTGTCGACAATGCGCTCGTGCTGCGTCAAATCGGCTATGTCGGCGACGGCGAACGACACCCGGGCACCTCGTTGCTCGGCCTCGCGCCGCGTGATCCCGGTATCTTCATTGTCCGCGAGGTCAACGAAAGCAACGTCGAATCCGCGCTGCGCCAGCGCGAGCACGATGGCGCGGCCAATGCCGCGGTTGCCTCCGGTGACGAGCGCGAGCGGTTTCATCCTGCCTCCTTGTCCTGGTTGATCGTCAGGAGCGACACAGCTGCGCCATGCGGAGGCCCACCTTCGGATCAGCCGCCGGCTGTGACTTTGGCCGGGACGGGCTGCACGTGGAATGGCGGCGACGCCCCGTCCCTCCCCGCGCCAGCGTACACGGTGACATGGGGAAATGGTATCTCGATCCCATGGCCGTCGAAGGCCTTCTTCAGGCGCCGCAGGAATTCGCGGCGCACGTTCCACTGTTCGAGCGGGACAACCTTGAAGCGGCAACGCAGCACGACCGCGGAATCGTCCAGGCGATCAACGCCGGCGATCTCCAGATCCTCCAGGATCTTCGGGCCGAAATTGGCATCGTCGCGCATGTCGCGGCCGACGCCTCGCATGACCTCGAACACCTGATCCGTATCCTCGCGATAGGCCACGCCTATGTCGGCAACCGCCTGGGCGAAGCCGCGGCTCATGTTGGTCACGGTCGTGATCAGATTATTCGGAACAAAATGGACGTTGCCGTCATAGTCGCGCAGCCGCACGAAGCGCAAGGTGACATCCTCCACCAGTCCCGTTTTTCCGCCAACCTCGACGATGTCGCCGCGGGTCAACTGGTTCTCGAGGAGCAGGAAGAAGCCGGTGAAGTAATCCTTGACCAGACTCTGCGCCCCGAAGCCAACCGCCAGGCCAACCACACCGGCGGCGCCGAGGATCGGCGCAACGGACAGGCCAAGCTCACTGAGAATGAGGACGCCGGCAATCAGGAAAACGACGACCGATATGATGTAGCGAAAAACCCGGCCGAGCGTTTCCGCGCGCTTGACCTGTTCCGGCTGGTCGAAACGTTGCGTCAAGCCTGCGCGAAACAGGCGCACCATGCGTTTCAGCAAAGCGGCGAGCAGCAATGCCCCGAGAATGATCAGAACAATGCGCAGTCCGATCGCCGGCGCCTGCGGGATGCCCAACTGGCTGGCGAAATCGAGCCAGCTTTTCAATGTGTCCATATTGCCGCTCCTTAGCATTTTTCGCGCTTCATCCGATTCGCGATCCAGGGTTCAAATGACCATGTCCGCTCGAGCCGGAATTGCCTCGTGTGGCACAATTCCAGTGTCGCCCGACGCAGCGTTTCGCAGTATCCTGCTGCCGAAATCGGGCGGTCGACCGAATGGTGAATACAACGCCCATCGACCAAGCCTTGTTCCGATCCACCCATGGCGGCTGGACGGCGGTCGCCTTTGTTGCGATTGTCGCCGTCGGCATCGTCGACTACGTCACCGATCCGAGGATCACGTTTTCGGTGTTCTACCTGATCCCGGTCGCACTCGCGGCATGGTATTCGGGGCGCACCGCAGCCATCGGTGCTTCTGCCCTCGCCGCGGTTGTATGGTTCATTGCGGAATTCGCCTTGAGCCGCCTTGACTCTAGCACGCTGGTCTATGCGTGGAATTTCTGCACGCGACTTCTGTTCCTGCTGTTGGTGTCGTTGCTGCTGGCGCGCTTGCGCCAGTTGTTGCTGCGCGAACATCGTCTGGGCCAGACCGACGCGCTGACCGGACTGCTCAACGCGCGCGCGTTTCGGGAAATCGCCACGACCGAGGTCGAACGCGGAAGACGCTACCCACAACCACTGTCGCTGGCGTTCATCGATGTCGACGATTTCAAGCGGGTCAACGATGCCGGTGGGCATCGCGCCGGCGACCGGTTGCTCTTGCGCATCGCCGAATTGCTCCGGGACAACCTGCGATCCTCCGACACCGTGGCCCGCTTTGGCGGTGACGAATTCGTGATCCTGCTACCGGTCGCGGATCAGGCCGCCGCGCAGGTCGCGATGGAAAAGCTCAGCGAAAAAATGCGAGTGGCTATGACCGCGGAACGCTGGCCGGTGACCCTGAGCATCGGCGTGATCACCTGCCTGCCCGGGACGGAAACATCGGCTGACACCATGCTCGAGCGTGCAGACCGGCTGATGTACGAAGTGAAGACTGGTGGCAAGGGCAGCGCAGGTTTCGCCACCTGCGACGGATAGCCGCGCGTCATCGGTGCTGGTCAGGTGCATGCGGCGCGTTCCCATGCGGCAGACCCGAAGGCCTTTGGGAACTCCTGATTCGTTGACCTGGTGTTGCATCAGGCGCAGCTGTGGTGCGGGACTGACGGCGCCTAGATGTTTCCCACGCCGATGACGCCGGCTTCCCGCAAGCGGTCGATTTCGCCGGCGGTGTAGCCCAAGGCCTGCAGGACGCCCAACGTATGTTGGCCCAATCCCGGTGGCGGCAGGCGCACGCCGAGTCTTTCGCCGTCGACAGCCATCGGCAGCAGAGCCGTGGCCGTTTCGATCGGGCGACCCGCACTGCTGGCGTCCGCCGGAATCGTCATGGGCGCCAGCCCGCCGGTAGCGGCCAGATGAGGATCTGCAAACAGGTCCTCGGGACGGGTGATGGGCGCGAAGGGCAATCCGTTGCGCTCGAACCTGCCGGCAATTTCCTCGGCGTCGTATCGTGCAAGCCGCTGGCGCAGCGTTGGCATCATCCAGTCACGGGCGCGCACCCGATCGTTGTTGCTGAACAGCCGGGGGTCGGCAAACAGGTCGGCGAATCCGAAGACCTCGCAAAACACGGCCCACTGCGTATCCGACACGACTGCCAGGAAGATCTGCTCATCGTTCCTGACGGTGAACACGTCGTAGACCGCCCACGCGGAAATGCGACCCGGCATCGGCGCCGCGGGTTTTCCGGTCACTGCCCCCTGCATCATGTGCTGCGCGACCAGCAACACACTGTTCTCGAACAAGGCGCTTTGCACTTCCCTGCCCCGCCCGGTCGTTTCGCGCTGATGGATCGCAGCCAGCGCGCCAATGGCGCCGAACATGCCGCCCATGATGTCGTTGACCGACGAGCCCGCACGCAGCGGCTGCCCTTCGGGACCGGTCATGTAGGCGAGTCCGCCCATCATCTGTACGACCTCGTCGAGCGCCGTGCGGTGGTCATAGGGGCCCGGCAGGAAGCCCTTGTGCGCGACGTAGACCAGACGCGGGTTGAGTCTCGTGAGCGTAGCGTAGTCGAGGCCCATCGCGGCCATGGTGCCGGTCTTGAAATTCTCGCTGAATACATCCGCCGCAGCGACGAGTTTCAGCACAATTTCAAGGCCTCGGGGATCGTGAACGTCGATTGCCACACTTTTCTTGTTGCGGTTGAACAGTCCGAAAAATCCGGCTCCGGCGCCCAGGAGGCGGCGGGTGCTGTCGCCCGCGATAGGTTCGATCTTGATGACCTCGGCGCCGAGGTCGCCCAAGATCATGCCGCAGGTCGGACCCATCACCATGTGCGTGAATTCGACCACCCGCACCCCGGCGAGCGGCAATCCCGCGGTCGCGTCAGTCACCGTCGACAGCCCGTACGAAGCCCTTGGGTAACCCGGCGAGCGGCGTCATTCCATACAACGGCTCGCCCGGCAGGCCCGCCGCGAGCAACTCGCGCGCCGCAAACAACCCTTCGAGGTCGACGCCGGTCGCAACGCCCATGGCCTCGAACATGAACACCAGGTCCTCGGTGACGACATTGCCCGAAGCACCCGGCGCATGCGGACAGCCGCCGAGACCACCGAGCGACGCGTCGAAAATGCGCACGCCCACGTCGAAGGCGGCAAGACAATTGGCGAGACCGAGTCCGCGGGTGTTGTGCATGTGCGCGGCGCCGGTGCGATCGCCGATTTCGCGGCGCACGCGTTCGAACAAGCGGCGCACTTGCGCCGGATTGCCCATGCCGGTGGTGTCGGCAAGACCGCATTCGTCCGCTCCGGCTTCGACGGCGCCAACGGCCATCCGGACCACTTCGTCATCGGGGACGACACCCTGCAACGAGCAGCCGAAGGCGGTGGAGATGCCGGCCTCGATGCCGACGGCGGGCGCGCGCGCATCGCGCAGCGCGACGATGGCCCGGATCTCGTCGAGCATTTTTTCACGCGACATGCGCACATTGGCCAGCGAGTGCGCCTCGCTCGCCGACACCGGGAGGGTCAGCTTGTGCGCGCCGGCGGCCAGTGCCGCTTCCGCGCCGCGCAGGTTCGGCACCAGCGCCGTCACCGTGAGACCGCGGAGATTGCGGGTGTGTTCGACGACCTGCGCGGCGTCGGCCAACTGCGGCAGCAGCCGCGCCGGCACGAAGGAAGTGACCTCGATCTCGCGCAGGCCGGCCGCATGCAGCGCATCCAGCCAGCGCAGCTTGTCGGCAGTCGCCATGGTGCGGGCGACGCTCTGCAGGCCATCGCGCGGCCCGACCTCGCAGATCGCGACTGCATCGCGGGCGCTCATGTCGGCTTCGGTTCGGGCCGCGCGGCCGGGGGCTCGTACCATTTCCCCTGCGGCACGATCTTGGCCGCACTCGGATCCGTCACATAGTGCGGCGACATGATCTGCACGCCGTGCTCATTGAACACGTCCTGGATGTGGCAGTGCAGTGCCGACAGGACTTCCGCTCGCGGACGCGGCTCCGCCGGCACCGCCTGGCACACCAGCCGGTACTCGACGTAGTAATCGGACAGCGCCGTCTGGAACACGCGCGGTGGCGGATTGTCCAGGATGCCTTCGGTACGGGTTGCCGCCTCGATCAGCATCGCATGGACCTGGCGCCACGGCGCGTCGTAGCCGATGGTGACGGCGCTGTCGAGGATGAATCCGCGGCCCTGCACCGTGCGTGAGTAGTTCTTGATCACCGTTCCCATCACCATCGAGTTGGGCAGCGTCAGTTCCTCGCCCAGGCCGGTCCGGATCTGGGTGGTGAACGTCCCCATGCCCGTGATCGTGCCTTCGTTGTCGCCGATGCGCACGAACTCGCCGGGGCGGTAAGTACGCGTGAACATCAGGATGAGACCGCTGGCCGCCTGCCCGACCAGCCCCGACGCGCCCATCGAGACCATCAGCCCGAACAACACCGAAAGCCCCTTGAAGGCGTCGGTATCGGAACCCGGGATGTAAGGGTAGGCCATGGCGATCGCGAACAGCCAGACCGCGAAGCTCGCCAGGCGCCGCGTCGGCCGCGCCGAATCCACGTCGACCCAGCGGACGTGCACCCGCCCCGACTGGACGCCGTCGAAGAACCCGTTCAACCCGCGACTTGCCGCGCGGGCCAGCACGAAAATCACCACGACGACCAGGAGGTCGGGCACCGAATGGGCGATGGTGATCAGGATTCCGGTGCCGGTCTGGATCAGGAAGGTGTTCAGGCCCTCTCCCCAGGGACGGGTGAAGGGGAATCGTTCCAGCACCAGTCCGAGCCATTCGTAGGTCAGCAGCAGGACCAGCAACCAGTACCCGGCTCGCAGCGCGCGCTGGACGACGTCCGTGACTCGCTCGCGGTGCATGAGTGCGACACCGCCGACCCGCAGTTTGTGCACCTTGGCGCCGGCGAAACGCAGCATGCTCCTGGTCACGAATCTCCCGAATCGCCACAGCAGCCAGAGCAGCCCCGCAAAGACCAGCGTGACGCCGCCTGCCCACAGGCCGTTGGCGAGCATCTGCTGGCCATCGCGGGCTTCGCGCGTTTCGGCGATCACCTGCCGGAGCGCCAGGACAACTTCTGCCGCCTTGCCATCGATGGTCTCGCCGACGTGCTCATGGATATCTCCCGGCACGATCATGAACGCGCTCCGCTCGCCGATCCTGATCAACACGCCCTGCGCAATCGTGGCCGCGGAGACCGCGTCCTTGCCACCTTGATCGAGGATCTGCCCGATGCGTTCGACCGCCGACTGGGCGCGCTCAGACGGCGGCATTCCGAGTATCGAGACACGAAAAGTGACGATCGGGCGATTGAATACCCGCAGGGTGGCCGGAGGTGGGCCGGTGGCGGCACCGGGCACCGCCAGGACGTTGGCGATCTCCTTCGATACGCCCGCCAGCGCGTCCGTCGTCTGTGCCTGGACTACGTCGATGCCACCGGCGGCGCAGAGCCACGCGAAGACGAAAATGCTACCGAAGCGCATCATGGCGCGAATCCTTGAACATGTTCCGTGGCGGCCATCGACTGTGCACGCGCGTTCTCTGTCGTAACGGAGCAATTGCTCGATCAGGTCGGCGGTGGCCAGCGAGCTTGCGCAAGCCGCCACCGACCGTCGGTGCCGAAGCCGAATTATACGGTTCGCGACCTCCCGCCATCGGTGGCATGCTGCGCGATGTCGCCAGCGGTGCCGGCGGCGAACAGGTTTCGGCACGCGGTGCGTCGCGATTGCGCCATCATGCCGCGGTTATCGACGCCGGAACGGTAGAATGGTGCCGGTGTCACCTGCGCAGGCGCGGTGGCCCCAGCCGATGCCCCTGCCCCTGTTCTCCCTGCCGCCCGAAGCTCAGAAACACTGGCTCGCCCAGCGTCTCGCGCGACCTGCGCCGGCGGAGGCGCGCGGCATGAGCGATGGCTTCCGCCTGCCCGGGCGCGAAGGCGTCGCCACGCCGGCTGCGGTACTGGTGCCACTGGTCAATCGCCCGGAAGGACTCACGCTACTGCTCACCCAGCGCAGCGCCGGCCTGCCCGACCATCCTGGGCAGATCAGTTTTCCCGGGGGGCGCGTCGAGCCTGACGACGCCACGCTGGTTCACGCAGCGCTGCGCGAAACTACCGAGGAAGTGGGTCTGCCAGCCGCGCGGGTGACCGTGCTGGGCGAACTCGCACAGTACGAGACCGTGACGGGATACCTGGTGACGCCCATAGTCGGCTGGGTCGAGCCGCCCTTTGCCCTGGTGCCGGATCCGCTGGAAGTCGCCGACGTGTTCGAGGTCCCGCTCGCGTTCCTGCTCGATCCACGTAACCAGCAGCGGCATTTCCGCATGCTCGGCGAACTGCGCCGCGACTTCTGGGCGATTCCCTACGGCGAGCGCTACATCTGGGGCGCGACGGCGGCAATGCTGCTGATGCTCGATCGCACGCTGCGGGCAGACGACTGAAGCGCCGGAAAACCCGGCAACGGCGGGAGGCGACGAATCAGCCGCGCTAGCGGGGCGCCGCCGGCAACTGGGCGAGAATGCAATCGATGGTCGCGTCGTTGCCGCCGTTGAAAAAGGCGTTGAGGCTCTCCCGGTAGGCGGCGGGTGACAGTTGCCCGTAGTACAGGCGCGACGACTGGTCGAGCCAGAAGTTGTAGGAATTGTTGCCGACGCCGCCCATCAGCGGATTGTAGAGTTGGTAGGGGCCCAGCTGGACCGGCTTGCAAACGCGTGAGACCTGGTCGATCCAGCCATTGAATCCGGTGGCCGCCCGATTGTTCATGGCCTCCGG
The DNA here is from genome assembly GCA_032123655.1 of Betaproteobacteria bacterium. Taxonomy (GTDB): domain Bacteria; phylum Pseudomonadota; class Gammaproteobacteria; order Burkholderiales; family Casimicrobiaceae; genus VBCG01. The sequence goes on from JAQBEY010000144.1 coordinate 8,194, forward strand.
CGCGCAGGCCGCCAGGAGGGAAAGGAGCACGAGACCTACAGCAAGGCGACAGGCTGGCATGACGGGGCATCCGCAAATGAGGGCACAATCCAAAGTTTGCCACAGGACCACCATGCCCATCGATCGCTCCCCCACGCCTCCCTCCGATGACTTCGCGGTCGACCCTGCGCCCGAATGCGCTCCGGATGCGCTGACGCGAACCACGCCGCGCCGGCGTCACTTCGCCAGCCTCTCCGCGCATGGTTTTCATCGAGTCTGTTATCACGAATGGGGCGATCCAGCGTCGCCTGACGTGGTGATCTGCGTCCACGGCCTGACCCGAAACGGACGCGACTTCGACGTCCTGGCCGAAGCGCTGGCGTCGACGCACCGCGTGCTGGCGGTGGACATGCCCGGGCGCGGACTGTCGGCATGGCTGGCCGACCCGAACGACTATGTCTTCCCCACCTATCTGACCACGCTGACCGCGCTGATTGCACGCAGCGGCGCGGAACGGGTGGGCTGGGTGGGCACGTCGATGGGAGGACTCCTCGGCATGGTATTGGCCGCGCAACCGCATTCGCCGATCGTCCGCCTTGTCGTCAACGACATCGGGCCGCAGATCGAGCCCACGGCGCTCGCGCGCATCGGCACTTACGTGGGACTTGGACCCGAATTTGCGACCTATGCCGAGGCCGAAGCGTATATCCGCGCCGTCTCGGCACCCTTCGGCACCCTCGACGATGCCCAATGGGCGCATCTGACGCGAACCACGGTCCGCCAGCGCGACGATGGCCGCTGGTCGCTCGCCTACGACCCGGGCATCGCCGTGCCGTTTCGCGGGGCAGCCGCCCCCCCCGATCTTTGGCCGGTCTGGGATGCGATCGCTTGTCCAACGCTGGTACTGCGCGGCGCACAGTCCGACCTCCTTTCGGCGCAGACCGCGGCGCAGATGTCTACCCGCGGCCCCCGGCCCGAGGTCCTGGCCTTCGAAGGTGTCGGGCATGCGCCCATGTTGTTATCCCCGGATCAGTTCGAACCGGTCGTCGAATTCCTGCGCGCATCAGGGTGATCGGCGACGCCAGCGACGCCTGTTCTGGCACGGATCGAGCTTCGGCAACACGATCGCGCGCGCCATCGCTTACAATCCAATCCGCGAACCCGGCGCGGGTAGCTTGAGGATCGCGTCACCCACATGCTGCTTCCTTTATCCCTTCCGACGATCGACCCCCGTCCGGCCAATCCGCCGGAAGTGCGTTTCGCCAAAGTTGCACCCTGGCTCGACCAGATCGTGCACCGGGAACCCGCCGAGGCCGCAGGGCTGATCGGCGACGCACTCGCCGCCACCAATCGCGTGGCCATGAGCGACAGCAAACGGCTGGAACTGACGGAAAAATACTGGAACACGGCAATGGTGCTGTGGCCGCGACTCGAGAAGCAATTCACCCGCGCCACGCACCCGCTTTCGGGCGATGCGCTGGAGGCCGCCAAAGCGGCGCTGACGCTGGCAGCCGAACTTGCGACCGCGTACAAGCATCTGCTGGTCAGCGAGGCAGACAAGCGTATTGCCCTTGGCGGGCAGCGTCTCATGGTCGCGCTGGTGCATCGCTGCCTGCAGTGCACGACGCGGGTTCTGGTCAACAGCTTTCTTTCCTACGCGCCGGTCCCGCAGCGCACCTGGCACGACGCCTACGTCGTCTACGCCTTTGCGCGGGAACGCAACATCCACCTGATTCCGGTCGCATCGGACCAGCCGGAGGCTACACCGGAGCGGCTGACCATCCAGGCATTGTTGCTCGCGCTCGCCAATCCTTACGGTTTCTTTCCCGGACAATTGCCGATCGTGCTGAGCTACGTGCAGGAGTACGCGCACTGGGCCAAGCTGACCGACGTGCCACCCGTGCACCGCATGGCCAAGGCCGTGGCAATCGTACCGGTGGGCCACGATTTTCCGCCGTTCTCCGCCAACAAAGGGGGCTCGATCGAAGGCAGCAAGCTGTTCCTGCTCACCTTCGACCTGGCGTTCCAGATCCAGGAGCAGTTGCGGGTTCTGGAGGCCGGCGGTGATACCCCGTCGGGCATCGGCCGCGATCGCGTGGCTCGGCAGCAATATCTGGCGCTGTTGAAGCGACTGCTGCGACAATGGGCGATTCCGCCCGCGCGACAATTCAATCGGCTGCCATCGCGGGCACGCGTGGTGACCTGTGCAGGTCTGTCGGGCGTCTGGCAATACAGCCGCGGGGCGCATGCCGACGTCGCCAGGGCGCCGGCAGGATTGCCCCCCATGGCCAATTGCCAGGTGATCAACCATACGCCGGCTGGCTACGCCCTGCGGCAGACCGACAAGACGCCGACGGTGCTTCGTATCGGCGAGTTGATCGCCTTGCGCATTGAAGGGCGCGGCGGCATGCAGGTCGCCATGGTGCGCTGGTTCCGCAATACGTTGAAGGGCGGCGGCCTCGAATTCGGCTGTGAGCTCCTTTCGGACAACCCGGAAGCCGCCGCGGCCACCAGCGAGGACGCTGCAGCAGGGACACTCACACCGGTTGTGGTGCTGCCCGAGGAAGCCGGCAGCGGCGTGGAGACTTCGCCGCCCCAGGTCATCGTTCCGGCCGGAACGTTTGCACTGGAGCAGGCACTCTCGCTACGCCGCGGCGCGGAGACCGGATTCGCCGTGCTGACCAAACTCGTCGAGCAGGGCCCCGGATTCGAGCTCTACGAGTTCGTCCCGGTTGGCTGAGCCACCGCCAGCCCGCCGCGCAGGGCCGCCGCCTGTGGCCCGGCTTGCCGTTGCCGGACTGGTCGCGCTGGCCCTGCTGGAAGTCCTCTGGGAACTCGTTCTGGCGCCGATTCCAGGCGGACGCTGGCTGGCGTTGAAGGCGCTTCCGCTGGCGCTGCTGTTCCCCGGGGTCGCGGCAGGAAAGCTGCGCCAGCGCCAATGGCTGGTGCTGTTGACGCCGTGGTACGCCGCGGAGGGCGTGGTGCGCGCGCTGACCGAGCACGGCCGGCACGGCGCGGTGGCGGCCATGGTCGCGGCTCTGGCCATGGTGACTTTTTTTGCGGTATTCAGCTGGCTGCGCGCGGACAAGCGCGCCGGACACCTGGGTCGGCTGCGCTAGGATCGGCGGCCCGACCCGCGCTCGGGTGCCTTGGCGCCGCCGTGGCCTGAGAGGCCCTTGGGCATCGGAAAAGTGACGTGCTCGACGGCCCCGGCGATCTCGCTCACGCGCAGTGCGCCAAGCTCGCGCAATCGCTCGACCACCTGTCGCACCAGGATCTCCGGCGCCGACGCACCGGCGGTCACGCCGACCTGTCGCTTGCCCACGAGCCATTCGGCGCGCAGTTCATCGGCGCGATCGATCATGTGCGCGGTCACGCCCCGCAGCGCGGCGACTTCGCGCAGCCTGTTCGAATTCGAACTGTTGGAACTGCCCACCACGATGACCAGGTCGACCTGCGGGACCATGACTTTCACGGCATCCTGGCGATTCTGGGTCGCGTAACAGATGTCGTCGCGCTTGGGACCCACGATGTCCGGAAAGCGCGCCTTGAGCGCGGCGACCACCGCAGCGGCATCGTCGACCGAAAGCGTGGTCTGGGTGACATACGCAAGGCACTTCGGGTCGCGCACGGCGAGCTTCGCCACATCGGCGGCCGACTCGACCAGATAGATGCCGCCGTCGGCCTGCCCCATGGTTCCCTCGACTTCCGGGTGACCCGAATGGCCGATCATCACGATGTCACGGCCCTGCTCGCGCATCCGCGCCACTTCGACATGGACCTTGGTCACCAACGGGCAAGTCGCATCGAACACCACCAGCCCGCGCGCCTCGGCCTCCGCCCTTACCGCCTTTGAAACGCCATGTGCCGAGAACACCACGGTCGCGCCGGTCGGCACACCCTCGAGTTCTTCGACGAACACCGCGCCCTTGGACTTGAGGTCGTCGACCACGGTCCTGTTGTGCACCACCTCATGGCGAACATAGATCGGCGCACCGAACTGCGCGAGCGCCTGTTCGACGATCGCGATCGCCCGGTCGACGCCGGCGCAGAAACCGCGGGGATTGGCGAGGATGACGTCCATGAGTTTCCTAATCCGGTGGCTGTCCGGCCCGGCTGGCCGAACGACGCGAGGGGAAGCTGTCGAGTATGAGCAAGGCCGCGCCAACGGTGATGGCGCTGTCGGCAACGTTGAATGCCGGCCACGACCAGCCGGCATGGTGCAGGAGCAGAAAGTCGACCACGCGACCCAGCGTGATCCTGTCGTACAGGTTGCCCAGGGCGCCGCCCAGAATCAGCGCCAAACCGGCGCAGAGGATCCGACTGCCGCCGCGTCGCAGCATCCACACGATGAACACGCTGGCCGCGATGGCTATCGCCGCAAAGAACCAGCGTTGCCACCCTGCCGCTCCGGCCAGAAAGCTGAACGCGGCGCCGCTGTTGTAGGCAAGTACCAGACTGAAAAAGCCGGTGACCCGAATTTCCTGACCTTCGCGAATCATCGCCACCACCCATGCCTTGGTCGCGAGGTCAGCGACCAGGATCAACGCTGCCAGGGCGAGCCAGCGCCACCATGGGCGCGCGGCGGCGATCGGGATGCCGGTAGCCATCGTCACGCCTTTCGCAGCCGTGCCGGCATTCGTGCGCGCAGCGGGTTCATGCCTGCTGGCGCCGCTCTCCGGCACCGCACAGATTGGCGATGCAACGGCCGCACAGGGACGGCTGCGCCGGATCCGCGCCGACGTCGGCGCGCCAGTGCCAGCATCGATCGCATTTGGCGTGGGCGCTCGGTGTCACGCGTATCTCGAGCGCGTCGCCACGTGCCGCGGTCGCGGCCGAGGTGATGGTGACAAAGCGCAGGTCGTCGCCGAGTGAAGCGAGCGCCGCATGCACAGGATCCGGCGCGACGATGTCGACTTCGGCCTGCAGCGACGAGCCGATCGCTCCGGACTGGCGCACGGTCTCCAGTTCCTTCTGCACGGCGGCGCGAACCGCGAGGATGCGCTCCCATTTGGCGATCAGCGCGGGCGCGTCGGGCACGGCTGGGAGCGAGTCCTGCCACACGTGGACAAGGACGGTCGGATCTTCCGGATGTACGACGCGCCATGCCTCCTCGGCGGTGAACGAAAGAATCGGCGCCATCAGTTTCAGGAGCGTGTCGCGGATCAACGCCAGCACCGTCTGCGCGGAACGGCGCGCTGCGCCGTCCGCGGCCGTCGTGTAGAGCCGGTCCTTCAGCACGTCGAGATAGAACCCGCCCAGGTCCTCGGAACAATAGGTCTGCAGCCGTTGCACGACCAGGTGAAACTCGTAGCGGGTGAAGTCGGACTCCACCGCCGAAGCCATCATCGTCGCCTGCACCAGCGCGAACCGGTCGATCTCGAGCAATTCGCCGACCGGTATCGCGTCGCGCGCAGGATCGAAGTCGGCGGTATTGGCGAGCAGGAAGCGCAACGTATTGCGAATTCGCCGGTAGCTTTCCACCACGCGCTTGAGGATTTCGTCGGAGATCGACAGTTCGCCGGAATAGTCGGTGGCGGCGACCCACAGGCGCAGGATTTCCGCGCCAAGTGTGTCGCATACTTTTTGCGGCGCGACGACGTTGCCCTTCGACTTCGACATTTTCCGGCCTTCGCCATCCACCGCGAAACCGTGCGTCAACAACGCTTTATACGGCGGCACGCCATTGACCATGCACGATTCGAGCAATGAGGAATGGAACCAGCCGCGATGCTGATCCGAGCCCTCCAGGTAGAGGTCGGCGGGAAAGCCGGTCTGCTGCGGATGCGACCCCATGCGCGTGCTGCGTCCCTCGACGCCGCCCAGTACCGTCTGGAATGTGGCGCCCGAATCGAACCAGACGTCCAGCGTGTCCGTCAGCTTGCGGTATCGCTTTTCGTCGACGCCAAAGTCCTCGGCCGTTGCCTCGAACCAGGATTCGATGCCGCCGGCCTCGACCCTGGCCGCGGCGAGTTCGAGCAGCGCCATCGTATCCGGGTGCAAGGCATCGGTCTCGCGATCAACGAAAAACGGCAGCGGCACGCCCCACTGCCGTTGCCGCGACAGCGTCCAGTCGGGACGGTGCGCGATCATTCCGTGCAGGCGTGCCTTGCCCCAGGCCGGGTAGAACTGCGTGGCTTCGATGCCACGCAGCGCCGTATCGCGCAGTGTTTCCTCGGGCTGGCGTCCGTTGAAACCGGGCACCTCGTCCATGCCGGCGAACCACTGCGTCGTCGCGCGATAGATGATCGGCGTCTTGTGCCGCCAGCAGTGCATGTAGCTGTGCTGGTATTTTTCCGCGTGCAGCAGCGCGCCCACGTCGGTCAGCTTGGCCACGATTTTCGGATTGGCGTCCCAGATCGACAACCCGCCGAAGAAAGGCAGGCTGGCGGCAAAGCTGCCGTCACCCTGGACAGGGCTCTCCATTTCCTCGTCCTTCATGCCGTAGCGCCGGCAGGACTGGAAATCGTCGATCCCGTACGCCGGCGACGAATGCACCAACCCGGTTCCCTGCTCGAGCGTCACATACTCGCCCAGGTAGATCGGCGATGCACGGTCGTAGAACGGGTGGCGAAAACGCAGGCGCTCGAGTGCTGCGCCCGAAGTGGTGGCCACAATGGCGCCGTCGAGCCCATAGCGCCGCAGACAGGTTGCGACCAGGTCCCGCGCCAGCACCAGGTGGCCGCGCGGGGTGGCGACCAGCGCATAGATGAACTCGGGGTGCGCATTGAGCGCCTGGTTGGCCGGAATCGTCCACGGCGTCGTGGTCCAGATCACCGCGTACACCTCGCCGGCGGGTGCCGCGGCCAGTCCGAATGCCGCAGCGAGCTTCGGTCGATCCGCGGCGTCGAGCGCAAACGCCACGTCGATCGCGCTGTCGACGCGGTCTTCGTACTCGACCTCGGCCTCGGCCAGCGCACTGCCGCAATCGAAGCACCAGTTGACCGGCTTCAGTCCGCGATAGATGTAGCCTTTTTCGAGGATCCTTCCCAGCGTGCGTATCTCGTCGGCCTCGTTGCCGTAGGCCATGGTCAGGTAGGGATGATCCCACTCACCCAGCACTCCCAATCGCTTGAACTGCTCGCGCTGCTTGTCGACCTGTTCGGTGGCATAGGCGCGGGCGAGACGCTGCGTGTCGGCGGCGTTCAGATTCTTGCCATGCGTCTTCTCGATCTGCACTTCGATCGGCATGCCGTGGCAGTCCCAACCGGGAACGTAGGGCGCGTCGAAACCGGCCAGGCATTTGCTCTTGACGATGATGTCCTTGAGCACCTTGTTCACGGCATGGCCGATGTGGATGTCGGCGTTGGCGTATGGCGGCCCGTCGTGCAGCACAAAGCGCGGGCGCCCTGCCGCGGCGGTGCGGATGGCGCCGTAGACGTCGTCCCGCTGCCACTGCTCGAGCCATTGTGGCTCGCGCCGCGCGAGATCGCCGCGCATCGGGAACGGCGTGTCGGTCAGGTTGAGCGTCGCCTTGTAGTTGATTTTCTTTTGGTCGGACATGAGGTCACTCTCGATAGGCGCGAATCAAGGCTGCGCCGCCGCGAAATACTCGCGGGCTTGCGCCACGTCGGCGCGAATTTGTTGGGTAAGCGCTCCGAGGTCGTCGTACTTTTCCTCGTTGCGCAGTTTGTGCAGGAATTCCACACTGACCCGACAGCCGTAGATCGACTCGTCGAAATCGAATACGTACACCTCGAGCAGCGGCTCGCCGCCGGGATCGACCGTCGGGCGCACCCCGAGACTGGCGACGCCGACGCGCGGCGCGACGCCCAGACCGTGGACCCGGACCGCAAAGACGCCCGACAATGCGGGAACGTGTCTCATGCGGATGTTGGCCGTGGGAAAACCCAGATCGCGGCCAAGCTTGCGGCCGTGGGCGACGCGCCCGGCGATGGCGTACCGGCGCCCGAGCAGTGCCGTGGCGTGTTCGAGGTTGCCCGCCGCCAGCGCGTGCCGCACCGCCGTCGAAGAGACCCGCTCGCCTTCGACGACAACGGTGCCCATGGCCTCGACGCTGAAACTCAGGGCGTGTTCGCGCAGCACCGCGAGATCGCCGGCGCGTCCCTTTCCAAATCGAAAGTCGTCCCCAACCAGTACCCAGCGCACCTCGAGGCGATGCACCAGCACGTCGTTGATGAACGCTGCCGGTGACAGCGCCGCCAGGCGCGCGTCGAAACGTGCCACGTAGATTCGATCGACGCCGCAGGCGCGCAGCAAATCCAGCTTCTGCGCCAGTCGGGTGAGCCGCGGCGGTGCGGTCACGCCGCCGAAAAACTCGCGCGGGTGCGGATCAAAGGTCAGCACCGCCGGCGGCAGGCGCAGATCATCGGCGGCTTCCTTGAGCCGCGCCAACATCGCCTGATGGCCACGATGCACGCCGTCGAAATTGCCGATGGTCAGTGCGACGGGGCCCTCGGTGCCGACGGGGAGTCCGCGATAGATTCGCACGTTATGGAGTCGCGCACCGGCTCGAAATGCCCATGCGACAGTAATGCCAAAGGCTTGAATTCTATCGCATTTCGGAGTCGCCTGCCGTCCTGGCGTCAAGATTCGCAGGCCATTCGCGCCAGCCATCGCGCAGGCGTGGAAAGTACAGTCCGAGGCGAATCGGTCGTGCGTCGAGCGCGCTGACGATTCGGGCATAACGTTCGAGCTGCGGCCGGTAGCGTTCGACCTCGCGCGCGAGGAACGCCTCCGGGTCGGCGCCCTCGTGGCGCGCGGTCTTGAAGTCCACGATGTAACGCGCGTCCGGTGTCACAAAGCTGCGGTCGAGGGTCACGCGGACGATGCGACCCTGATCGAATCCGGCCAGCGACCATTCGCTGTTCGCTTCGGCATGTTCGACGGCGAACAGCCAACGGCCGCGCGGGTCGGCGAGTGTGCCCACCAGCACGTCGCGCACGCTTTCCGAAGCTTCCGCAAGCGCGTCGGAAGACACACCTTCCCTGGCCAGTTCGGTCAGGATGCGTCGGTGTTCGGTGATAACGCGCGCCTGCGGCCAGGCGTGCAGGCCATCGCGGGCAATCTGGGCAAGCATCCGGTGCGCAACCGTGCCGATGGCCGCCGCCGTTGCCTGGGCCCAGTCGAAGGCGGGGGCCAGCACGGCGGGCTCCGTCGCGCCAGTTTCGAATGCGAGCGCCTCGGGCGGTGCCGGGCAACGCCAGGCGAGAGGAAGCCGGAGCAGTGGTGGCGCCACGATAATCGCGGGCGGCGTCCGCCCGTCCGGAGGATTTGGGGGCGCCACGCCTGGTCCGACAGTCGGCCACAGGCGGGCCAGCGCCGAGGCGCTGGGAGGATTCGCCCATACAAGCGGCGCGCCGGGTTCTGGTCCGGCGACATCCAGCGCGGCGATGAGATGCAGCCGCCGCTTCGCCCGTGTGCATCCCACATAGAGCAAGCGGCCAAGTTCCGCCGCACTCTCCTCGGCGTCGAGCGATTGCAGAA
>JAQBEY010000145.1:0-3342 GCA_032123655.1 Betaproteobacteria bacterium
TCCGGCGAATTCATCGTCACCTCGAGAATCCGGAAGCCGGCATCGAACAAGGCGTTGCCAACGCCCGGCACCTCTTCCGGGGTGATTCCTCGCAGTACAGCCACCAGCGGCAGTGGCGTAAGAAATGGGGTCACCATCGCGCTCATCAGGATCCTTGCCGCTTATTGAAGTTCACGCACCAGGCCCGCGTGCACCGCGATACGCCAAAGCCCGGTCGCCGCTGCCGAGACAGGTGCCCGCTCGACCGCGACGTCGGATTGCGCCAACGCCTGCGCGTAGCGCTCGACCAGCCGATCGTCGCCGATCAGCCGGACGCGCGAGCCGTCGTAGCCGTGCCGATGCGCGAACGTGCGCATGTTGCGGACCTCGCGCCCTATCATGAGGCCGGATAGCCAGTCGGCGACCTCGGCGGCGGCCAATTCGCCGGCGAGCACCAGCGTGCGCGCGCCGAACAGGTCGTGCATCAGCGATCCGGGACCCAGGCCCCTGACTACGCCACGCGCAAATCCGGCGCCTGGCTCATCGGGCGCCGATTCCGCCAACCGTCCGAGGATACTGTGCGCGAGCAACAGATTCCACATCTCTCCGGTCAGAAAAGTCATGAAGTCGACGATGCGACCCGACTCGACGCATGCCCATTTGCTGTGCGTGCCGGGCAATCCCGCAAGTACCCGTGGCTCGCTCTCGTCGACCGCGCCGACGAGTTGTGTTTCCTCACCGCGCATCACGTCCGGCGTGTCGAAGGCGTCCCGGGTGCGCACGCCCGGAACGACGACCAGTGCCCGGTTCGGCGCTTCAGCCAGCTGTGCTCCGAGCGCAGACAGCGGCGCCGGGCATTCGACGTAGGGGGCTTCCACCCAGCCCTGGCGACTGCCGATCATGCCGCAGGCAATACGCGGAACGGCATCGTCACGCCAATCCCCGAGCAGCGTGTCGAGCGCAGAATCAAAACGGCCGTCCTGAATTTTTTGCACACCCAACGGCGCGCTGCGAGTGTCGAGAACTGCACCCGCCGCATTCATCCGATAGGCGCGCGCGGAGGTCGTTCCCCAGTCGATGGCGATGAGCGCAGCATCGGTCATCCCGGCTGCCATCTAACTTGCGGTCGCGCCAGGCGCCGACCGTGCGCGAACCCCGGTGCGGACAGGTGTGCTCGATTTGCAAATCGCCGCCGACGCGGATCGTGCCTGACCGGCCGTGCGTTCGATTCGAGAGGCGCGCGATGCGCCGTTGACAACAGAATGCAAGTGAACTCCAGGGAGGTCGCGCGGCGGCGGCGGTTTTTGCCCCATACCTGAACTTTCACCCGGGCAACGACTTGCATCTTAGGGAGGGGGCGCGAACTGGTCAAGAGGTCTGACCAGTTCGCGCGCGTCAACGCTACTTCCAGCGTCGCAGCGCATCGTCATCGCTGGATCGCGCGTCAACCCAGCGTACGCCCTGCGCGGTGACCTCCTTCTTCCAGAACGGTGCCTGCGTCTTGAGGTAATCCATGATGTAGCGGCAGGCATCGAAGGCGTCACCGCGGTGCGCGCTCGTCACGACGACCAGCACGATCTGGTCGGTCGGCTCGAGTTCTCCGATACGGTGAATGACCAGGGCGTCAATGATGTCGAATCGCGACCGCGCCTGGACGACGATGTCCGCGAGCGCCTTTTCGGTCATGCCGGGATAGTGCTCGAGCGAGAGTGTGGACACCGACGCCGCATCATTCACGTCGCGCACGGTGCCAATGAACGAGGCCACCGCGCCGACTCGCGCGTCATTGCCCCGCAGGGCGACGATTTCCTGCGCCACGTCGAAGTCGGCCTGCTGTACGCGCACGGTCATCGCGGAATTGTTCCCAACACGCGTCAGCCGCCGGTCACCGGCGGCAGGAAGGCCACCTCATCGCCTTCCGCCAGACGGGCATCGTCAGCCGAAAGTGCGTGATTGACCGCGACCCGCCACGCGCGTCCGGATTCGAGTTCCGCCTCCCATACTCCGCGTCTGGACCGCAATGTCGCCACCAGCGTCGCCACTGTCGACGCAGCCATCGGCAGCGTGACCTGCTCGCTTGCGCAACCAAAGGCTTCGCGCAACCGCGCCAGATAGACGACGCGCACGGTAAGGCCAGAGGCCATGTAAGTTGGGGAGTCGGACATCGCTACGCTCGAATGGACAACGCCGGCTTCGATGCCGGCGTATCAATGAATCAATTATAGGCGGACCACCGCCGAGAGAAGTCAGAAGCGGAACTGCACGCCGAACTGGACCTGGTCGTTCTCCGGCAGCAGCCCGCCAACCGCCTCCGCCGGCAAACGTCCGAAGCGCGCGTATTCGACACGCAGGCCGAGCGAGGACGTCATATCGTAGCGCAGCCCCACACCGTAATTGACACCGTCGCGATTGCGACGGGCATCCGGCGACAGCGACGGTATGTACACCGTGGTCGGGTCGCTCAGCGCGTAGCCCAGCCGGCCGTAGAGGGCAACACTCGGCCGCATTGCCCAGGTGGTGTAGACGTCGACATTCCAGCTGCGCGTGGCAAGATTGCGTTCGTCGGCAAGCGAGAGACCAACCCCTTGCCGTGCGCCGGGCGCGTCGCGTCGCAGCAATGTCGAGTCGGCCGAGCCAACTGCCGCTTCCAGCGCAACGTCATTGGCCCACCGGTAACCACCGAATGCCAGGGTTCGCGACCCCGTATCCTCAAGCACCGCCGAACTGTATTTGTTCCAGGCCGATACCGTGGCGAAGTGGCCGAAAGAGACACCCTGAGTCTCAGCGCCGCTGTCTCGCATCGAGACACCACCGTAGAAGCCGGACAGTTTTTTAGCCTGCTCCTGCCCGTTCACGAATCCCGGGATCGCGAAAGTAAATGAAAGAGCAACGGCAATGAGCTGTTTTTTCACGAGTTTTTTGAGTGCGATTGAGAAACACTCAGCATACGACGCGGAGCCGGGTCAACTTTCATTGGTCATTGCGGCCGACCACAAGTTCAACGTACTCCCACACCTGGATGGAAGTCAATCGCCCAGTGGCCAGGTCCGCGCATGCGTCACGACGAACGTGGCGATTTCATCCACGTCGTCCAACCTGAAAACGGGCAGCGTCCCGACCGAAATTGCGTCTGGCACGTCAGTCGCCACCGCCAGGATGGCGGGATCGAGGGTCGCCAGTCGGGGCTTGCCGATGGAAGGCCGCCAGACCTCCAGTTTGGGTAGTTCGGACCGTTTGTACCCCTCCACCAACGCCAGGTCGCATGGCGAAAGCCTGGCGAGCGCCTGGTCGACCGTCAACTCGGCGTCACCGCGCAATTCATGCATCAACGCCCAACGCGCCCCGGAGGTCACCAGCACCTCG
>JAQBEY010000146.1:0-3045 GCA_032123655.1 Betaproteobacteria bacterium
AGAGTCGTCGTCGGTCGTTACCTGCCTCGACGGCTACCAGATGGCGCGCAAGGGTCGCGCGGGAACGGCGCTGGCGGTCGCGGCCATCGGCTCGTTCATCGCCGGCACGTTCGCCACGATTCTGGTTGCTGCGTTCGCACCGCCGCTGGCGGAGATGGCGCTGAAATTCGGGCCTGCCGAGTATTTCTCGCTGATGGTGCTGGGCCTGATCGCCGCGGTGGTACTGGCCAGCGGCTCGCTGGTCAAGGCCATCGGGATGATCGTGCTCGGTCTCCTGCTCGGGATCATCGGCACCGACGTCAATTCCGGCTTGCAGCGCTATTCGTTCGGCGTCGCCGAATTGTCCGACGGCATCGGCTTCGTGGTCGTCGCCATGGGGCTGTTCGGGTTTGCCGAAATAATAGTCAACCTCGAGCAAACCGAGACGCGCGAGGTCTTCACCAGCAAGGTCTCGGGGCTCTGGCTCAAGTGGAAGGATTTCAAGCAGGCCTTGCCGGCGATAATGCGCGGGACCGCCATCGGCTCGGTGCTGGGCATCCTGCCCGGCGGCGGCGCGCTGCTCAGCGCCTTCGCTTCCTACACGGTCGAGAAAAAAATCGCCAAGGATCCCAGTCGCTTCGGCAAGGGTGCGATCGAGGGCGTGGCTGGACCGGAAAGTGCCAACAATGCCGGTGCACAGACCTCCTTCATCCCGTTGCTGACGCTGGGCATCCCGGGAAACGCGGTCATGGCGCTGATGGTCGGCGCGATGACCATCCATTCGATCCAGCCTGGCCCGCAGGTGATGACCAGCGACCCGCAGCTCTTCTGGGGGTTGATCGTCAGCATGTGGATCGGCAATCTGATGCTGGTGGTCCTCAATCTGCCGATGATCGGCATCTGGGTGAAGCTGCTCCAGGTGCCCTACCGGCTGCTCTATCCGGCTATCCTGCTGTTCTGTTGCATCGGCGTCTACAGCATCCAGAACAACGTGTTCGATGTATACATGACGGTGCTCTTCGGCTTCCTCGGCTGGATTTTCGTCAAACTGGAATGCGAGCCGGCCCCGCTGCTCCTCGGCTTCATCCTTGGTCCGATGATGGAGGAAAATCTGCGGCGCGCACTGCTGCTTTCGCGAGGCGATCCGACCGTGTTCGTCACCCGCCCGATTTCCGCGGTGATGCTGGGCATTGCGGCGATACTGCTGCTGATCATCGTTGCACCTTCGATCCGCAAAAAACGCGAAGAAGCGTTTCATGAATAGGCAGAACCCTGCCGGAGACTCGCGAATGGCCACTACCGAATGAACTCCTTGACGATCGCTGAGGCGCCCGGTTCCTGCGATTGGGCGCTGCCCTACCCGTCGTCTCGCCAGCCGATCCTTGCGCGCAACGCAGTCGCGACGTCGCAGCCCCTGGCCACGCAGTCCGGAATTGCGATGCTGCTGCGCGGCGGGAACGCAGTCGACGCCGCGCTCGCCACCGCGATCACGCTCGCCGTGGTCGAGCCCTGCAGCAACGGCCTCGGTTCCGACCTGTTCGCCATTGTCTGGACCGGCAGCGAACTGGTAGGTCTGAACGCGTCCGGGCGCGCGCCTGCGGCGTGGTCGCCTTCGCGCTTCGCCGGCCGGCAGGCGATGCCGGAACGCGGCTGGGATACGGTGACCATTCCCGGTGCCATCTCGGGCTGGCGGGCATTGTCGCAGCGCTACGGCAAGCTGCCTTTCGGCGATCTGTTCGAGCCGGCGATCCGCTACGCCCGCGACGGCTATTTCGTGTCACCGATCGTCGCGCAGAAATGGGCTTCGGCGGTCCCGCACCTGCCACAGGATCTCGGTTGGCAATCGCACTTTCTGCCTCACGACCGCGCACCGCTTGCCGGCGAGCGCTTCACCAGTCCGGACATGGCGCGATCATTGGAAATGATCGCACGCTCTGACGGCGACGCCTTCTACCTTGGCGAACTGGCGGCAACGATGGTCGCGCACGCCCGGTCGCACGGCGGCGTGCATGCGCTGGCAGATTTTTCCGCACATGCAGCGGACTGGGTGACTCCGCTCGCGTGCGACTACCGCGGCGTGACTGTCCACGAGATTCCACCCAAAGGGCAGGGCATCGCCGCGCTGATGGCGCTGGGCATGCTGGAAAACTTCGATATCGCCGCGCTCGCACCGGATTCAGTCGCCGCGCAACATCTGCAGATCGAGGCGATGAAGCTTGCCTTTGCCGACGCCTATCGCTACGTGAGCGACCCGCGCACGATGGACGTCACCCCCGAGACGCTTCTCGACCGCGCCTACCTCGCAGCGCGGGCGCGGCGAATCGACCCGTCGCGGGCCAGCAACTTCGGCCCCGGGGACCCACCGCGGGCGGGCACCGTCTATTTGTGCGCTGCCGATGCAGGCGGCATGATGGTTTCGCTGATCCAATCCAACTACCAGGGTTTCGGTTCCGGCGTGGTCGTTCCGGGAACCGGCATCAGCCTGCAGAACCGCGGCGCCGGCTTTTCACTGACGCCTGGACACCCGAACGAAGTCGGTGGAGGCAAGCGGCCCTTTCACACCATCATTCCCGGCTTCCTCACGCGCAACGGCGCGCCGCTGGCCGCCTTCGGCGTAATGGGCGGCATCATCCAGCCGCCCGGGCATGTGCAGACGCTGGTGCGCCTGATCGACTACCGGATGAATCCGCAGGCGGCGCTCGATGCGCCCCGCTGGAAAGTCAACGCCGGCCAGTCGATCGACCTCGAGAAAAGCGCATCACCCGAACTGCGCGCAAACCTGATCGCCATGGGCCATGTGCTGGATTCGGTTCCCGACTCCTACATGGACTTCGGCGCCGGACAATTCATCGTGCGCAACGGAGACGGCTATGTCGCCGCCTCCGATTCACGTCGCGACGGTCAGGCCGCGGGCTTCTGACGCGGCCCGTCGCGCTAGGGCCTCGACGCCGTGTGCGTGCGCGGATCGGCCGGACGCGGGCGTGAAGCGACGTACGCCGCCAGATCCCATGCCTGCTGGTCGCTGAGGCTGCCTTCCGCGCCGGGCGGCATGTTGGCCTTGATGAA
>JAQBEY010000147.1:0-6335 GCA_032123655.1 Betaproteobacteria bacterium
GCTAGTGCCTGCGGCTTTAGGCTCAGCGCAGCGGATACATCATTCCGGGAGAAGCAGGCGCGGCCGTGCCTGAGCAGATCGTCGAGGTAAGAATCGAGGGAAGCCATGCCATAACATACGCAAAACTAGACAAATAATCAAGAGTTTTGCATATGATTTGGGTCACTCCCACTCGATCGTCGCCGGCGGCTTGCCCGAGATGTCGAAGACCACGCGGTTGAACCCGCGCACCTCATTGGTGATCCGGTTGCTGATCTTGGCGAGCAGGTCGTGCGGCAGCGGCGCCCAGTGCGCGGTCATGAAGTCGGTGGTCTGCACGGCGCGCAGCGCGACGGCGTTCTCGTAGGTGCGCCCGTCACCCATCACGCCCACCGACTGCACGGGCAGGAACACGGCGAAGGCCTGCGCGGTCTTGTCGTACCAGGACGTGCCGTCGGCGTCGCGCGCCATGCGCAACTCGTCGATGAAGATGGCGTCGGCGCGGCGCAGCAGTTCCGCGCGCTTGCGCGTCACCTCGCCCAGGATTCGCACGCCCAGCCCCGGGCCCGGAAACGGATGACGGAACACCATCTCGCGCGGCAGTCCGAGTTCCAGCCCCAGCACGCGCACCTCGTCCTTGAACAGCTCACGCAGCGGTTCGAGCAACTTCAGATGCAGCGACTCCGGCAGACCGCCGACGTTGTGATGCGACTTGATCGTGTGCGCCTTCTTGGTCTTGGCGCCGGCCGATTCGATCACATCCGGGTAGATCGTGCCCTGCGCCAGCCATTTCACATTGGCGATTTTCGCTGCCTCGCGCTGGAACACCTCGACGAACAGGCGGCCGATGACCTTGCGCTTGGCCTCCGGGTCGGTCACGCCGGCCAGCGCGTCGAGGAACTCGGAGGCGGCGTCGACGTGGATCACCCGCACGCCGAGGTTCTGCGCGAAGGTGTGCATCACCTGCTCGGCCTCGTTCAGCCGCAGCAGCCCATGGTCGACGAACACGCAGGTCAGCCGGTCGCCGATCGCGCGGTGGATGAGCGCCGCGGCGACCGAGGAGTCGACGCCGCCGGAGAGACCCAGCAGCACGTCCTCGTCACCGGTCTGCTGGCGCACCGCGGCGATCGCTTCGTCGGCGTAGTCGTGCATGTTCCAGTCGCGTCCGCAGCCGCAGATCTCGTGCGCGAACCGGGCCAGCAGCGCTTTGCCCTGCGTGGTGTGCGTGACTTCGGGATGAAACTGCACCGCATAGAAACCCCTGGACTCGTCGGCCATCGCCGCGACCGCGCAGGCCGCCGACGACCCGATCAGCCGAAATCCCGGCGGCAGCGACGTCACCTTGTCGCCGTGGCTCATCCAGACATCGAGCAAACCGTGCCCTTCTGGGTTCACACGGTCCTGGAGTTCCCGGAACAGCGCCGAATGCCCACGCGCCCGCACCTGCGCATAGCCGAATTCGCGCACCTGGCCGGGCTCGACCGTGCCTCCGAGCTGTGCCGCCATGGTCTGCATGCCGTAGCAGATGCCCAGCACCGGCACGCCCAGCGTCCATACGGCGGCCGGTGCGCGCGGCGCGTCGCCCTCGGTCACGCTGTTCGGGCCACCCGACAGCACGATGCCCTTCGGCGCGAATGCGCGCACGAACGCGTCGTCGACGTCGTAGGGATGGATCTCGCAGTAGACGTTGGTCTCGCGCAGCCGGCGCGCGATCAGCTGCGTGTACTGCGCGCCGAAGTCGAGAATGAGGATGCGGGAATGAGAAGGTGCGGCCATCGTTGCTCGGGACCGGTGGAGTGAGTGGGATTCGGTTTGCCGCACGCGGCCAGGAACGGACTTCCGGTCAGCCGACGCGATAATTCGGGGCTTCCTTGGTGATCTGCACGTCGTGCACGTGCGACTCGCGCACGCCCGCCGAGGTGATCTCGACGAATTCCGCGCGCGTCGACAGTTCGGCGATGGTCGCGCAGCCGCAGTAGCCCATCGCCGCGCGCAAGCCCCCCATCAACTGGTGGATCACCGCGCCGAGTACGCCCTTGTACGGCACGCGGCCCTCGATCCCCTCGGGAACCAGCTTCTCGGCCGCGCCTTCGCCTTCCGAGTCCTGGAAATAGCGATCGGAACTGCCCTCCTGCATCGCGCCCAGCGAGCCCATGCCCCGGTAGCTCTTGTACGAGCGTCCCTGGTAGAGCTCGATCTCGCCGGGCGCCTCTTCGGTACCCGCGAACAGACTGCCCAGCATCACGCAGGACGCGCCGGCCGCGATGGCCTTGGCAATGTCGCCGGAATAGCGGATGCCGCCATCGGCAATCACTGGCACGCCGCTTTTTGCGGCGCCTTCGATCGCGCCCTGGATCGCGCTGATCTGCGGCATCCCCACACCGGCGACGATCCGTGTGGTGCAGATCGAACCCGGGCCAATGCCCACCTTGACCGCGTCGGCGCCGCTGTCGGCGAGCGCCTTCGCGCCGTCGGCGGTCGCGATATTGCCGCCGATCACCTGCACCTGCGGGAAGCGCTTCTTGACGTTGGCGACGCGTTCGAGCACTCCTTGCGAATGGCCATGCGAGGTGTCGACCACGATGACGTCGACGCCAGCGCCGACCAGCGCCTCGACCCGCTCGTCGGTATCTGCCCCGGTTCCTACCGCCGCACCCACGCGCAGGCGGCCGAGCTCGTCCTTGCAGGCCAGCGGATGTTCAGTGGCCTTCAGGATGTCCTTCACCGTGATGAGGCCGCGAAGTTCCATTTCGTCGTTGACGACCAGTACCCGCTCCAGTCGGTGCTGGTGCATCAGCGATTTCGCATGTTCGAGATCGGCGCCTTCCGCGACGGTGACCAGCCGGTCACCCTTGGTCATGATGTTGGCCACCGGCTGATCGAGATTGGTTTCGAATCGCAGGTCGCGGTTGGTGACGATCCCGACGACGCGACGGCCCTCGACCACCGGGAGGCCCGAGAAACGATAGCGCTGGGTCAGTGCGATGACCTCGCGCACCGACATGGTCGGCGGGACGATAATGGGATCCTTGACCACGCCGCTTTCGAAACGCTTGACCTTGGCGGCTTCGGCGGCTTGCTTGGCCGGCGACATGTTCTTGTGGATGATTCCAAGGCCGCCTTCCTGCGCAATGGCAATTGCCAGACGCGCCTCGGTCACGGTGTCCATCGCCGCCGAGACCAGCGGAACATTGAGCGTGATCGAGCGGGTGAGCCGGGTAGCGAGGGCAACGTCGCGCGGAACGACAAGGGAATGGGCAGGAACCAGCAGGACGTCGTCGAAGGTCAGCGCTTTCCGGACGACACGCATTGATATTTCTCCTATGCGCAAAAACCGATTATACCCGCGCCGCGCCGCCCTTCGAATGCCCTCCCCGCCTGTCCAATTGACGCTCCGGCGCAACGTCGGCAGGCGCCGTGGAGCCCCTCAGCCAAAGGTTCATTGACGCCTTGCCTCCTGCTGAGGTAACTTGCCAATGTCATAAAGACTCGCTGGGCTCGCCATGAGGCTCACCATGAGACTATCGCTGCCGTTTTCGCACCTGCATTGCGCACCGTCGCTCGCCCCGGGAGGGCGCGTCCTGGTGGCGTTGGCACTTGCGCTGGCCTGCGCCAGCGTGGTTCCGCTGGCCAATGCCGCCCTGTACAAGTGGACCGACGCAAACGGCAGGGTGGTCTATTCGGACCAGCCACCGCTTGGTGACGTGAAGACCGAGATCCTCCGGGCACCGGCGCCTGCCGGGAATCCCGACGCCCTCAAGGATCTGGCCAACAAGGACGTCGAGCTGCGGAAAAAACAGGCGGAGGCCGCCGATAGCGCGAAAAAAGCGGAAACGAAGCGCGCCGATGCCGAGAAGCGCGCGGAAATGTGCACGCGGGTGGCGGGACAGATCAAAATGCTTTCGGCCGACCAGGTCAGCCTCGTCCGCCAGAACACCAAGGGCGAGGTCGTGGTCGTCGACGAAACGACTCGCCGCAGGCAGCGCGCCGAACTGGAAATCTGGATCAAGGCGAACTGCCAGCCCGCCTGAGCGCCCGGCGCGCCGGGCGTACCAGCCAGAAGACGACCGATTCTCGCCGCACGCTCTGCGCCAGCCTCCGGTTACTCCGGTCGGCGCGCCTCGTGCGGATCTATTTCTTGTCCAGATTCGCCTGATTGAGCTTGACGTCGGCCTTGGCCCGCAGACTCGCCAGATAGGCGGTGAGCAATTCCCGACCAATCTGCTCGGAAAGCCTGCTGGATGCCTGATCGACCTTGGCCTTGTCAGCATCGGCGGGCGTGACTACCCCGAGCAGTTTGACAAGCGTATAGCCGCCGAGCTCGTTCGCCCCGCCCGTGTAGGCGGGAAACTTGTCGGTACCCGCCTGGAAGACGCGCGTCAGCACGGCCGGCGGCAAGCCCGGCTGGACCTGGCCTCGTCCGGTCTTGGTCGGCGCGCCAAACGCGACCCCCGCGTCCTGCGCAGTCTTCCCCTCGTCGAGGAGCTTCAGTTTCTGCGCGCCGTCCTTTTGCGCAAGGTCACTCGCTGCCCGTCGTACCAACTGGTCGCGAATCTGCCCCCTGACCTCGTCAAAGAGCCGCGGCGCCGCGGGCTGGTACTCGAGAATGCGGCCGGCGATCAGCGTGCTGGGACTGATTTCGATAGCCTCGGTGTTGCGCTTGCCCTGCAGTGATTCCGGAGCGAACAGCGCCGCAACGAATTTCGGATTGCCCAGCCCGATCGCCTGTGCCTGCGCACGGTTGATCAATGGGGTCGTCTCGACCTTGAGTTCGAGCAACTTGGCAACGCCGCCGAGACTGTCTGCCTGTTCGTAGACCAGATTCTGAAATTGATCCGCGGACGCCGCGAACTTCTGCGAGGCCTTCTGCTTCTTCAATTCCGCCTCGATCTGCGCCTTGACTTCGTCAAACGGGAGGATGCGCGTCGGCCGCACGCTGCCGACCTTGATCACGTGCCAGCCGAAATCCGACTGCACGGGTTCAAGCAGGTCACCTTCCTTCGCGGCGAAGACCGCGTCCTCGAATGGTTTGACCATCGAACCGCGGGCGAAGCTGCCGAGGTCCCCACCCTGCTCCGCCGAGCCGGGATCTTTCGAGAATTCGCGAGCCAGGTCGGCAAACCTGGCCGGTGCCGCCTTTGCCTTCGCATAGACCTCCAGCGCCTGCTTCTTCGCGGCCGCTTTTTCCTCTTCCTTTGCGTCGGGCTTGACCGCAATCAGAATGTGGGCCGCGCTGCGTTCCTCGTTGGCCGTGTACTGCTTGACGTTGGCATCGTAGGTCTTGCGCACTTCGGCAGCATCGACAATCGTTTGCGCGGTGAGCGCTTCCTGCGTCAGCAGCAAATACTCGACTCGCGCCAGTTCCGGGGTCTGGAACGCGGTCGGATTCTTGTCGTAGAACTCGCGAACCTGCGCATCGTCGACTTTCACATCTTTCGCGAACAACGCCGGGTCGACCATCGCGAGCGCGATTTCACGCTGTTGCTCGAGCAGTCCGAGATAGCGCATCGCGGTCTGCCGCGCAACGATATTGGCCGACGCAACCGGTTCCTGCACCGCCCCCAGAAGCAAATCCTGGCGCAGCCGCTGCTCGAACAGCGGCGGAGTCATGTTCTGCGTGATCAGAAGCTCTCGATAGCGATCCACCGAGAATTTGCCGCCTTCCTGAAACGCCGGGATGGCGGTGATGAATTGCTGCAACTGCGCGTCGCTGACCTGGAATCGCTCGTTGTTCGCCTTGGCCAGCAGCAGCCGCTGGTTGACCAGCTGTTCGAGCAGCGCAAAGCGAACTTCGGGCCGATCGAACATCGCCGGATCGAATTCGCGGCCCAACTGGCGGCGCATCTGGTCCTGCTGTTCACGGACCGCTTCGCTGAATTCGTTTTGCGTGATCTTCTGCCCGCCGATGGTGGCGACGGCGCCATCGGCGGCGTCACCTCTGAAGTAATAATCGACGCCGAAGAACGCGAACGGAATCATGATCAGCGCCAGGATCACCTGGCTGATGGTCTTGTGCTTGGTGACGAGATCGAACATGCGAAGCGGCTTCCTTGGGCGATCAAAAAAGGGCGAACCTGCGTTCG
The DNA here is from genome assembly GCA_032123655.1 of Betaproteobacteria bacterium. Classification (GTDB taxonomy): domain Bacteria; phylum Pseudomonadota; class Gammaproteobacteria; order Burkholderiales; family Casimicrobiaceae; genus VBCG01. The sequence goes on from JAQBEY010000147.1 coordinate 6,063, forward strand.
CCCCTGGCGGCGTTAACGGGAAAATTACCGTTAAGCATTTGTTTTGACGCGATTATAACAGGCGTGAAGCGGTCGCGCGGCCACAACAGAAAAGGCGAACTTGCGTCCGCCCGTCTTTGCGCCTCTCTGTCAGGTCAAACACGATCGTTGGCGGAGTGGACGGGACTCGAACCCGCGACCCCCGGCGTGACAGGCCGGTATTCGAACCAACTGAACTACCACTCCGTTTTATTTCGCGCGCGGGTCCGTTCGACGATAGACCGTATGGTGGGT
>JAQBEY010000148.1:0-14357 GCA_032123655.1 Betaproteobacteria bacterium
GCCTCGACGCCGCCGCCGCCCTGCTCGCCGAGGCGAAGTTTCCGGTGATTCTGTCCGGCGGCGGCGTGGTGATGGGCGACGCCGTCGAGGAGTGCAAGGCGCTCGCCGAGCGCCTTGGCGCGCCGGTGGTCAACGGCTATCTGCGCAACGATTCGTTCCCGGCCAGCCACCCGCTTTGGTGTGGTCCGCTCGGATACCAGGGCTCCAAGGCGGCGATGAAGCTGCTCGCCAAGGCCGATGTGGTGGTCGCGCTCGGTTCCCGCATGGGACCGTTCGGCACTCTGCCGCAGCATGGCCTCGACTACTGGCCGAAGGACGCGAAGATCATCCAGATCGAGGCCGACCACACCAACCTCGGCCTGGTGAAGAAGATCTCGGTCGGCATCTGCGGCGACGCCAAGGCCGCCGCCAAGGCGCTCACCTCGCGCCTGGCCGGCAAGACGCTCGCCTGCGACGCGACCAAGGCCGAGCGCGCCGCGCAGATCAAGGCGGAAAAGGTCGAATGGGAAAAGGAACTCGACGGCTGGACGCACGAGAAGGATGCCTACAGCCTGGACATGATCGAGGAGGCGAAGAAGGAAGGCGGCAGCTGGCTGCATCCGCGGCAGGTGCTGCGCGAACTCGAGCGGGCGATGCCGCCGCGGGCGATGGTGTCCACCGACATCGGAAATATCAACTCCATCGCCAACAGCTATTTGCGCTTCGAGGAGCCGCGCAGCTTCTTCGCGCCCATGAGCTTCGGCAACTGTGGTTATGCGCTGCCGACCATGATAGGCGCCAAGGTCGCCGCGCCCGATCGCCCGGCGATCGCCTATGCCGGCGACGGCGCCTGGGGGATGAGCATGGTCGAGATCATGACCTGCGTCCGCCACGACATTCCAGTGACCGCGGTGGTGTTCCACAATCGCCAGTGGGGCGCGGAAAAGAAGAACCAGGTCGACTTCTACAACCGCCGTTTCGTCGCCGGCGAACTCGACAACCAGAGCTTCGCCGGAATCGCCAGGGCCATGGGCGCCGAGGCCATCGTCGTCGACCAGCTCGAGGACGTGGGCAAGGCCCTGAAAAAGGCGATCGATATGCAGATGAACGAGCGCAAGACCTGTGTCATCGAGATCATGTGCACCCGCGAACTCGGCGACCCGTTCCGCCGCGACGCGCTGTCCAAGCCGGTTCGCTTCCTCGACAAATACCGGGACTACGTCTGATGCTGCTGCGGAACCAGCGAGCGATCGCCGGTTCCGCAGTTGATGCCTGACCCCTTTCGCTCGCTCTATTCATCTGCATTTCGCCTGCGGCAGGCGGACATCGGTGCCTTGCGAAAATTGGTGCCTGGTTCCAACTAGCGCGCGTCGTGAAAGAACTTCAGGAGGGCAAGGGCCTTGTCGTTCGAATGCTGGAATGCCGCCGGATCGAACGACGCAGCGCCAATGCGGGCATAACCCGGCAACTCAGCGAACAGCGTGTCGTCGACGTTCTTGAAGCCCATCGCCCACTCGCTGAACATCCGGCCCGGGATCTCGCCCTCACCAAGCAGCAGGACCGTGTGGTGGCGCTTGTCGCGTTCGATTTTCTCAAAGAGGGCGCGCACCTCGCTCTCGCCACCCTCCAGCATCTGGATGAAGTGCCCGCTTCCGAAATCCGGTGAATGCCGGTAGATCAGCATGCCGGTAATGCGTTTCTCCGCGTTCTTCTCGCGACTGAAGGACAGCAGTGACTCGAGCGCGGCAGCATCCATCGGCTTGACCGCCTGGCTGACATAGATGACGTAGTGCATGGGTTCGCTGCGCTTTCTTTGTTGCTGACAAGGGGTCGGAGGCAGGGCAGCGTCGGGGAAGGCGGGCCGCAAACGACGCCTCTCGATAGCCGCAGAGTTCGATACGCTGCGCGTCGGTTCCCGGATCGCCGACGTTGGTCAAATGTATCATCGAACGGAGAGCGCATTCAACGACTCGACGCGCCGACCGGAGTACCGTAGCGGGTGTTGACTTTCCCGGGCCGATGGGAAGCGTGATGTCAGGATTCGCGGCTGGATTCGGTCTTGCGGGTGCGGCTGTCTGGCCCTTTTTTGCTTGCTCCTCGCATTCCCGATCCGGAGCAGGCGCTGATAACATCCGCCGGTGGCTTCATCGGACCATCCTCCGCTGCTCGACGAGAACAACACCGCCTTCGTGCAAGGCGGCGTTTCCGTCGTGGCCGCGTCCTGCGATGCCGACGGCCTGCCCTCGATCGGTCGGGTGACCGGGTGCCGGGTCTCCTCCGATCGCCGCCGGGTGAGCGTGTTCGTCGCGAAGGCGCAGGCGCTTGCGCTGCTGGCCGACGTGCGCGCCGGCCGGCACATCGCCGTGGTGTTCAGCCGCCCGACCACCCACCGGACGCTGCAGTTGAAGGCCACCGACGCCGAGCTGCGCCCGATCACCGCCGCAGAGCCGGCGCTCGTCTCGCGCTACGTCGACGCCTTCGCGGCCGAACTCGTCGCTCTCGGCCACGACGATGACCAGGCGCGCGCCCTGTGTGCCGGTGCGCAGGACGAACTGCTCGCGATCGACTTCACGCCCGGCGCCGCCTTCGAGCAGACACCCGGCCCGAGGGCAGGCATGCCGCTCGCGACATGACGATTCCACTCGACGCAATACGCGGGGCACTGGATGGCGTGGCGCCGGCAACCGTCGCCACCTGCTCGGCCGACGGTGTTCCGAACATCTCCTTCGTGTCCCAGGTCTACTACGTGGATCCGGAGAACGTCGCGCTGTCGTTCCAGTTCTTCAACAAGACGCGGCAGAACGTGCTGGCGACGCGACGAGCGACCGCGCTGGTGATCGAAGCGGATTCGTTCGCGCGCTACCGGATCGCGCTCGAATACCTGCGCATCGAGACCAGCGGGCCGCTGTTCGAGCGCATGAAGGCTCACCTCGCGGGCATCGCCTCGCACACGGGCATGGCCGGGGTGTTCCGCCTGCAGGGTGCCGATGTCTATCGGGTTCTCGCGATCGAACGGGTGGCCGGATCCTCGGTTCCGGCCGTCGCCCCGCAGCGGCACCATCTCGCCGCGGTGCGGGCGATCGCGCAACGGATCGCCGGCTGCGCCGACCTGTCGAACCTGCTGGACGAAGCGCTGGCCGCGCTCGACGATAGCCTCGGCATCCGCCACGCGATGATTCTGATGGCGGATGCCCGTGCGCGCAAACTCTTCACGGTGGCAAGCCGCGGCTACGAGGCCTCCGGCGTGGGGTCGGAGATCGCCTTCGGCGACGGCGTGATCGGCGTCGCCGCGCGCGAGATGACGCCGATCCGCATCGCGCCTACGACTGGGGCTACGGCCGGGCGATCCGGGACAGCGCCGCCGCCGGGGGGCTGGGCGACCTGCTCGAAACCGAAATCCTGGTGCCAGGCCTGGCCGATTCGCGCAGCCAGCTGGCCGTGCCGGTGGTCGTCGGCAGCACGCTCAGTGCGATACTTTTCGTCGAGGACGTGCTCGACCGGCGTTTCGGCTTCGACGACGAGGACGCGCTGGTGGCGGTGGCGGCGTTGCTCGGACCGACGATTCGCGGCATGCAGGAACTCGCCGAATCAGCGAGCGGCCCCGGTCCGGTGGGTGGTGACGCGCCCGCGGTCCAGGGACCGCCGCTCATGATTCGCCACTACCACGCCGATGACAGCGTGTTTCTGGGCGACGATTACCTGATCAAGGGCGTGGCCGGCAGAATCTTCTGGAAGCTGCTGCGCGATTACCTCGGCGACGGCCGCACCGAATTCACCAATCGCGAACTACGCCTCGACCCGTCGATTCGCCTGCCCGATATTTCCGATAATCTCGAGGCGCGGCTCATCCTGCTGCAGCGTCGGCTGGCCGAGCGCGCGAAGTTCCTGGCGCTCGAGAAGACCGGACGCGGCCGGTTCCGCTTCTGCGTGCGCCGGCCGGTCCAATTGGTCGAGATGGCCACGGACAGCGGGCGCTGAGTCCGGAGCGCCCGCCTCGCGGCAGTGGCATCGCACTATTTCCGTTTTGACGGTCACTCGGCCAGCGCGGCCTCGAGCTTGCGCCAACCGCGCGCGTCGACGTGGGTTCGGGACAGCGCAAGCACACCGGCGTAGACCGGCGCGGGTGCGAAATCGCGCATTGCCCTCAACATGCCGCTGCGCTCCGCCGGCACCATTGCCGGGAGCATCCAGCGCAGTACACGCTGCATCGCCGCCGGCGGAACGTGCGCCTTGATCGCGTCCTCGAGTTCCCGGAGCTCGGCGTCGGTGTGCGTGGCCCACAGCACATGGTCATGCTCGACCTCTTCCTCGTGCATGTGGACCAGGTTGTCCCCGACGAACAACGCCAGGTTTCGATAGAGATCGGCGGCGGCCGTGTCGCGCGTCGCTGCCGGCGCGCGCGCCAGCACCTCGACCTGCCGGTGCAGATTCGCAATGGCGGCCGCATGGTGGACGTGCTCGGCGCTGATCCGCGTGGTCGAACCGGGCCGACGCGCCTCCATGGCCGGATGCACGAACGCATTCTCGGTCTCGAGATGGTCCTGGCAAAACTCGAGCAGCTCGCGAGCGCTGGCGACAACCTCGCTCACCTCCCGGGGATCGGAGGCATCGAGTCGGCCGACGGCCAGCAGCGCATCGGTCATCGCGGCGCGCAGCGCCTTGTGAATGAGGACATAGATATCGTGACGCCGCGGTTTCCCGTTCGGCGTTCGCATTGCCAGAGGTCCGGAGACCTGTGCGAGGTACGGGTCGTCGGCGGTCGTTTCAGCGTGGTGCATGGTGCGCTCTCCTGTGGTCGAACCGGTTTCATCGGAACTGCGCCGCAGGACGCGAGCGCATGCCTGAATTGTGCCGATTCGCTCCCGGGGCTGTTCCTAAATCAACCCTCACGCAACCGTATTAATTCCTAAACGGGCGCGGGAACCCGCGAGCACCGTACGCACCGTACGCACCGGTCAGATCGGCTCCTGAGGCTCCGGTGCCGTGCCGGCGATTGGCGGCGTCAACATCTGCGGTGACGCCAGCGCGCCTTCCAACTTCACGGTCTGCAGATCGTTGTCACGCGCGAATCCGGTGAGAAAGCGAAACAGACGCGGCTCAAGCGATTCCAGCGACGCCCCCACGATCACCGTCTTTACACCCTGCAGCGTCATCGGCCGCACCAGCGGTGAATAGGAGAGTTTGCGGTCGTCTCCAAAGGCGGAAACGAGACCGGCGAGACGTTCGGACCAATCGCCTGGACGGAACTTGCGTCCGCCACGAGTGAGGCCCCAGATGACGACGTCAAGACCGTTCGGTTCCATGCAAATGATGTGTGTCGAGGCGACGCGGCCGCAATCCGGAGGGACTGCATCCTAGCATCGCCGCGCGCGGCTGGCCGCGCGTCTCGACGCCGCCAACTCAGCCGGGCCGGCCGTCGGCGCGAGCGCGCCAGTAGGACGGCGCGTACTTGATGCACCATGGCACGACCGCCGCCGCCCAAAGCAGCGCGACTGCAGCCATGATGGCGGGAGCGGCCGACAGTGCCACCGCAACACGCGCGCCGGTCGCCACCTGCAGCAGAATGAACAGCCGCCAGGTCAGCGTGTCGGCGGCAAGCGTGCGCCCGGAGTGCCCGCAGGTGACCCGGGTCACCATCGCCATCACCAGCGACGCCGCAAAGCCCATCGTCAGTGCATGCAGCGGCGCGAGATGCATCGTCGGCAACTCCCGGAGCAAGGCCAGCGAATGCGCGGCCGACAGCAGGAAGCCCAGCGCGTACCAGGCAAATCCGATGTGCAGCATCGCCAGCAGCCGATTCGCGAAACTCTGGACCAGACCCCAGCGTGTCACCACCCACAGCAACACTGCCGCCGCCGGCAGGTCGATGACCCAGGTCCAGGCCGCGAGCCCGGCGCCTTCGAGAAGTCCATGCGCAACCGGCGCTCCCGACATCACCGCCAGCAGCCACCACGGGCGGAACACCGTGACGAAGGGAAGCGCGCTCGCGGTGAAAAACGGGATCATCCGATGGCAGACGACCACAAAAGCCGGAAGCAGGAAGAACCAGAGTCCTATCACGCGCAACCATGGGAACACCGAGTTGCCGCCAGCCGCAAAGAGCGCAACGCCGAAGACTCCGGCAACCAGCGCCATCAGCATGGCCACGGCATGCACCTTGTCGGGCGCGGTGCTTTCGCGAATCAGGCGCAGGAACAGCAACAACAGCCAGGCCCATCCCAGCGCGAACATGGCCGCCGCGAATTGCACCGCCCACGCCGCCGGTGCAAAGACCTGCGCCGGGATCACCGCCAGCGCGCCGGTCACCGCAATCGCCCCGGGGAGGTTCCATGCGGACGGCGACGGCGGCGCCACCCCCAGCCATCGTGGACCGGCGGTGAACAGGAAGCCAAACATCAGCAACGGCGCAAAACCGAACAGCATCACGAATGCGTGAACGACGGTGTCGGGCATCGCCGCCAATGGCGCGAACCGCGGACCGAGCGCACGCGCGCCAAGCACCCAGAGCCACCAGAGCGAGCCCAGCGACAACTGCGTGACGGCCGCCAGAAAAAAGAATCGATGCGGCGCCGCTCGCAGCCGCGTCCACGCGGATGTCCGCGTCGGTGCCGCCTGGTCTCCGACCGGGGGACCGGCCTTCGCCAATTCAGCCGGTCGCGGGCCGCGCACCGGTCATCAGGTACGCGACGAGGTCGCGCACCGGTCGTATCTCCGTGCCGAAGGGAAGTCTCGACGTGCCACGGAAGAAGAGTCCCTTCGCGACGTCGCCGCGCAGTGCGTAGGCCAGTTGCCTGTCGATGCAGAATTGGCCGATTTTCGCGATCCCGTCGCGCAGGCCGCATTGCGCCAGACAATCGAATTTCAGACTGCAGCGTGGCTTGACCCGCGCGACGGCGGCAAGCTTCGGCAGGTGCGCGAGGTAGCTCTCCAGCCATGGCGTACGCACGGCCCGCGCCGGCAATCCGGCCACGCTTACGAATTCGACCAGATCCTCGGGATTCGCTTCCGCCAGCACGCGCTTGAACCCGGGCGCCGCATCGCATTCCACGGTAACCGCGAACGCGGTGCCGAGCTGCACGCCGGATGCCCCCAGCGCCAGCAATTCGCGCACGCGCTCATGCGTGTCGATGCCGCCGGCGGGGATCAGGGGAATCGCCCCTTCGGCGATGCCTTCAGCGCGGAAAAACGCGAGTACCTCCGGCAGCACGCGCTCGAAGTCGAAGCGCGGGTCGGTCAGGTCCTCGACCTTCGCGGCGCCCAGATGCCCGCCAGCGTGGCGCGGATGCTCGATGACAATCGCATCGGGCAGACGTCCACGTCGCACCCATTTGCGCACGACCAGCGCCACGCCGCGCGCGTCCGACAAAATCGGGATCAGCGCGACATCCGGATACGCCGCGGCGAGGTCGGGCAGGTCGAGCGGCAGCCCCGCTCCCACGACGATCGCATCCGCTCCGCTGGCACAGGCCTGCTCGACATAGGCACGGTACTCGGACACCGCGCGCATCACATTCACTGCGACCATGCCGCGGCCGGCCGCGAGTGCGAGCGCTGCCTTGATCTCGCGATCAAGCGCGGTCAGGTTGGCGGCGTCAACCGTCGCCTTGTCGGCGTGCGTGCTCGCCGCCATCAGGTCGGGATGATGGCGCCGCAGATCGACCGCCGAAATCGTCCCGACCGCCCCCTGCGCGGCCACCGAACCGGCAAGACGATGGGCGGAAATGCCGACGCCCATTCCCCCCTGCACCACGGGAAGCAGCCTTCGCCCACGGATGACCAGGGGCGGCAAGGAGAGGCAACGGTTGTCGGAGGCAGGCATGGCAGGGGCAGCGCGCGAAAAAATACCCGCGCGACGCCAGCCAGACCATACGCGAACGCCGTGGTGCAGACCTTGACGCCGGTTAAGCTCGGCATTCGAAGTCGGGCACGTTCCCTATGCTAATATCTTGTTTTGAATGGAGTTGCGGTCATTTCTCCGAATTTCCAGAGCGTTGATCGCCCGCCTGTCATGCCCGCCACAGCGCCGTCACATTTTTTGCAGTTCAAGGACTTTTCGCGCGAGGATTTCGCGTACCTGTTCGAGCGCACGCGCTGGATCAAGGAGCGCTTCAAACGCTACGAGCTCTACCAGCCGCTGCGCGACCGGATGCTGGCAATGGTCTTCGAAAAGGCGTCGACCCGGACGCGGGTGTCGTTCGAGGCCGGAATGAGCCAGCTGGGCGGCGCCGCGATCAACCTGAACCGGGGCGACACGCAACTCGGGCGCGGCGAGCCGATCGAGGACGTGGCGCGGGTGATCTCGCGCATGGTCGACGTGGTGATGATCCGCACCTTCGACCAGACGCTGATCGAGAGCTTCGCCGCGCACTCGCGCGTGCCGGTGATCAACGGCCTGACCAATGAATACCATCCCTGCCAGATCCTCGCCGACATCTACACCTTCGTCGAGCATCGCGGCTCGATCGCGGGCAAGACCGTAGCCTGGATCGGCGACTCGAACAACGTCTGCAACACCTGGCTGCAGGCAGCGACCATCCTCGACTTCACCGTGCACGTTTCCACCCCGCCGGGCTACGAGGTCGAGGAGGAGCGCGCCGGCATCTACAACGCCGACCACTACGAGTCCTTCGCCGACCCGATGGCCGCCTGTCGCGGTGCCGATCTGGTCACCACGGACGTGTGGACCAGCATGGGCTTCGAAGCCGAGAACGAGGCGCGCATGCTTGCATTCGCCGACTGGATGGTCGACACCGAGATGATGCGGCAGGCAAAGCCCGATGCACTGTTCATGCACTGCCTGCCGGCGCATCGCGGCGAGGAGGTCGCCGCCGAGGTCATCGACGGTCCGCAAAGCGTCGTTTGGGATGAAGCAGAAAATCGCCTGCATGCGCAGAAGGCGTTGCTCGAATACGTGGTCTGCGGGCGCGTCGCGCCTTGAGCCACTGAAGTCAACATCACCCTTTTTCCACCCTCGCATCCCTGCACGGAGTCAATTCATGTTTGCTCGCCCCATCCTCGCCGCCGTCACCGCCGCCGCGGCCATCACCTTGACCACTGCCGCGGCCGCGCAGACCTGGCCGGACAAACCGATCAGGTTCGTAATGTCGGCTCCGGCCGGCAGTTCGATCGACGTGCTCGGTCGCGCCATCGCCGACAAGCTCAAGGACCGCCTGGGCCAGCCGGTCATCGTGGAGAACAAGCCAGCCGCGGGCGGCACCGTCGCCACCGACGAGGTCGCCAAGGCCAAGCCGGACGGTTACACGATGGTGCTCGCGTACAACGGACCGCTGGCGATCACGCCACTGCTGCGCAAGGTGCCCTACGACATCGGGCGCGACCTCGCGCCGGTGATCATCACCTCCAGCCAACCGAACGTGCTGGCCGTAAACGCCGAGCTGCCGATCAAGGATGTGCAGGAACTGATCGCCTATGCGAAGGCCAACCCGGGCAAGGTCAATTTCGCATCGGTCGGCAACGGCAGTTCGTCGCACCTGAACGGTGAGCTGCTCAAGTCGATGGCCGGAATCGACATCGTGCACATCCCGTTCAACGGCTCGCCGCCCGCGGTGCTCTCCACCGTGCAGGGCAACACGCAGATGATCTTCGCGGTGATGCAGCCGTTGCAGGCGCAGATTCAGGCGGGCAAGCTGCGCGCGCTGGCGGTGACCTCGGCCAAGCGCTTCCCCTTGCGTCCCGAACTGCCGACCATCGCCGAATCCGGGTATCCCGCTTTCGAGTCGCTGGCATGGAATGGCGTGGTGATGCCGGCGGGAACGCCCGCGCCGGTGATCGCGCGCATGAACGCGGAGATCAACGCCATTCTGAAGGAACCGGACGTCGCCAAGAAAATGAACGCCTTCGGCTTCGACCTGATCGGTGGCTCGCCCGACGACCTTGGCCGCCTGATGAAGTCCGAGGCCGCAAAATGGGCGCCGATCATCAAGAACGCCGGCGTGAAGATCAACTGAGGATCAACTGAGGATCAACTGAGAGCCGGCTTGGAGCCAGCTGAGGGTCGAAACAGCGCGGCGATCTAGCTTTCCCGTTTGTCGCCGCCGTCGGTGAGACGCGGCAGCGGCGAGGACTCGGACGGACGCAGGAGTCCCGTCTTCGTGTAGGTCAGCAGCTTGTCGCGCGTGTCGACGATGTCGAGATTGCGCATCGTCAGCTGACCGATACGGTCCTGCGGCGTGAACGACGAGGCGCCCTTTTCCATCGTCAACCGCTCCGGCTTGTAGGTCAGGTTCGCGCTGGTGGTGTCGAGGATCGAATAGTCGTTGCCGCGACGCAATTCGAGCGCCACCTCACCGGTGATCGGCCGCGCGACCCAACGCTGCGCGGTCTCGCGCAGCATCATCGCCTGCGAGTCGAACCAGCGCCCCTGATAGAGCAGTCGCCCGAGACGGCGGCCGCTGTCGCGGTATTGCTCTATCGTGTCCTCGTTGTGGATGCCCGTGAGCAGGCGTTCGTAGGCGATATGCAGCAGCGCCAGTCCCGGTGCCTCGTAGATGCCGCGGCTCTTGGCCTCGATTATCCGGTTCTCGATCTGGTCGCTCATGCCGAGGCCATGGCGCCCGCCGATCGCGTTCGCCTCGAGCAACAAGGCGACCTCGTCGTCGAACGAGACTCCATTCAGCGCGACCGGACGACCTTCGTCGAAACGCACGGTGACGGTTTCGGGCTTGACCGCGACATTCTCCCGCCAGAAGGCGACGCCCATGATCGGCTCGACGATCTTGATCCCCTTGTCGAGGAACTCGAGGTCCTTGGCCTCATGCGTCGCGCCCAGCAGGTTCGAGTCGGTCGAATACGCCTTCTCGGCGCTCATCTTGTAGCCGAAGCCCGCCCGGGTCAGGTACTCGGACATCTCCTTGCGCCCGCCCAGCTCGTCGATGAAGGTCGCGTCGAGCCAGGGCTTGTAGATCTGCAGGCTCGGATTGGCGAGGAGCCCGTAGCGGTAGAACCGCTCGATGTCGTTGCCCTTGTAGGTGCTGCCGTCGCCCCAGATATTCACGTCGTCCTCGCGCATCGCGACGACGAGCATCGTGCCGGTCACGGCGCGGCCGAGCGGCGTGGTATTGAAATAGGCCGTACCCGCCGTCGAGATGTGAAACGCGCCCGCCTGCAACGCGGCGATGCCCTAGGCGACGAGCGCCGCGCGACAGTCGACGAGGCGGGCCGCTTCGGCGCCGTAGCTCAGCGCGCGGCGTGGGATGTCGTCGTAGTCGGGCTCATCCGGCTGGCCCAGGTTCGCCGTGTACGAATAGGGAATCGCGCCCTTGGCGCGCATCCAGTGCAACGCCGCGCTGGTGTCCAGACCGCCGGAGAACGCAATGCCGACTTTCTGGCCGATGGGTAGCTGTTGCAGGATATGCGACATGGCGGGGCGTGATGACGGGCACGGGGAATCGGGTATTCTAGCCGACGCGTCGATCTCGCGTCCCGCCGGCGCACCATGGAGTGACACATGTCCGAAGGCAAACCCCACCGGGACAAAGGTGCCGACGCCGCGGATGGACTGGTCCTGCTCGGCCGTGCCTTCGAATTCCAGCAGTCCGGTCGCCTCGACGAAGCCGAATCCATCTATGCGCGCGTGCTCGAGGCCGCACCCGACGAACTCACCGCACTGATCAACGGTGGTGCGCTCGCCTTGGCGCGAGGCAAGGCGAGCTTGGCCGTCGCCCGCCTGGAACGCGCCGTGCGGCTCGCGCCGCGCAACGCCGTCGCGCTCACCAACCTCGGCCTCGCGCTGATTCACGCGGAACGCGACGACGCCGCGCTTGTCGCGCTCGATCGCGCCATTGCGCTGGCACCCAACTCGGCGCAGGCGCACAACCATCGCGGCATCGCGCTCGCCCGCCTCGCCCGTCCGGCTGAAGCGATCGCCGCGTTCGAGCGTACGCTGGCGCTCGACCCGCGCCACGCCGAAGCGGCACTGAACCTCGGCGCACGCTGCAACGACGCCGGCGACGGCACCCGGGCGCGCACCGCGTTCGCGCGCGTCCTGGCGCATCGCCCCGACGATCGCAATGCGCAGATCGGCCACGCCTTCGCCCGCGCGCAGGAAGGCGATCTCGATGGCGCGATTCGCGCGCTGGAGACGATAGTCGCCAACCTGCCCGGCGATGCCGTCGCGTGGCAGACGCTCGCCGCCGTACGCAACTGGGCCTGGGCGCACGAGCCAGCGGCGGACGCGTTTCGCCGCGCGCAGGCGCTCGACCCGGGGGACAACGACAGCGCGTTCGGGATCGCCTCGACCCTGCTCGCCCGTGGCCGCTTTGCCGAAGGCTGGGCGGCATTCGAGCGGCGTCCCGATCGCAGCCTTGAGTCGGGCCCGGCCCTGTCCGGCTTGCCCGTCTGGGACGGCGCCCCCTTCGACGGCACGCTCGTCGTCCACGGCGAGCAGGGCTTCGGCGACGTCATCCAGTTCGCGCGATTCGTGCCGGCCGCACGGGCACGTTCACGCCGGCTGATCCTGCTGCTGGATGGCTACCACGCGCCGCTCGCGCCCCTCCTCGCCACGCTCGACGGAGCCGACGCCGTGGTGACGTCCGCCGCCGACATCGCGGTCGATGCATCGACGCGACGCGTGTCGATCCTTTCGCTGCCGCACCGTCTCGCGATCGCCTCGGAAAATCTTGCCGCCGCACGCTATTTGGCGCCGCCCGCCGAGCGCAGCACGCGCTGGCTTGCCCGCCTCGGCACAGCGTCCGGGCCGCGGATCGGCATCGCCTGGTCGGTCGCTGCGCGCGACGTCCACGCGTACGCGACACGGCACAAGTCGATGCCCGTTGAAATCCTGGTCCCGCTGCTGGAATCGTCGGGCGCGGCGTTCTTCACGCTGCAGCCCGGCGCCGCCGGAGCGCCGTCCGCGTTTGGTCGCGGGCAGTCGCAGGTGCACGACCTGACCGCCGAGATCGGTGATTTCGCCGATACCGCGGCGCTGGTGGAGGCGATGGATCTGGTGATCACGCCGGATACGGCGGTCGCTCATCTCGCCGGCGCGCTCGGCAAGCCCGTATGGATGCTGGATCGATTCAATTCCTGCTGGCGCTGGCGCCTCGCGGCGGAATCGTCGCCGTGGTATTCATCGATGCGCATCTTCCGCCAGTCGAGCTTTGGCGACTGGTCCTCGGTCGGTCCGCCGCTGGCTGCGGCGTTTGCCGACTGGCGTGCCCGGTTGTAGTGGCGCGATCCCCGTGCTAGCGTTGACCTCCCACTTCGGATAGCCGCCACCATGCCATCATTCGACATCGTCTCGGAAGTCAATCTGGTCGAGGTCCACAATGCGCTCGATCAATCCAACAAGGAAGTCTCCACGCGTTTCGACTTCAAGGGTTCCGATGCCCGCATCGAACTCAAGGACAAGGTACTCACCCTCTTCGCGGACGACGACTTCAAGCTGTCGCAGGTGACCGATATCCTCACCGCGAAACTCACCAAGCGCGGCGTGGACATCCGCTCGCTCAAGTATGGAGACACCGAAAAGGTGTCCGGCAACAAGGTCAAGCAGGCGATCACGGTGCGCACCGGCGTCGAACAGGAACTCGCCAAGAAGATCGTCAAGACCATCAAGGAGTCGAAACTCAAACTGCAGGCCTCGATCCAGGGCGACGCAGTGCGCGTTTCCGGCGGCAAGCGCGACGAGTTGCAGAATGCGATCGCGCTGGTGAAAAAGTCGGTCGACGACTTTCCACTGCAATACCAGAATTTCCGCGACTAGAAGCGGTGCCTCGCGGTCGCAGCGAAGCGGCGGCGGCAATGCCCCGTGGTGGCGGTGGCCAGGCCTTGGTCGGATCTCAGGCGAGATCGGCGACCAGCGCTGCGCGCGTGGCCGCGCCGACCGTTGGGATTTCGGCGCGGTAGTTCGGGTGGTCGACCCCGATGCCCAGTGCCGTTCCACGTTTCAGCGCGGCGACCATTCCCGGGGCAAGTTCGAAGCGCAGGAAATGCACTGCCGATGTCTTCTCGTCGTTGGTGCGGGTCATATCCTCATCGGCGATCGCCTGCACTCTCGCGCAGCCTTCCACCTGTACCCAGACTCGGTCTTCGATGCCCTTCAGCGCCTCCAGAGCGCGCTTGCGTTCGTCCACGTCCTCGTACTCGATCAGCATCGTCGCCTTGAAATTCGCCCCGTCCGGGACGAGCGGGTTGTACGCATCGAGCTCGTCCTCGATTCCCGCCTCCTCGAACGTCTTCTCGATCCGCAGCATTTCCTGGATCTGGTAGCGGATCGTAAGCTCGTCCTCGAAGAGCAGCGTCAGATGCTCACCCAGGTGCACCGTGCGGGCCTTCTTGTGCGCAAGCACCTTCGCCCGAAACTCTTTGCGTGCCTTGGCGTAGGCTTCGAGGGTGAGCAACGATTCACGCGTAATCCG
>JAQBEY010000149.1:0-16851 GCA_032123655.1 Betaproteobacteria bacterium
CGCCGAACAAGGCCAGCACCGGGCAGGTGACACGCGCGAGCGCGGCTTCGTCCAGCGTTTCGCTGGCGGCGATGTCGGCGGCGAAAGTCGTTTCGCCGTGCAGGCGCTGCGCAGTCGCGACCAGTGAACTCTTGCGGCGCCGCTTGAGGCGCTGCACCAGCTTCACGGTTGCCTGCCCATCGGCGTCGAGCGCAACGTCGGCGTCGGCGCTCGCTTGATCGATGCCGCGGGCACGGTGCCTCGCCAGCCAGTTCCCGAAGAGTTCTTCGATCATCCGGTCGCGCGCCGCGCCGGTGAGCGCCAGCGTCTCACCGAGCTGGCGGCCGAATTCCACGATGCCCGTATGCGCCTCGATCAGCACCAGGCCCGCCACGCGGGCCGCATGCGTTGCGGCGAAGCGCATCGCCACGTAGCCGCCATAGCTGTGGCCGACCACGATGACAGGCGACGCCGGAGAGACGGCTTCGACCAGCCCCGCCAGGTCGGCAGTCATGTCGGTCACGGTGTAACCGGAGCGCGGCTGCTCGCTGAGGCCGTGCCCGCGCAGATCGTAGAGAACGACGCGCGCGCGCTTGGCGAGGCCCGGTGCAAGCGTCATGTAGAAGCTCGCATGGTTGTCGAGCAGCAGGCCGTGAACGAACACCAGCGTCAGCCCACCCTCGCCCATGGTCACGACATTGAGGCGGACACCGTTGGTGACGACGTCAGCCATCGAGAAATGTGCCGATCGCCGAGGAGGTCGCCGTCGGCGCGTCCATGGTCAGCATATGCCCGCCGTCCAGCCATTCGATCCGCGCTTGCGGCAACACCTGCGCGAGCCGGCGGCCGGCTTTCGCGAATTCCGGTAACGTCCGCGTGCCGTAGAGCAGCAGCACCGGGCCAGGATACGCGGCGAGTTCGCCATCGGCGATGTCGGGGTCGGCCAGCATGTCCTCCATCGCGCTGGTCCTGGTCGCCAACGCCTCCATCTGCGCCAGCAGCCGATGCGCGCGCCGTCCGCCGCGCTCCATCGCCCGGCGCTGTAACTCCGGCAACAACCCAAGCGCGCGATCCCTGGACCGCGGGTCCGCGAGCTTGAGCAACGCTCCCCGATTCCTCAGCGCGAGTCCGAGCCTGAACGCCAGCCACCGCCACGGGCCCAGCATCCGGCGCACGCCCTGGCGCAGCGCCTTGCCCTGGGCATCGAGCCAGGCCCGCGTGGCCACCGGCAGCGGGGCTTCGATGATCACCAGCCGGTCGACCCGCGCTGGATGATCGAGCGCGTAGCGCAGCATGACCACGGCGCCGTAGCTGTGTCCGACCAGCGATACCGTTTCACCCGGCGCGTGGTGGTCGACCAACGCGCCAACGTCCTCGGCCAGGCGACGCACGCCGTAACCGTCGGGCGTGCGCGGACTCAGACCGTGCCCGGGCAGGTCGAACATCAGCACCCGCCTGCGACGCGCCAACGCCGGCGCCGTCGTCAGGTACCAGGTGGCCAGCGTGCCCAGCATCATTCCGTGCAGCATCACCACCCATGGGCCCTGCTTGCCCAGCACCTGCACGTGCAGCTCGCGGCCGTTTATGCGCTCGACTGGCATGACGCGATGAAGTCGACGAGGTGCCCCACGGTGAGTCCGATGATTTCGTCGAGTTCCATGCCGGCAAGCCACCCCGGAAAATCGATCGCATCGCCATAACGCGCCTGGATCTTCTCGGACAGCGCCACGAGCTCGATGCTCTCCAGTTCGAGATCCTGGCTGAAGGTGGTTTCTGTGGTGATCGGCGTCTCGAGCACCCACTCCTCGCCGATCACTTCCCTGACGAGTCTCGTAATCTCCGCGAGAATTTCCGTCTTGCGCTGGTCTTCGATGTTCATTGAACCGTCCACGCTATTACATGTTCACCAAGCCTGCGCGTCTCGACCCACCGGCCTTCGACTCGCAAACGCTCCCCTGCGACCGCTAACACCGCGAGCCCTCGCGGATTGCCGGCCAGCCCCGACCCGCGTGCCTTGCCGGCCGCCTCCTTGGCGCACCAGAAGCGCGTCAGCCATTCGTCGCGATCCCCTTCGGGAAGCAACGCCAGCTCGTCGCGCGCGAACGCAAGCGCGACCATGGACTCGCTGCGCGCCTCGACCCGCTCGATGTCGATGCCCGGATCAACGCCTTCGGCGACGATCGCACAAGCCACGCCCGGCTTGTGCGCGATCGACACGCGCAGGTCCACCCCGCCGGGCAGCGTGACCAGCGGCCTTCCCTGCGCGTCGTTGGCGATCCCGACCTCGATCGGAAACACCGACTCGACGCCGCGTTCGAACAGCCGTGCGCGCAGCGCGTCCTTGGCGGCGATGCGTCCCATCAGCCAGTCCCGCTTGCGCTGCACCGCGCGCAGACCACCGACGGCCGTCACGTCGTTGACGGCAAGGTAGCGCCACGCCAGATAGTCGATGGTTGCCGACGTCCACCCTGGATCGACCAACAGCGCGAATCCCTCCGGACGCAACGTGGCGAGCAGGCGGTGACCCGAGTCGTGCATCAGCTCGAACAGCCCGCCGTCGGTCTGGAAGCGCCAGTCCTCCCATCCCGTCACGCGTGCATGCACCCGGCCTTCGCGGACGAGTTCCAGATCGGCGCGAACGTTGTTGCGACCCAGATGCCGTATCCAGACACGGCAGGCAAATATTTCGCCCTCTTCCGGCCCGGGGCCATGCAATTCGATGCGCCGCGCGCGAATCGGCATGGTCATCCGGCCGTGATCGTTCGCGACCATGACCCACAGACCGGCAAGCTGTCCGGCCGCGTCGAGCAAAGCGCCCTTCGCCGGCAATGCGCGCAATTGGCCGGCAAGCCCGTTCGATCCGAACAGGTCGATGCCCGCCACACCCTGGTAGCCCGGACCGTGGAACAGCCAGCCGTCCCGGTAGACCGCTTCCGCCGCGATGGGAAACGGCCTCGCGTCCATGATTGCCTCGTCCGAAACCGGCGGCGGGTCCGGATAGCCCGTCGCCATGGTCACCGTGCCCTCGACGTGGTTGCCGATTCGAACGTGGATCCGATCCGCGTCGATGCGCCGGCTGGTGATCGCCACGTCCGCCGGCGGCTCTGCACGCAGCCACGCACTCGCCAGCACCTCCTCGATCGCGACCACGACCCGCCGCGGATCGAGGCGCTGTGCGGCTTCCATCATCAAGGCGATCGACATGGTCATGGGCACGGTCGGCGCGCGGTCGGCCAGCGTCGGCCACCCCGGCGGCTGCGGGATCAGGCAGTGATCGAGGAGTTCGGGATAATTTTCGACTCCGAGCAGCAGCTGCTCGGTGTGCTCGGCGGGTCCCGCTTCCGTGCGCGCCAACGGCGCGACCAGCGCGGGTACCGGTGATATCACTGGTGACCGCTCCGGCACCGTCACCGCTGTTGCCGCGAAGGCCCGCACGATCGCCTGTTGCGCGGCAGCCATGCCTTCGAGATTTTCGGCCAGCGCCGCCAGCACCGGATTCGCGCCCGCGCCGGGGGCGACAACCGCCATCGATGGCCTGGTCAACGGCGGCAGGCCGAGCCTGATCAGCGGCACGCCCAGGGCGAGCGACAACGACGCGCTCGTACCCGCAGCGCGCTTCGGCGCAGCCAGGTCCGCTTTGACGAGGTCGATGCCCACGCCTTCCACCCAGAGTGCCGCGCAGGCCTGCCGCAACTGCGCCATGCCGGGGCGCTGCGCCGACACCAGCGACACCGCGTGATGCGGCGATCCGGCCAGCACATCGTCGACGAACGCGGCAAGGCTCCCGGAGCCGACCTGCACGAACACCCGCACGCCATCGGCATGGAGCGCCTTGATCAGTTCGCGAAACCGCACCGGCCGGACCAGGTGCTCGGAGAACAGCTGGACGATACGCTCGGGATCGTCCGGATAGGGAGCGCAGGTGGTGGCCGACCAAAGCGGCACGGTCGGCGGGTGCAACGGAAGCTCGGCGAGCACCTGCGCGTAGTGGCCGACGTGCGCGGCCAGCGCGGGTGAATGGAATCCGGAGCGGAACGGCAGCAATTCGAAAAGAATGCGCTGCGCGCGCAGGCGCAGCGAGATCTCGTCGACATGACGGTCGGGCGCGCACAATATCGACTGGTGCGGACAGTTGTCGTGCGACACGACCACGCCTTCCAGGTCCCCGACCAGCGCCAGCGCACGCGCACCTCCGGCGCCGACCGCGACGTAGCTTGCATCGGCAATGCGCAGCGAACCGGGCTCGAGCCGCGCCCCGATGTCCTCTGCGGCCATGTCGCCGAACACACCGGCCGCATGCATCCCCGACCATTCGCCGATGCTGTGCCCGGCAATCGCATCGGGGACAATGCCGACCCGCTGCGTCACGCGCCGCAGGAAATCGTTCAGGCGCATCACCCCGGCGCCCTGTCCCGCCAGGCCTCCCGCGTCGACCGACGGTGGGGCAAGGTCGAAGCGCCTGGCGATGTCCTCGACCTGAGGCGCAAAATTCGCCTCCACGCCCGGGAACAACAGCGCGACCTTGCCGCCCACGGTCACGAGTCCCGTGGGAGAAAAGAAAATGCCGTCACGACCATGCCGAGGGCGACCCGCTTCGACCGCGGCGCGTGCCTTGGCGAGTCGAGCGGGTGTCGGATCGATGACCGCGAGCCGCCACGCGCCCTCGCCTCCACTGCTCCCGGCATCGAGCGCGGCCAGCAACCCGGCCTGGGTCGACGCGGCGACGGTCAGCGCGGCGGCAGCCTCGACGTCTGCCGCGTCGGCACGCGTACTGCGCCGGCACCCCCTGCCCGCCCCCGGCGCGTCGACGATGACATGCGCGTTGATGCCACCGAAGCCAAAGGCGTTCACT
Source organism: Betaproteobacteria bacterium (assembly GCA_032123655.1). GTDB lineage: Bacteria > Pseudomonadota > Gammaproteobacteria > Burkholderiales > Casimicrobiaceae > VBCG01. Next base: position 4,832 of record JAQBEY010000149.1, read on the forward strand.
GCGGCACGCCGCGGACCGTCGTCCCACGGCTCGCTTGCAGCGATGGCGCGAAAACGCGTCGTCGCCAGCGCCGGATGCGGGTCTTCGCAATGCAGCGTAGGGGGCCGTACCCCGTGGTAGACCGCGAGCGCGGCCTTGATGAGTCCCGCTGCGCCGGCGGCGGGCATCGCGTGCCCGATCATCGATTTCACCGAACCCATCGGCACGCGCGCGTTTCCGCCGGCCAAAGGTCCGAAAAAGCGTGCCAGCGTTGCCAGTTCCGCGGCGTCGCCGGCGACCGTAGCGGTGCCGTGCGCCTCGATCAGTCCGACGGTCGCCGGGTCGAGCGACGCCGACTGCCACGCGCGCTCGAGGGCCAGCAGCTGCCCTTCGACCCCCGGCGTCATCAGGCTCACGTCCCGGCCGTCGCTGGCGATCCCACTGCCCCGAATGACGGCATAGATGCGGTCGTCGGCGCGGCGTGCATCGGCAAGCCGCTTCAGCACCAGCATGCCGATGCCTTCGCCGATCAGCAGGCCGTCGGCGCGGCGGTCGAAGGGCCGGATCTGCTGGCTGCGCGACAGCGCACCAAGCTGCGAGAACACACTCCAGAAGGCCGGATCGTGGCAGAGATGGACGCCACCGGCGATGACCACGTCGTCCTCGCCGGTCGCCAGCGCGCGGCAGGCGCGGTCGACCGCGACCAGCGTGCTCGCGCACGCGGCGTCCACCGTGTACGCGGCACCACCGAGGTCGAGCCGGTTGGCGATGCGCGACGCGGTGAGATTCGGCACCAGCCCGATCGCCGTGTCGCCACCGAAAACGCCGCTGCGCGCCTGGAACGCCTGCTTGATTTCCGTGAGGCGCTCGGCGGACAGTTCGGGCAGCAGGTCGTGCAGCGTGTCGACGATCTGCTGCGCGCCGCGGGTGATGTTGACCAGGCGCACAAACCCCGGACCGAGGTAATTGCCCCGGCCGATGATCACGCTGGTGCGTTTCCGGGCAAACGGCCGCTCGGCGTAGCCGGCATCGGCCACCGCCTCAACGGCGATCTTCAGCGCCAACAGCTGGTCGGGCTCGGCCCCCTGTGCCGCAATCGGCATGATGCCGAAGGCCGCGGCGTCGAACTGCGCGTAGTCGTCGATGAAACCGCCGCGGCACGCATTGAAGCGGTCCGGCGCGCTGGCGCCGGGTTCGAAGAACCGCGGATCGAGCCGCTGCGGCGGCGCATCCGTGATCGCGTCGACGCCGCCGCTGATGTTGCGCCAGAAGGTGGCGAGATCGGGCGCCTTGGGGAAAACGCAGGCCATCCCGACGATGGCCACATCACGGTCCGTCACGCTGGCCGAGGGAGCAGAACGCGCGCAGCCATGTCACTGCATCGCGGAAGGGTCGCCACGCATCAGGATGACCTGCGAATGGTCGCCCGTGCCGTGCAGCAGTTCGTCCAGGAAGCTCGCGACGCCGGCCTCGGGCTCGATCAGGCCGATGCCGCGCCTGGCGTACTCGTGCTCCAGCCCGGCCGCGGCCATGCCGGTGCCGCCCCAGGGTCCCCAGTTGATCGACAGGACGCGGCCCGCGACCCGGCGACCCAGCGTGTGCGCGAGTCGATCCAGGACGTCGTTGGCGGCCGCATAGTCGGCCTGGCCGCGATTGCCGAAGGTCGACGCGATACTGGAAAAAAACACGACGAAGCCCACGTCGTCCCGAACGCGCTCGGCGATCGTCAGGGCCCCGTTGACCTTGGTTTCGAACACGCGCGCGAACGAGGCCAGCGTCTTGTCGCACGCGAGCTTGTCCTCGATCACCCCCGCCGCGTGAATCACGCCGTCGAGCCGGCCATGCCGGGCATAGACGTCGTCGATGACCCGGCCGAAGGCTGCCCGGTCGCGGACATCGGTCACGTGATAGGTCACCGAAGCGCCCGCTTCATCCAGCGCGGCGAGCGCCTGGCGCACCTCGCGCTCGGCCAGTACGCGGGCACACTCCGCTTCGATCTCCACGGGCCGGCGCCGCGGATCGCGCGCGATCAAAACACGGCGCACGGCCCGCTCGTCGGCAGCGCCATGCAGATCCGGCGCCTCCGCCATGGACGGCGGCGGCGTGCGTCCGACAATCTCCAGCCGACAGGCGTAGCGTCGCGCAAGCTCGCGCACCACCTTCGCCGTGATTCCACGCGCACCGCCGGTCACCAGCACCACCGACTCCCGGTCAAGGACCAGCGATGCTTTCGTCCCGACGCCATTGCACATGGCCGGCACGACGTGCAGCAGCTGGCGCACGCCATCGTCGGTATAGCAGACCTCGCCCACGACGTCGGTACAGTTCAACTCGTCAAGGAGCAGCCGCGCGAGCCGCGCGTCGTCGGTTCCGGCCGGAAATTGCGCGATGCGCACATGCCGGTCCGGCCATTCCTTGCGCAACGACTTGACCATGCCGGAGGCGCCGCTCGACTGCGGCAGCCCCGCGCCGGTACCCGGGTCGCTGCCGTTCGCCGTCGCCGCGCCCGCGACCAGCACGTGGCGCGCGCCGGCGACGAGAGCGCCGCGCACGCGGTCGAACAGCGCCGGCACCTCGTCGACCGTCCACCCCGCGTTGAGCGGCGTCAGATCCACCAGCGCCACCGATCCGTTCGCCTCGTTTGCATCCGCCGCCGCGCCATCGCGTGGCACAGCCTTGCTGCCCGCGGCCCGTGGCACACCCTTGCTGCCCGCGGCCTCCAGACCGCCCATCAGCAGCGTCTCGAGCCCGGGCGAAGCGCCAACGATGTCGACCGAACAGTCGGCGAGTTCCCAACGGCCGTTGGCGCGCGTGGTCGTCCGCCGCTCCACCACAAAGCGGGATACCGCCGGCCCTGCCAGCCGCGCCGTCTCGAACTCGGGCGCCGGACCGCGCGGCGAGGCTGATGCCGGCGCGGCTTCCGCAGTGCTTGCGGGCGACAGCAGCACGGCGGTCACGGCGGTCACGGCGGGCATCTCGTCCGAAGCCTCGCTCGCCGGAGCGGAAACGACGCCGCCTTCGACGATCGGTTGCAAGGCCGCGATGATCTCCCGCAGCGTCTTGAGAGCCAGGACATTTTCGGGGAGCTGCTCGATGGCGCCGGCGCTGCCCGCATCCAGTTGCTCGGCCAGCGCCCCGAGAATCTCGACCCGCTTGATCGAATCGATCGACAGGTCTGCTTCCAGATCGAGATCGAGCCCGAGCATATCCGCCGGGTAACCGGTGCGTTCGCACACGATCGCCAGCAGCAGCGCGCCGACATCGGGATTTTCGCCTCGCGCGTTTCCGGCATCGGGCTCGGCGTCGGCCGCGATCGCGGGATGCGGAACCGCCGGCGCAGTATCGGGGATCCGCGCCTGCGCCGCCGCATCGATCGCTCCGGAGTCTTCCGCGCTGCCAAGGTAGGCCAGCATCACGTTGCGCTGCGTGTCCACCATTTCGCGCATGCTGCGCAGGTACTGCAGCACGACTGCCTGCCGATCGCCGCCGCCGTCCCCGACCCCAGGAGCGCTTGCGACGACGCGCGGGGTCACCACCGGCGCGGTGATCGGATGCATCGCATGGGCCGGCAATTCGCCGTGCATCGGCCAGGCCCGCTGCCCGTTTACCCACCAGGTGTTCGTGTCGCGCGCCGCCGCGGGCGGCGCGTCGAGATCGATCCGGCGGATTCCTCGTCCGGCGTACAGCGCGGTGGCATCGACGCAAACGCCGCGCACCGCGAGCTGGCCAAGGACGCGCAGGAACTGGGTGATGCCCGGCTCACCCGTACGGTCGCAGTTGAGCGCGACATGCGGGCGACCGCGCAGGATGCGCCGCACCAGTCCGCTCAGCACGGTGCCGGGACCGGCCTCCACGAAAATCCTGGCGCCGGCCGCGTACATCGCCTCGATCTGCGCGGCGAAGCGCACCGGTTCGCCGATGTGCGCCGCCAGCATCGCGCGTATCTGGTCCGGCTCGCTCGGATAGGGCGCCGCCGTGGTGTTCGACCACACGCGATCCGAGCGCGCCGCAACCGGGATCGCGCGCAAATCCGCGGCGAACGCGTCGCACGCGCCCTGTATCAACGGGCTGTGGAACGCACAGGCGACCGGAATCGCCTGCGCAGCGATTCCTGCCGCCAGAAACCGTTCGACCGCGGCAGCGACGCCGGCCGTCGGACCGGATATGACCACCTGGTCGGGAGAATTTTCGTTGGCGACCACCACCCCGTCGAGACCGGCGAGCCGCGTCTTCACCGCCGCCGCATCCGCCGCCACCGCCGCCATCGACCCGGTATCGCTGGTCGACGCGCAGGCCTCGAGGATGCGCTCGCCGCGCCGTTGCGACAGCGGGAGCAACGCCGCTTCGGGCAGCGCCCCGGCCACGCACAGCGCGACCAGTTCGCCGTAGCTGTGACCCGCGAGGAACTGCGCATTCACGCCGCATTGCCCCAGCAACTCCGCCATGGCCAGGCCGGCCATGCCCAGCGCCGGCTGGGCGACGCGGGTATCGGTCAACGCCAGTCGCTGTGCCTCGGCCTCTCCCTCCGCCCACGGCGTCGCCGGAAATACCTGCGCAGTCCAGCGCTCGCCGAGCACCAGAAAACGCTGCAGTGCCGGAAACGCCGTGAACAGGTCGCCGAGCATGCCTACGCGCTGCGAACCCTGTCCCGGAAACAGAAATGCGACTTGCGGCGGCGCGTCGGAACTATCCGGCTCGGCGAGCATGACGCCGGACTTGTCGCCAGAACCCGCCCGCGCCAGCGCCAGCCTGCGCCGCAGATCCTGGCGGTCCTGCGCCACGATCGCGATCTGCACCGGTCCTTTTTCCGAGGAGACCGAGGCGGCGAGATCCTTGAGCGCCAGCCCGTCGTCGGCGAGCGCGCGCTCGAGTGCATCGACGCGCTGGTGCGCGTGCTCGCGATCGGCGCCACGGATCAGAAAGAGCTCGGCGGGCCAGTTTGGCAAACCGGTCTTCGCCGGTGTCCGCGCGTATTCAGCGAGCACGACATGAAAGTTGGTGCCGCCGAAACCGAAGGCGCTCACCCCCGCCACGCGATCCCGGCCCGGCCACGGCCGCGCGACGGAATTCAACGTGAAAGGACTCGCCGGCGTCCACGCCGGGTTGGGCCGCTCGATATTGAGCGTCGGCGGCAGCACGCGCCGGTGCAGCGCCAACGCGCTCTTGATGAGTCCGGCCAGCCCGGCCGCGCATTTCGTGTGGCCGATCTGCGATTTGATCGAACCCAGCGCGATCGACCCCGGCAATGCGCCGGCGCTACCGAAAAACCGGTTGAGCGTCTCCAGTTCGGTGCGATCACCGACGACCGTACCGGTGCCATGCGCCTCGACCATCCCTACCGCGGCTGCCGACACGCCGGCGCGTTCGTAGGCACGCTCGAGCGTGCGCGCCTGGCCCTGCGCGCGCGGCGCGGTGAGGCCGAGACTCTTGCCGTCGCTGGCCCCGCCCACACCCTTGATGACCGCGTAGATCCGGTCGCCGTCGCGCTCGGCATCGGCGAGTCGCTTGAGCACCACCGCCGCGACACCCTCACCCAAAGAAATTCCATCCGCGGCCGCGTCGAAGGTCCGGCATTGTCCGGTCGGCGACAGCGCGTGGACGCTGGCGAAGGCCAGGAAGTCGACCACGCTGTTGTGCAGGTCGGCGCCGCCGCAGATCACCATGTCACTGGTGCCGCTCACGAGTTCCTTGCAGGCCATGTCGACCGCGGCCAGCGACGCGGCGCATGCCGCGTCGACCGTATAGTTGACGCCGCCGAGATCGAGCCGATTGGCGATGCGTCCGGCGATGACGTTGGCGAGAATGCCGGGAAACGAGTCCTCGGTCATCCGCGGCAGCACCGCGTCGAGCTCGGCCGGCAGACTGCCCGCGTATTGTCGCCACATGGCGCGGAATCCGTACGCGCCGGCGAGGTCGGTGCCCGCCTCCGCGCCGAAGATCACCGACGTATTCTCGCGATCGAACTCACGGTCGAGGTAACCCGCATCGTCGAGTGCGCGCCGGCTTACTTCGAGCGCCAGAAGCTGCACCGGCTCGATGGCCGCGAGCGAGAGCGGCGGGATACCGTAGACCAATGGATCGAAGGCGACCGGATCGAGAAAACCGCCCCATTTCGACGGCGTCATTTCGCCGTTGGTCGACGCCGGATCGAAGAATGTCTCCGCCCGCCAACGCTCCGCAGGAACTTCGCGAATGCTGTTGACGCCGCCGACGATGTTCGCCCAGAAGGTTTCGGTGTCGGTGGCGCCGGGCATGATCGCTGCGAGGCCCACGATCGCCACGTCGGCGGCCCGCGAAGCGCGCGCAGGCGGCAAATCGAACGTGGCCGAGTCCAGCACCGCCCCCGAGGCGACGGCAACGTCCTGGTGCAGAGCAGCGACAGTGGTCAGCGTGTCGTGCAACGCCGCCACCTGACCCAGCATCACCATGCCGTCGCGACGCTGCGCATCCGCGTCGACGGCGACCAGCGCGTCGCCCTCGCGCTTCACGCCCTTGGCGGCAACGCGTGCCCGGCCGAGGTTCAGCATTTCGAGTTCCTGCCAGAGCTCCTGTGCCGGAATCCCGGCAGCCTCCAGCCTTGCCCGCTCGGTGCGAAACAACTGCACATATTCGGTGTCGGCGCAACGCGTGGCATGACCCGGCGCGGTTTCGAGCAACACCGTATTCGCGCAGGCCAGCGCCGACGCCTGGAACCCCGGCATGATCGCGCCCGAGGCGACCGCCTCGAGCGTGAACAGGTAGGCCGTGCCCATCAGCACGCCGACGCGCGCACCTCGCTCGACCAGCGGCGCCACCATCGCCGCGACCATCGCCGCCGAGCGGGCATCGTGGATGCCGCCCGCGAAAACGAGGTCGAGCTCCCGGGGCGTCTCATGCGCCAGCAAGCGCTCGATCTGCTGCGCCCAGAGCACGAAGCTGCTGCGTGGGCCGACGTGTCCGCCGCATTCCGAGCCCTCGAACACGAATCGGCGCGCGCCCTGCTTGAGAAACAGATCGAGCAGTCCCGGCGACGGCGTGTGCAGGAACGTGGCGATGCCAAGCGCCTCGAGCGGCCGCGCCTGCGCGGGCCGGCCTCCGGCTATCAGCGCAACAGGTGGCCGGATACGACGCACCACGTCGAGCTGTTCTTCCTGCAACTCGGGCGGCACGAAGCCCAGGATGCCAACACCCCAGGGCTGACCCGCCAGGCGCTGCGCCGTCTCCGCAAGCAGCGCTTCGACTTCGGGTCCGCGCATCAGCGCCAGGGCAAGAAATGGCAGGCCGCCGCCCTCGGCCACGGCAGCCGCGAATCCGGCGCGATCGCTGACCCGCGTCATGGGTCCCTGAAGAATCGGATGGCGCAGACCGAACTGCGCGGCGAACGCGCTGCCCGGCGCCAGAACGCGCTGCGTCCGTGCTGCCGTGATCTGCGCGGCGATGGCCGCGTCGATGCCACGAACGATTCCGCCAACGGTCCGAAAACGCTGCGCCAGCGACTTTGCAAACGTGGCGTCCTGTCCTGCGGGCAGCAGCTGAACGTGCAGGCCCGCTGCGCCCAATCGCGCCGCGATGTCGGTGCCCGACGCGAGTTCGCGCACCGGGAGGTCGGGTCGATTGAAGATGCGATTCCCGTGGACCACAATGGTTTCGCTGCCGTCCATGGCGGCAACCGCCGCCTTCACGTCGGCGGGAAGCGTGCTTTCGCGGGCAAGTGCCAACTGCGAATCGATGACCACGCCTGCGGCGCCACCGGCAACCGCCGCCGCCGCCGTGTGCAGGGTGATGCCGCCCTGTACCCAGACCGGCAAGGACACGCGCCGGCGCAAGGACTGCAGCAGCACGAACGCGGTTTCGTCGCCCACCGGACCGCCGCTCTCGGCGCCCTTGGCGATCAAGCCGTGCGCACCGGCCGCGACCGCCGCCAGCGCATCGGCGACCGACGTCACCTGGACCAGAACCCTATGCGTCGCCCAGGGTTCCAGCGGCACACCGGCCTCGAGCAGCACAGTGCCGAAACTGCGCGGCAAATCCGTCGGGCCGAGCGCCGTACCCTTGGGAAGGCGAATCCCGAGGCTTCCTTCGGGCTCGGTCGCCAGCACCGCGAGCGCGCCAGCCGCCGCTGCCGGGTCAGGACCGGGATCGAGGACGCCGAGCGCACCGGCCCGTGCCGCGGCCAGCACGACCGCGGGAAGCGGCGATGCAAACGGCGAAATTGCAATAACCTGAAATGATTTCAACGACATGCATTTCCCTGCGAATTCGTCAACGACCGCAACCGGCCAGAATGTGCATTATCCGGTCTTCGGGCGGATTAGGCGAATTGACCACACTGTTTTGCAAGCGAATGGCGTGCCCGGGAAGCGCCACTCAGGAATTTTCGTGTTGTTTCTTCGCCACCATCGAACACGCCCCCCCTGTCGTGCCGCTCACAGCGCCCCCATGTGCCAAATTCACCGACCGCTCGACGCCCATGCCATTGTTGCGATGACCCTTTTGTCAGGAACAGGGAATTTCAACCGGCCACGACAATATTGGCCGCGCCGGACATTTCCCGCGTCGGACAAGCTGTGCCACGTCCAGCGAATGCAGCGAGGCCGGTTCAGATTGCGCGCATTTAGGCAGCTTCGAACCATGGCGAGGCAGCGGCGCGCGGGTGAGGGGCTCGCCGCTGCGCTGGCGGCAGGCTGTTGCGCCACCTCAAACGGCGCGCGCTCGGCACCCTGGACTGGCGGCCGTGCACCCCAAGCGTCAGCGGTACCGGACACCCATGATGTCGTAGCTCTTCACGCCGCCCGGCGCCTGGACCTCGGCGGTCTCGCCATCGGATTTACCGATCAGCGCGCGGGCGATCGGCGAACTCACCGAAATCTTGCCGTCCTTGATGTCGGCTTCGTCGTCGCCGACGATCTGATAGGTGACCTTTTCGCCGTTGTCCACGTCCTCCAGATCCACCGTCGCGCCGAACACGATGCGTCCTTCGGCGGCGTCGAGCATGGACGGGTCGATGACCTGGGCGAGGGCCAGCTTGGCCTCGACCTCGGCAATGCGGCCCTCGATGAAGCCCTGCCGCTCCTTGGCGGCATCGTAGTCGGCGTTCTCGGATAGATCGCCGTGCGAACGTGCCTCGGCGATCGCCCGGATGACGGACGGTCGCTCGACGGACTTCAGCCGCTGCAACTCTGCCTTGAGGCGCTGAGCGCCTTCAACGGTCATTGGAACTTTGCTCATGGTCGTGGGTATGGTTGGGGCACGCCGGTGAAGCGACGCGCCGTGGGTCAGGAAAGACGCTGGTGCAGCGCCTGGATCGAATAGGGAATCAGGCCGCGCATTGCCCGAATGCCGATTGCCGCAGCGCGCGCGCCCGCCAGCGTCGTGTAGGTTGGCACCTGATCGACGAGCGCCGCGCGCCGAATATGGTAGCTGTCCTGAATCGCGGCACGCTTTTCCTCGACGGTGTTGACGACCAGCGCGATCTCGTCGTTCTTCAGCATGTCAACGATATGCGGACGGCCTTCAGCGACCTTGTTGACCATCACGACACTGACTCCGGCGGCAGCGAGCGCGGCCGCGGTGCCGCGTGTGGCCACGAGTTCGAAGCCAAGATCGACCAGCATCCGCGCGATGTCGACGGCCGCCGCCTTGTCGTCGTTGCGCACGCTGATGAACGCGCGTCCGCCCTCGGGCAGGCGCACGCCGGCGGCAAGCTGGCTTTTCATGAACGCCTCCCCGAAAGAGTCGCCCACGCCCATCACTTCGCCGGTCGATTTCATCTCGGGCCCGAGGATGGTGTCCACACCCGGGAATTTGATGAAGGGGAACACGGCCTCCTTCACCGAGTAGTACGGCGGGACGATTTCGCCGGCGATGCCCTGCGCCCGGAGGCTCTCCCCGGCCATGCAGCGCGCCGCGATTTTCGCGAGCGGGCGACCGGTCGCCTTGGAAACATAGGGCACCGTGCGCGATGCGCGCGGGTTGACCTCGAGCACGTACACGGTCCCCGACCCGGCCGCGTCGAACTGGATTGCGAACTGCACGTTCATCAGCCCGACGACGTTCAGGCCGCGCGCCATGGCGATCGTCTGTTCGCGCAGCACCTGCTGCAACTCGGCGGACAGCGAATGCGGCGGCAGCGAGCAGGCGGAGTCGCCGGAATGCACACCTGCCTGCTCGATATGTTCCATGATCCCCCCGATAACGACCTCGACACCGTCGGAAATCGCATCGACGTCAACCTCGATCGCATCGTTCAGGAATCGGTCGAGCAGCACCGGCGAGTCGTTGCTGACCTTTACGGCTTCGCGCATATAGCGTTCGAGGTCACGCTGCTCGTGGACGATTTCCATCGCCCTGCCGCCCAGGACGTACGACGGGCGCACGACCAGCGGATAGCCGATTTCTGCGGCGGCGGCAATCGCCGCCTCCTCGGTCCGCGCGGTCCGGTTGGGCGGCTGCCTGAGTTCGAGCCGGTGCAGCAATTGCTGGAAACGCTCGCGGTCCTCGGCCATGTCGATCATGTCCGGCGTGGTGCCGATGATCGGCACGCCATTCTTCTCGAGGTCGCGCGCGAGCTTCAACGGCGTCTGCCCACCGTACTGCACGATCACGCCCCACGGCTTCTCGACATGGACGATCTCGAGCACATCCTCGAGCGTCAGCGGCTCGAAATACAGCCGGTCGGAGGTGTCATAGTCGGTGGAGACGGTCTCCGGGTTGCAGTTGACCATGATGGTCTCGAACCCGTCCTCGCGCAGCGCCATCGCCGCGTGCACACAGCAATAGTCGAATTCGATGCCCTGGCCGATCCGGTTCGGTCCCCCGCCAAGCACCATGACTTTTTTCCGGTCGGTGGGCTCGGCCTCGCATTCTTCCTCGTAGGTCGAGTACATGTAGGCGGTGCGCGTCGCGAACTCCGCCGCGCAGGTATCGACCCGCTTGTATACCGGCCGCACCCCCAGCGCATGCCGCCGCGCGCGCACGTCGCCTTCCCCGACCTTCAGCAGATGCGCGAGCCGACGGTCGGAAAATCCCTTGCGCTTGAGTTCGCGCAGGTCGCCACCGGAAAGCGCGTCGATTGTCCGTCGCTCGAGTTCGAGTTCGAGGTCGACGATTTCCTTGATCTGCGCAAGGAACCAGGGATCGATCTTCGTATAGGCGTGGATTTCCTCGAGCGTCATGCCGATGCCGAACGCGTCGGCGACGTACCACAGCCGCTCTCCGCGCGGGTACGCGAGCTCGTCGCCGATCGTCTCCGGATCGACGGACTTCAGGTTGAATCCGTCCACGCCGGCCTCGAGACCGCGCAGCGCCTTCTGCAGCGACTCCTGGAACGTGCGGCCGATGGCCATCACCTCACCGACCGATTTCATCTGCGTGGTGAGCCGGTCGTCGGCCTGGCGGAATTTTTCGAACGCGAAACGAGGCACCTTGGTGACCACGTAGTCGATGGTCGGCTCGAAGGATGCAGGTGTCGCGCCGCCGGTGATCTCGTTGGCGAGTTCGTCCAGCGTGTAGCCCACCGCGAGCTTGGCGGCAATCCTGGCGATCGGGAAGCCCGTGGCCTTGGACGCCAGCGCCGAACTGCGCGACACGCGCGGGTTCATCTCGATGACCACCATGCGACCGTCGGCCGGATTGATGGCGAACTGCACGTTCGACCCGCCGGTATCGACGCCGATCTCGCGCAGCACGGCGATCGATGCGTCACGCATGATCTGGTATTCCCTGTCGGTCAGCGTCTGCGCCGGCGCCACGGTGATCGAGTCGCCTGTGTGCACACCCATCGGATCGAGGTTCTCGATCGAGCAGACGATGATGCAGTTGTCCTTCTTGTCGCGGACGACTTCCATCTCGAATTCTTTCCAGCCGAGCAGCGACTCCTCGATCAGCATCTCGCGCGTCGGCGAGAGATCGAGCCCCCGCTTCACCATGTCGACGAATTCGTCCTTGTTGTAGGCGATGCCGCCGGCGGTGCCTCAGAGCGTGAACGTCGGGCGCAGCACCGCCGGGAAGCCGATCGTCGCCTGCACGTCGAGCGCCTGCTCGAGGCTGTGCGCAATGCCGGA
>JAQBEY010000150.1:0-9811 GCA_032123655.1 Betaproteobacteria bacterium
TCCGAACCGCAGATCCCGCCGGCGCCCAGCCGCAGCAGCACCTCGCCGGGTCCCGGCTCGGGCGTGTCGGCAGCTTCGATCCGCAGGTCTTCCTTGGCATGGATGCGGCAGGCCAGCATCGTATTCGTCATGGTCAATTCCTCGAAGCGAGCGGGGCGCTACTGCAGCATGTCCCAACCCACCGAAAATCGTTTGTAAGCCTGGTTCATGTGGCGCTGCATCGCCGCGCGCGCACCGCGCGCATCCCTGGCCACGATGGCGTTCAGGATCGCCCGGTGCTCGTCCATCGCGTTCTCCCATAGCGCCGGCGAATCATAGTGATGCTCCAGCTGCTGGTACAGCGGTCCGGTGCGCTCGTCCCACAGCATTTTCACCACCGCGACCAGTGCACCATTGCCGGTCGCCTCGACGATACGCAGGTGAAACATCCGGTCGCCGGACAGCGGCTGCCTGTCGTCGAGGAGTTCCTGCTGCATCGCGTTTAGCGCGTCCTCGATCGCCTGCAACTGCTCCTTCTTCGCCGATTTTGCGGCAAGCGCCGCACATTCGGCTTCGATCACATAGCGCGCACGCAAAAGTTCGTAGGGACCGGCCGTCGCTTCGCTGGCGCCAGCGTCTTCACGGCGTCCATCCAACGGCTGCACATAGATTCCCGAGCCGATCCGAACCTCGACCAGACCCTCGACCTCGAGCGCGATCCACGCCTCGCGCACCGAAGGGCGCGATACGCCGAGTTGCTTGGCCAGATCCCGCTCGGGCGGCAATCGCGCCCCCGCCTGATATTCGCCACCCTTGATCAGCGCACGAATCTGATCGGCGATCTGACGGTAAAGCCGGCGTGGTTCGATGCTCTGGAAGGGCATGGGCGGCGCACCGGGCATGCAGCCGGCGCCCTCCGGAAAGGATGGAGGGTCAAGGCTAGCGCCCGTCGGCGGACTGGTCAAGTGGTATTACCAATTTGGCATTGACATGGCGTTGACAATACGCATCGATCTTGCATACTAGTATATAAGATGTCCTCGTTTACCGCCCGCGCCACCATCGCCCCATCGCCGCTCGGCGACCGGCCGCGGAACGCCTCCGCGAGTGCCTTCGCGTGGCTGCGCAACCTGATCCTTTCCGGCCGGATGCGTCCGGGGCAGTCGCTGTCGGAAAACGAAATCGCGCAACGGTTGGGCGTTTCCCGTACACCGGTGCGCGAGGCCTTCATCCGCCTCGAAAGCGAGGGACTGCTCACCGTACGCCCACAGGTCGGGACGATCGTGGCGCCGATCGACGTGGACATGGTGTCGGATGTCCAGTTCATGCGCGAGGCGATCGAGTGCCGCACGGTCGCACTGGCGACCCAGCGCGTTACCCCGGCCGATGCCATGGAACTGCGCGCCCTGCTGAAAATGCAGGCTCGGGTCGCCGCGCGCGGCGATCATCCGGCCTTCGTGCCCCTCGACGACCGCATGCACCAGAAGCTGGTGGCGATGGCCGGGCGGCCGCGTGTCTGGCGCGCGGTCGAGGACGCCAAGGCGCAACTCGATCGCGTTCGCTTCCTGTCGCTCGAGGATCCGGCATGGCTCGCAGCGATCCATCTCCAGCACGAAGACATTGTCGACCGGGTGCTTGCCGGCGACGCCGCGGGCGCCGAAGCCGCGATGTCGCGGCACCTGCGCGCCGTGTTCGAGTCGATCGAAACAATCGCGAAGAGCAGCCCGGAATATTTCCTCAGTTCGAAAACCAGCCGCTGATCACCGCGAACATGCCGACGATTTTCGCTGGCGCCGTCCGTCCGGATATCGTCATGTTTCTGCCAAACCTTTTGATGCGCTGAGTTGCCAATGTCCACCACCATCGCCGCCATTCGCGCCACCCCGGTCACCGTACCGCTCGAGGCCCCGTTGCGGCACAGCAACGGCGCGCACTGGGGCAGATTCGTGCGCACGATTGTCGAGGTCGAGACTGCCGATGGCTACGTCGGCCTGGGCGAGATGGGCGGTGGCGGCGAAGATGCGACCCGCGCCTTTGCCGGTCTCATGTCGTATCTGGACGGGCACGACGTGTTCGCGCTGGAGGCGCTCAGACTCAAAATCTGCAATCCCACCGCGAGTCTCTACAACAACCGCACGCAGCTGCACGCCGCGATCGAGTTCGCCTGCCTCGACATCATGGGCCAGAAACTTGGCGTACCGGTGCATGCATTGTTGGGCGGGAAGTTGCGTGATGCGGTCGAGTTCGCGAGTTACCTGTTTTTCCGCTACCCGGATTCGGAATCGGGTGCGGGCGAGGTGCGCACCGTGGAGCAGCTCGTCGCCAACGCGGCGGCGCTCAAGGCAAAGCACGGATTCACGTCGCACAAGCTGAAGGGCGGCGTCTTTCCGCCGGCGCACGAACTCGCCTGCTATCGGGCGCTCGCCGCTTCGCTTCCAGGCGAACGCTTTCGCTACGACCCCAATTCGGCGCTATCGCTGGCCGACGCCATCGAATTCGGCCGCGGCATCCTCGACCTCCGCAACGACTATTTCGAGGATCCGGTCTGGGGCATGCCGCAGTTGAAGCGCCTCAAGGAATTCGTCCCGTTGCCGATCGCCACGAACACGGTGGTGGTCAACTTCGAGCAGCTCGCCGCCAACATTCATAGCGGCGCAGTCGACGTCATCCTGCTCGACACCACGTTCTGGGGCGGCATCCGCCCCTGCATCAAGGCCGCCGCGGTCTGCGAGACCATGGGCCTCGGCGTGGCCGTCCACAGTTCCGGCGAGCTCGGTATCCAGCTCGCGACCATGCTGCACCTGGGAGCGGTCCTGCCCAACCTTGGCTATGCCGCGGACGCGCACTACCATCATCTGACCGACGACGTGATCGTCGGCGGTCCGTTGCGCTACGAGCGCGGCGCGATCCGCGTACCGGACGCGCCGGGCCTCGGCGTTACCCTCGATCGCGACAAACTCGCCCGCTACCATGAGCTGTTTCGCGAGCTCGGCGGCTATCCCTATGATCGCGACCCAGGCCGCCCGGGCTGGTACGCGCAGGTGCCCAACAGTGATTGGGCCGACCCGGGCACATCGCTGCGCTGAAACGTACCAGCTACCAGAAGTGTTGTTGGAAACCCTGAAACAAGATTTCACCCGCGTGCTCGTACACAACAGGAGAAAACCATGAAAAAGCAAAATATGTCTGCCACCGGAATCGGACGTCGTCGCCTGATCGCCGCCACGGGTGCAGGTACGTTGGCTCTGGCGCTGCCACGGATTGCGGGCGCGCAAGCCAAGACCACCTGTCGAATCGCGCACTCGGAGGCGATCGGCTCGCCGATGACCGTAGCCTTCGACAAATACACCGTCGCGCTGCGCGAGAAGAGCGGTGGCCGCATCGATGCCCAGCACTTTCCCGCGTCGCAGCTGGGCAGCTACACGCAACTGATCGAGCAAAGCCGTATCGGCACGATCCAGATCACCGCCGGCGGCCCGGATACCGAAGAAGCCGTGGCGCCGGAAATCGCGGTGGCTGCCGGCGCGCCCGGCTTCATGTATCTGGACGAGGGGCATGTCGACCGCGTGCTGCAGGGCAAGATCGGGGAGGACATTTCGGCGATCGCACGCAAGAAGACCGGGGTCGAGTTCGTCGCCTATGGCGAAGTGGGTTTCCGCCACCTCCTCTCGAAGCGCCCGGTGACCAAACTGGAAGATCTCAAGGGGCTCAAGATTCGGACGCCCGAATTGCGGCTGTGGGTGGATTTCTGGAAGAAGCTCGGCGCGAATCCGACGCCCTTGCCCTACGCCGAGCAGTATTCGGCATTGTCGACCGGCGTCATCGACGGCCTGGAAGCGGACTACTTCTCGATTCTCGGGTTCAAGTGGTACGAGCAGGCGAAGAATCTCACCCTGACCGGTCACTGGTTCCTGCCCAAGGCGATTCGGGTCAATGGGGCGTGGCTCGACAGCCTGACCCCGGACCTGCAGAAAATCGTGCGCGATTCCGCGAAAGAGGTATTCGCCGAACAACGCAGGCTCAATCGCGCCAAGGCGGCCGACGCGCTGGACCAGTTGGTGAAGGCAGGGGTGAGCGTGCACCGGCTGAGCACTACCGAGAAGAAGCGGTGGCTCGCGGCGACCGCATCCCTGTTCGAAGAATTCGGCGGCAAGAGTCCTGAGACCAAGGCGATGATCGTCAAGATCACCGCGCTGCGCGGCTGACTGCGGATGGCCGCAGCGTCACTGCCCGCCCCGCGGCCCGTTGGCGTCCCGCCTGCTGCGGCGGCGCCCCGGGTCGCGGCGTTGGCAGCGGAGTCCATCGCCGTCACCTTGTTGACGCTGTCGGTGCTGGTGGCTTTGTTGCAGGTCTTTTTCCGCTACGGGCTCGATAACTCGCTGTCTTGGCCCGAGGAACTGGCCCAGTGGTTGTTCGTCTGGGCCGTGTTCCTGGGCGCGGCGGCACTGGTCGTCGGCAAAGGTCATATCGCGATCGAGACATTTTCAGCCGGACTATCCGTAGCGAACCGGCAGCGGCATCGCGCGCTAGTGGATGGCTGCATGGCCGCCGCCGCGATGATCCTGCTGTTCGAAGGCATTTCGTTCGTGGCCAAGTCGACCTATGTCTCACCGGGCCTGCAGTGGCCATTCAAGTACCTGTACGCGGCGGTGCCCGCGGGTGGCGCCCTCACGCTCGTGTTCCTGCTTCTGTTGCGCAGCCGCGACTGGGGCTGGACCTGGCGCAATTGGGCGCCGCTGCTCGCGGGCGGCGCCGCCTATTTGAGCTGGCTCTACGCCGCGCCGCATCTGCAATTGGGGAGCATTGCCTGGGTACTGATGGCAGTCGCAGCGATGATGATCGTCATCGAGGTCCCCATCGCCTATGCCTTCGTGCTCGGCACCTTCGCCGCATTCTCCGCGCAGGGCGATCTGATGCTGATCACCATTCCGCAGAATATGGGTTCAACGCTCAATTCATTCACATTGCTGGCGATTCCCTTTTTCATCATTGCCGCGGCGATCATGAACGCAGCGGGAATCACGACGCGGCTGGTGGATTTCGCGAGTTCCCTGTTCGGGCACTTTCGTGGCGGACTCGGACAGGTCAACGTCGCAACCAATGCCATGATGGCCGGCGTTTCCGGTTCGTCGATGGCCGACGCCGCAGCGATCACCAAGGTCATGGTTCCGGAGATGTCTCGCCGGGGCTACACCCCGGCGTTCGGTTGCGCGCTGACCAGCGCCTCGGCAACACTGGCCAACCTGATTCCACCCAGCCTCGGGCTGATCATCTACGGCGCGCTCGCACAGGCGTCCGTGGGGGCTCTTTTCGTCGCCACGATCGTGCCCGGCCTGCTCGCCGCCTGCGCTCTGGCGCTGGTCGTCTACGTCGTGTCCGGCAAAAGGGGACGGGACCTCGAACGCGCCGACGCGACGGTGCGTCGGCGCGCATTTCTTCAGGCGATCCCGGCGCTGCTGCTGCCGATTGTCATTGTGGGCGGCGTGCGTTTCGGCGTGTTCACCGCCACCGAGTCCGGCGCGATCGCCGCCGCGTATGCGGTCTTCTGCGGCTTCTTTCTTTATCGGGCGCTGACCGGCACAGCCACGCTCGCGGCGTTGCGTGATGCGCTGCGCGACACCGTTGCCGTGGCCATCATCATCGCCGCCGCCGCGCCTTTTGCATGGACGCTGACGGTAGAACAGGTGCCGCAGAAGGTGGCGGCCGCGCTGGGCGGGCTCGGGTCGAATCCAATCCTGCTGCTGGCGTTGATCAATGGATTTCTGCTGGCGGTCGGACTGTTCATGGAAATGATCGCCGCGATGGTCATCCTGGTGCCGATTCTCGTCCCGATGATCAAGGCCGCGGGTATCGACACCGTGCATTTCGGCATCGTGCTGGTGCTCAACCTGGTGATCGGCGCGTTGACCCCGCCGCTTGGCATGCTGGTATTCACGACGGCGCGCGTGGGCGGCGTGCTGGTAACGGACGTGTTTCGCGCGATTCTGCCGTTTCTCGGTGCACTGCTGCTGGTGTTGATGGTGGTGACCTACGTGCCGGCAGTTTCCATCGGCGTCGCCCGGCTGTTCGGTCCCTGACGCGCGATGGCCGTTACTTTCGATCAGGGGGAAATTGCGCTGCCACAAGGTGCCTGGGCGCGCACGCATCGCCGGTACCTGCGCGACGACGGGCGCATGGTGCTGGGATTGACCCAGGGTGATTTTCGAAATTACGTTTTTCCGCTGTTCACGCCAGGCGGACACCTGGTGACCTCGGAGGCGCCCGCTGACCATCCGCACCATCAGTCGCTGTGGTTGGGCGCAGATCATGTGCATGCGCTGGTGCCGGCCAGCGAAGGGCAGACCGAGGAGTACACCTACAATTTTTACCTCAACGACGTGTTTCAGGGCCGCGCGCCCGGACGCATCGTCGAACGTGCCTGCTCGTTCGAAATCGATGCCGGCGGCGGTGCGATCATCCGGCAGGAACTCGACTGGCAGGGTCCGGCCGAATGGGCGGCGCCGGCGGGACGGCAGATTCTGCGCGAATCGCGTGTACTCATGGTCGAACAGATCGGTGAAGCGACGGCTTTGCGCATCCGCTCGACCCTGCGGCCCGGCCTCTGGCCGGTGCGGCTGGGGCCCACGCGTCACGCGTATTTCAATGTGCGCGTGGCGGAATCGATGCCCATGCTTGCCGGCGGCCGCGCGCTCAATGAGCGTGGTGAGCCAATCGGGACCACACAGACGCCCACCGCCTCCTGGATCGACTACGTCGGTCCCGTCGGGCGGGACCGGGAAGCGGGAGTCGCCCTGATGCCGCTGACGGACGCGGAAGAGGGCTGGTGGTTTGTCTCGGACTGGGGCGTGATGACCTGGAGCCCGTTCCGCCGCCGCCCGCGCTCGCTCGATGCCGACCATAAGGTGGTCCAGGAAGTTTGCGTGATCGCGCATGACGGCGACATCGGTCCGGTGCGGCTCTGCGCCCTGCGCGACCGGCTCGCACAGCGACCGCTCCCTTGACGAAGCATTCAGGCATTCGGACCGGGCAGCGGGCGACGGCAGCGTCCAGTCCGCGTGCCCGGTTCACCAATCACGAATCGTTGCAAGCGGGAGGTGCGCTATGAAGTGGCTGAGATTCGAAACGGACACGGGTCCCCAGTACGGACGTCTGTTGGGCGATGCCGAGATCGAGCCGGTCAGCGGCACGCCGTTCGGCGACGCGGTTCCGGCCGGCGAACGCATCCCGCTGGCCAGCGTGCGCCTGCTCGCGCCGGTTGCCGCGCGCCGCGTGTTCGGTGTCGGTTTGAATTACGTCAACCACATCCGGGAGACCGGCTCCGAGACGCCGCGCATTCCAATGCTGTTCATGAAACCGGAGAGCGCGATCGTCGGGCCTGGCGATCCGGTGATCTATCCGTTCGAGGGCAAGGAAGTTCATTACGAAGCCGAGTTGGCCGTCGTCATCGGCCGCCGCGCGCGCCGCGTTGCCGTGGCCGATACCGGTGCGGTGATCCTCGGCTATACCTGCGCGAACGACATTTCGGAGCGCGTCATCCAGCGTGAGGAAATGGGCATGGGCTGTCTGGTGGTCGGCAAGGGCTTCGACACCTTCTGCCCGCTGGGCCCCGTGATCGTCACCGATCTCGACCCTTCCGCCCTGCGCATCATGGCGAGGATCAACGGCAAAACGCGACAGGACTCGAATACCTCGGACTTGTTGTTCGATGTCCCGACTCTTGTTTCCTACCTCAGCCAGTCGATTACGCTGGAGCCCGGGGATGTGATCATCACCGGCACACCGGCGGGCATCGGACCCGTCGTGCCGGGCGATATAATGGAAATCGAGATCGAGGGCATAGGCGTCCTGCGCAATTCCGTGGAAGCGGAAACGGCCTGAGCTGCCGCCCCCATTCAGAGACGCTGGAAGGACCTGGAATCGGCCTGCGCAGTCGGGACGTCACGGGGGAAGCCGCACCCGCGCGCCTCTATCGCGAAGTTCAACCAACATTGGAGATACCAAAGTGTCTGGACGACTTGCCGGCAAGACCGCGCTGATTACCGCCGCAGGACAGGGCATCGGCCATGCGAGCGCCATGCAGATGGCGCGAGAAGGCGCGACGGTCTACGCGACCGACGTCAACGAGAAACTGCTCGAGGCCTTCGACGGCGTGGCGAACGTCATCGCGCGCCGGCTGGACGTGCTCGACGATGCCGCCGTGCGCGCAACGATGGAGGAGCTGCCCGCGCTCGACGTGCTGTTCAACTGCGCCGGCTACGTGCACAACGGCACCATTCTCGAATGCGCGCCCAAGGACTGGGACTTCAGCTTCAACCTGAACGTCCGCGCGATGTACGTGGCCATCCAGGCGGCGCTGCCGAAAATGCTCGACAAGTTCCAGAATCAGGGCCGCGCCTCCTCGATCATCAACATGGCCTCGGTGGCCGGCTCCATCAAGGGCATTCCCAACCGCTTCGTGTACGGCACGTCCAAGGCCGCGGTGGTCGGACTCACCAAGGCCGTTGCTGCAGACTTCGTGCTGAAGGGTGTCCGCTGCAACTCCATCGCGCCCGGCACGGTCGACACGCCGTCGCTGGCCGATCGCATCAACGCCTATCCCGATCCGGTCGAGGCACGCAAGATGTTCATCGCGCGCCAGCCGATGGGCCGGCTTGCCAAGGCCGAGGAAATCGCGCCGATCGCCCTGTTCCTTGCCTCGGACGAATCCGCATTCGCCACCGGGCAGACTTTTTCGGTCGACGGCGGCATGACTATTTAAAACTTCCAGTGGGCCCGGGCTGGCCCAGCCAGCCCGACTTTGCATGTTTTCGATATCACGATTCGAGGAATTTTCATGAAACTCGTACGCTACGGACCCGCCGGCAAGGAAAAACCCGGACTCATCGACGTCGACGGCAAACTGCGCGACCTGTCGAAAAAGGTGAAGGACATCGACGGCGCAACGCTCGCGCCGGCGGAGCTTGCCCGGCTCGCCAAGCTCGACACCAGGAAACTCCCGCTGGTAAAGGGACGCCCACGCCTCGGGCCCTGCGTGGCCACGCCGTCAAAATTCGTGGCCATCGGCCTCAACTACGTCGACCACGCCAAGGAAACCGGTTCACCGATTCCCGAGCATCCGATCGTTTTCTTCAAGTCGCAGACGTGCATCGTCGGCCCGAACGACAATGTGATGCTGCCCAAGGACTCGAAGCAAACGGATTGGGAAGTCGAACTCGGCATCGTCATCGGCCGCATCGCGCGCCAGGTCGCAAAGAAGGATGCGTTGAAGCACGTCGCCGGCTACTGCCTGATCAACGACGTGTCGGAACGTGAATTCCAGTTGAAACGCAGCGCCTCGCAGTGGAGCAAGGGCAAGGGCTGCGACACCTTCGGCCCGATGGGTCCGTGGATGGTCACTCGCGACGAAGTCAAGGACGTGCAGAAACTCGGCATGTGGCTCGACGTCAACGGCGTGCGCAAGCAGACGGGCAGCACCAGGACCATGATCTTCGGCGTTGCCGAGTTGGTCGCCGACGTCTCGCGCTACATGACGCTGCTGCCGGGCGACGTCATCACCACGGGCACGCCGCCGGGCGTGGGTATGGGCATGAAGCCGCAGCAGTTCCTGAAAGCGGGCGACGTGATCGCGCTCGGAATCGACGGCCTCGGCGAACAGAAGCAGAAGGTTGTTGCATTCAAGGGTAAGCGTTAGCAGGCTGTTGAAAATGGGCCGAACAATGAAGCATGTTTCGTCGGCGAAAGTGGGGGGATGCGAGTCATCGGTTCTGCTGCGGAACATTTCGCGGCATCGCGAGTATCGAAATGACTTTCGCCTTTCATTTCTGGGTTCATC
>JAQBEY010000151.1:0-38251 GCA_032123655.1 Betaproteobacteria bacterium
CCGCCGCCGAAAATGGCGCCCATGGTGAGCTGGCCTTCGGCGCCGATGTTCCAGACGTTGGCGCGGTAGCCCACCGCCAGACCGACCGCGCAAAGCATGATCGGACTCGCCTTGAGCAGGAGTTCGCCCACGTCGTAGAGCTGGTCGATCGGCTCGATGAAAAACGCGTGCAGCGCCAGCCACGGGTTCTTGCCCATTGCTGAAAACAACACGAACCCGATCAACACCACGGCGGCGGTGGCCACCACCGGCGAAAACCACTGCGCGAGGCGCGAGGGTTCCGGGCGGGCCTCGAGGCGCAGGCGAATCATGGCTTCGACGCCAGTGCTGCCGCGCAGTGGCGACCTTGTGGCAGGTTGACTACGATTGCGTTCATGGCGTTGGCGGGCCTAGATGACGCCGGCCGGGGAATAGGCGCGGTGCGATTCGGCGCCGGCCTGAATGAATGAGCCGGACATCAGCAGCCCGATCTCCTCGGCGTCGGTTTCGGTGACCGGCTTCGCGTCGGACAGCCGTCCGCGGGCGATCACCGCCAGCCGATCACAGATCTCGAAGAGCTCGTCGAGCTCCTCCGAAACGACGAGGATGGCCACGCCGCTGTCGCGCAAATCGAGCAGGGCCTGGCGAATCTGCGCGGCGGCGCCGACGTCCACGCCCCAGGTCGGCTGGGCCGCGATCATCATCTTTGGTTTTTGGCGGATTTCGCGACCGACGATGAATTTCTGCAGGTTGCCGCCGGACAGGCTGCGCGCTGCAGCGTCGGGTCCTCCGGCCTTCACGCCGTAGGCGCGGATGGTTTCGGCGGCGTAGGCGCGGACCGCGCCGGCGCGCACCATGCCGCGCGATACCAGTCCCTCGCGATGCGCGGTAAGCAGCGAGTTTTCGGCCAGCGACATTTCCGGCACGGCGCCGCGGCCGAGGCGCTCCTCGGGTACGAAGGCGAAACCCAGCGCGCGCCGCTGCGCCGCGTCGAGACGACCGGCAGGACGGCCGAGCAGCATGATGCGTTCACCGTCGATGATCGGCCGCTCTCCCGACAATGCCGCCATCAGTTCCTTCTGGCCGTTGCCCGACACGCCGGCGATGCCGACGATTTCCCCGGCGCGAACGGTCAGGTCGATGTTCGCCAGTGCGGTGCCGAACGGATCGTCCGCCGGCAGCGACAGGTCGCGAACCACCAGTGCGTCCTCGCCGGCCTTCGCTTCGCGGTGCTCCGGGTGAGGCAGGTCGCCGCCGATCATCATGCGCGCGAGCGATGACGACGACTCCCGGCGCGGATCGCAGGTTCCGGTGACCTTGCCGGCGCGCAGCACGGTCGCCTTGTGGCAAAGCGCCCGGATCTCGTCGAGCTTGTGGCTGATGTAGAGAATGCTGCAACCTTCCTGCGCAAGACGGCGCAGCGTCTCGAACAGCTTTTCCACCGCCTGCGGCGTCAGCACCGAAGTCGGCTCGTCCATGATCAGCAGGCGGGGGTCCTGAAGCAGGCAGCGGACAATCTCGACGCGTTGCCGCTCGCCGACCGACATGGTGTGGATGTGGCGTTCGGGGTCGAGCGGCAGGCCATATTTCGCCGAGACGTCGCGGATGCGCGCCGGCAGGCCCTCGCCGGCGCGATCGCCCTCGAGCGCCAGAGCGATGTTGTCGGCGACGGTAAGTGTTTCGAACAGCGAAAAATGCTGGAACACCATGCCGATACCCAGCCGCCGCGCACGCGCCGGGTTGCCGATTGCGACCGGCTCGCCTTCCCAGACGATCCTGCCCGCGTCGGGCTTCACGACCCCATAGATGATCTTCATCAGGGTCGACTTGCCGGCGCCGTTCTCGCCGAGAACCGCGTGGATCTCGCCGGGGAGCACCGTCAGGCCAACGCCATCGTTGGCGACGACCGACGGATAGATCTTGGTGATGCCGGCAAGTTCGAGGCGGGGTGTCATTGGGGGTTTCGCGGACGGATTGCGGAATGCGGCGACGCCAGAGGATGCGCCGTCGCGGCGTCGTCCCGGGCGGCGCGCTCGCGGATCGAGAGGATCTCGGCGGCGACGGCAACCGCGATCACCCCGGGCTCCTTGCCGCGCAGAGGCGACATGCCGGTTGCGCCGATCGGGCAAATGACGCGGTCGAACCGCTGCGCCGGCCCGC
This sequence comes from Betaproteobacteria bacterium, assembly GCA_032123655.1. GTDB lineage: Bacteria > Pseudomonadota > Gammaproteobacteria > Burkholderiales > Casimicrobiaceae > VBCG01. The sequence continues at coordinate 2,140 of JAQBEY010000151.1, forward strand.
CCCGCGTGGCGAGGCGCTTCTCGAACTGATTGCGCTTGGCCCGCGAGCCGATGAGGCCCAGATACCGCCAATCGTCGCGCTTCAGCGCAGTCTCGATCAGCGTGAAGTCGATCGCGTGACTGTGCGTCATCACGACCACGAAGGCGCCGCGCGGCGCCTGCGCCAACCGCTCCTCCGGCGAGTCGGTTACGGTGATTTCAACATTGGGCGGCACGGCGGCGGGAAAATCGGCTTCGCGGCTGTCGATCCAGCGAACCTGCGCGGGCAGCGTGCCCAGCACCTGCACCAGCGCGCGTCCGACGTGGCCGTTTCCGAAAACGTAAACAGGAAACGCAGCCGGGGTGACGACCTGAACCAGCAGCAGCATCGGGTCTTCGTTCGCGCCGTCGACCAGCATCGCGCCACCGCTACCTGCCTGCATGCGCGTGCGCGCCGCGGCGATGGCCATTGAATCGAACTCGGCATTGCCCAGCGTTCCCACCGCGTCGTCCAGGGTCACCAGCAGCGGCGCCCGCGCGCCGTTCGATCCGCCGATGTGCTCGATGCGCGCGAACGGCACCTGCGCGCGCATGCAGGCCTGCGCGGTCTCGACCCAGTCACGCTGTGCCGCGTCGACCGGCGAGAACGCCAGAGTCGCCACGCCGCCGCAGCATTGACCGAGGCGCGCGGAAAGCGGGAAGCGAATCACCCAGGGCGCCGGAAGTTCGGCGTTGCCCAGCGCGTCGCGCGCGATGCGGGTCGCCTCGAACTCCAGGTGGCCGCCGCCAATGGTGCCGAACAGCCGGTCCGCGGTGACGAGCATGGTCGTGCCGGTCTCCCGCGGCACGCTTCCCGTCGTTCTGGCGATCGTCACCAGGATCGCGCGGTCTTGGCGCGCAAGCTGGCCGCCAAGCGCTTCGATCCACTCAGCCATCGGCCAACATTCGCTGGCGCAGCTCGGTTACGGCCGCGAGGATGCGCTCGTCGGTCGCGGGAGCGTCGAGCTTCGGCGCGAGCCGGTAGTCAGCCACACTTGCCACCGCATCGCGCAACGCGTCGAAGCCGGCAAGCGCCAGCATGAACGGCGGCTCGCCGACCGCCTTGGACCGGTAGATGGTGTCCTCGCGATTGGGTTGACCGAAAAATTCGACCCGGAAATGCTCGGGGACGTCGTGCGCGGTGGGGATCTTGTACGTCGACGGCGCATGAGTCTTCAGTTCGCCTTGGTCGTTCCACCACAGCTCTTCCTGCGCCAGCCAGCCCCAGCCCTGGATGAAGCCGCCCTCGATCTGCCCGCGATCGAGGGCCGGATTGATCGAGGTGCCCACGTCGTGCAGGACGTCGACGGCGAGCAGGCGATGCTCGCCGGTCAGTGTGTCGATCGCGACCTCGGCCACTGCCGCGCCATAAGCGAAATAGAAAAACGGCCGGCCGGACAGCGTCTTGCGATCATAGTGGATCTTCGGTGTGGCGTAGAAGCCGGTGGCGGAAAGCTGCACCCGCGCCATGTAGGCCATGCGGGCGAGTTCCGCGAAGGGCAGGGTCCTGGTACCCGCGATGACGGCGCCATCGCGAAATTCGACGACCTCCGGATCGCAGCCGAACTTGCCCGCGGCAAAGGCAACCAGTCGCTGGCGCAGCTCGCGCGCCGCGTTGCGCGCCGCCATGCCGTTCAGATCGCTTCCGGACGAGGCGGCGGTCGGCGATGCGTTGGGAACCTTGCTGGTGTCGGAAGCACTGATCCGCACCGTGGCGAGCGGAACGCCCAACTCCTGTGCGACCACCTGTGCGACCTTGGTGAACAGGCCCTGGCCCATCTCGGTGCCGCCATGATTGAGCAACAGCGTGCCGTCGTTGTACAGGTGCAGCAGCGCACCGGCCTGGTTGTAGTGCGTCGCCGTGAACGAGATGCCGAATTTGACGGGAACAAGCGCGAGGCCGCGCCTTATCACCGGACTCGTCCGGTTCCACTGCGCGATCTCGACCCGGCGCGCGCGATATCTGGAAGACTCCTCGAGTTGCGCGACGATTTCGGGCGCAACATTGTCCTCGATGGTCATGCCGAAGGGCGTGACGTTGCGCGTGCCGGTGCCGTAGAAATTGACGCGTCGCACGTCGAGCGGATCGCGGCCCAGCGCGACGGCGATTTCGCTCAACACGTGCTCGATCGGCAGCATTCCCTGCGGCCCGCCGAAGCCGCGAAACGCGGTGTCCGACACGGTATTGGTCTTGCAGCGATAGCTGTGCAGGGCGACGTCGGGAAGCCAGTAGGCATTGTCGACGTGAAATACGGCACGGTCGTTCACCGGCCCCGACAGGTCTGCCGAAAACCCGCAGCGTGAAGCCAGCGTGAGGTCGAGGCCGAGAATGCGGCCGTCGTCGTCGAAGCCAACGTCGTAGGCGTAGGAAAACGCATGGCGCTTGCCGGTCGAGCGCATGTCATCATCGCGGTCGAGCCGCAGCTTGGCGGCACGCCCGGTCTTGCGCGCGATGATCGCCGCCACGCAGGCGAACAGCGACATCTGCGTTTCCTTGCCGCCGAATGCGCCGCCCATGCGCCGGCACTCGACCACGACATCGTGCGCGGCGATGCCGAGCGCGTGCGCGACCATGTGCTGGACTTCGCCCGGATGCTGGGTCGAGGTGAAGATCTGCATGCCGCCATGTTCGCGCGGGATGGCGACGGCGATCTGGCCTTCGAGGTAGAAGTGATCCTGCCCTCCGGCACGCAGAGTGCCGCGCAACCGGCGCGGTGCCCGCGCCAGCGCCGCGGCGGCGTCGCCGCGCGCGACGTGCACCGGCGGCAGCACATACGACTGGGCGGCCAACGCCGCGTCGATGGTCAGAATAGCCGGCAACGGCTCGAGGTCGAATTTCGCGAGTTTCGCCGCACGCCGGGCCGTGTTCACGTCGGTGGCGGCCACCGCAAAAATCGGTTGCCCGGCGAATTCGACCAACTCCTGCGCAAGGATCGGGTCGTCGTGCTGGATCGGACCGACGTCGTTTACCCCGGGTATGTCGGCGGCGGTGATGACGGCGACCACGCCCGGCACCGCGCGAACGGCGTCGAGATCGATCCCGCGCAGGCGGCCATGCGGGATCGGGCTGACGCCCAGCGCCACGTGCAGCAGGCCGCGCGGTTCCGGCAGGTCGTCGGTGTACTGTGCTTCGCCGGTGACGTGGAGCAGCGCGGAATCGTGCGGTTCCGGGGCGCCGGCAATCATCGGGGATCCGGCGGAGGTTCCGGCGAGCGGGCGGGGGTGCGGCGCGTTCATGGCATCACATCGTGGTCGACGCGAGTTGTTCGACGCGCGTCGGGACCGCCGTCCCGGTGGTTTCCAGCCGGAAACGGTGCAGGAGATTGCCGAGCACGGTGCGTCGATAGTCCGCGGAGGCGCGCATGTCGCCGATCGGTTCGAATTCGTCCGCCAGCGTCCGCGCGGCGGCATCCGCGGTCGCCTCGTTCCAGCGCTGCCCGACGAGTACGGCTTCGGTCTGAATCGCGCGCCTGGGCGTGGCAGCGACGCCACCACAACCGATTCGCGCCGTCGTGATGCGTTCGCCGTCGAGGGTCAGCGCGAAACAGGCGAACACGGCCGAAATATCCTGATCAAAGCGCTTGCTGATCTTGTAGGCGCGCAGCAGCAACGGTGACGATCGACGCGGAACCCGGATTTCCACGACGAATTCGCCGGGCCGCAGCGCCGTCTTCTGGTAGGCGACGTACAACGCCTCGAGCGCGAGTTTACGAGTGGCGGGGCCGAGGCGCAGGACCACGGTGGCCCCGAGCGCCATCAGCACCGGCATCGAGTCGCCGATCGGCGAGCCATTGGCGACGTTGCCGCCGAGCGTGCCGCTGTTGCGGATCGGCACCGACGCGAAGCGCGCCCAGACCTCGCGCAGTTCCGGCCATTCGCCAGAGAGGGCGGCGAAGGCGCCGGTCAGGGAGACGGCGGCACCGATCTCAAGCTGCGTCGCGGTCTCGCGGATCTGCTTGAGGTCGGCCACCTCGCCCGTGTAGACGATGTCGCCGACGTCACGATGCTGCTTGGTGATCCACAAGCCGACGTCGGTGGCGCCGGCGACCAGGCGCGCCTCTGGATGCGCATCGACGAGCGCGGCCAGCGCATCGCCGGTACGCGGTGCCCACCAGCGACGCCCCGCCGCTTCGTAGGCAAAGGTCCCGTCCTGCGCAAGCGAGGCCAGCCGCGCCAGGAGTTCTGTTTCGCCGGTGCCCACGACCTGGCTGCCGTCGGCGGCAACGCCGCAGGCGCGCCAGTCGGCGGCGGCAGGTGCCGGCGCCTGGTCGTGCATGGCCAACGCCGCCGCGACGATCGGCCGGTAGCCGGTGCAGCGACACAGGTTTCCGGAAATCGCGTCCTCGACCTGCGCGCGCGTCGGGCGGTAAATGTTCTTGTACAGGCCGAATAGGCTCATGGTGAACCCGGGCGTGCAGAAACCGCACTGTGAACCGTGGTGATCGACGAGTGCGCGCTGCGCCGGATGCAGCTCGCCTTCGGTCGACTTCAGCGATTCGATCGTGAATACGGCCATGCCCGCGACCGAGGGCAGCAGCCGGATGCAGGCGTTGACGGGCTTCCAGGCCAGGCGCTGCGCGTCGTCTGCCGGCTCTGCCAGCACCACCGTGCACGCGCCGCAGTCACCTTCGGCACAGCCTTCCTTGGTGCCGGTGAGGCCGTGGCGATTCCGCAGGAATTCGAGCAGCGTGGTTTGCGGCGCAACATCGGTTACTGCCACGGACTCGCCGTTGAGCAGAAAGCGAATTGCGCTGCGGGCAGTTGCAGAGAGGGCCGCCGCCATGTGTGCCTGTCGCGGGTGCCGGACGAAACGGCCGGGACGTGCCATCCTCACCCCGACGTTGTGTATTGTCAACCATGGGGCCGATCAACCTGCATACCGAATCCATCGGTCGAACGTCGCGCGGTGTTTCGGTCGGCTCTCTATGGAAGCGACGGCAAGCTGCGCCTCGTGGCAGCGGATTACAAAGTCCTGGCGCATGAAATAGGACGTAGTCCGGTATACAGGAATTGGCGCGGATGATGTGTCCGATGGCATTGACCGGCACCCGACCGCCGCCTATGCTCATCCCCCATGACCGAACGCAAACGGAAGGCTGCGGGCCGCGTGGGGGCGGAGGACCGCATCTGCGATGCCGTGCGCACGGCGATCCTCGAGCGGCGGTTGGCGCCGGGGACCAAGCTGCAGGAAATCCCGCTGGGCGAGTTCTTCGGCGTGTCGCGGACCATCGTGCGGCAGGCGCTGCGAAGGCTGGCACACGGCGGTATCGTCGCCTTGCGCGACCGCCGCGTGGCCATCGTCGCCCGGCCATCGGGGGTCGAAGTGGCGCAGGTCTTTTCGGCCAGGCGCGCGATCGAGTGCGCCGTCATCGGCGAGGTCGCGTTGCTGGCGACACGCACGCAGGTTGCGGCACTGCGCCGGCTGGTGCGGGACGAGGAGGCCGCCTACCGGCGCGGAGATCGTGCCGGCGGATTGGGGCTCTCGCTCACATTCCATCACCGCCTTGGCGAACTGTGCGCGAACCCGGTGCTCGAACGCTACCTCTGCGAGCTGGTGCTGCAAACCTCCCTGGCGGTCGCGTTGTACGAGCGGCCCGATCGCGTTCATGCGCACGCCGACCACCTGGAGCTGCTAAACGCGATCGCCGCGCGCGACGTCAAGCGCGCGACGCGGGGGATGGCGGAGCATTTGAACGATCTCGAGCGCGATTTGCGGCTTCACGACGCGCCCGCGGCGCCTTCGCTGGCGACGATTTTCGGCGCTCGCTAGACCGCTGCGCGGCGATTGGCGCGTCGGTGGTCGCCGCCCGCCCGGGACGATGTTCGGTGGAGGTGGCGGGACTTTGCCGTTATGATGGACATCACCCGCGCAACCCGGCGGCATCCTGCCGGGATTCGTTCCGTTCGCCAGAGGTTTTCATGTTCCAGCTCGACACCCATCCATCCGGGCGCCATTTTCTGCAGATTCCGGGGCCGACCAACGTTCCCGATCGCGTCCTGCGCGCAATGGATCAGCCGACGATCGACCATCGTGGCCCCGAGTTCGCCCGCCTGACGCTCGAGATCCTGGATGGGCTGAAGGATGTTTTCCGGACCGATCGGCCGGTGGTGATCTACCCGGCGTCGGGCACCGGCGCCTGGGAGGCCGCGTTGGTCAATACGCTTTCGGCCGGCGACCGCGTGCTGATGTTCGAAACCGGGCAGTTCGCCACGCTTTGGCGGGCCCTGGCCGAGAAACTGGGTCTGCAGGTGGAATTCGTCGCCGGCGACTGGCGCAGCGGCGTCGACGCGGCGGTGGTCGAGGCCAGGCTCACCGAAGACCGCGCGCATGCCTTCAAGGCCGTGCTCGCCGTGCACAACGAGACGTCGACCGGTGTCACGTCGAACATCGCGGCGATCAGACAGGCGATCGACCGCGCCGGCCACCCGGCGCTGCTCATGGTCGACACCATCTCGTCGCTGGGTTCGATCGATTACCGTCACGACGAATGGGGTGTCGATGTCACGGTGGCAGGATCACAGAAGGGTCTGATGCTGCCACCGGGGCTCTCGTTCAACGCCGTCAGCGACAAGGCCATCGCCGCCAGCAAGCAGGCGCGCCTGCCGCGGGCGTATTGGCGATGGGACGAAACCATCGCCGCGAACCGCCAGGGCTATTTTCCGTCGACGCCGGCCACCAATCTTCTGTACGGATTGCACGAGGCGCTGGCGATGCTGCGCGAAGAGGGACTGCCGGCGGTGTTTGCGCGCCACCAGCGCCACGCCGAAGCCACCCGGCGTGCCGTGCGCGCCTGGGGACTCGAGGTGCTGTGCCGCAACGCCGACGAGTACAGCGGAGCGCTGACCGCCGTGATGATGCCGGAAGGCCACGATGCCGACGCGTTCCGGCGCGAGGTTCTTGCGCGTTTCGACATGTCGCTCGGCACGGGACTGGGCAAGCTCGCCGGCCGGGTATTTCGAATCGGGCATCTCGGCTTTTTCAACGATCTGATGTTATGTGGAACACTGTGCGGGGTCGAGATGGGTCTCGCGCTGCGCGAGGTTCCGCACGCAAGGAACGGCGTCGGAGAGGCGCTGACGTACCTGCGGGAAAGCGGCACAACGTCCGCGACGACGGCGCAACGACGCGCCGCCTGATGCCCGGCCATAACGAAGTCCCTGAAGGAGGAGAAAATCGTGAACACCAGCAAACAATTCGTACGACGAATCACCATGCTGCGCGTCGTCGCCGCGGCAGCCTGCGGTGCGCTGCTGATGCATGTAACCCCGGCAATGGCGCAATCCGAAATCAAGCTCGGCCATGTCGGCCAGCCCGGGTCATTGTTTCAGAAGAGTGCTGACGAATTCGCCAAGCGGGCCAATGCCAAGCTGGGCGGCAAGGCCAAGGTCGTCGTCTACGGCTCGAGCCAGCTTGGCGGTGACGCCGAAATGCTCCAGAAGCTCAAGCTGGGCACGCTCGACATGGCGCTGCCGTCCACGGTAATGAGTTCCCAGGTCGACCTGTTCGGGATCTTCGAGATGCCTTACATCGTCAAGGACCGCCAGCACATGGGCCGCATCGAAAAGGAACTGTTCTGGGCAAAGCTGGCGCCCGAAGCCGAGAAAAAGGGCCTCAAGGTCGTCGCAGTCTGGGAAAACGGCGTTCGCCACATCACCAACAACAAGCGGCCGATCAATTCGCCCGACGATCTGGCCGGCATCAAGCTGCGTACTCCGGCAGGCAAGTGGCGGGTGAAGATGTTCAAGGCCTACGGCGCGAACCCCAGCCCGATGAAGTTCTCGGAGCTGTTCACCGCGCTGCAGACCGGCGTCATGGATGGCCAGGAGAACCCGTTCACGCAGATCTATTCGGCCAAGCTGCAGGAAGTGCAGAAGTACCTGTCGCTGTCCGGACACGTCTATACGCCCGCCTATCTCACCGTCGGCAAGACCAAGTGGGAAACGCTGCCGCCGGACGTGCGCAAGATCCTCGAGGATACGGCGAAGGAAACGCAGGCCTACGTGTACGAGCAGGCGGCCAAGGACGAGTCCGAGTTGCTCGGCAAGCTCAAGCAGGCCGGCATGCAGGTCAACGAGGTCGACAAGAAAGCGTTCATCGTCGCGAGCAAGCCTATTTACCAGGAGTTCGGCAACGAAGTGGTTGGCGCGAAGGAAGTGATCGATCGCGCCGTGGCGCTCGGGAACTAGCCGGGTGGCAGGACACGCTGGTGGCGAGGCCACCGGCGCGCCGATGGCCGTGGCGCTGAGGCGGTTTCGCGAGCGTTACGGCCATTTCCTCGAATGGGTGGTCGGCGCGTTGATGGTCGCCCTGTTCGTCGAAGTGACCGCGGGCGTGGTGTACCGCGCGCTTGGGCATTCGCTCATCTGGTACGACGAGGTCGCTTCGGCGTTGCTGGCCTGGCTCACCTACTACGGGTCGGCGCTGGCGTCGGTGAAGCGCGCGCACATCGGCTGTCCGGAACTCGTCGACGCGATGCCGTGGCGCGCGCGCCGGATCGTCAATATCCTCGCCCAGCTGGTGGTGATCGCGTTCTTCATCATTCTCGGCTCGGTGGGCGTCTCCAACATGCCGATGCTGGGCGGCGACTCGATGGTGAGCCTGCCGTGGATCCCGATGAACTTCGTGCAGTCGGTCATTCCGATTTCGGCAGCGCTGATCGTGATTGCCGAATTGACCCATCTTCTTGATCTTCTCATCGCAACTGCGCCGCCGAAGTCCTCAGGCGATTCGGCGCTGGCCGATGGCCTTCACTGAGTCCCGGGCAGATGACATGAGTTCAGCCCCCCCGACTGCAAGCGTGGGAGGACACCGGCCATGAGCATCATGCTGGGGCTGTTTGCCTCCGTACTCGCGCTGGTGCTGTTGAACGTGCCGATCGCCGTGGCGCTGGGCGTGGTCGCTCTCGTCGCCATGGTGATGACGCACGGCATGAGCATCCTGCCCAATCTTTCCGTCGTTGCCTACAACGGCGCAACAAGCTTTCCGCTGCTGGCCATTCCGCTGTTCATCCTGGCCGGCGCGATCATGAACGCGTCGGGGATCTCCCGGCGATTGATCGCCTTCGCTTCCGCGGTCTTCGGCTGGATACGCGGCGGCCTCGCGCATGTCTCGATCGGCGCATCGCTGTTCTTCGCCGAGATTTCCGGTTCGGCGGTGGCGGACGTCGCCGCGCTGGGGTCGATCCTGATCCCCGGGATGAAAGCCAAGGGCTATCCGGCGCCTTTCGCCGCGGCCGTGATGTCGTCGGCGGCCACGCTGGCGGTCATCATTCCGCCGTCGATTCCGATGATCCTGTACGCGGTGATGGCGGAGACGTCGGTGGTCCAGTTGTTCGTCGCGGGAATCGTTCCAGGCATCATCGGCGGCTTCGGTCTGATGAGCGTGGCCTATGTGTTCGCGCGTCGCTACAAGCTTACGCGCGAGGCCGCATTTTCCTGGGGCCTGGTGCGCAAGACGGCGCGCGAGGCGCTGTGGGCGTTCCTGCTGCCGATCATCATCCTGGGCGGCATTTTCGGCGGCGTGGTCACGGCAACCGAAGGCGCCGCGCTGGCGGTCGTGGCCGCGCTGCTCGTCGGACTGGTGATCTACCGTGAACTCGACTTTCAGCATCTGCGCCAGGCGGTCCTGGAGGGCGGGATACAGACGGCGGTGGTCATGCTGATGGTCGCGACCAGCGCGCTGCTCGGCAACTATCTCACCGAAGTGCAGGCGCCGCAGGCACTGGCGCGCGGGGTTGCGGAGATCACCGGCAACAAGTGGATGGTGCTGGCACTCCTGAACGTCCTGTTCCTGCTGCTCGGCATGTTCCTGCATTCGGCGGCGGCGATCATACTGGTCGTGCCGGTGGTGATGCCGCTGGTCAATTCGGTCGGCATCGATCCGGTGCACTTTGGCCTGATCGTGACCATCAATCTCGGCATCGGCCAGCAGACGCCGCCGGTGGCCAGCGTGCTGATGGTGGCGAGTTCAATCGCCAAGGAGTCGGTCTGGGCGGTCTCGCGCGTCAACGTCTGGTTCATCATGGTGTTGGTCGCGATCCTGCTGCTGGTCACCTACGTGCCGGTGATCGGACTCGGACTGGTCGATTTTTTCTACCGCTGAACGGACTGCGCCGAATATGCCAATGGGCGAACTCATTTCGATAACGCGTGAGGGGCCGATCGCCACGGTCGCGCTGAACCGGCCCGACAAGCTCAATGCGATGACCAGGCCGATGTGGCGCACGCTGGGCGAGACCATCGATGCGCTTTCGGCTGACGATGATCTACGGTGCGTCATCCTGCGCGGCGCCGGCGAAAAGGCGTTCTCCCCCGGCAACGACATCGCCGAGTTCGCCACCGAACGCGCCAACAAGGCACAGGCGATCGAGTACGGAAAGGTCATGCATGCCACCGCGGACGCATTCGTCGCGTGCCGGCATCCGTTGGTCGCGCAGATCCACGGTATCTGCGTCGGCGGTGGTCTGGAGATCGCCGCGCTGTGCGACCTGCGTATCTGCGGCGAGTCGAGTCGCTTCGGCGCACCGATCAAGAATCTGGGGCTGGTGATGGCCTACGCCGAGATGGCGCCGCTGGTGCGTCTTGTCGGAACCGCAATCGCGCTGGAAATTCTGCTCGAAGGCCGTATTTTCGACGCTGCCGAGGCCAGGGAAAAGGGTCTGGTCACGCGCGTGGTAGCCGACGCCGACGTGGCCGCGGAGGCCATGGCCACCGCGCAGCGCATCGCCGACGGCGCGCCGCTGGCGGCTCGCTGGCACAAGCGATTTGCGCGCCGGCTTGCCAACCCGCGACCGTTGACGCCCGCCGAACACGACGAGTGCTTCGACTGTTTCGACACCGAGGACTTCCGCATCGGCTACGCGGCGTTTCTCGCCAAGCAGAAGCCACGCTTCGGCGGCCGATGAGCGCAACGTCGCACCCGGGTCCGCTGGCCGGCATGCGCGTGCTGGAATTGGCGCAGATCATGGCCGGCCCCACCTGCGGCGTGATGCTCGCCGACCTGGGCGCCGACGTGATCAAGGTCGAGAAGCTGCCGGGTGGCGACGACACCCGCCGCTATAGCGAGCCGCGCGTCAACGGCGTATCGGCGCCGTTCCTGATGATGAACCGCAACAAGCGCGGCATCGCCCTTGATCTCAAGCAGCCGCAGGGCCGCGAGATCCTGTTGCGCATGGTGCGCGATGCCGATGTGCTGCTCGAAAACTTCCGGCGCGACACGCTGGAGAAACTCGGTCTTGGCTACGATGTGCTGGCGGCCGAAAATCCCGCGCTGATCTACTGCGCGGTGACCGGTTTCGGGCGCGACGGACCGCTGGCCGATACCGGCGGCTTCGACCTCGTCGCCCAGGGGTTCGCCGGGCTGATGTCGATCACCGGTGAGCCCGGCCGGCCACCGGTGAAAAACGGCAATCCTGTTTCGGATATCAACGCCGGCATCCTCGCCGCGCTGGGCGTCGCCGCCGCCTACGCGCATCGGCTCAAAACCGGGCGCGGGCAGATCGTCGACACCTCGCTGATGGAAGCCGCGCTGCAGCAAACCTACTGGCAGGCGGCGAGCTATTTCGCGACGGGGCAATCGCCGGGACCGCTCGGCTCGGCGCACATCCTCGCCGCACCGTATCAGGCGTTTGCGGCAAGCGATGGCTATCTCAACATCGGCGGAGCGAATCAATCCAACTGGGAGCGCCTTACCGACGTTCTCGGGCATCCCGAGTGGCGCAGCGACCCGCGGTTTGTTTCGAATGCCGAGCGGATGCAGAACCGCGATGCGCTGGTGAGCCTGATGAACGCCGTGCTGGTCAGGCGCTCGCGCGCCGACTGGATCACCTTGCTCGCCGCCGCCGGCGTGCCTGCCGGACCGGTGCATGTGCTCGGCGAGGCGCTGACCCATCCACAGACGCTGGCGCGCGGGATGGTGGTCGACCTGGTGCATCCCGAGGCGGGGGCCACCAAGGCAATCGGCTGCCCGATCCATTTTTCGCAGACCCCGGCCAGAGTCGACCGCCCGGCGCCGCTGCTCGGCCAGCACACCCGCGAGTTGCTGCGCGAGTGCGGCTACGGCGATGCGCAGATCGACGCCTTTGTCGCGGCGGGAGTGGTCGCGGAAAGTTCTGCCGCGACAATCCGGTAATCGCTCAGCGCCCTTGCGCGATTCAACCCCTGGTCACGCGGGCGCGCACATCACGACGATGTCCGCGCCGTCGCCCTCGGCGGTCCAGCCGAGGCCGACCATCTGATCCCGCACCGCGCGGACCGTCGTGTAGCGATGATTGGCGTCGGGACGATTCGAATACAGGCGGTAGACCGGTATCTGCCCGGCCGCGCAGATGCCCAGAGTCGGCGGAAAGAGATAGAGGAACGCGTCCGACTCGAGGATGAAGGTCGGATTCTTGGTCATCGTGCCGTCGCATTCCTTCGCGTCGCGCCCGAAGAAATGGCCGTCGCCCTTGCCCGGCGGAATGTAGATCCGGCACACCGCCGACGTGCCGGATGGCGCGGCGGCGGCGGTCTTGAATACCGCCGGAGTGCCGCCCAGGTCGGCGGGAAAGGCCTTGAAGGTCAGGCCTGTGCGCGCCCAACCGACAAAGGTGCCGTTGTCGAGCTTGGCGATTTCGTCGGCGACGTAACTGATGAAATAGTGATCGAGCGACGCGTTATGGAATTCGACGACGGTAACCGTGGCGCCCGGCGCCGGCGTGGACACGGCGCCAACCCGCGCCAGGGTGCCGTTGTTGACGGGGCCGACCACCCAATTCAGCGTCAGGCCATCGGTGGAAATGTTGATATCCAGGTGCGGTGCATGCGAAAACCCGATATCGCCATTGGTGTCAATGTAGGGCGCCGGCCCCTGGCTTGACGTGAAGACGCCGGTGACCGGATCCCACGTATAGGTCCCGTGCTCGATGCCATCCCGCGCACTCGGGTCGCCAGGCAGGATGTCTTCCGCATCGAAATATACGCCGTTCGGGAGAAAGACGACGACGGCGGAACTGTCGGCGTTCGCTGCGCTGCCCTTGGACCAGGCGCCCACGATCGGGCTGGCGCCCGCCACGCGCAGAAGGTCGAGTGACCCGAATCCGCCGAAGGCGATCGTTCCGGCGTCACCCGAGATGGTGAACGTTATGCCGGAGAGTCCGTTGGCAGCACCGATCCCGGTGGCGCCGTTGAGATCCTGCAGGGTGGTGAGCGTCAATGCGCCTGTCGCCGGGTCCCAGGTATAGGTGCCGCGCTCGTAGCCGGGAAAACCCAACGGCGCTTCGGCCGGCGCGACGTTTTCGATATAGTAAAAGGAGCCGTCGGCAAGAAAAACCATCACCCCCGCGCCTTCCTGGGTGGTGTCGCCGCCCGACCAGGCGCCGACGATGGATTGGGCGAAGGCCGACGATGCCAGGAAGCCGAGCAGGGCGCCAAGCAGGCAGGCCTTGAGATTTTTCATCATTGTTGATCTCCTGGAGGAGGCGTTACGGTAGAGGAAGTTGACCACCGAAACCAGAGTTCGGGATAGTCGCTGGAAAATATGCTTGCGCGGTGCCGACTGCGCTTGTGGCGGCCGAACGCCGGGGCGAGAAGTGGCAACCCGCCTGCCTGAGGAGAAGGGCAGACATCCGCTGCGGTGAAGGATAACGCAGTCAGGAACGCCGGCAGCGATGCGGTGGATCCACCGACCGTCGTCGCCTGGCGGCGCTTGCGAGCCAAGACGCCCATTTAAGCATAAACTTGTCCACGTCCGGGATCGCCCGGGGCCCAGCGCCCGCCGGTCCGGGTGCCAGCACCCGAACGCGGCTGCCGAAGGGGGGCGGATGAACAGGCGTGACACGGTACTTGCGCTTCTGGCGACCGCCGCGCCGACGTGGCTGCGTGCGCAGCAGAGCGGCATGGTCCACCGCATCGGATTCCTCATTCCTCCGCGCGAAGCGGGCGGCCGGCCGAATCTCGAAGCCCTCCGTCTTGGCCTGCGCGAATTCGGCTATGTCGAAGGCCGAAACCTCATCATCGACGCGCGCTACGCCGAGGACGATCTGGCGCGATTGCCCGGGCTCGCAGTTGAACTGGTGCGCCTGAATCCCGACATTCTGGTCACCGCCTCTCCCCCGGGAGTGCGTGCGATGATGGAGGCAACGCGCACCATTCCGATCGTGATCGGAGCGGTCTACGACCCGGTCGGCCAGGGCTTCGTCGCCAGCCTGGGGCGGCCCGGCGGCAACGTCACCGGATTGTCGGTGCAATACGAGGACACCATCCCGAAGCTGCTGGAACTGATCAGGACGGTGGCGCCTGCCACGTCGAAAATCGCGGTATTGAAGACCGTCGATCCGTCACATGAGAATTTCGTAAGCCGGATTTCGGCGTTGACGCGCCCCTGGCAGATCCAGGTCATGGCCGTCGAAGTCCGCGCGCCGGGCGAACTCGACGGTGCGTTCACGAAGATCGGTGAGGCACGCGACGTGGCGATGATCGTGCTCCCGCATCCGCTGTTCAATACGCGCTCCGATATCATCGTCCGCCTGGCCGCGGCGACGCGGGTGCCGGCGATCTATCCGTTCCGCAGCTACACGCGGGCCGGAGGCCTGATGAGCCTCGGCATCGATCTGCTGGACAGCTTCCACCGCGCGGCCTACTTCGTCGACCGCATTCTCAAAGGCGCGAAGCCCGCCGATCTGCCGGTCGAGCAGCCGACCAAGATCGATCTGGTCGTCAACCTGAAGTCCGCCCGAACGCTCGGCATCACCATACCGCAGTCCCTGCTGCTGCGCGCGGACGAGGTGATCCAGTGACGGACCTGCCGCCGCTCACGCGGTGGTAGGCCGGTAGGTCTCCACGACAACGGGCCCGTCCGTCAGTCCTTCCTTTTCGCGCCTCTCGCGGAATGCGGCCTGATGCGGCGCCTTGCGGTGCAGCTCGAAGGCCGCCGCGTCGACATAGGTCTCGTAGAAAAGGAATTGCAGCGGATCGGTGGTGGAGCGGTGGACGCGACAGACCAGGCATCCCGGCTCCGCGGCCAGCACCACGGCGGCCTGCTCGGCGAGAAACGCGCCGGCTGACGCCCGACAAGCCGCTGCCGATTCGTGCGAGTATTCTTTCACCGGCAGGCCGCCCACGGGGCATTCGACACCATTTCGCCCATGCACGAAAACCGTCCCTGGCTCCGTTTCTACGGTGAGGTCCCGGCAAGCCTCGTCTATCCCGATGTCACCCTCTATGAAGCGCTCGCCGCCACGGCGAGTCGCGTGCCCGCGGCGATCGCGTGGGACTTCTTCGGCACCCGGTCGAGCTACGCGCAGCTGCTGGCGGACGTCGACCGATGCGCGGTCGCGCTCGCCGCGGAGGGACTGCACAAGGGCGACCGCTTCCTCATATCGATGCCAACATCGCCGCAGGGCGTGATAGCGTTCTACGCCGCGAATCGCCTGGGGGCGTTGCCTGCGCTCATCCATCCGCTGTCGACCTCGACCGAGATCACGCATTTCCTGGATGCGACCGGCGCAACGATGGCGGTGACGCTCGACGCGTTTTATGGCCCGCTCGCCGCGGCCACGCCGAAGCTGCCGCTTCAGCGCATCATCATCGCCCGCATTCCCGAGTACCTGTCGCCGCTGAAGCAGCTTGGTTTCTGGGCGACCAAGGGCCGGAAGATACCGAAGGTGCCGGATGATCCGCGGGTGCGCGACTGGGGCGCGCTGCTCCGGTCCGCGCGCGGCGAGGCACCCCGCGGCGCCACTACCTCGGCGGACCCTGCGGCGATCCTGTTCTCGGGCGGGACCACGGGCCTGCCGAAGGGCATCGTGCTGTCGAATCGCAACTTCATCGCGCAGGGCATGCAGGCCGCCGCATGGTGCGGCATGGGGGAAAAAGATGCGATCCTCGCCATACTGCCGATCTTTCACGGCTTTGGGCTTGGCGTGTGCGTGAACGCGGCGTTCATGGCCGGTGGCAAGGTGATCCTGGTGCCGCAGTTCAGCGCCAGGATCGTCGCGAGGCTGCTGCGAACCCAGCGGCCCAGCGTGCTGGTGGGGGTGCCCACGCTTTTCGACGCGCTCACCAGAGACGCGTCGCTGGCGCGTGCCGACCTGTCCTGCCTCACTGCCTGCTTCTGCGGTGCCGACACGCTGCCGCGCGCGGTGAAGGAGCGCTTCGAGGCACTGGTTGAAAAGGGCGGAGGCCGGGTGAAACTTCTTGAGGGCTACGGCCTCACCGAGGCGGTCACCGGGATCATGGCCATGCCGCTCACCGAATACCGCGAGGGCTCGATCGGCATACCGTTTCCGGACATGTTGGCCAAGATCGTCAAGACCGGGACGATGGACGAGGCGCCGGTCGGCGACGAAGGAGAAATCTGCGTCGCGGGACCGGCCGTGATGCAGGGTTACCTCGATGACCAGGCAGCCACCGCGCAGACGCTCAAGGCGCATGCCGATGGACGATTGTGGCTGCACACGGGCGATCTCGGACGAATGGACGCGGACGGGTTTTTCTATTTCACCGTGCGACTGAAGCGCATGATCAAATCGTCGGGCTTCAACGTCTACCCGGCGCAGGTCGAGGCGGCATTGCTCGAGCATCCGGGCGTCGCCGCGGTCTGCGTGATCGGTGTTCCGGACCCCGAGCAGATCGAACGGGTGAAGGCCTGCGTGGTCCCGCGCGATCCGGGGCAGGCAGGCCCGTCCCTCGAACGCGCACTGATTGCCCATTGCCATGAGCGTCTGATCAAATGGTCGTGTCCTCGGGAGGTCGAGTTCATGGAGGCGTTGCCGCTCACCAATGTGGGCAAGATCGACTATCGTGAACTTGGCCGCCGACATCTGCAGAGCGAGAAAGGCTGACATGAGCCAATCGATCATTCCCGCCCACGGTGGCGAGCGCGTCGCGGCGGCGCTGGCCGCCAATGGCGTACGATTCATTTTCACGCTTTGCGGCGGCCACATTTCCCCCATCCTCGTCGCCGCCAGGCGGCGAGGGATTCGCATCGTCGACACGCGCGACGAAGTGACCGCGGTGTTTGCGGCCGACGCCGTGGCGCGCCTCACCGGCAGCCCCGGCGTGGCGGCGGTGACGGCGGGTCCGGGCCTTACCAACACGATCACCGCGCTCAAGAATGCGCAACTCGCGCAGTCGCCGGTGGTGCTGATCGGCGGCGCGGCGCCTACCGCCCTGCAGGGCAGAGGCGCGCTGCAGGACATCGATCAGAAGCGATTGATGGCGCCGCATGTGAAACTGGTGAAACAGGTGCGGCGCGTGGCCCATCTCGGACCGGCGATCGAGGAGGCATTCGTTGTCGCGCAGGAAGGCGTTCCCGGGCCGGTCTTCGTCGAATGCCCGGTGGACCTTCTCTACGACGAGACGCTCATCCGCGGCTGGTACGACGATGCGGCCGGAAAGGGCAGCTCGATTCCCGACCGGCTGCTGCGCTGGTACCTGAATCGCCACGCCAATCGAATGTTCGCCGGCAGCGGCCTGCCGTATGCGCCAGTGGCACGCGTGGTGACGACGCCCGAGGCAGGCGAGGCCGCGCTGGCCAAGGCGGCCGCCGCGTTGCGCCGGGCTCGTCAGCCGCTGATGGTCCTGGGCAGCCAGTCGATGGTCGATGCCGCAGCGGCGCCCCGCGTCGCAGCGGCGGTGCAGCGGTTGGGCGTGCCGGTCTACCTGTCGGGCATGGCGCGCGGCGTGCTCGGGCGCGACGACGATCTGCAGATGCGCCATGCGCGCAGGAAGGCGCTGCGCGAAGCCGACGTGGTGCTGCTCGCCGGCGTGCCCTGCGATTTCCGGCTGGATTACGGCAAGCACGTGCGGCGCGGGGCCACGCTCATCGCCGCCAACCGCAGCCGCAGGGATGCGCGCCTCAACCGCAAGCCCACGATCGAGGCGATTGGCGACGCGGGCCGCTTCGTCGTCGCGCTGGCCGAGCGTGTCGGCGACGGGGCAGGGCGCGACGAGTGGATCAGGAGCCTCGCGGCGCGCGACGCCGATCGCGAAAAGGAGATCGACGCGCAGGCGGCTGCGTCCGGCGAGCACGTGAACCCGGTGGCGTTCTTTCGCGCCATGGAAAAGGCGGCAGGCGCGAACGCGATCTTCGTCGCCGATGGCGGGGACTTCGTCAGCACCGCCTCGTACATCCTGCGCCCGCGCGCGCCGCTTGCATGGCTGGATCCGGGCGCGTTCGGGACGCTCGGCGTCGGCGCGGGTTTTGCGCTCGGCGCGTCACTGGCGAAGCCGCATTCGGAGGTGTGGCTGGTGTGGGGCGACGGCGCCTGCGGCTATGGGTTGGCCGAATTCGACACCTTCGTCCGTCACGGCATCCCGGTGATTGCAGTGGTGGGCAACGACGCCGGCTGGACGCAGATCGCGCGCGAGCAGGTGAAGATGCTGGGTGACGACGTGGCCACGGTCCTCGCGCGCACCGCCTACCACCAGGTGGTACAAGGCTTCGGGGCCGAGGGCGTGGAAATCCGCCGGGATGCGGATGTCGAGGCGGGGCTCGCGCAGGCAAGGCAGATCGCCGCGTCCGGCAAACCGGTGCTGGTGAACGTCTGGCTCGACAAGACCGAATTCAGGGAAGGATCGATCTCGATGTAGCGGCGCGATCGGCGATGGGGCGGTTCGTCAGTCGGTGAACGACCGAAAGAATTCAATCTCGACGGCGCCGTCCAGCAATCCTTGCTGCTCGCGCCGCTGGCGGAACGCAGCAAGGTGCGGCGCGTCGCGGTGCAGTTCGAACGCGGCCTCATCGGCATACATCTCGTAGACCATGATGAGCTCCGGGTCCTTGGTCGAGCGGTGAAAACGATAGACCAGGCAACCCGGCTCCGCCTTCCGAACAACGGCAGCCTGTTCCGCGAGAAGCGCCGCCAGCGCGTCGCCCTTGCCCTTGGCTGCCCGAATTCTTGCCACTACCGTGAATACATCGGTCATCGAATGGGACTCCTCTTGAGGTTCACGTGCGCAAAAACAAGGGCCCCGACGGGGCCCTTGCCGGTGCTACCGAAAGCGATGCGCTTACTTGCCGCCAGTTGCCTTGGAAATGTCGCTCAGCAGCTTGTCGGCGCCCTTGTTGGACACGTCCGCCTTGATCAGGATGTCGGGCGGCAGCACGGTCTTGCCATAGTAGGCCTTGTTCCACTCGTCCGAAAGATTGACCAGCGTGCCGTCGAGATTCAGGCCGCCGTAGACGCCCTTGGCACGGGTAAACGAGATCAGGTCGGCGGCGACGTTGGATTTCGCACCCGCGCCGACCGGACCGGCTGCGACACTGGCGTCGCCACCGATCTTGAAATTCGCGGCCAGCAGCGAATTGAAGCCCTTGTCGGTCATCACCAGCGTGACCATTTCGGACACGGCGACGCCGGCCTGGAAGCCGATGCTGGCGGTGGCCATCGTGTAGAACGACGGGCCGACCCACTTGCCGCCCTTTTTGGCGAGCACCAGCGCGCGGCCACCGGAGCCGCCGATGATGAAGCCTGCCTTGACGATTTCCGGCGCGATGATCACGGCCTTGGCACGGTGCAGATTCTGCTGCAGCCAGGTCATTTCCGGGTCACGCAGGAAATTGCTCAGCGTGGTGTCGACCTGGTTGACGAATTGCTGCTGTTCCGACTGGGCTTGCGCAGAGGTCGTGGCGAAGCCAAACGCGGCAACCATCACCAGCGCGGTCGAGGTAAATCTTTGCCATATCGATTTCATATTCATTCTCCTTGTTGGTCGTTCCGGTGTGAACCGTAGATACTGCTTGCTGAATCAGCAATGACGGATGTGTCAGCGGCGAAGAAGTTCGATGCCGCTGCCCGACACTCTTACGCGGTCGCCGATGCGAAGTCCCGGCGCCGAAGTCTGCTGCACGGTCGCGTAGCTGCCGTCGTCGTAGCGCACGCCAATGGTCCAGACCATGGTATTGCTGCGGCCGGCGAGTTCATTGCCGACGAAGCCGCCGCCGACGGCGCCAACCACGGTTGCGACTGTCTTGCCGGTGCCGCCGCCGATCAGGCTGCCGAGTCCGCCGCCGATCAGCGCACCGCCGATCGCACCAACAGCATTGTCTACCTTCTGGACCGTGTGCTGCTGGATGGACTCCACGGTGCCGGCGCGCGCCGTCGGTTGCTCGGATACCTGGTAGGCGGGCGGGGTGTTGCAGCCCGCAAGCAGCACCGCGGCGGCCAGCATGGTCAGCGTCCGCCGGATGTTCGTTGCGTTCATCATCTTGGTGATCTCCTGGGCATAAGCGTTATCGAATAATCCGTGCCGTTGCAGATTACTGGCGGCACGGGAACCGACATTGATTAGTCAACGATTGGCGAAATCGGTTTCGTCATTGCGGAATGGCGTTGAGCAGATACATCGCCGCCAGCAGCCCCGAGGGCCGGCCGAGCTTGCCCAGCCAATTGGCGAAGATCGTTTCGATGTCGCCGCCCAGGTATATCTGGGTCAGCGCCTTGTTGACTTCGAGGCGGAGCGCCGAGTCGTTGCGAGGCAGCGTCATCGCATAGGGCTCGAACGATAGGTCTTCGGCGAGCAGCGCAAGCTTGGCCGGATCCTTCGCCTGTGCGGCGAGGCCGATCAGCTTGATCTTGTCGCCGGCCATCGCGTCCACACCGCCCGATTCGAGCAGCGCCACGCCTTCGGCAGCGTCGCCGATTTGCACGATGGTCGCATTTACCAGCCGTTGCTGGAATGCGTCCTTGAGGCGGGCCTCGGTAGTCGTGCCCCGTTGCACGGCGACCTTCCGGCCGCCAAGGTCGGTGATCGCGTTGACCGGCGAATCTGCTTTCACCAGGAAGCCGCCGCCGTCGACGAAGATCAGATTCGAGAAGTCGACGTTCGCCAGGCGCGACTGCGTCTGCGTCGTATTCGCGCATTCGAGGTCGGCGCGGCCGCTCGCGACCATCTTCAGGCGCTCGGCGACAGGTCCCACCAGCCAGTTGACCTTGAGATTCGGCTCGCCGACAGCGCGGCCGATCTGCGCGATCACCCGTTTGCACAGGTCGATCGAATAGCCGGCCGGCTCGTTATTCGGGCCGATAAAGGAAAACGGCAGCGAATCGCCGGAGAAGGCGACGTTGATCGTCTTCGCGGCCTTGATCTTGCCCAGCGTGTTGGGCCCGTCCTGGGCCTGCGCAGCGGTGGCCGCCGCGAGTATCGCGGCGAGGAATATGGCAAGCAATTTATGCATGAAATGGCCTCGTTGTATGTGTGTCGCGTTGGTCGCGCGGAAACCGGAAACCCTGTCACGCGGAAGTCGCTTCGCCCCCGCGGGGCCTCGGCAGGGAAAGCCGCCTCGGACGACAAGTCGCTTCGGAAGGAAAATCACTTCGGAAGCATTTCGGAAGCGAAACCAAACCATTTTACACCATAGTGTTGCGGGCCGGACCTGGACAGCAAGGTCCGCGGCGAAAGGGGCCGGTTCGCTGATCGGCCCATGCTAAACTTATTTGGCTCTGTTGCCGGTACCATTGCGCATGCGTTTCCGTCTGATGAACTCTCTTCGCTGGATGGCTGTTTTCGCGGTTGCCTGCAGCCTTGCGCTGCCCGCGGGGGCGAGTTCGCCCACGCTCGAGCGCATCAAGGCTGCGGGCAAAGTCACCTTCGGATTCCGCGACAAGGCTCCGCCATTCTCGGTGCGCGGACGCGATGGGCGCGTGCGCGGCTACTCGGTCGAGCTGTGCGAGAAGGTCGCGCTGGAGATCGGCAAGCAGCTCAGCCTGCCGGGTCTCAAGGTCGACTGGCGCCCGGTCGATTCCGACACGCGTTTCAGCGACGTGGTCGCAGGCAGGATCGACGCCGAATGCGGCACGAGCACGATCACGCTTGCGCGGCGCGAACGCGTCGATTTCAGCCTGCCGATATTTGTCGACGGCGGCAGTGCGCTGGTGCATGCCAGCGACAAACTGGTGCAGGTCACGGACCTCGCCGGCAAGCGCGTGGCGGTGATCCCCGGAAGCACGACCGAACAGGCGCTGCGCCGAACGCTTAAGGTTCTGAACCTCCAGTTCGAGCTGGTTCCCGTAAAGAGCGGTCCTGAAGGCATGACCGCGATCCGCGCCGGCAAGGCGCACGCCTATGCCTCGGACCGCTTGCTGCTCGCGCAGCTCAAGGACAGCGATCCTGCCGGCCCCGAACTGGAATTCCTGCAAAACGATTTTTCGTTCGAACCCTATGCGCTGGTGTTGCCGCGCGGCGATCCGGACTTTCGCCTGCTGGTCGACCGTGCGCTGTCCAATTTGTACAAATCCGGAGAAATCGATCCGATCTTCATTCGCTGGCTCGCGCCCTACGGCAGCCCGGGCCCGCTGCTGAACGCGATGTTCTATCTGAATGAGTTGCCCGAGTGATCGCGCGCGCAGGGCTGGTCGTGGCTCTGGGCGCGGCGGCGCTTGCCGCCGGGCAGGCGGCAGGACAGGGTGCCGGCGGACCCTGCGACGCCTGCGGTGTGATCAAGTTGATCGAGCAGGTGCAGGTACGGCAGGAATGGACTCCGCTCGGTGCCGTTTCGCCAGGATCGAGGGGCGTTGGCGGGCTGGGCGGTGCGTCGGGCGCGTCGACGCAGATGTCGTTCGGACGTGGATTCTCCAACCAGGGTCTGGTGATCGTCGGTGCGGCGGGTGGCGCCGCGTACGCGCAGAAGCCCAATGAATACAATCGGCCGAACTGGGAAGTGACGGTCAAGCTCGACAGCGGGCCAACGCGGGTCGTCACGCTCAAGTACGAACCGCTGCTCGTCCAGGAGGGGGATCGCGTGCGGATTTCCGGCAACAACGTCGAGTTGGTCGACCCCTAGGTCCAAGCGTTCCTGCACCGATGACTGCCGCGGCCCTGGCAATTTCCGATTCACCGGACGGTCGGCGCGTGCTCGCGCTTTCCGGGCGGCTGGATGCCGACTCGACCCCGTCCATCTGGCGTGACGCGCGGCGCGCGCTGGACGACGCCGGCGCGCGGCCGGTGGTCGTCGATGCCGGCGGAGTGGATTATTGCGACGGTGCGGGCGTAGCGTTGCTGGTCGACCTGTTGCGCCAGCAGCGGGAAGCGCCGGTGGAAGTCACCAATCTCAAGCCCGCATTCGACACGCTGTTGAAGCAGTTCGACCCGCAGGCGTTGACGCACGATCTCGATCCCGAAGCGCCGCGACTGCCGATGGTGGAGGAAATCGGCCGCGACGCCGCCAAGCTGTGGCGCGACCTGCGGACCCAGATCGAATTCATCGGCGAGACTGCCTCCGCGCTGCTGTATGCCATCCGGCACCCCGCGAGCGTCCGCTGGCGCGATGTGTGGCGGATCTGCGAGCAGGTCGGGGTCGATGCGCTGCCCATCGTTGCGCTGATCTCCTTCCTGCTCGGGATGATCCTCGCGTTCCAGTCGGCGGTGCCGATGAAGCGCTTCGGTGCGGAAATTTTTGTGGCCGACCTGATCGGCCTCGCGATGCTGCGCGAGCTGGGTCCGCTGATGACGGCCATCCTGCTCGCCGGTCGCTCGGGCGCGGCGTTCGCCGCCGAGATCGGCACCATGCGGGTCAACCAGGAAGTCGACGCGTTGACGACCATGGGCCTGAATCCGGTTCGCTTTCTGGTCACTCCGCGGATCATCGCGGCGGTGCTGATGACCCCGCTGCTCACGCTGTTCGCCGATCTGGCGGGGCTGATCGGCGGCGCGCTCACCATGCAGTCGTTCTCGATCCCGTTTGTGACCTTTCTCAAGGAAGTCGACCAGGCGGTCACCTTCAATGATTTCATGGCCGGGTTCGTGAAGACCTTCGTATTCGCGATTCTGATCGCCGGAGTCGGTTGCCTGCGCGGGCTGCAGACCGAGGCCGGGGCCTCGGCCGTCGGCGATTCGGCAACGCGTGCCGTGGTGACCGGTATCATTCTGCTGGTCGTCGTCGACGGCCTGTTCGCGCTGGCCTATTACCTGCTCAATTTCTGACATGGACGCCGCCATCGAACCGATCATCCGTGTCGAGAATCTCGAAGCGGGCTACGACGGCAAGGCCATCCTGAACCGTGTGAACTTCGAAGTCCGCCCCGGCGAGGTTTTCGGCATTCTCGGCGGCTCCGGCTGCGGCAAGAGCACCATCCTGAAACATATGATCGGCCTCAACCCGCCGATCAGCGGCAGCGTGCTGATCGCCGGGGACGACATCGTCGGTGCAGACGGCGACAAGCTCGAGTCGATCCAGCGGCGCTTCGGCGTCATGTACCAGTCCGGTGCACTGTTCGGATCGATGACGCTGCTCGAGAACACCCGGCTGCCGCTGGAGGCATTCACGACGCTGCCGAGCGAGGCGATCGACCTCATCGCACGGATGAAACTCGCGCTGGTCGGACTGGTCGCGTTCACCGGTCGCCTGCCGGCCGAGATCTCGGGCGGCATGCAGAAGCGCGCCGGAATCGCCCGGGCGATGGCGCTGGATCCGGCCATCCTGTTTCTCGACGAGCCTTCGTCGGGACTCGACCCGATCACCTCGGCATCGCTGGACGAGACGATTCGCAAGCTGTCGCACAGCCTGGGCATGACCTTCGTGATCGTCACCCACGACCTGGCCAGCGTCTTCAACGTCGTTGATCGGGTGATCCTCCTGGAACGCGCCGCCAAAGGTATCATCGCGGAAGGGGATCCCCGGAAGCTGCGCGACGAAAGCACGGATCCGCGGGTTCGCGGGTTCTTCCGCCGTGAGCCGGAAGCGGCCGTAGCATGACGGGCAAATAACGATGAGTCTCAAAGCCAACTACTTCAAACTCGGCATGTTCGTGATCGGCGCGGTTGTCGCCGGCGCCATGCTGATCATCGTCATAGGCTCCGGCCGCTGGTTCCAGCCCCGCATCACCATCGAGACCTACTTCAACGAGTCGGTGCAGGGGCTCGAAATCGGATCCAAGGTCAAGTACCGCGGAGTGGTGATCGGCGAGGTGACCAGGATCTCGTTCACCTACGTGACCTATCAACAGGACAAGCCGATGATGGACCGGCTGCGCTATGTGATGGTGGAGGCCCAGTTGCAGCCGCGATTGCTCGGCGGCCGGGCGGCGGCGGGCGACATCACCAGCGTCGAAAACGCGCGGGTCGAGGCCGAGCGTGGCCTGCGCGCCCGGCTGGCGCCGCAGGGCATTACCGGGACCAGCTATCTGGAGATCGATTACGTGGACCCGCTTCCGCCGGAGCTGCCAATCGACTGGACACCCGAGAACCCGTATATCCCGAGTTCGCCCTCGACCGTGCTGCAATTCGTCAACGCGGCGACGTCGATCATCGAACGGCTCCACAAGCTCGATATCGAGGGCGTGATGGGCAATCTGAATACGCTCCTCGTCACCTTCAACAACCGTCTGGACGCAATCGACACCAAAGAGTTGTCGGAGCAGGCCAACCGGACGCTGGCCAAGATCGAAGCGACGCTCGACCAGTTCCAGGCGAGGAAAGTCTCCGATGAAATGACCAGCCTTCTGTCCGAACTGCGCCAGTCGAATGCCGAGCTGCGCAAGACGCTTGCCAATCCTGCGCTGCAAAAACTGCCGGAGGAAGCATCCGCGGCGATGGCCAAGATCAAGGATCTCGTTTCCGATCCGCGCCTGTCGAAATCGCTGACCGAACTCGAGCGCTCTCTGGGTCGCATCGATCGCCTGCTGGGTGGCGGCGAGGCCGATCTCGCCACGACGGTCGAGAATCTGCGCCAGATCACCGACAACCTGCGCGACCTGACCGCCGACACCAAGCGCTATCCCGCCAACGTGATCTTCGGGGCACCGCCGCCCCCTCTGGAGCGCAAGCCATGAACGCGATCACCCGCCGAATTTTCCGTGCCGCCATGCGGGTGGCCGTGGTTGCCGGCGTCGCGGCACTCGCCGCATGCAGCCTGACCCGGCCCGCACCGGTCAAGGGCACCTACCTGCTCGAGCCCGCCGCGCCCGCGCCGGTCGCGCGCGCGCAGGCCGGCGCCCTGCGCATGGGCGTGGTCACCGTGGGCGCATCGTTCCGCGGCCGTTCCTTTGTCGTGCGCGAGACCGAGTCCAAGTACGAGGTCGATTTCTACCACGAGTTCCTGGTTGCGCCAGCGGCCAATATCGCCGATGCGACGGCGCGGTCGCTGACTGCGGCCAAGGCCTTCGCGGCGGTCATCCCGCCAGGCGTGGCGGCGGACGCGGACTGGGTGCTGGATGCATTCGTCGCCGCGCTCTACGCCGATGCGCGCGATGCCGCCAAGCCGGCAGCGGTGCTGGAGGTCACCTTCTACCTGTCGCGCGGCAGCGGCGGTACCGGTGTGCCGCTGTGGTCGCGCGCCTACAAGCGACGCGAGGTGCTGGCGTCGACCGGCGCAGCGGCTTTCGTCGACGCGCAGAACGTCGCGCTGGCGTCGGTCCTGGCCGAACTCGCCCGCGACCTGTCGACCGCGCAACTGCCGGCGAAATAGGCAGCTCCTCGCTCAGAAGACTGGCTGGCGCGCCGGCAGGCGTTCGTCGGCCGGAATGACCTTGCCGCCGGTAGTGAGTGCGTCGGCCTGCGTGATCCAGCCTCCGCCCATCGCCTTGTAGACGTTCGCAGCCGATGCGAACACCGAGCCGCGCACCGAAACGAGCGTGAGTTCGGCCGGAAACAGCGCCTGCTCGGCCTGCAGCACCGTCGAATACGGCGAGTATCCGGCGTCGTACTGCAGCCGGGCGAGATAAACGTACTCCTTGAGCGCCTTGACCAGGCGTATCTGCGCGGCGAGCTGTTCCTGCAGCTTGCTGTGCGCCACCAGCGCGTTGTCGACGTCGCCGAACGCGTTCTGGATCGTCAGCTGGTAATCGAGCAGCGCGGCGACCTGTCCTGCCTCGGCCTGGGCGACCTGTCCGCTGACCGCGCCGAAGGTGAAGATCGGACCGGTGAACTGTCCGGCGTAATTCCAGATCCGCGCCGGTCCGGTGAAGAGCCGCGACAGGTCCGTGCTGGCCCCTCCCAGCGCGCCGGTCAGCGAGATCACCGGAAAATACAGGGCCTTCGCAGCCCCGATCTGTGCGTTGGCGGCGATCAGCGTCTGTTCGGCCTGCAGCAGATCCGGCCGACGCTCGAGCAACTCCGAAGGCACTCCCGCGGGCACCGTCGGCAGCGCCAGCGCGTCGATGGACTTGCCGCGGGGGATCGAACCGGGATTGCGGCCCAGCAGGATCGATAGTGCCGTTTGCGTTTGCGCGATCTGCGATTCTACTTGCGGAATCTGCGCCGTCGCCGTCTCGTACTGCGACTGCGCCTGCGCCACGGTCATCTGGGAGATCTGCCCATATTTGAACTGCAATTCGAACAGCCGCAATGACTCGGCGTAGGTGGCCTGCGTTTCCTTCGCGACGACCAGTTGCGCATCGAGCCCGCGCAGCTGGATGTAATTGGTCGCGACCGCCGCCACCAGCGTGAGGACGACGCCGCGGCGCGCCTCGTCTGTGGCGAGCACGTTGGCGCGTGCGGCCTCGGCGGTACGCCGGATGCGGCCCCAGAGGTCGATTTCCCAGCTAACCGACAGCGCGGCCGTGTAGGCGGTCTGCGGATTGGGAATGAGTTCGATGGGTACCCGGACGGCGCCCGCCTCGGTCGAGCGCGCCCGCTCGCCGCCGCCTCCGTAGCCGACCTGCGGAAACAGCGGCGAGCGCGACTGCGTGAACACCGCGGCGGCCTGTTCGACGTTGGCTGCGGCGATCTTCACATTCAGGTTGTTGGCAAGCGCTTCGTCGATCAGTGCATCGAGAACCGGGTCGTCGAACTGGCGCCACCATAGCGTGTCCGATGTATTGGTGGCGCTGCGCGTCTCGTACTGGAATGCAGGCGGCGCGACGACCTCCGGACGCTGGTAGTCCGGCCCGACCATGCAGCCGGCCAGCAACAGCGCGGCGAACGACAGGAGGACACGAGCGCGCATGTCAGTCGCCCTCACGCGGAGCAGGCGCGGCCGGGCCTGCCGCGGCCGCTTGTGCCGCCGCACGTGCTTCCGCTTTCGCCGCGGCCGCAGCCGCAGCCGACCTTTCCGCCTTGCGTTCGCCCATACGGTCGAAAATGTAGAAGAACAACGGCACGTAGAGCATCGCCAGCGTCGTTTCCCCCAGCATGCCGCCGATGATGCCGGTGCCGATCGAATGCCGCGCGTTGGCGCCCGCGCCCAGTGCGAATGCAAGCGGCAGGCAACCGACGGCGAAGGCGAGCGAGGTCATGATGATCGGCCGCAATCGCTGCTCGCCGGCCAGGACCGTCGCTTCCATGATCGACTTGCCCTGTTTGCGAAACTCGACGGCCGCGGATACGCGCAACACCGCGTTCTTGGCGCCCAGTCCGATCAACACCAGCAGCCCGATCTGGAAGTACACGTCGTTCTCCAGGCCGCGCAGGTGGTTGGTCAGAAGCGCGCCCAGGATGCCGAACGGCACTGCAGTCATCACCGCGGCCGGCAGCGTCCACGATTCGTACTGTGCCGCCAGCACCAGGAAAACGATGACGAGTCCGAACAGGAAGGCGATCGACGAGGTGCCGCCCGATTGCTTCTCGGAGTAGGCGAGCCCGGACCACGCGAACGTGTACCCGGGCGGAAGCGTTTCCTTCGCCAGTGACTCCATGGTCGCGATCGCGTCGCCCGAGCTGTGTCCGGCCGACGCGCTGCCGATGATCTTGGCGGCGGTGAAGCCGTTGAAGTGCGGCAGCAGGTCGGGGCCGGTGGTCCACGACGTCTTGACCACCGAAGACAGCGGCACCATCTGGTTATTGTTGTTGCGCGTGTAAAGCCGGGTCAGGTCACTCGGGTCCTGCCGGTAACGCGCGTCTGACTGGATGATGACCCACCAGACGTGACTGAACAGGTTGTACTGGCTCGTGGTCAGTGAGCCGAACTGCGCCTGGATCGCGCTGTAGACGTCCTGCACCGGAATGCCGAGCAGCGTCGCCTTGTCGCGGTCGACCTCCGCGCGAAGCTGCTGGGTGGTCGCGGAATAGGTGGTGACGAGGCCGGTCAGTTCCGGCCGCTCCCGCGCCTTCCGCAGGAATTCCTGCAGGACGCCATCGAGCGCGACCGGGTCACCGGTGCCGGTGTCCTGGATCCAGAATTCGAAGCCGCCGGAGGTGCCGATGCCGGGAATCGCCGGCGGTGCGATCGGGATCACCACGGCGCCCTCGATCAGCCGGGATTGCTTGAAGAAGTCAGTGAGGATCGCCCGCGCATTTTGCTTCTTGGTGGTTTCAAGATCCTTGTAGCGATCGTCGAAGTTGGTGAAGGTCACGAAAAACGTCCCGGCGTTGGTCTTGAAGCCGCTGTCGAGCAGGCTGTAGCCGGTCACCATGGACCGGGTGGCGATACCGGGGATGTTCTTGAAGATGGCGTCGGCGCGCTCGGCGATCGCCTGCGTGCGGTCGAGGCTCGCCGCCTGCGGCATGATGATCGCCGCCATCGCGTACCCCTGGTCCTCCTGCGGGACGAAGCTGGTGGGGATGATCGTGAACAGGTGGTAGATCGACCACAGGAAAAACGCCAGCAACACCAGCGCGATGGCCATGCGCTTGATGACCCAGGTCACCGCGTGGCCGAAGGCCTGCGTCACGCGATCCACCTGGCGGTTGAACCAGGCGAAGAAGCCGCGCTGCCGAGGCGGATTGTGCCGGAGCAGCACCGCGCACATTGCCGGCGTCAGCGTCAGCGCGATGAAACCGGACACCGACACCGAGACCACGATGGTGATCGCGAACTGCTTGTAGAGCTGGCCGGTGGTGCCGGGCAGAAAGGCCGCGGGAATGAACACCGACGACATCACCAGGACGACGGCGACGAGCGAACTCGCGATCTCATCCATCGACCGTATGGTCGCCTCCTTCGGCGCGAGATGGTGCTCGGCCATGTTGCGCTCGACATTCTCGACCACGACGATCGCGTCGTCGACGACCATGCCGATGGCCAGAACCAGTCCGAACAGCGTCAGCAGGTTGATCGAGAAGCCCAGCGCCAGCATGCCGGCGAAGGTGGTGATCAGCGCGACCACGATGGCCACGGTGCAGATGATGGTCGTGCGGAAACTCTGCAGGAACAGATAGACGACCAGCACCACCAGCACGATGGCCTCGAACAGCGTCTTGATCACCTCCTTGATCGACAGCCGCACGAAGTCGTTGGTGTCCAGCGAGATCAGGTAGTCCATCCCCTCGGGAAAGCGGGATTTCATCTGCTCGAGAGTGTCGCGCACCGCCTTGGATACGACCAGGCCGTTCGCGCCCGGCTGCTGGTAGACGGCGATGAAAGTCGCGGGGACGCCGTTCAACTTGCTGTCGACGATGTATTGCTTGAGGCCGATCTCGGCGCGGGCGACGTCGCCAACCCGCACGATCGCGCTGCCGTCCTGGTTGGCGCGCAGGATGATGTTCTCGTACTGTCCGGGTTCGGTGTACTGCGGCTGTGTCACCACCGGGAAGGTGAGTTCGACCGGGCCGGCGTTGGGCTGCGCGCCGATCTGACCGGCGCCGAACAGCTGGTTCTGCTGGTTGATCGCGTTGGCGATGTCGGACGTGGTGATGCCCAGCGAAGCCATGCGGTCCGGGTTCATCCAGATCCGCATCGCCTGGTCGGGCACGCCCATCACCTGCGCCTGGCCGGCGCCATTCACGCGCTTCAGCGCGTCGAGGACGTAGACATTCGCGTAATTGGCGACGTAGTTGGCGCTGTAGCGGTCGTTTTTCGCGAAGACCGCGATCAGCATCATGATCGACGACGACTTCTTCTGCACGTTCACGCCCTGCTGCACGACCGCCGACGGCAGTTGCGGCATGGCGAGGTTGACCCGGTTCTGCACCTGTACCTGCGCGATGTCGGGATCGGTGTCCAGCGCGAAGTACACGGTCAGCGTGAGCTGGCCGGTCGAGGAACTGGTCGACGACATGTAGAGCATGTTGTCGACGCCGTTGATCTGCTGCTCGATCGGCGAGGCGACCGAGTTGGCCAGGGTCAGCGAGTCCGCGCCCGGATAGGTGGCCTGGACCGTGACCTGCACCGGCGTGATGGTCGGATATTGCTGGACCGGAAGCTGGGTCATCGCGACCATTCCCGCCAGCGCGAGGATGATCGCCACGACGGCCGCGAATATCGGCCGCTCGATGAAGAATCGGGAGAACATGAAGACGCGGCCCGGTCAGCGTGGGGCGGCTGCCGGCGTACCGGCCGAATCCTTCGGCGCCGATAGCGAAGCTCCGGCGGTTTCCTTCGGCCCTGCGGTCGGTGTTCCGGCGGGGCTTTTCGGCGGGGTGGCCGGCGTGCCCGCCGACCCCTTCGACGCGGTGGCCGCGCTCGGCGCGACGTACGCCGCCGCCTTGACCGTCGCCCCCGGAGTGAGGCGGATGCCGCCGTCGACGACCACGCGCTCGCCGGTCTCGAGACCTTCGGCAACGAGCCAGCCGTCGCCTTTCCAGTCGCCGACGGTGACTGGCCGCATCTGCGCCTGCTGTTCCTTGTTGATCACCCAGACGAAGTGGCCCTTGGCGCTTTGCTGGACGGCACGCTGCGGCACCACGATGGCGTTTGGCCGGATCGCACCGTTGAGGCGTGTTCGAACATACTGGTTCGGACGCAGGACGCCGGCGGGATTGTCGACGGTGGCGCGCAACAGGAACGTCCCGGTCGTCGAGTTGTACGACGGGTTCGCAAAGGTGACCCGGCCGGTCCGCGGAAAGATCGAGCCGTCGACCATCTCGACCTCGACAACGTAGCTGCCGCCAGGAGGCAGCTTCAGCAGGCCGCGCTGCTCCTCGTTGCGGATGCGCTCGAACTCATTCTCGGAAAGGCTGAAATTGATCCACATCGGCGTGAGCACCGACACCGTGGTGAGCTGCGCGTTCTGCGGATTGAGGTAGGTGCCGTCGGCCACGACCGCGTAGCTCGATACGCCGTCGACCGGCGAGCGGATCGTTGTGTAGGAGAGGTTGAGTTCCGTCTCGAACAGCTGGGCCTTCGATTGCTCGACTGCGGCGGCAGTCTGCTCGAACTGCCCGGTGGCGTCGTCGAGGTCCTTCTGCGACAGCGCGTTGAGCTGCGTCAACGGCTTGGTGCGCGCGAGATTTGCTCTGGCGACTTCGTGGGCCGCCTGGTTGCGCTGCAACGCCGCCTTTGCCGCTTCGACCTGGGCAATGAACGGCTTCTGGTCCATCTGGAACAGGACCTGTCCGTTCTTGACCACCGAGCCTTCGACATAAACGCGCTTCTCGAGGAACCCGGAAACGCGCGCCTGGACGTTGACGGCCTGCGAGCTTTGCGTCTGTGCGACGTAGACGCCGACCACCGGAACGTCCCTGCGCTCCACGGTTATCACGGTGACGCCGAGCGGACCCTTCTCCACCGGCTTGGGCGTTTCCCTGCCGCAACCGTGCACGAGCGCCAGTACGGCGAGGGCGGCGCAACGAAATAGGGGCCGGGTCAGGCTGCCTGAACCATTCATGGGAATCTCGTCCAAAACGGGCGAATACGGGGTGAATGGGACTACGCGGCGCTACCGGTGGAGCCAACGCCGAGGACGGGAGGAATTGTGCCCGCTCCCGGCGGGGATTGTCGATATTGCGCTGGCAGTGCCAGAGGTGGTGGCGCCGACCGTGGGGCGGGCTTGGAATCGCCCGCCGTAGTCGCCGTATCGCGCGATGCAGATGGATCATGCACGCTGTCGTGCCGGGCCGCCGCGGGTGGGTGGCACGTCAGGTGACGCGCACCGCGGTGAGGTCGTGCGTGTCCGCCGAGGCCACCTGCACGCGGGCGAACTCGCCGACGGACAGTGCCCCGCCGTCCATGACACGAACCACGCCGTCGATCTCGGGGGCATCGGCGGCCGAGCGCGCTATCGCCGCATTTCCTTCCACCGTATCGACCAGGACATCGATCGTCTGGCCCACCTTGCGGGCGAGTCTCGCCGTGCTGATGCGCGCTTGCGCCTGCATGAAGCGCGCCTGGCGCTCCTCGCGCGCTTCGCGGGGGACCGGGTCCGGCAACGCGTTGGCCGCCGCGCCGTCGACCGGCGAATAGGCGAAGCAGCCGACGCGATCAAGTTGCGCTTCTTCGAGAAAATCGAGAAGCTCGGCGAATTCCGATTCGGTTTCACCCGGAAATCCGGCGATGAACGTCGAGCGGATGGTGATCTCCGGGCAGATCTCCCGCCACGTGCGAATCCTCGCCAGCGTGTTCTCGGCATTGGCCGGACGCTTCATCAGTTTGAGGATCCGCGGGCTCGCGTGCTGGAACGGCACGTCGAGGTAGGGCAGCAGTTTCCCCTGCGCCATCAACGGGATCACCTCGTCGACGTGCGGGTAGGGATAGACGTAGTGCAGCCGGACCCAGACGCCGAGTTCGGCAAGCGCGGCAGCGAGTTCGGTCATCCGCGTTTTCAGTGGCCGCCCGTTCCAGAAGCCGGTGCGATAGCGCACATCGACCCCGTAGGCGCTGGTGTCCTGGGAAATCACCAGCAACTCACGCACGCCGGCGGCCACCAGGCGTTCGGCCTCGAGCATCACCTCGCCGATCGGCCGCGACACGAGGTCGCCGCGCATCGACGGAATGATGCAGAACGTGCAGCGGTGATTGCAGCCTTCGCTGATCTTCAGGTAGGCGTAGTGGGTCGGCGTCAGCTTGATGCCCTGGGCGGGGACGAGGTCGACGAACGGATCGTGCGGCTTGGGCAGATGCGCATGCACGGCCGCCATCACCTCCTGCGTCGCGTGCGGGCCGGTAACCGCGAGAACACGCGGGTGCGCTTCCCGGACGAATGTGCCACCGTCCTTTGCGCCGAGGCAGCCAGTAACGACCACCTTGCCGTTCTCGGCCAGAGCCTCGCCGATGGCGTCGAGCGACTCGGCCACTGCCGCGTCGATGAAGCCGCAGGTGTTGACGACCACCAGATCGGCGCCGGCATACGAAGGCGCGATGGCGTAGCCCTCGGCGCGCAGCTGCGTCAGGATCTGTTCGGAATCGACCAGCGCCTTCGGGCAACCGAGCGACACAAAGCCGACTCGGGGTGCCACCGATACCGGGGCGGGTTTGCTGGGCGTTTGGCGGGTGGGCATGCGCGGGAGCTCTCGGGTGCGGGTGGGCGCCGCGGGAGGCGCGACGAGGCTTGGCGGATGCCGCCGCCCGCCTGCGGCGGGCTAACGCATCGCAGCATCACGCCGCGACGTCAGCGGATGCTGCGGTGCTTTTCGGCTTTCAGCTGCTCTTGTCGTCGTCGGAACCGGCTTGCGGCGGTGCACCGAAATTCGGAAACGGAAACGCCGTGAACATGCCGCGGGTCTGATCCTGCATCCGCTGCTGCATGTCCATGAACAGCTTCGCGCTTTGCTCGAGGTAATTGCCGAGCATGCCCTGCATCGCCGGCGCCTGCATCTGCATGAATTGCTTCCACAGGTCGGGCGTGAGCAGCATCTTGTCGCCATAAACCTGCTTGGCCTGATCCTGCAGCTTCTTCTGGATCACCAGAAAGGCCTTGACGTTCTGTTCCATGTATTGGCCCATGATCGTCTGCTGGGCGCTGCCGTAGAAACGGATCATCTGGGCAAGCATTTCGGAACTGAACATCGGCACGCCGCTGCCTTCCTCGTCGAGAATGATCTGCAGCAGGATCGAGCGAGTGAGATCGTCGCCGGACTTTGCGTCAATCACGTGGAAGTCGATGTTCTCGAGGACCATCTGCTTCACGTCGGCGAGCGTGATGTAGCCGCTGTTCGCGGTGTCGTACAGGCGGCGATTGGGGTATTTCTTGATCGTACGGACCGATTCACTCATCCGGCGGACTCCATCTAGTCAGTACTTGATTATAACCTGCTGATTTATTGGTCGATTGACTTTCGCGCTCAGGGCGGCGAGGCGCTTTGATGCGGTGCAGCAAAAAAGCCTTGACTTGACGCGTTGACGACCCTATTATGGTGATTGTGCGGTGCAGCAATGAGGCGACGAAAAATCGCCGGTGCGGGTACCGGGAGCGGTTTCGAGGCAGTGCTCGATCCGGACCGCTCAAGCGCCTGAGGCGCGGGGAATATCCGCGGCGGGCGTGAACGGCAGGTGGGCAGTCAGTCGCCGGCCAGCGGATCGAACACCCTAAAACGTCCATCGGACAATTCGCAAAGGATACTCACCATGTTTAACGCTACCGAACAATTCGCCGAAATCAGCAAGACCAACGTCGCCCAAGCGACCAAATTTGCCGCGCTCTCGATGGAAAGTGCCGAGAAGCTGATGAAGTTCAACCTGGGCGCGACCAAGGTCGTCATGGCGCAGTCGGTCGAAGGCGCGCAAGCCGTTGCCGCCATCAAGGACGTGCAGGACCTGCTGGCCCTGCGCACCAAGATCGCCGAGACCCAGATGCAATACGCGATGGGCTATTCGCGCAACCTGTATGACCTCGCGCAGGAAGCGCAGGCCGGCTATACGGCGTTGACCGAAGAAGCGTTTGCCATGTACACCAAGGGCGTCGCCGCCTGGGTCGACACGGCGAGCAAGTCGGCGCCGGCGGGTTCGGACGTCGCCTTCAACGCGTTCAAATCGACGATCGCCGCGACCACGGCTGCGTTCGACCAGTTCCAGAAGGCCTCCAAGCAGGTCGTGAGCATGGCCGATGCCAACGTTCGCGCCGCTTCGGCCACCGCCACCAAGGCGACCAAGGGCCGCAAGGCTGCCTGAGTTCGATTTCGTATTTCCCGCGCCGTCGTCAGGAAGAGGCGGCGTGTCCACCCAGGAACCGGTCAGGGAACTTGAAAAGCGTCCGACAGTCCCAAGCTGGTGGGTGTAGTCTCCTTCTGTATCTCGATCGCTCCTCCTGATCGATACAGCCTCAAGCCCCGCGATGCAGATCGCGGGGTTTTTTTTGCCCAATGCCATCTGCCTGATGCCGCGCCTGCGTCCTTGGACCGATCCGGGCGATCAAGGTGATGGCGGTGGCCGCATCCGAGGAGATGTGACCAGATCGGCCACCTTGCTAGCGCCGGCCCCCCCCGCCACCGCGACCGGCGAAGCCGCCGCCCGCCGCGCCGCCGCGGCCTTCGAACCCGCCCCGCGTCGACTCGAACTGCCGCTGCCGCGTGCCACCCGTCATCCGCGCCGAGCGGTCGTGCTCGAGTTGCGAGAATCCCTCGGAGCGCGGGGCGCTGCCCGCGCCCGC